>CAXUHM010000021.1:0-19281 GCA_964250935.1 uncultured Terriglobus sp.
GCCTTGCGGCGCTAGCACCTCAAGCTAGTGCGTCTGCCAATTTCGCCACCTCCGCATGCAAGCCGACACCGGATGGGTGCACTCGCCACGGCGACTCAACTGCTTCACTATACCATCGCCTGCTGGTACTGGTCTTGCGTGACGGCAGTCTTTGAACCGCAGGCAGGACGATGCCGAAGAGGTGCTCATCGCCCAGCCAGACGACCGGAACAACTCCATACCGTGAAACAAGCCGACGGCATTGTCCGGTTCGGGACGGGAAGGTTAGCAGGTATAGCTCCAGGGCGAACGCGTGCGGAAATGACGGGTATTCCTTAAAAGCAATCGGTAAGTTGGGTGAAGCGGTCGAGGGTGAGACGGTACTGTCCGGTAGGTGCGTCCAGAAGCTGTTCATGTTCAAGGACCCAGGTGTTGCCATGGGGCAGGAACACGGCATGCAAACCGGCCGCGAGCGCGGGGTTGATGTCGCTTTTGGGGCTGTTGCCCAGCATCCAGGTCGTGGAAGCGTCAAGCCGGTGACGGCTGCGAAGGTCCTCATACATGCCGCGATGCTTCTCGCGCACGACCTCGGTCGCGGAGAAGAGCGGACCAAGGCCTGAGCGCTCCAGCTTCTCAAGCTGCTCGTCCGTGTCGCCCTTGGTGACAAGAACCAGGCGATGCCGGCCCGCGAGGACCTGCAGGGTAGCTGCAACGCCGGGTAACAACTGCATCGGCGCGGTGATGATGGAGGCAGCCAGAGCATCGAGTTGCTGCTGCTCCGCTGGAAGCAGCGCACGGCCGGTGAGCTCCTGGAGGCAGGCGGCCATGGACTGACGAAAGCTGCGGGTGCCGTACCCATGCACCTGCACGCGAGCCTGTTCCAGGGTGTTGAAGTGGTGTCGCACCTGCGCTGGTGTGAAGGGGGCGTGTGCAAGCAGCGCAACAAAGCCGGCAATGGCGCGCTCGAAGTAGATATTGTTTTCCCACAGCGTATCGTCGGCATCAAAAAGCAGCGTCTGCCCGGCGGAAAAACGCGCTGGCAGAACGGCATCGCCGGGCGGCGTGGCGGTCGAAAACATCGTCGTAGATGGGTCGATGGCCAAAGAGGGGTCCATGGGTCGATGGTACCCCGGCCTGGGCACTCCGTCCGGAGCGCAGAGGCGACCGCGACGCGGCGTCGATGCCCAAAGATGAACGCCGGGCAGGTACTGCCGCGATCTTCCACGCAAATTTCTGCAGTGCGGCATGCCCAGCAGGGCTATGATGTGGGCACCAACTTTGCAGCACTGCGTTTCTGCCTGAGGTGTGCCCGTTTTCGATCAATCCTTTGATCCCCAAGACTTTGACCAGCCGTTGCCGCGCCGCTTTGGACCCTACGTGGTTCTGGGCAGCCTGGGATCCGGCGGCATGGGTGCGGTGTACCGAGCGCTGGACACGCGGCTGGAACGGCAGGTTGCGATCAAGGTGTTGCACCGGGAGACCGCAGTGAGCGGGCCGCGCGAACGATTTATGCGCGAGGCACGCCTGGTTTCCTCACTGAACCATCCCAACATCTGTACTGTGTTCGACATCGGCGACGAGGACGGCGATCCGTACCTGGTGATGGAGTTGCTGGAAGGAGAATCGCTGAAGGAGCGCATGATACGCGGCCCGGTACCGGCAGAGGACATCCGGGAAATTGCGTTTCGGGTCGGGCTGGCGCTGCAGGCGGCGCACGCCAAGGGCATTATCCATCGCGACATCAAGCCAGCGAATCTGTTCCTGGTCAATGACGGACGTGGATCGACGGACGTCAAGGTTCTGGATTTTGGCCTGGCGAAGCTGGAAAGTGGCGAGCGGCGGGTGAGTGTGGACGGCCTGACGCGGGCTGGAGCCACCGTGGGCACGGTGGAGTATATGTCGCCCGAGCAGGCGTGTGGTGAGCCGCTGGATGCCCGGTCGGACCTGTTTTCGTTTGGCGCGGTGCTGTACGAGATGGCCACGGGGGTGGTGCCGTTCCATGGCGCGACGAGTGCCATCATCTTTTCGGAGCTATTGAATCGGGACCCGGTGCCGCCGCGGGAAAAGAACCTGGGAGTTCCAAGAGACCTGGACCGGCTGATCCGTTCGCTGCTGGTTAAGGATCGCGAAGGACGGGTGAGGAGCGCGGGTGCCCTGTTGCGAGCGCTTGCCGAGGGCTCCGCAGAATATGAGCAGCGGCGGGTGGAATCCCTGCGACGGCCTGCAACACCACAGCCACGCGGCGAGCAACCGGAAGCAGCAGGGCCGGCCTCGGAGCAGATGGGCAAACCCGATTCGTCGGTGCCGACGGTCGCGCTGGACAGTGGGGAGCGGCCAGCGCTGCCCGCGATGCCGGTCGCCAACGTGCTGATTCGACCCAAGTCCGCCCTGGAGCCCAAGGCTGCGCGCGAGCCGCGAGTGTCCATGCCGCTGCCGGTGTCCGGCGCGGAAGCCGAAGCGCTGGATCCAACACCGGCGTTCGGCAAACGCGCACGGAGTCCATCAGGGTTGGCGGTGGAGCATCCGGCGAGGTCGGGAGAACGGCCTGCCACAGCGACCTCAAAAGCGGAGGTCGCGGAACGGGTCTCTACCGGATGGAAGGTCGCGCTGGCCGCGGGGATTGTGGTGGCGCTGCTGGTGACCCTGCTGGTGCTGCTGTTGCTGGCGCGGCGGCCGACGGCAACCGCGGCCCTGGACGGCGCCGTGCAGGTCTTGCCGCTGGTGAACCAGACGGGGGACAGTTCGCTGGACCGTGCGCCCACGGTGGCGCTGGAGTTGTTGCTGGCCGAGTCGCCGCGCTTTGCGGTGCGGTGGATCGCGGCGGCAGAGACGGCTGGAATGGCAGGTGCGACAGAGGAGCGGGTGCGTGGACCTGACGGTGTGCCGGACGCGGCTGCGGGGCGCCTGGCGTTGCTGTCTGGAACGTTGTCGCACACCGCCGTAGGCTACGTGCTGGCCTTGCAGGTGACCGATGCCGCAACCCACGCGGCATTTGCCGAGACGGAGGATTCGGTGCAGTCCCTGGCGGAGTTGCCGGTGCTGCTCAGCCGGTCGGTGTCGCGGCTGCGCGTCAGCCTGGGGGAGCCACTGGAGTCGGTGGAGGCAAACGCGCCGACGCTGGGGGATGAGGGCTCGCAGGTGATGGCGGCGCTGGCCAGCTTTGGGGAAGGCAATGCACGCGCCACCATGGGCGACACGGGCGCGGCGCTTGCGGCCTATCGCAGGGCCGTGGAGGCGGATGGGCATTTCCAGCTGGCGGAGATACGGCTTGCCAGGGCGCTGCAGGAAGTTCACGCTAGCGCTGCGGCGGAAGCGGCGCTGCGGGTCCTGCAGCAACAGGCTTCGACGGGTGGAACGGGATTGCGCCGCGCCCGTGCGTTTGCCCTGGCCGAGGCAGGCCTGGGAGGAGATGCGGCATCGCTTGCCGAGCATTGGCATGTCGACCGGCCGAGGGATGTGGACGGAGACCTAGCGGCGGCACGTGCGCGGTCGGCCGCGGGCCGGGGTGAGGAAGCGGTGCAGGTGATCGCCGAGGCGGCCAGGCTCGATCCGTTTCGCCGCGACGTGCAGGACGCGTGGGCAGCGGCGGAGATCGCGAGTGGTCATGCCGACGCGGCGTGGCAGATGCAGTCGCGGGCGTACCGTCTGGGCGTGGGCTCGGCGGGTTTGTCCCTGGCCGCGGCGTACCTGCGTGGGGATGCGGCGGGCGTGGAGGCATCGCGGCGGAATCTTGCCAGCGAGCCGGACAGCGTGCCTGCTGCGCTGAGTGAGGCGGCTTACCTGCAGAACACGGGCGATACTTCGGGCGCAACTGCCGCGTTTGGACGTGCGGAGCACCTGGCGGCGGCGCATGCGGAAACAGCATCGGCGACTTCCGCCATTCGCGCGCAGGTAGAGGTAAGCCGGGCACTTGCGGGCGACTGTGCCGCCGCCGTAGACGCCGCGCCGCTGTTGGCCCGTGCATGGTGTGGTCTGCCGGCCCTGCCAGCGCAGGGGGCGGGTGGCTTGTCTTCCGGCGGCTCTGGACTGGAGGAGGCCGCTGCACGATGGCAGGCGGGTGATTTGCGGGCGGCGCTGGACACGGCGGAAAGTGAGCCGCGGGGTGAGGTGCTCGCCACCCTGGTGCGTGCACGGTTGCATGAACTGCTGGGGGAGCCGGATGCCGCCATTGCCGAATACCGGGCAATTACCATGGAGCGCGGGGCTGACTACCTTTCAGGCACACTGAGCTACCCGGTTGCGTTGGCAGGATTGACGGAAGTGTATGCCTCGATGGGGGATGAGGCAGACGGGGCACGCAGCGCGGCCTCCCTGCGGGAAGTGTGGGGTAACGGGCAAGCCACGGCGGTGCTGCTGCAGTCGATGGCGCGGAGGTAAGGCGTGCCTGCGGAGGGAGAAAAGAGGGGTCCGCGGTAGCACGGCCGTGCACGCGGGAAGATCGGTCATGGCATGTGTTGGAAGGGTGTTCGCGTGGCGTCGTATCTATTGGCGTGGAACTGCGCACAGTAGAGAAGGATGACGTCCTGAAAGTTCTCGACGATCAAAGCCCCTCAAAGTTGGAGAGCAGGCTTAACATTAGTGGAATATGTCTACAACAACGGCAGTCCTAGAGGGCGTTCTTCCCGAACGCGCATTTCCTTCTTCCTCCGGCGAGATGTTTGGCGATTTTTTCGACCGTCCCCGCAACTGGAGTTTCAAGAAGAATGATTTGCTGGACGCACGAGCACGGCGCATTTTTGAGGGCACGGCGCTTGCCGTCTCGGTTGACGCGTATCCGTTCCACATGCCGCTGCAGGCCAAGGCCGGCCCGTGTGTGATGGCAGACGGGCAGCAGATGTTGATGATGTCGTCGTACGACTACCTTGGGCTAATTGGGGATGCGCGGGTGGACGGTGCGGCGATCGAAGCAGTGCGGCGGTACGGCACAAGCACCAGTGGCGCACGCCTGCTAACCGGAACGCTGGACGTGCATGCGGAGATGGAGCGGGACCTTGCGACCTTCAAGGGCACGGAAACAGCGCTGACCGTGTCCAGCGGATATATGGCCAACCTTGCTGTCATCTATGGCCTGTTTGGACCATCGGACCGCGTCATTCTCGACGAGTTCTGTCACCGCAGCCTGATGGATGCGTGTCGCATGGCAGGCGTTCAGGTGCAGAAGTTTCGTCACAATTGCGCTGCGGCGGTTCGAGCGGAGCTGGAAAAACCGACGACCGCGAACCGAACTCTGATCATTTCAGATGGCGTGTTCTCGATGGACGGCGATGTTTGCATTCTGCCCGAACTGATTGCGCTGAAAAAAGAGTTCGGCTGCTTTCTGCTGATGGATGAGGCACATGCGTCGGGCGTCCTGGGCGAGACCGGGCGGGGAACGGACGAGTACTTCGGGATCGACACCGACGAGATCGACCTGTGGACCGGTTCGCTAGCGAAGTCGATCCCAGCGAGTGGGGGATTTGTGGCGTGTTCGCGCGAGGTTGCGATTTACCTGCAGCACGCGTCGTCGCCCTATATCTTTTCTGCGGCGCTTGCCGCGTCTTCCGTCGCGGCTGTCACGATGGGCCTGTCGGTATTGCGGGACGAGCCGTGGCGAGTAGCGGCGATCCAGCGCAACGGGGATTTCCTCCGTGAGGGTCTGCGTGCACTCGGGTATGACACCGGCCTGTCGACGACGGCGGTGATCCCGGTGATTCTAAAAGACGAGGCAACAACGGCGCTGTTCGCGCGCAAGCTGCGCAACTTCGGCATCATTGCGGCACCGGTCATGTTCCCGGCGGTGGCGCAGGGTGTTGCACGGCTGCGGCTGTGTGTGACGGCGGCGCACACACTGGACCAGCTGAGCTTTGTGCTGGACGCTTTTCGGCAACTGGCACAGAACTAGACGCTGTGCGGGCGCTGGTCACAGGTGCAAGTGGGTTCCTGGGCGGCTGCCTGGCACAACGACTGGCGCGCGGCGGGGCGGACGTTGTCGTGCTGGTGCGGTCGCCAGCGTCGCTGGGGCATCTGGATGGGGTTGGTGTGGCAGTCGTGCCGGGCGATCTGGGCGATGGGCCTGCCCTGGAGCGCGCCACATCCGGCGTCACCCATATCTTCCATTGCGCTGCGTGCTCTACCGATTGGGCACCGCTCGAACGCTACGTGTCCGCCAACGTGACAGGCACGCGCAACCTACTGGTGGCGGCAGAGCGGGTAGGGACTTTGCAGCGGTTTGTGCATGTCAGCACGACGGACGTGTATGGGTACCCGATGGTGGCAGGGGATGAATCGGCATCCCTGGTGGAAACGGAACTGCCGTACAACCGCACCAAGGTACAGGGAGAGCGTGCGGTCTGGGAGGCAGCGGGACGTGGGCTGCCTGTAACGGTGGTACGTCCGGCAACCATCTATGGTCCGCGCGGTAAAGACTTTACAGTCGAGATCGGCAAGCTGCTGCGACAACGGCTGATGGCGACGATTGACGGCGGACGCGCGACGGGCGGCTTCCTCTATGTCGACAACGCGGCGGAAGCGATGATCGCGGCATCCGAGGAGAAGCGAACCCTTGGTCAGGCGTACAACCTGTCGGACGGCTCCGGTGCGAGTTGGAAGCACTACCTTTCGCTCTTTGCGGAGGCGCTGGGGACGCCAGGACCGTGGATCGATCTTTCGTTTGCATGCGCGATGCGGGTAGCCGGAATAATGGAAGCGCCGCACCGGGTGGGTTTGCCGGGCAAGCCGCTGCTGACGCGGCACGCGGTTCAACTTCTGGGGAGAGACCAGGAATTTTCCAGCGAGAAGGCCAGGCGGGATTTTGGATTCCTGCCACGGGTCGGGCTAACGGAAGGGATTGGGCGGTCTGCGGCCTGGCTGCGGATGAGCGAGGCGCGCTAGGCGGTATCGACATATAGCTGAAGTCTGAGCCAGGAGCATGCGAGTGCTGTGCAGGAGCGGAAAGCCTCGATGCTACGGCAGTATCGTGTGCTGAACCGACGGAAGTGCTTGAGTTGGTTGAAGCAGCGTTCGATTCGATTGCGTTCTTTGTAGAGTTCGCGGTTGTAGCTGCGTTTCTGTTTCCAGTGCCGGCGCGGCGGGATGACGGCCACCGCGCCGAGACTTTCGATCTTCGCTACGATCTCGGCCGAGTCGTAGCCCTTGTCTGCGATGACGGCTTCAGCCTTCTGGCCTTCGAGCAGAGCGATGGCCTGGGCGTACTCCGCAACCTGTCCCGGCGTGATGCGGAAGGCGACCGGCAGTCCAACCTCGTCGGTCATCCGGTGGACTTGGTGCTCAGACCTCCTCGGGAACGCCCCAGAGCCGGGTCTTCGGAGCCCCTTTTTGCGGCCTGCGCCGCCGCCTGCTGATGTGCTCGCACGATGGTCGAATCGATCCTCAGGTACTGATTCTTCTTATCTTGAACCAAGTCGTTGAAGACGCTCCCAGACGCCAGCCCGCGCCCAGCGCATGAAGCGCGTGTCTACGCTCTTGTACTTGCCATAGCGCTCCGGCAGATCGTGCCAGCGTGCGCCCGTTCGAAGCATCCACAGCACCGCGTTGACGAACTGCCGGTTGTCCACCGCCGTGCGCCCCACATGTTCCACCCGCCCCGGAAGCGTGCCCTGGATCCGCTCCCACTGCACATCGCTCAACTCATATCGACTCGCCACACCTCAAGTGCTACAAATCTAAGACGCGCGGCAAAGACGATAGGTGGATTCCACCTAGCAGATAGCAGCGGTGCCGCCGGGCAAAGTTGAGCGGGTCTGCCCGGGCAAAGTATCAGGGTCCGCTTTGGCAGATTCAGCAAACCCAGTTTCTAAGCAAAGTTCAGCGAACCGCAAAGTTCAATCAGCAAAGCTGCAGAAGTGGAATCGAGCGACGCCGCTCAGGCGGTTTGCCGCCGTGTTCTTGCTGGGCCTGTTGCGTGGGCAGCGTGCGTCGAGCTTGGTCCCATTATGCGGGTGGAGGGCGTAAAGGTCTGTGTTACCTGCCAGGCAAGTCTCGTCTCTGCCGGCAGGCGGGTGCTAGCGGTAGGCCTTGAAGGCGAGTACGGCGTTGAGACCGCCGAAGGCGAAGGAGTTGGACAGGCAGGCTTCTACCTGCGTGTGGCGCGCTTGGTTCGGGACGACGTCCAGATCGCATTCGGGGTCGGGGGACCTGAAGTTTGCCGTGGGCGGAAGAATGCCGTCACGCAGTGCGACGATGGAGGCAACAGCTTCGATGGCACCGGCAGCACCAAGCGCGTGGCCGTGCATGGACTTGGTCGAGCTCACCGCGAGTTTCTCCGCCAGCGCACCAAAGGCCACGTGGATGGCGGCAGTCTCGCTGCGATCGTTGGCCAGGGTGGCAGTGCCATGCGCGTTGATGTAGCCGATCTGCTCCAGGGCCAGTCCACCGTCGGCGGCGGCGTCGGTCATGGCGCGAGCCGCTCCGTCGGGGGTGGGCTGGGTGATGTGCGCCGCGTCGGAAGTCATGCCAAAGCCAACGATTTCCGCCAGCGGCTTTGCGCCGCGGGCAAGTGCGGCGTCCAACGGTTCCAGCACAAGCATGGCAGCGCCTTCGCCCAGAATGAGGCCTGACCGGTCCGCGGAGAAGGGACGACAGGTGTCCTTGCTGATGACGCGCATGGCCTCCCAGGCCTTGAGGCCGCCGAGAAAGATGGGTGCTTCGCTGCCGCCGGCGACAGCCATGGGCGCCATGCCCGAGCGGACCATCCAAAACGCCTGGCCGATGGCATGGGCTGAGGACGAGCACGCTGTAGACACCGTGTAGGTGGGACCCTGGATGCCGTAGCGCATGGAAATGTGGCTGGCACCGGCATTGGCCATGCTGAGCGGGATAGTGAGCGGATGCACGCGCGTGCGGTTGTGATGGAACAGTTCCCAGTAGCCGGCTTCTTCGGCACCGCGGCCGCCAAGGCAGGAGCCGGTCACGATGGCGGTGCGTTCCCTGAGGGCCGGTGTCCACTCGACCCCGGCCTGCTGGATGGCTTCATCTGCAGCGATGAGCGCAAACTGGGCGAAGCGGTCGAGGAAGGCAAGCTCTTTGGAAGGGAACGTGGCTTCGGGATCGTACCCCTGCACCTCTGCCGCATTCTGGAAGCGCAGTTGCGTGGCGTCGATGCCCTGGATGGGGCCGATTGCCGCTGTGCCGGCGACGAGAGCGTTTGCGAAATTGTGCCGATTGTTGCCGAGAGCGCTGATGACGCCCATGCCAGTGATGACTACACGTCGACTCACGCGGTCTCCGAGGCGGCCTGCCTGGCGGCTTTGGCGTCGAGCAGCGCCTGGATGCCATCGATCATCTGCTGCATGGTGACAACCTGCTTGGCTTCTTCGTCGTTGATCTCGATGTCAAACTCACCTTCGAGATCGAAGAGAATGTTGAGGCGGTCGAGCGAATCGATGCCGAGCTCATCAAAAGTACTTTCGGGACGCACCGTTTCAAGGGGAATCCGCTGCTTGGTCGCAATGACGCGGAGGGCGCGTTCCTGAACGCTGTTGGAACTCGTGGTCTGGGGATTACTGTCAGGCATGTGTGTCTCTCGTTCGACGTTGCACCGCGAGCGGGCACACCCCATCCTAACTGTTGCAGGGGCCAGGATGAAGCTGGCAGGGGTTGGGAGGTCGCTTGTTTTTGGGACAGAGGGCCGATAGGCTGCAGCCCTGGACCGTCCGGAGACGCCCTAGGCGGCGGTTTCGCCTGCGCCGCGGGTCGGCTGCACCGGAAAGCGAACGTGTCCGCCGTGGGGGCATGCGGGCGTAAAAGTGGCCTGACGACGACACAGCCGCGGTGGTGCGGGGCGCAATTGGGAACAGATGCGGCGATGTGCGAGGAGTCGCGGCGGCTGCCCGCCGAGCTACGCGCCTCGCAACGGGGGTGGGGCCGGACCTTTGACCGGAGATGACGCGAAGTGCCAGCATCCTTCGGAACTGAGCAAGCTGCATCCAAACCCGGGTACGCGCAAGCTGCGCGAAGGAGCTATGAATGCGACTCGAACCACTGTCAATGGACCAACTTACGCCGGAGCAAGAGGCACTGAATACAGCGATGGTGGCGAGCGTACAGAAGCACCTGCACGGCTTTGTGAGTCAGCGGCCAGATGGCGCACTGATCGGGCCTTTCCCTGCGATGCTGCATTTCCCGCAGTTCGGGAAGGCTGCGTGGTCCATGTTTACGGCATTGTCGGAACACAGCACCCTGCCCAAAGCGGCGCATGAGGTTGCGATCCTGGTGACCGGAGCGCGGCTGCATTCGCGCTACGAGTTGTACGCCCACGAACGCGTGGCCGCGGGCGCAGGACTAAGCGAGGCCAAGATTGCGACCATTGCGAGCGGTCAGAGACCCATGGACTTGAGTGAGGAAGAGGGCATTGCGTATGATGTCGCAGCCGTGCTGAGCGCGGGTGGACAGCTTGGGGATACGGCATACCGGGCCGCCGTTCGAGCTTTTGGCGATGCAGGGACGGCGGAGTTGTTGTACCTGATCGGCTGTTACAGCATGATCTCGGTGCTATTGAATGGGTATGATGTCCCCGTGCCGGAGTAGATGCTCTGTGGTGACGGGCTGTCCCCATGCCAGGTAGAAGGGATGCACCGTGGGAAGCGCAACCTATAATGAGTGGAGGCACAGGCGGCTTGCCATGCCTGCGGCCTGCCGTTGCAGGGTCCGAAACTGAAGCCATTGCAGGATCATCAGAAGACCGTGACCGAGATTGAGACGCATCCTCTGCAGGACATTCTGAAGGAGCGCATTGCCATCATTGACGGTGCGATGGGCACGACGATCCGCACCTACGGCATGACGGAAACCGACATGCGCGGGGACCGTTTTGGAGAGTCGAGTAAGGACCTGCTCAACAATGGCGACCTGTTTTCGCTGACGCAGCCGGAGATGATCTGCGATATCCATCGGCGATTTCTGGAGGCCGGCGCTGACATCATTGAGACGAACACGTTCGGTGCGACCAGCATTACGCAAAGTGAGTTTTTTGTGGATGATCCGCGCGAGACCGGCGGGCGAAAGAATCCCGAGTTCTACCAGGGCATTCTGGAAGACGGCTTTCTGAACAGCCTGGCGTGGGAGATCAACGAAGCATCCGCAAAGCAATGCCGCACGTGGGCGGACCGGGTAGGCAATGCCACAGGGCGGAGACGCTTTGTGGCCGGTGCGATCGGGCCGATGACGGTGTCGCTGTCGAACTCTCCCGATGCTGAGGATGCCGGCTTTCGCGTGGTGACCTTCGACCAGGTACGTGCCGCGTATGCGCACCAGGTGCGGGCATTGATCGCCGGGGGATCGGACCTGTTGCTGGTGGAGACGATTTTCGATTCGTTGAATGCAAAGGCTGCGCTGGTGGCCATCCGCGATGTCTTCGATGAGGATGGAAAAACATTGCCGGTGATGATTTCGGCGGCAGTCGGCCGTGGCGGCGAGACGCTAATCTCCGCGCAGACCACCGAGGCGTTCTGGAATGCCGTGAAGCATGTGAAGCCGCTGGCGGTGGGTTTGAACTGCTCGCTTGGACCGGACCTGATGTACCCGTTCCTGAGCGAGCTGTCCGCGAAGGCGAATGTTGCCATCTCGTGCTATCCGAATGCAGGTCTGCCGAATCCACTGTCGGAGACAGGTTTCGACCTGGGACCGGAGGACATGGCGCGCTACCTTGGGGACTTTGCACGGGGCGGGCTGATTAACATTGCGGGCGGCTGCTGCGGCAATACGCCGGACCACATCGCAGCGATTGCGAAGGCGTTGGAACATCGTGAGCCTCGTGCGCTGAACTTCGCCGAGCGTCAGGAACCCGTGGGTGCGGCCGCTTGAGCGGGGTCCCGATGCAGGAGACTTTGCCGCTCCGGCTTTCCGGCTCTCAGCCGTTTACCCAGCAGCCGGGGGTCTACATGATCCTGGGCGAGCGGACCAACGTGGCGGGCTCGCCGAAATTCGCAAAGCTGATCAAGGAAGGCAAGTACGAAGAAGCCGTGAGCGTGGCGCGCCAGCAGGTGGAGAATGGCGCCAACGTGATCGACATCTGCATGGACGAGGGCATGATCGACGGCGTGGCCGCGATGACGCGCTACCTGCAACTGCTGGCAAGCGAGCCGGAAGTGGCCAAGGTGCCGTTCATGGTCGACTCCAGCAAGTGGGAGGTGATTGAGGCCGGGCTGAAGTGTCTGCAGGGCAAAGGCATCGTCAACTCGATTTCGCTAAAGGAAGGCGAGGACGTCTTTCGGCGAAATGCGGCGAAGGTGCTGAAGTATGGGGCAGCCGTGGTGGTGATGGCCTTTGACGAGCAGGGGCAGGCGGCAACTTATGCCGAGAAAATTCGTATCTGCGAGCGGGCGTACCGGATCCTTGTGGAAGAGGTCGGGTTCCCACCGGAAGACATCATCTTCGATCCAAACGTTTTGACGGTGGCGACCGGCATGGAAGAGCACAACAACTATGCCGTGGATTTTATCGAAGCGACGCGCTGGATCAAGACGAACCTGCCGCACGCCAAGGTAAGCGGTGGCGTCTCAAACATCTCGTTCAGTTTTCGCGGCAACAACAAGGTGCGCGAAGCCATGCACTCAGCGTTCCTGTACCACGCGATTGCGGCCGGCATGGATATGGGCATTGTGAATGCCGGCATGCTCGAGGTGTACGAGGAGATTGAGCCGCAGTTGAAGGTTCTGGTAGAGGATGTGCTGCTGAACCGCAGGCCTGATGCGACGGAGCGGCTGGTGGAGCTGGGTGAGTCGCTGAAAAATGCCGGCAGCGAGGTCGCGGAGAAGAAGACCGAGGAGTGGCGGAACGGCAGCGTGGAAGAGCGGCTTTCGCATGCGCTGGTGAAGGGAATCGACGCGTACATTGAGCAGGATGCGGAGGAGGCGCGCGTGAAGCTGGGCCGGCCGCTGCTGGTGATTGAGGGTCCGCTCATGGACGGGATGAGCGTTGTCGGCGACCTGTTCGGTGCGGGGAAGATGTTTCTGCCACAGGTGGTGAAATCCGCGCGGGTGATGAAGAAGGCGGTGGCTCACCTGACGCCGTTCATGGAAGAAGAGAAGGCGGCAATGGCTGCCTCGGGCCAGGTGGTCAAGGCGCAGGGCAAGATCGTGCTCGCCACCGTGAAGGGCGATGTGCATGACATCGGCAAGAACATTGTCGGCGTGGTGCTGGCGTGCAACAACTTCGAGGTGATCGACCTGGGCGTAATGGTGTCGGCGGAAAAGATTCTGGAACGGGCACGTTTGGAAAACGCCGATGTGATTGGCTTGAGCGGCCTGATTACACCATCGCTGGACGAAATGGTGCACGTGGCGAAGGAACTGGAGCGGCAGAACTTTAAGGTCCCGCTGTTGATCGGTGGCGCGACCACGAGCCGCGCGCATACGGCGATCAAGATTGCGCCGCACTACCGTGAGCCGGTGGTGCACGTGTCGGACGCCAGCCGTGCGGTACCGGTGACGACAAGCCTGCTGAGCGAGGACGGCAAAGACGCGTTTGTAACGCAGCACCGGGCCGAGTACGAGGGACTGCGCAAGGCATACGCCGCGCCAAAGCAGACGATGCTTCCGATCGACGCGGCACGGCGGCGGAGGACGCCGATCGAGTGGCGGAAGGAAGACCTTGCGGTGCCGTCGTTCCTTGGTGTTTGCGTGCTTGAAGACTTTCCGTTGCACGTGCTGCGTGAGTTTATCGACTGGTCGCCGTTCTTCCATACGTGGGGCCTGCGCGGCATCTATCCAAAGATTTTGGACGATGAGCTGCAGGGGGAGCATGCGCGGCAGGTCTTAAGTGAAGGTCAAGCGCTGCTTGACACCATCATCGAAAAGAAGCTGCTGACCGCACGTGGCGTGTACGGATTCTTTGCGGCAAATGCGGTGGGAGACGACGTGCAGTTGTACACGGATGGGACTCGTCGCGAACCCCTGGAGCGGTTGCACTTCCTGCGCCAGCAGGCGAACCGGGAGGGAAGCGAACCGTGCAGGTCGCTGGCGGACTTTATTGCACCATGCGAGACGGGGATGCAGGACTCCATGGGTGCATTTGCCGTGACGACGGGCATCGGGCTGAAGACGTTGTGCGATGGCTTTCGTACCCGCCATGACGACTACAACGCCATTATGGCCGAGGCACTTGCGGACCGGCTGGCGGAAGCCTTTGCCGAGTGTCTGCACAAGGCGGTGCGGGACGAATGGGGCTACGGCCGAACCGAAGGCCTGAGCAGGGACGAGATCCTTCGGGAGAAGTACCGCGGCATTCGTCCGGCGCCTGGGTACCCGGCGTGTCCGGATCACACGGAAAAAGGCACCATCTGGCGACTGCTGGATGTGGAGGCGAACACCGGCATGACGCTCACGGAGTCGTATGCGATGTGGCCTGGATCAAGCGTAAGTGGGTTGTATTTTGCCCATCCCGAGTCTCGCTTTTTCAGCCTGGGCAAGATCGATCGTGACCAGGTGCAAGACTACAGTGCGCGAAAAGGCATGAGCCAGGAAGTGGGCGAGCGCTGGTTAAGCCAGAACCTTGGGTATGAGCCGGGCTGAGTAGCGACGCGGAGGCGGTGGGAGATCGGAGCCACGGCGGCAGATGCTGAAGGCTCCGTTTGTGCTTGGTCAGAAAAGCTCTTGAGCGCCAGACTCAAGTTGCGGATCGGGGCGCAGGGTGAATGTTTCGGTACGCTGGCTAAGGCTCACGCAGATACACCTGTCTACACCTGTCTACACCTGTCTTGGCAAAACTCCAGGCCTGAGATCCAGGCCTGGAAGTCGAGTGGGAAATGGTCGGGCAACGGCCAAGGCAGATCAAGCGGGCATCGAAACAACAGAAACGTAACAAGGTGCGTGGCCAACCGCAGGCATCCTTCGAAGATGCACGGTTGTCTTTCCACATTTAGAACGTAAGGCGAAGGCTGAGTTGGGCGTTCCGCGGGCCGGCAGAGGGTCCGTAGCTGGTGTTTGCGTCCTGCACATTGCTGATGCGGCCAAAGGTGCTGGAACTGATGTTGGTGTTGGGATTGGCAAGGTTGACGTGGTTGAAAAGGTTGGCATACTGCGCTTCGAAACGCAGGTTTGCCCTTTCTGCGATAGGAAAGTTCTTGCCCAGGGTTCCGGCAAAGGTAACGGTGCCGGGCCCGACAAGCTGGCCGACAGGACAGTTGCCGAAGCGGCCAATGTTGTTGGCCGGAGTAGTAAAAGCAGCTGCATTGAAGTAGTTCGTGCGTGAGCGGTTGGCCGGTGTGCTGCTGATCCCGGTGCAATCCGGGCGCTGCGCCGAGGTGACACCGCGCACAAGCACACCCGTTCCGGAGGGATCTGTACCGGAGAAGCTGGGCGTGAGGAACGCGCCGCTCTGCCAGAGCTGGATGCCGGCGACGCCCCAGCCACCAAGGACGAGATTTGTTGCGGTGTTCAGGTGTTCGCCGAAGCGTTGGCCGCGACCATAGGGCAGGTCGTACTGGAAGGTGCCGACAAAACGGTTGCGGTGCACGTAAATTACGTTGCCGTAGTTGGAATCCTCGTTGAAGCGGTCGAGAATCGTGGCGCCGTTTTCCGCGGTCAGCGTGCTGGGCACCGCGCCCAGGGCGTTCGATACATCGTGGGCGAAGGTGTAGTTGGCGTCCAGGGTGAGGCCTTTCGCGTAACGGCGCTCAGCCTCCACTGTCAGGGCCTGGTACTTGGCGCTGGGTCCGTTGGAGCGGGTAAGCACGGCGTTGAAGTTGTTGAACGGCAAGCCGTACCTTGCGGTGTACGCCTGGTAGCCGAGGGTGTTGGCGGGGACCTGGTTCAGGTCGGGGCTTTGAATGAGCTGGGTGGTGTGGGAACCGGTGTAGCTGGCCCGCAGGACGGTTGAGAAGCCGACGTTTTGCTCTACCGATGCGTTCCACTGAACCTGACGCGGGTCCTTCAGGTCAATCTGATTCGCGCGCCGGTAGTCGGGCTTGCCAGCCTGGCCCGCGCCACCGCCGGTGGGGAAGACGTTCGGGAACTGCAGCAGCTGCGTGCTGGAATCCTGAAAGATGAGGTAGTTGCTTGTGGCAACGCCGGCCAGTGAATACAGAACGGAGCCAAGCACGGGTACCGTGTAGGCGCCGACACCGGCGTGCACCACCGTTTTCTGCTGGTGAGACGGAAACGGCAGCCAGGTAAAGCCGAAGCGCGGGTCCACGTCGCCAAAGTAGGTATGGCGCAGTGTATCGGGTAGACCAGCGACACCATTGGTGACAATGGGCGTATTGCCGATGGATTGCGCGAAGACCGGTAGAACCTGGTTGAGGCCGGCCTGGCCCTGTACGATGATGCGGCCGCCCGGATAGGCTGGATCGAAGTTTGCAAGCTGCCTGGTTTCGTCGTTGAAGGGCGAGTGAACCTCGTAGCGCAGACCGTAATCGAGCGTAAAGCTGGGCGAAATCTTGAACGAGTCCTGCGCGTATAAACCAAGGTAGTGCGCGTACGGCAGAACATCGGGTCCGTCGATGGAATAGTCGGTGGCAACGGGGTAACCGGCAATGAAGTCAGCCAGCGAGTTGCCGCCGCCGGTCACCTGGCCGGAGAAGTAGTAGTCGCCAAACTGATCGCCGGCGGTAAAGTTCAGGAAGTCGCGGAAGTGATAGTGCTGGTAATCCACGCCGAACTTGATGGCATGGCGACCCACGGCGTAGGTCACCTGATCGCTGATGTTGTAGGTAAGGTTTTTGGTGATGTGTGGCCGTCCATCCCCGTTGTTGGTTGGGACGCTGCCATCGGTGAAATTGAGTGCGGGAACACCGCCGCTGGCCGGAGCCGTGGGCGTCCCTGTGATGCCGGCGTTTGTCAGGATGGCGGCACCCTGCGCGGCAAGTGGGTAGCCGATATTGAAGTCGGCGACGGAATAGCCGCCACGCAGTTCATTCACAAGCTCAGGCCTGATAATCCAGCTGTACGAAGCGACCAGGTTGCGCAGGCGCTGGCGGCTGGCATAGGTGCCGTTGCTGGGCACGTAGCTGGTGGAGCCATCGGTGCCGGTCTGGACGACATTCTTTCCGCCGAATCGTACCCAAACGTGGTGCCGGTCCGTGATGTTTTCATCCACGCGTCCGTCGCCGTTGTTAAGGGTGTACAGGCCGGGAAAGGTGGACTGGTAGTTGAAGGTCTGGCCAGGGCGGTTTTCGACCGGGTAAAGTGCAGCCAGCAGTGAGGCGGACGAGGGGTTTACGGGAATCTGGTTATTGACGTAGGGCAGGCGGGTGCGCGGGTTATACAGCTGTGTTTTGTACGCGCTGAAGTCGCCGTTGCGTTGCGCTGTCGTTGGCACCGAAATCGAGATGGATCCTGCTTCCGGCCGACGAGTCCCCTCGTAATCGCCGAAGAAGAAGGTCTTGCCTCTGGAGTTGTAGACGCGCGGCACAGAGAGAGGGCCGCCCACATAGCCGCCGAAGTCGTTGGCCGTGAGCTTGCCGTTCAGGCCTGTGATACCGTTGCTCGCGTTTAGAACGCGGTTGGCGAAGAACTCGTACAGGCCGCCATGAAAGTGGTTGGTGCCCGACTTGGTGGTGACGGTGATGTCAGAAGGCTGACCGAATTCGGCATCGTTGTTTGCCGTATTGACCTTGAACTCGCTGATCGCCTCAACCGACGGAAACAGGTTGGCGCTGGGTCCGTTGAAGCGCGCATTGACGGTGCTTACGCCGTCGATGGAGTAGCTGGTGGTGTAAGAGAAGCCGCCCGCAACAGAGATGTTCCCGCTGGGATCTGTCTGCACCCCGGGCGTGAGCGTGGAGACGTAGAGGGGTGAGGTGTTGTCGCTGGCGCGGAAGTTGAGGGCGAGCGTGTCGATGTCGCTGCTGGAGAGTGAGTGAGAGACGGTGGCAACATCGCTCGTCAGAGCAGCGGTGGACACATCCACTTCCGTGGCTACACTGCCAGCCGCAAGCCGCACGTCAAGCCGAAGCACCTGGCGCGCCAATACCACCTGGTGCGGGACGGTCTGCGTGCCAAAACCAGGGCTGCTGACCGTGATGCTGTAGGTGCCGGCATTCAGGTCGAAGACGCGGTAGTCGCCGGAAGCTCCGGCGAGGACAGTTTCGTTCAGGCCAGTGTCGTCACTCCTGATGCTCACGGTGGCATTGGGAACTGCAGCGCCGGAACTGTCCTGCACAACGCCCTGCACCGTGGCGAAGGTGGATTGTGCAAGGAGGGGAGTCGCCAGCGTGCCTGGTACGACAACACATGCACTCAGAAAAAGGGCATGACGAAACCGCTGGAGAGAGCATTGAGAAAACGGCATAGCGTGACTCTGAACCGCATGCGTGAACATTCGTTAAACGTTTGTTCAATGCATGGCCAACAATTCGGCCTGCAGCGGAAGGCACGGGTGAGGCTGCTCGGCATGCAGGGCGTGTCGTGCGCGCGGGATCAGGGTGCTTCGAGCCCTCGCCAACTCGTTGCGGGATGGCTCGACAACGTTGCCGGGACCATCACAGGGAGAATTGCCTTTTCATGTTGGTGAGGAAGGTGGCATCATCCTCTACGGCTCTCCTGGCGAGCATGGCATGTGCGTCCTTGCCCGAGATATAGCGGAGCTGGTCTGTGCCGTCGGTTGCAGCCTGGTAGATTACGTTGGCTACACCGGTTACCTCTTCCGCAGTGTCCCAGAACGAAGTGAAGCCTTGCTGGACTTTCTCGACGATGTCCGCGTACTCGGTCATCCGTTCATCATTGCTAAAGGTGAAAGAGCGTCCGCCGAAATCAGTTTTCACGCCGCCGGGCTCCACGATCTTCAGCGTGACTCCGATGGCTGCCAGCTCATAGCTGAGTGCCTCCGAAATTCCTTCCACGGGGAACTTCGTCCCGTGATAAAGGCTTCCAAGCGGGAAGGTGAGCTTTCCGCCGATGGAGGAGACGTTGATGATGAGTCCATGCCGGCGCGCGCGAAAACCGGGCAGAACGGCTTTCGTCGTCTCCAGTAAACCCATCACGTTGGTGTCGAACTGCCGCCTGATCGTGTCGAGCGAAGAAGCCTCAAGCGGGCCGTAGACGCCGAAGCCGGCGTTGTTGATGAGCACATCGATGCTGCCGAAGCGCTCGCATCCTGCTGAGACCGCGGCTCGGATCGAATCCGGATCGGTGACATCCAGCGAGGTTACGAGCACGTTCTCAAGCTTGGTTAAGTCCTGTTCTTTGCCGGGGTCCCGCATGGTCGCGACGACATTCCAGTTTCGTTCCTGGAACAGCCTGGCTGACGCTTTGCCGATGCCACTCGATGTACCCGTGATGAGGACTGTCTGGTTCATGCAGATCTCCTGAAGAAATGACGCTCTTCCGCCAGAGAAGATGCTGGCGTAAGTCATTGGTTGTGATGGAG
>CAXUHM010000021.1:19291-64075 GCA_964250935.1 uncultured Terriglobus sp.
GCGGAGTGACTTGTACGTGAAGGACCGGCATAAGCGAAGGCCGGGAGCGCGCACTGGAAGGCACGGTTGGATGGTCCAACTGAACCTGAGCAGGGTGTTACACTGCTCGCCTGCTGACAAGATGGATTTCTCTCCCATGCAGGGAGCCAGTGAACCTGGCTTCACCTCAAATCAGACCAGTTGAGACCAGAGCAAATGTTCCGAGCGTTGATTCGTCCGATGTGCACCATCGTGTTGGCAGGCGCTTCGCTGTCCGCTCACCTCCTCAACGCGCAGTCCGGTCTCCAGGTTACGTACGGGAGCAAAGGCGTCCAGACTGTGAACTACAACGGGGTGACGCTTGAGGACGTTGGCGCCTACCCCTCGGACCAGTTCCACATCTGGCATATGAAGTCGACGGACCTGAGCGGCAACGTGCTGTCGCAGGGCCAGTACGGCTGGGGTGAGAACAACAGCGGAACGTCATGGGATCCGCAGAGCCTGACCGAGACCTACACTTTTTCGTGGGGTACGATTGCGACCCAGTTTCTTCAGAACGGCAACAACCTTGACCTGGTTGTGACTGAGGTGAACCGCTCCGACTCCGGCATTGTCTTTGACGGCGCGCAGGTGTTCCCCTTTTCGTTCCACTTCCCGCAGATGCCGGTTGGCTTCTACGGCTATAACCAGTACACGAACATCACGACCGAACCGGGTGTCACACCGGCGGACTACGGGCTTGGCATCGTGACCTCGGTGGTTCCAGACGAATCCCTGCCGATTTATGGCGGCTGGCTGAATCAGGGTGGGACGACGTACGTTCCGCTGATGACCGCAACTGCTCCCGATAGCCTGCCGACGTATTACACCTTTAACGATGTGCCGGTGCAGCCCGGCAACAGCTATACCTATCGCATCTCGCTTCGGTTTACGCCAGAGGGAACTCCCGCCGACTCCTCCGATGCGTACCGGAGTTTCGCGCAGACCTACCCGAACCAGTTGAACTGGCCGGACCGCCGCATCATCGGGTCCGCCTATGTCGCGGAAGGATCGGGCAGCCAGGACCCGGTCAATCCCTCCGGCTTTCCAACGAATCCGCGCCGCTACCTGAACGACCCGGCGATCAACATCTATAGTGCGCAGGGGCTGCAGTCGTTCCAGCAGAGGATGTTGCAGCAGGCCACGCAGACCGTGACAACGACGGCACAGCTGAACTCGCAGGGTGTGATTACCTGGAATATTGAGGGAGAGACGTGGGCCACCTCCTACGTCTGCTCGCCGGACCAGATCTCGACCGTTGCGCCCGAGATGGAATCCGTCGTTAATGTGCCGGGGTCGCCGTACAACGGCATGCATCTCGTGGACGCCTATTTCAAGACGATCACGAGTTCTGGAGCACGAGCAGGCGTTTGCATTCGACCCTCGGTGTTTGCAGAGAATGCGGCAGGGCAGGCGAGCCAGACGTACCTAACGGCGAACTCCGATGTGATCGCAAACCTGGAGAACAAGGCCAGGTATGCGTACAACCGCTGGGGTACGACGCTCTTCTACATCGACTCCGCGGTCAACGCGAACGGCGGTGCCTTTGATCCCGCGATCCTGCAGCAGATCTCCCATGACATGCCGAATGTGCTGTTCATTCCAGAGGAATTCGTTACACGGGACTACGCGTACGCCGCTCCGTTCTACTCGTTTCTGTACCACACCACGATCGGAACGCCGGCGACTGTTTTGAACGCCTATCCCACGGGGTTCGGCGTGAATCTGATCAACGACGTTTCAGCGTCGACGCTTGCCCAGTACACGCCGCAGTTGATTCAGCAGGTGGCCCAGGGCGATGTGCTCATGGGGGTTGGGCAGTACTGGCAGGCGAACGATCCAACGCTGACCAGCATCTACGCGGCGGCGGGCCAGTCTGCGCCGGCGGCTCCGGTGACCGCGTCCGTAAACTGGGGGACGCCGGCACCGATTGTTTATGGGCAGCCGCTGTCTTTGGCGCAGTTGAACGCAACCTCGAACGTTGCGGGCACGTTTGTGTACAGCCCCGCTGCGGGCACGGTGCTGAATACCGGCACCTACACGCTGCTCGCCACTTTTGTGCCAACGAACGCGTCGCAGTACAAGACAGTAACGGCGACTACGTCCATCTCGGTATCCTCGCAGGATCCGATCCTTCACTGGGATACGCCAGCGCCGATGCCGAGCGGCACGCCTCTTTCGGCGGCGCAGCTGAACCCGACGTCGAATCTCCCAGGGTACTTTACGTTTGAGCCGGGAGCTGGAACCGTGCTGACGCCGGGCACATACTATGTGCGAGCGACCTTTGTTCCGGCAAACCCGCAGGACTACAACACGAGAAACGTTTCGACCTATGTCACGGTGACAAATGCTGTGGCGGCGAAGCGGACGCCATAGGTCGACCGAAGTCGTTTGAGCCTGGGCATTGGCAGGCGGTATGTAATCCACGACGACGAGCGATGTCCAGGCAGACAGCGGCAGGGAAAGAGAAGCTGCGATCCTCGCCTCCACTTTTGGCGTGGTGGCGAGGATCGCTGCCTGCAGCTATCCAGCCGCATGTCTATCGATGCATCAGGCCATGTCGCCACACTTGATCGACCTGTGGGTCGTACTCAGGCATGATCGACGCCTGCGGCACGAGTGCACTGGTTGCCAGCGCAATCTGCTCGAGCGGAGCCTTTGGGGTGCGATCGGCGTAGAGCAGGCCGTTGATCTCCTGGTAGGTATCGGTGAACTGGGTGTAGCAAAAGCCGGCCAAGGCGGGCAGGTTACGCACGCACTCCAACAGGGAGCGGTAGCGCTCCACGAACTGCTCCGCCGTGGACGCGTGGGAGTAGCCCCACCCCTCCGGTCCGTCCGCAGGTGCGGTACTGCGGCCGTCGAAGGCGATGCCCCCGAATTCCGTGATCATGAGGGGCTGCTGGCAGGCAACCTCCTGGCCCTCCAGGGTGAGGATGCGGCCGCCCGGGCGTTCGCGTTTGAGCAACTTGGATTCAATCTCGTTCATGCCGTAGCGAACGCCCATGCGCGCCGGCTGGTCGTCGTAGTCGTGGATGCCGATGATGTCTGTCGCAACGCTTTCCCATCCGTCATTCCCAATCACAGGCCGGCTGGGATCAAGCGTTTTGGTCAGGTGGTACAGCGATTGCACATAGTGCCGCTGTGCCGGGCTATCAGGCAGGTCAGGAACTCCCCAGCTTTCATTGAAGGGCACCCAAGCCACGATGCAGGGGTGGCTACGGTCGCGCTCGAGCACCTCCATCCACTCCCGCGTCACGCGCTGAATGGACAGTGTGGTGTAACGGTAGGCGCTCGGCATTTCTTCCCAAACGAGCAGTCCCATGCGGTCAGCCCAGTAAAGAAAGCGCGCACTCTCGATTTTCTGGTGCTTGCGAACTCCATTGAAACCAAGCTGCTTGACCAGAAAAATATCCTTGCGCAGCGCCGAATCGTCTGGCGGGGTAAGGCCGGTTGCCGGCCAGTACCCCTGGTCCAGCACCAGCCGTAGATTCAGCGGGCGGCCGTTAAGGATGAAACGGTCACCCTGCGTCGCCACGGAGCGCAGCGCGGTGTAGCTATGCACGTGATCGAGCAGCTCGCCATCGCTGCTGCGCAACTCGATCTCCGCATCGATCAGCGTCGGTGAGGCCGGCGACCACAGGAGTGCATTGCGGAAGTCATCAATACCAGGGTCGGACAGGGCGATGCGCCGATGGACCTCGCCGGCGATAACAGCATAGGTATCCTGCGCGAGCAGCTGGTCTCCCGCGCTGAGCTGCACGCTCAACTGCATGGGTTGCGGCCGCTGGCCGATGACGGAGGCGGCCAGACCGATCTCCCAGCGGTCCAGGCTGCTGGTCCATTGCAGCGAGTAGATGCGCTCCTGGTTCACCCGTTCGAGCCACACGCTTTGCCAGATGCCGGTGGTGCGGGGGTACCAGATGGAGTGCGCCTCCGGCAGCCAGTCCTGCTTGCCACGCGGCTTGGCAAGGTCTGCCGCATCGTCCTGCGCGCGGACGATGATCTGCTGCGTTGTTCCGGGCGCCAACTCCGCAGTGATGTCGGCCTGGAATGGGGTATACGCCCCCTCATGCGTGCAAACGCGCTTGCCATTGACCCATACGGTGGCGCGCCAGTCGACGGCCTCGAAATGCAACAGAAGCCGCTGCCCGGCCTCCAGCGGCGCTTGGTCCCAGGTGCGGCGGTACCAGACGGTGTTGTAAAAGCCCGTGTCGGCAATCCCGCTCGCCGACGTTTCCGGGCTGAAGGGGACGCGAATGGTGGTCTCGTAGTGGACCTGATCATGCTGTGCGAACTGCTGCTCGCGACCCTTACTGAATTCCCATTCGCCGTCCAGACTGTACCAGGCACGCCGCATCTGTGGACGGGGATGCGTTGCTGATTGCTCTTCAGGATCAATCGTCATTGCTGATGATGACACATGCCGGACGCGATGTACTCCGCCACTGCCGCCTTAACCCGCGCATCAAGGAACGGCTCCCCGCATCATGGGTCACCGGCGCAGTTTGTCGTTCTAGGCCTGATAGACGGAACCCAACCACGTGCAGCGGGCAGTCGGAGGCATGCGCAGGCACCTCGTCATTCAAGGCGCCGAAGACCCAAACCGATCCGGTGACTCTAGGCGGCTTGAGAGCCGTCGTTTGATCGACAGGAGGCACATTCCGCAAAAACGCCTGCCGACAAAATCGGCAGGCGTTTTGGATGGAGAAACCGGCCGTGTGAGGACGTCACAGGCCGGGATTCGTTTACTCCTGGTCACTGACGAAGACAGCGGACGTGAGCGCAGGAATGGTGGCGGTACCGGTTTTGGCGTTGAAGGTTGACTGCCGAACGGTCGAGTCGGAGGAGGCTGCCTGCACTGGGTGCAGGTGCAACTTCATGCCTTCGAGGGTGGCATCGGTATAGGTGGTTTCTGCGTTGGCCGCATTGAAGTAGACGACAACATGACGAGCCCCGCCGTAGTTGCGGCCATGATCGTCAAGCCGCATGACGATCAGGCCTGCCGTCTGCGTCTGGCCGGTGTTCAGGAAGGTGAGGTTTGCCTGAATCTCGGCAAGGGAAGACATGCGGAACAGACCGGTGCTGTAGCGAATCTTCAGAAAATCCTGAAACGCATTCGTGGTCGCCGCGATTTCCGCCGGTGTGGGTTTGAGCGAAGCGTTGGCGAGCAGCGGCTGCTCCAGGGGCCACTGTGCCTGGTTTACGTTGGCAAGGGGCAGGCCGATGCCCCAGTTGTTGCCCTGGCCGCTCCAGTCGATCTTGTTGAACCAGTCGCCGGAGTTGTAACTGCCATTGTCCATATCTTTGGACCGCAGCAGGTCGTCGCCGGCGTGGAAGAAGGGGATGCCCTGAGCGAGGGTGAGCAGGCTCATGGAAAGGACTTGCCGGCGTGCACGCGCAGCGACCGTATCTGCCGCTGCCGACTTGATCTGGATCGCATCGAAGAGCGTCTGGTTGTCGTGGACGGAGCAGTAGTTCACGTCTTCAAGGGGTGTGCCGGCATAACCCGCGGGCTGGCCACCATAGTTCAGTTGGGCACCGGTTACCGTCTGCCCACCTGCATCCTGAAAGGTGTAGTTCTTGAGCGCTCCGGCAAGTGAGATGCGGATGAGGTCAGCCTGATTGAGCACTGTCGTGCGCTGGTCGGCGGCACCAACAGTGCCACTTGTGAAGGCGCTGGGATCTGTGCTGAGGCCGGTGGCAAATCCCTGCATCTGCAAGGTAGCATTGTCACTGGTGAAGATGAAGCCGCCGCGGATGGAATCGCGGATGCGATCGTTAAAGCTGCCGATACCGGTGCCATACAGGTTTGTCTGGCTGGCATTGGGACCGATGGCGTTGTTGGCGGCTTCAGCAATCTGAAAGCCTTCCCCGTAGATGTAGATTCGGCTGCCGTCCACTCCATCGTGCAGCGGTGTCAGCGCGTTCAGAGCGTTGCGGATATCAACCATGTTGTACACAAAGTGCAGGCCCATGGCATCGAAGCGGAAGCCGTCGATCTTGTACTGTCGAGCGTTGAGCACGACCGTGTCGATCATCATCTTTTCCATCATGAGATGTTCGCTTGCCGTGTCGGCACAGCAGGATCCTGTCTCCAGAACGCCGTTTGCGTCGAGCCGGTGATAGTAGCTCGGCACCAGCTCATCCAGGTTGGCCTGCGGTACGTTGCCACTGTTGTAAGTGTGGTTGAACACAACGTCCTGGATGACCCTGAGGCCGGAGGCATGCAGTCCTTCCACCATGGCGCGGTACTCGCGGATGCGGTCCGTGGGATTGACGGCATACTGGCCAGCCGGTGCCATGTAATGAACGGGATCATAGCCCCAGTTGAACGCGTCGGTGCTCTGAACTGCCTCAACGGCGGCCTGCTGCTGCGTGCCGTCGGGAGGTACCGGCGACAGGGCGCCTGGGCTGGACCACTTCGACTTGTCTTCATCGACGCTGCCGAAGTGGAAGGTGGGTAGGAGATGGACTGCTTTCAAGCCGGACTGCGCCAACTGGCGTAGATGGCGCATACCATTGCTTGCGGGGTCGTCAAAGGCAAGATAGGTACCCTGCAAGGGTGCAGGTACGGTGGCATCACCGATCGAGAAATCCCGGACATGCAGCTCATAGATGCTGATGTCGTTCAGGCTTGCAAGCGCCGGCGAGGGCAAGAGGTCCCAAAGCGGAGGTTTGGTCGATTCGGCATTCAGGTCTGAGATGCGGGACATGACGCCATTCAACCCCAGATCGACGGAGTAGGGATCGGTGGTCGTGTTGGTATCGATAGCCTGGTCCGCCGGTACAAACACACGCGCGCTGTACTGGTAGTACTTTCCCTGCCAGGAGGCATCGCCGCTGGCAACCCAGACACCGCCATGCGCGTGCATGGGAATGACCTGCTGCGGCGCGGTATCGGTCTGCTTCTCGAAAAGCAGCAGGGAGACTCCCTGTGCCGTTGGCGCCCAGACCTTCAGCTTGATGGCTGCCGATTCGTCGTCCGCCCAGTCCGACCAGGAGTTCTCCGCACGAGTGTGGAAGACGACGCCGAGCTTGCCAGTGTAGGCCAGCAGCGCGTCGATGGCACCAAAGCTCTGCACGCCGGTCGCGTATTTGAGCGTTCCATCAGCCGCAACCACGGACACTTCAAGCTGGCTTTTGAGGGCCTGGAGGATGACCGCCGGCTTGACGGTGTTGGACACCTTGAACAGGGCATACGTCGACAGCTGAGGAAAGCGGACGAGTTCATCCGCCGTCAGGGTGCCGCTGTACGGGGTCAGGGGAATGGACGTACCGCCCGTCACACCGTTGGCCGCAAGTTGCAGACCGGCGTTAGGGTCTGCGTTCAAGGCGTAGGTGTATGTGCTGTTGGAATACTGCGGCTGAAGCGCAACGGTCGTGGCATCAATCCAGTACGCCTGCAACTGATGGAAGGGACCAGACAGGAGCTGGGTGGCGGTAGGTGGAGCCGCAAACACCGTGGCATTGCCAGAGACAACCCAGCCTTCCGTCTGCTGCGGGATCTGCAATGACTGATCGGGTCCGGGATCCTTCGTGCCGGTCTGACAGTTGTGGATGATAAAGCCGAGGTGTCCGGGGACGACATTGACGTCGAAGTACGGGCCGTAACTGTCGTAGCCAGCGAACTGGTCATTGGTGTTGCAAAAGTCTCCGGTCGGGTCGGTGGTTGCACCGTACACGTACAGCACCCAGTTGGCGTAATTGCCGTCTGGCCGGAAGTAGTGGATACGCGCCTTGCCAGCCGGAATAGCCGGGTCCGTTCCAGTGGGAGGGCGCGAGGTGAGTAGAACGTCGCTGCCAGAAAGCTCCCAGAACTCGCGGCCCTGCGTTGCCGGATCGACATACTGGTTGGGACCGGGGTCCTTTGTGTTGCCGTTGTGCAGAATCAGCCCGACGTTCTGGGCGGTCTGCGTGACACCCACATCAAAGTAGGCGCCAAAGGTGTCGGTGCCGGTGACGGGCACGGGACCGCCGGGAAAGTTGTTCGGCTCGGTTGTGTCGAAAAAGGCATAGATCGTCCAGCCAGCATAGTTGCCGTCCGGTCGAAAGTAGTGGACGCGAATATCTCCATCCGGAATGACCGGTGCAGTCTGCGCGCTGGCCAGCCAGGGAAAGAGGATGCTGAGCAGGACAAGGACCAGGGGAAGGCCCAGGCGTGCTTCCTTTTTGAACGACATAAAAACTCCGAGAAACGAGAAGAGTGATGGCGACCTGGACGTTATGCCTCCGGACAGAGTTCTGTCAAAAGACGACGTGAGCACGCAGAGCGACATTCGGTTTCGAACAAGGCATCACGGCTGGCAAATGCCATACTCAGGCTTTCGCAAGTGCTGGGACGGTAGGGAAGACCACTGCGCAAGTACCGGGCAAGCTCTTCAACGCGGGGGAAATCGCCAGAGCCAATGGCGTGCCATTCGAGTAGGGGCGCATAGGATTTCGAAAGAGGGTTGAATTCCCGTCCTCTTCACCCCTCAACGGACAGCCGATACCGGACTCGCCACACCGTCGGCGTTCCAGGCAGTTATTCGATACTGCACGCCGAAGAGCGCGGGATGCGGGTCGATCCAGGGGTCGTCTGCATCTGTTGCGCAATGATCGCAAATCGTCTTCCACTCACCCGAGCCGGCTGCCGTATCGCGGCGTTCGACGGAGTATGTCACGGCGCCCGCCGACCCGCGCCACGCGAGCAGGCCGCCGATGACGGTGGAAGTGATGACAGGCGCGGCAGGAACCATGTGCCTGGGGACGATGGCGCCGGCCATGGCATACGCGTGAGCGCGCAGCTGCTGCGCGCGTGCTGCCATCTCCGGGGCTGTCATGACGAGCGTTTTGATGCCCGGATAGTAGAGCGCCCACCACTCGCCGCACTCACCATTTTCTGCGAACGGCATCCGTTTTGCATCCGCCGGAATGGGTTGGAAGCCGAAGTTGTCCAGATTCGCCTGCAGCGCCCAGAAGCCATCACCGGAGATGTTCGGATCGTTGGCCATTCTGTCGAGCACGACCTGCAACTCCGCGGGCGTCTTCCAATTCGTGCGGTCCCACCCGTACTCATTCACGATGAAAACTTTCCTGTGGGAGGTCACTGTTGCTGCGTCGTGCGCAATGGTTTCTGCCGTGGTGGGTGGAGCGCCAGCGCTGAGCAAGGCATCCCAGTGCGGGTACTCTTCAAAGGTCACCATGTCCACGCTGGGGTTATCGATCAGCTTTGGATAGGCACGGAAGATGCCGGTGGTATCCAGATAAAGATGGTGCTGGTCCTGTTGCTTGATGTGTGTTCCGACCGCCTCAGACCAGAGGCTTACCTGTGCCAGCGACGCTTCCCCGCCACCCGCCAGTACGGAAACGATGCCGCACATATTGCAGTTCTCCCAGGCCATGATGGTCGGGTCGTCTCGATAGAGAACGCCGGTGAGCGCGTTGCGATGGCTCAACACAGCATCAATGTGACGCTCGTACGCGGCGAGCATCCCTGCGTCCGTGAAGAACTCCTGAAAGTTCTGCTTGCGATTCCAGGCAAGGTACTGGCCAATGCCGCCGCCCTGGCAGGTGGCGCAGTCGCCTACCAGGGGAATAATCAATCGAATGCCGCGTTTCCGGGCAGCTGCCAGAGCGTAGTCGGAAGCCGCAAAGGCGGCCTCGTTGAATTTGCCCTGCTCCGGTTCAATGCACTGGGGGCAACCTACCGTGTCGCCCATCGTTTGCGCCCGAACGACCTTCGCCCCCATCTCCGCTGCGGTATCAAAAGCATCGTCAATTTCGAAGTGACTTGGGAGACGCGGTCCAGAGGGATCGTGCGGGCCATAGCCCTCCAACCCGAGCCACTCAATATTCGGCCCGCTGTATCGAAAGGGTTTTCCGTCCAGGAGCAGGCGCGTTCCGGAACGCTCGACAAAAGATTGAGCGGTCAGGGATGCGGTCAGGAACGCCAACACTGCGAGATAGCCGATTCGACGCATGCTGCTCCTTCTCGGTCGGGCAATGGATCTTCAGCACTGCTCCGCGATGTTACGAACCATCCGCCGGACTGTCAAAATGCCATGTTGACAGGGAACGCCTAAGCTGTCGTGGAAGGCTGCAAAGCGAGTCAACAGGTACACTTCTCTCCGAGGGAGCGATGGACAAGCAGCCCTTTTTCCAAACCCGCACAAGTCGGAGGCTGCTCCTTGCTGACGCGTCGTAACCTTCTCCGATCGGCCGTGTCGCTTGCGATAAACAGCCGTTGCATGCATTCGCAATCGGCTCTCACGAGCGTTCCGCCGTCTTTCCTGGAGGTCACGCCCGGCCCGCCGCTCGCCACCCTTCCCAGGAACTTTACGGGGCTGGGGTATGAAACATCGTCTGCAGCGCGCGCCAATCTTCTCAGCGCAGCGGATGGTACGTATGTGCAGCTGGTGCGGGGTCTGGGAACGGGCGTATTGCGGGTGGGCGGCATCGTTGCCGACTTCACCAGCTACGCGGCAGACGGTACACCCGCGTTCAATCCGAAGAACACCATTGTCACTCGCACCAGTTTGGAACAACTGCGTGGTTTCCTCGAGGCGGTCGACTGGACCGCAATCTGGAGCGTGAACTTTGGCCGCGGTACGCTCGATCAGGCAATCGAAGAAGCTCGTGCTGTGGCCGAAATCCTTGGATCGCGTCTCCTGGGCATCGAGCTCGGGAACGAAGTAGAAAACTACAGCCACGGCAAAAGTCCCTTGCGGCCTCCACTGTACAGCTATGCCGACTTCCGCGCAGAATACACCCGCTGGCGTGGGGCTCTGGTCGCCGCCGTTCCCGGTCTGCGCTTTGCTGCACCGGACACCGCTGCTTCAGTGGAGTGGGTGGAACAGATGGCCGCGGATGCTCGGAGTGACGTGCAACTGCTCACCACGCACTACTACCGCGGCGACCAGCACCAAGGGAGCCGTGACCAGCTTCTTTACACCGACCCTTCGCTGGTCCGCGAAGTCGAACGTCTGCGCCGGGCTTCGATGGCAAGCGGTATCCCCTGGCGCATGTGCGAGATCAACTCCTTTTTTGGCGGGGGCCGACCGGGCTTGAGCGATACCCTGGCCGGCGCACTCTGGACGCTGGACACCATGCTTCTGCTGGGACAATACGGTTGTGCTGGAGTGAACATGGAGACCGGTTTTAACCAGCTCGGTTTCCTCAGTTCCTACTCGCCCATTCGCAACGACGAAGACAGCAAGATTACGGTGGGCGCACCGTATTACGGCATGCTCGCCTTTGCGCTCGCGACGGCAAGAGCTCCCGAGATTTTGCCCATGCAGCTCGATGCCAAAGGTCTCAACATTACTGCCTACGTCCTGGGCAAGGAAGGCCATCCCAGGTTCGCTGTTCTTCTTAACAAGACGCCCGACCGCAGCCTGCGTGTGTCACTGCATCATTTGCAAACGCACAAAAGAATGGTGACCCGCCTGGCAGGCTCATCCCTCGACAGCAGAGACGGCATTACGCTTGGCGGCGGAGCCGTGGACGCGACCGGCCGCTGGACCGGCCGGCAATCCCCGCTGTTGCGTGACGAGCTGTTGCTCGAACCCGCCACGGCCGTTCTTCTCGAACTCTAGCCACCGGTGCATGCACGTGCCTGGCACTCAACGGGCGAGTGGATATTCACACTTCACCGATCGCTGTCTGGTCGGCAGGTGCACGCCAGAGCGGCGGCAGGTCCTGCGCGCAGTCCGGTTCGGCCGTTGTTTTGGCTCTTGCGAGTGCAACCGCTACCTCTTGTTTACGAGATGGTGATTTCAGCCGATACACAGAGCGGGCACGGCGTGTCTGGGGGGTGACATGCAGGGGCTGGGACGAATGGCACATTGGCAGCGGCAGGCGCTGGGTCTGCTTGGCTTGCTTGGCGCGTATATGGCTGCGGAACTGATCTTCTCCCGGTGCGCCACCGTCGCGGGCTGGACCATTCTATGGCCACTCAACGGGATCTCGATCGCGTTGCTCCTGCGAGCGCCACGGAAGCGTTGGCCGATGCTTTTGCTGGCCATTCAGGGTGGCTTGCTGGCGGCGCAGATGTGGGATAGGCAGCCGTTCGGCGCGGAGTTGCTTAAGCGTGTGTGGTCCGCGACAGAGATCGGGCTATCGGCCTGGATGCTGCCGGCATTTGTGTCCATGGAAGATTGGCTTGCACAGCCGCGGATCGTGCGACGGGCGAGCATGTCCCTGGTGCTTCCGCCGACACTCACTGCTCTGGGCTATGCGGTGCAGTTACACCTGCAGCTGGGTGCGCCCTACTTCCAGGGATGGAACTACTGGGGGCCACCGGACATACTGGGCAACGCTGTCATGCTGCCGGTCGCGCTGGCATTCGCGTCGCCGGAGGGACGCCAGCTCCTGTCGCCGGAGCGGCGGAACCGGACGCTGCTTGTGCTTGGAGCGAGCGCCCTGGTTTCCGTACTGATCTTTTCCGAAGGTTCGTACCCGTTGTTGTTTCTGCTGTATCCCATGTTGCTTTGTGTTGACTCGCAGCTGTCGTTTGCTGGCTCGTCCGGTGCAATTCTGTTGGCATCCATTGTTGGCTTGTTCTGCACCATGCGTGGCTGCGGACCCTTCGGGGAATGGTCACCAGCGCTTCACCTCCCGAGTGGGACGGCGTTACAGGTCTATTTGGGATTTCACGCTCTGGCGTTGCTGCCGTTGTCGCTGGTCATTCTGGAACGACGCAACATCGCCGGCAAGCTGGAACGCGCGAACGCGCAACTTGTGGCGCTGGCGCAGCAGGACGCATTAACGGGCATTGCGAACCGGCGCGCTTTCGATCATCACTTCACCGAGGCATGGAGTCGCGCAATCGACACACGGCTCCCACTTTCGCTGCTCATGATCGACATCGATCAGTTCAAGCAGTACAACGATCTGTATGGCCATCTGGCGGGAGACTGCTGTCTGGCTCGAGTCGCCGCGGTGCTGACCTGTGTCGCGCGCGGTCCTGGCACGCTGGTGGCGCGATTTGGTGGCGAAGAGTTTGCCGTGTTGCTGCCGAATCACACGCCCGCAGCGTGTTACCGGGCGGCAGAAGACTTACGGCAGGCCGTGGTGACCGCCGGTCTTGCGCACGAGGCTAGCCCGTGGAGCCAGGTAACCATCTCCATCGGCTGTGCCACCGCAGAGCCCAGGCTCAATGGGGAGCGGTTGGAGTTGCTGGCAAGCGCAGATGCCGCACTGTACCGTGCCAAAGAACAGGGTCGCAATCGGTGGGAGTGCGCGGGCGACGGCTTTCAGGATGCCAACACGTTGCTGTATTCGTTATTCCATGCCTGATGCCAGCAATCGAAAAGCGATCGGGTGTGCGACCGTTCGAGCATGCGATTTCTGGATCCTCGTCCAGGACCGACGCGCATCGGACTCCGTCGTAACATCCGTCCGCTGCCTGTGGGCGATGCTGCCGATGAGGTAACGCGTCGGGAGACACAGACACACCTAAGCCTGCCGTTGGCGAGGCCCGGGTGGAAGCTCTGCAGCCTAGAGGTCAGCCAGGAGATCCGCGACGGAAAGCTTGAAGCCGTCCGCCACGGTTTCGAGGTAGGTGAGTGACATGGCCTTTTTGCCGCGTTCGACGTCGCTGATAAAGCTGCGATCGATGCCGAGGTAGTCGGCAAGCTGGGTTTGGGTGAACTTGCGGCTGTGGCGAAGCGAACGCAGACGGCAACCGAAACGAACGGAGATGTTAGGCATGGGAGGTTCCTCTGGGATCAGAAATGTTGACGCTGTGGAATGCCTCCAGTGAAGTCCGAGGATCATTCCGTACCCCAACCATAGGACAGAACCCGAGCAAACTTGAGAGGTTTCCAACCCTGATGCGCACGTCGGTTACTGACGACACATTACCCTGAAGCACATTCGGTTTTGCGGCCTTACCAACCCTGCGCCAGCCAGGTTTGCGATAGGCCAAGTGGTTCCATGAACTCCTCCGCCAAGTTTCCCCAACTCCGATCGGCTTCCGTTGTATCGTCAGCGTTAGAAGTTGAGCCGGTTTCAAGCTGCGGGGTTAGAACTGAGCCGTGAGCAGTTCGGGCATTCGGCCGGCGTGGCTGGTTTCGTAAAGCGCCAGGAGGCGCTGCCTCATCAGCTGGTACGAGCTGACCGCCTGCTGCAGGTAAAACGGCCCATAAACTTTGCGGCGCGCAAGTTTGGAATTCCAGGCCAGGTAGAACAGGGCTCTGCGCAGAGCGACCCCGTCATGGCGCATGCGTTCTGCCACGATCACGCTTTCATGGAAGTTCCACCGCTGCGCGTAGGCTGCCAAAGCGATCAGTACTTCGGCATTGGCACGCATACGCCTGAGGCCATCTTCGCCGCCGATACTGATCCAGGCGGCATTCGGGTCCAGTCCGATCTGTCCTTTGACCGGGTTCAGGTATTCGTCTGCCATATACGCGATAGCGTCGACCGGTAGAGGTTCCAGGCGAGCCACCAGTTCATGCCAGCCCAAATTGCTCAAGCGGGAAGTCTGGCGCCGCGCGAGGCAAAACAGGGCTGCCAGCAGCAGGAAGAGGGCACCGGCGATGAAAGCGAGAACCACGAAGCACTCCTAGCGCTTGAACGTATCCAGATCGTATTGAACTTGTGCGTGCAGGGCAATGAGATAACGCTGCATCTCCAATGACGGAGTTGCTTGCTGCGGCTCGGGTTGCCAAATTACTCGGATCCAATACATCAGAAGCCCAATGTAGAGGCCCATCCGGAGATGAGTAAATAGATCAAAAGGCCTGTCCCAACCAAAAATGCCATGAGCGAACTGCTCCAGGAGGGAGGTGAGAGCCCAAAATCCGATACCTTGTCCGATCGCGACTTCATACCTGCCCTGACGCAATCCAAGCCGGCTCGCCGCAAAGCTCATCGATAGAAAAACCTCACAGGTCAGCATGGAGGTGAAAACTGTCACGCGAAGATCCCAGAGGCCCAAACCTTTCCATTCAGGCGGGTGCAGCAGCATGCCGAATGCTGCAGCGACAAGAAGGCCAAGAGCGCTCCAGAAAATGAAAGCCGTGCGCGCGTCTCTGATCCATGTGCCCGTCGGCCGAAGTGCAATACGGGCCAGCTCATAAATGAGAGCCAACTGAAAGACATAGTCTAAAAATCCTGTACCCCAGTAGCAAAGGAAATACTGGTGCGCCGAACCGTCTTTCAAAACCAGGAAGAGCAGGCATGTGCGTGCAACCTCAAATGCGATCAGCATGGTAAATACAGGCAGACCCCGCCAACGTTTCCGCACCAGGAGAACAACGAGCAGGGCGGCATGTCCCAGCAGGCCTGCCGCCCATAGCGCGTTGTCCAACACTGAAACGTTCATTTCAAGCAGCTTACATCCCGATTACGGCAAGCACGGCGAGCAATGCATCTGTCACCACAGACTGGCTCTGGGGCTTAGGCTTCGGGTTGGTCCCCAGCTGCTCGGCGTGCAACTGAGTCGCAGAAAGGGTGAGAAGGGCTACGGCGAGAACGGTGGTCCGATTAAACTTCCGCATGTGTATTGCTCCCAGCGCAGTTGCGCTGAGAGCAGCCTAGGACGTTTTGACCAGAATGTGACAGAACGCATGGGCAAAACAAAAAGCGTTTGCGATCCCTCGCACAATGGAGCTACGTCCTCGATCCGGACGCCGCAGGAATTCGCCGGCCTAGATCGACGTGACGAAGGATGTCGGAAGCGCCAGACCGTCGATCCGGACGGTGCTTGCCGGTGTAAAGTTGCTGCGGCAACCGTCAGCGTCGCCGGTGCGCTCACGTCGATGGTCGAAGGCGTAACCGCAGAGACGACAAAAGCTGTAAGTGCCGCAGATCCACCGGTCGCGGAGGTCGCCGCAGTAGTTCCAGAAGTTGAGGAACAACCGTTGGTGCACGAGGCAGCACAGCAAAGTAATGTCAGCGGCAGCAAATACCAGTTTTGATTGGGAGCCAGAATACACGGCGAACGCTCTCACGCTGGCAAAGATTGGCGGATAGGCAGCGAGCTATAGCGGACCTACCGCTTCATTCTGGGCTGCATACCTGCGCGGACTGAGTGCAAGGCAGCGGCCAAGGTCGAGCGTGTCTGTGCCATGCGCTCGTCCGGCTCTACGTAAGCTGATCCTCTACTCGCGCTGAAACGGGCCAATTACCTGAAGCGTGTTCATTGTGGCATGCAAACCGCGTCGCCCGCCGAGTGACTGTAAGGCAGCGGTCTGATACAGCGCATGGCTTCATCCATGTCATCGTTGATCTCGGTTTTGGGTGCCAACCATCATCGAATTACATAGGCAAAGTTCCTGCTCATGGAAGGCACACTGCACCGCGCCGATAACGTCATCGCACAATTCGTGCGAAGCGCATTAAGGAACTCCCTGAGACTACGAAGTCCTGTGGTTCCACGAAGGTCCACCATGGTTGTGAATCGCCCGGCGAAAACCAGACGCCGAAGACTGGTCCTGGATTTTCGCCGCTGCACACTGCTAAGTTGCCTCATCAACGCCAAGGCAATGACGACGCACACGGGGCTCACTCTCCCGTATTGCGACTCTGCAATCCTCTTAAGATGGTGGCTTTCGGCTATCGAGCTTGGTGGGTTCGGTATACATATCTGCCGATCAACCAGCCTGAGACCGATCCCAGCAGAGCATCCGTAGGAAAGTGATCTTGTCCAAGAACACGGGTAAGGCTCACCCCACTTGCCAGAGTGTAGATACCTAGTTGCTGCCAGGGTTTGGAATATTCGCTGGCGAGGACAGCCGCAGAGGACCATGCGACGATGGCGTGACCAGAGACAAAAGAGGGGTCGGACACGGCATCACCTTGGAAAAAGTGGCCACGTGCATTTTGGACATAGGGTCTTTCGCGGAGCGTGACGTATTTAACTCCTTCGCTTGTAACATAGCCATTTACCATCGCCTCGCCGGCAAGCAGACCTGCTTCTCTTGCCTTTGCGTTGCCGACAAACTCACCAGCGCCAAGGATTGCGACGGGTGCTCCAATGAAGAGCCCACGCAGAACATCCGAGCTAGTGGTAGCAGCCGCATTGAAATCGGCATTGTGACTCACGACTTCACGCATAGTTTTAGAGTCAGTGGCCAGACTCGCCGCTGAAGCTGCTGCGACGGGTAGTAGCCAGATGAGATCGTGAGTGCGGAGGCGTGCCGGCGAGGTGATGATTTGAAGCTCGTCCAACACAATCCTCTTGGGCGTTCCGAGAAGGGTAGGCTGCTCTTTCTGAGCTAACGATGCAGCAGCAGTATTTGTAGTTGGAGCCTGAGGCATTGGTGCAGCCGGCAGCGTAGTGTCATCTGAGGAGTATGCGGATAGTATCGCGATTGACTGACCAGTTGCCCTCGTCGGTGTCGCGATTACTTGTCCCAAGAAGAGCGATACTAAACAGACCTTTGGGAACTTGCGAATGGTGAGAGCAGCGAACGGCATCATCTTCCTTCTTCTGGGGATTCTCGGTTGGTTTTCGATTGAGGAAAGTGGAACCAAAAGAGACGGGGCGAAGCTGCGATTCTGGCGCACTAGGGTTGGCTCTCGGCGGACTTGTTAAGTGTTGCCTGTACCTGCGGGGAGAGAGGCTTGTCTGCGTCTTTGAGAAGCCATGAGACCTGCCACATCTCCGTATCCGAAAGAATCTTCTGGTAGGCTGGCATCCCACTAAGCCGGATACCATTGTCAACTTTCCAGTACGTCTCGCCGACTTCGTCATCGCTAACGCCCACAACACCGTTATTATGCTTCTTCCAGAGTTGAGGCGCTCGAGGAAACATCCACTTGGCGAACGCAACATCATGCCCCGGAGTGCCATGGCAGCTCGCACACTGCTTTGTGTACGTCTGTGCGCCGGCTTCCAGGGCTTGCTCGTTTGCCTGAAATGGCGGACTTCTCATCTCACGGGCGATTCGCGCTCCCAAAGGCACATGGACGATTTGCGCTTCCATCGGGAAAGAAGGGTCAGCAGTGGCGACCGGTGGATTGCCGTATTTGAAATAGAAGACGGCACACAGCACCAATGCAAAAAGGGAAGTGGTGAGCCCCAGCATGAAGAATCCTATTCTGCTGCCAGTTTGGGAACGTGAAGGCATGTTTCTCCTTTGAGAACTGTCTCTCTTAATGACTAGAATTGAGGACTGCAGTCATCAGGCTTGTCTCTGCTGCATGAGTGCTAGGTGTTGGTGAAACTGGGTAGATAATTGATCAATATACAGGTCGGAATCGGTGCGGGCATTAGCCACCGATCACCACAGTTGCAGGTGGCGTAACTCCCCCGGCATGTAACAGAGTGAATTGTCGCAGTTTGAGCGATAAGAAGCGTTGTAGTAGATCAGTGCTCACTAGCCTATGAGAACGTTCGATGAATTACTGCTCGTATCTGCATTGTCTTAAGGTTGTCTTCATAGATCGCCGCTAAGTTGATGGGTAGAGACTCCCATCGATCGAAACAATCCTTAAACTGCTGGATCTACACCGGACACTCCTGCAATTACCCTGAGCAATGGCCTCGGCCGGCCACCTGCGCCGTCGCGCTGCCCGAGCGTCTCCCGCTGGCATCGCAACCCCACCGTGCAAACCCGACATCTGCAATCTCGTCCAGGAGTCTCCGAATGCGTCCCCATCCTTCAGTGTTTGTTCTCGCATTCTACGCCGGCGGTGCACTAGGTCAGAGTGGACGTTCTACCCTGACCGGCACAGTGACGGATGAGCCGGCGAACTCTGCAAGGGGCTCAGGCGACCATAAGCCTTGGACACCTGCTCTCAGCGACCAATGCCGAGGGCGGCTTTACCTTTCTGGGCCTACCCGGCGGCACCTATACCGTAACAGCCAGTTATCAGGGCTTCAGCCCCAAGAGTCAGCTCGCTACACTGGGTGCAGAGTTGGGCCGTCTGGACTGCTCGCTGGCAGTTGCCTCTGCAACTGCTTCTGTCGATGTCATCGCCGGTCGGGAAGGAGGCGAAGTGGAGCGATGAACCGTACGCTCACTGCTGAAAACATCATCAACGTTCTGTCCGCCGACATAATCACGAGTTTTCCCGATGCCAACGTTGCCGACACCATCGGCCGCCTGCCTTCCCGGATGCTTGAATGCGATGAAGGCGAAGGCAATTACGTCAAGGTGCACGGAACAGAGCCTCGTTTGACAAGCACGACACTAGACGGCGCCATCGTTGCCTCACCCGAAGGCGTGCGTCAGATCAAGCTCGACTAATTTCCGCGGACCTTGATAATTGGCGCCGAAGAGGAGGCCGCGGGAGAACTGCCGGTTTATCTGCGCGGAAAGTCCGTTGAAGTTGGCATTGTTGCCGCTCAGCTTATAGTCCACATGGCCGAAGGCGGCCAAGGGTCGAGTCTTGGTCACAGGATTCAAAACGTTGACGTACGAACGTGATGGTAGGTGCGCTCCGTGATTGCCGATGTACCCAATCTCTGACTGTATTTGAAAAGGAAGCCGTTGCTGGACGGAGACACCGTATTCACCTACTTGCTGGTCGACACGTCCCCGATATAAACCACGTGGTGCATTGGCCGTCGTCGCACCTAGCGCAAGAAAAGGCGTGAGCGGATAGCTGAGCGACGGGATCTGTGCGCTCGAGAACAATAGCCGCGAAGTGATGTTGTTCAGTGGTGCAGTTAAATCACCCAGCTGACCCTCACCGAAGTAGAGACCATACCCGCCACGAAAGACGGTGTTCCCTCCAAAAGCTTCCGGTGCCCAGGTCATAGCGAACCGTGGGCCGACGTCCGCATGACTCGCATTGTAGAAAGGACCGCCCGGCGTGCAGAAGCCCCCCGGACAGGTGAGCGGATCGAAATCTTTCGATCTGCCCAGCACTTCAGAAAAGGCGCCAAATGAGTCGTATCGCAGGCCGAGGCTCAAAGTAAAGTTCGGCTTGAACTTGTACTGATCCTGAAAGAAAAGGTCGAATTCTGTTTTCCGCGCACCACCCGTTGGCACCGCGGCCAGTACAGCGGCGGAATCCAGTCCGTTTACGGTGAACCTGGCAAGGCTGCTATAAGTCAACTGCGTTTCCGCAGTATTCCCCAGATTGATTTGCACGCGTCGCAATCCACCGCCGGCGGTGATGCTGTGCCGGCCGAATACCATGTCGGCCGTGTCGATGAACGAATATGCCGTGGAATTCTGATTCTGGGCAAGGCTGTCATGTAAGGTGGTGAAGCCTGGCACCGACACCTGGATCGGAAGTACACTGGCATTTGCGATGGTGTACGGCGTCCGATTGATGCCGAACTTCGATTCATTCAGAAACGCGCTGCTGACTGTGTGCTCTAAAGAAACCACGCCATTCTTCGGATTGTTTTGGATCTGCTGTGCATCCTGCAGGAACCCCGTTGAGTCTCCGTAAGGCACCTGCAGACGGCCCTGGTCAAGGTTGATACGCAAATATCCTGACGTGCGGGCATTGAAGACCTGATCCACGCGTGCAAGTCCGAAGTCCTCGTTTTGTGTCTGGCGGCCGGAAGAAGAGTAACTGTACACGTTCGGGTTTGCTGTCGCGGTTTGCCCGACAGGGTAGGCCGCCAGAATGGAGGCAATCGCAGGAGTCTGCGCCATTATTTGCCGGGCATAATTTGGGCTAGGCACAAAGCCTACCAGCGGCTGTATGAGAACTTGGCGTAGACCTTCATAGTTGGTGAAGAAGAAGGTGTGATCCCGCAGAATTTTGCCGCCCACACTCCCGCCAAACTGGTTCAGGCGTAGCGGTAATTGCTTTGTCGAGAAAAGTGCACGTGCGTTCAAAACATCGTTGCGCAAGAACTCGTAGGCGCTACCGTGAAGCACGTTCGTGCCACTGCGCGAGACGACATCACCCTGCCCACCGGGCGTGCCACCGTATTCCGCCGAATACAATGCCGTGTTGACACGGAACTCGCGAATCGATTCCGACGCAAGCTGGATGCGCAGATCGGACTTTTCGCTCTGCCGCAATATGCCGCTCGCGTCCACCCCGTCAAAAAGAATCCTGTTGTCATCCAGTCCGTGTCCCGCAAAGCGAATGCTGGTCTGGTTTCCACTGCCTGTATTGATCGCACCTGGAATCAGGATCATAAGTCCTGCCCAGTTTCGCCCATTGATCGGCAAATTCTCTACTTGCTGTCGAGCAATGACCCCGCCAGTAGCTGCACTGTCTTGATCCAACGTAACAGTGGAAGCCTCAACAGCGACAATCTGTTCAACAGCACGGATGCTCAGCATCACATTGACCGTTCGGAACTCGCCGACTTGCAGGTCGATGTCTTCGATTTTGTTTACCGCAAAACCAGGCGCGGTTACGCTAATGTTGCAATGGCCCAGCGGTAACGCTGAGAGGGCGTACTCCCCCGCGGTTGTAGACAGCACCGTGCGGGTGAATCCCGTTTGCGGGAAGAGCACAGTGACGGCGGCATGATCAATAGCAGCACCTGTTGCGTCAGACACCGTGCCCTTTAGATTCGCCCGGTCAATTTGTGCGCCAATTACTACCGGAAGAAACAAGGCCGGTACACCAAAAGCGCAGATGCAACGATGCATTCTCATAGAGAGAACCTTTGCCTTCCAAAACAGAACGCTGAGAACACCTCCGAGAATAGGTCTGCCATCTAAAGGGAATCTAAAGATCCGGTAGCGTCACACAATATTCATCAAAGGCAAAAGCACTCGCGCTTCGGGCAGCAAAGCTTGCAGGGCTTTCTTGCCTTTGAAGCTCCCTGCGATGTACAAGGCATCAAATTTCGCCGAGAGATCTCCACCCGGGTCACCAAAAATTCATCATCGTTGCGCATACTCGTTCTATGCGTGTTCTGGTTGCGGAGGACAAGGTACGCATGGCCATGCTGCTGCAGCGGTCTCTGCAGCGCGAAGGCTATCTGGTTTCGATCGTGCATGACGGTGAGGCAGCTTTGGCCGCGATTGGGCGTCACCGCCCAGACGCCATTGTGATGGATGTGATGATGCCCAAGCTCGACGGCTACGAGGTTCTGGCTCGCATGCGCGGCATGCAGGTCAAGGTGCCCACCATCCTTCTAACCGCGAGGGACACAAACGGGGACGTCGTACGCGGTCTTGACCTTGGCGCAGACGATTACCTGACCAAGCCGTTCGACCTTGCAGTGCTGCTCGCGCGATTACGGGCACTTGCGCGGCGTCCAGCGATATTGGTGCAAAGGCCACTTCAGGTAGGAAACTTGCTGCTGCACGCCGAATCCCACCAGATGCAGTGTCTAGATCGTTGTACAAGCCTGACGCCAATGGAGTTCACGCTTCTGGAGGCGCTGATGCAGCGAGCCGGGCGTGTGGTGCGCAAAGAGGATCTGATGCAGATCGGGTGGGGTGCCGACGAAGTGTTTCAAGACGGCACCCTTTACGTCTTTATTCGTTCCTTGCGGACCAAACTGAATGTTCTCGGGCAACCGGACATCCTACACACAATTCGAGGCGTGGGATATCTCTTGAGGCCCTCTCCCCTGTGACGCAAAGGTTCTCCATCAGCCTAAGGCTTACTGCATGGTACGCAGCAGTCTCGGCTGTTGGGCTCATTGCCTTTAGCATCATCATGTGGTTTGTTTTGGCAAACTCGATGCTCTCGTGGAAAGAGCGCACGTTGCAGATGCGTGCTTCTCGGGTCAACGCCGCATTGCAGCATTCCCTCAGAGGTTCTGGCGCGAGTAGTCGACCTTTGGAAAATGTGGTGGCAGCCTTACCCGAAGGTGAGTGGATCCAGATCGTCGCCGAAGACGGTCAAATTCTATTCCCAGTAAGCGGATCAGCCCTGCCCAGCGGTGACAACGGAGGCTGCCGCGACTCATCATTTCGCGACCGTACTGTGAATCGAGAACGTTTTCGCGAACTCTGCCGGCCCGTAACCTACGCCGGTAAGCCGGCCTTCCTGCTCGTGCCTAGTCCGCTCAGCGAGGACCGCATCCTGCTACACAACTTTTCCTTTGGCTTGTACCGCACGATCCCGCTATTGCTGCTCGTCGCCAGCGGCGGCGGATATATGCTAAGCCGCCGCGCGCTTGCGCCCGTAGATCTCGTGATCGCGGAGGCACAATCCATCACGGCAGATGACCTGGGTAAGCGCCTGACCGTGCCTACAGCCGACGACCAGTTACGGCGACTCGCCACAGAGTGGAATGGTTTACTCACGCGCATACAGAAGACGATGACACGCGTCGCGCAGTTCACCGCCGACGCCTCGCATGAACTGCGCAGCCCATCGCATATATTCGCGCGAGCGCGGAATTCCAGCTCGGCAATCGTCAGCTTGAACCCGAACAGCGCGAGGTGTTTCGCGACATCTTCGACGAGACTACGTCGGCGACGGAACTACTCGAAAATCTCTTGTTACTTGCTCGAACTGAACATGTTCAGCCAGCAAGACCACAGCCGCCCGTAGATCTTCGTGTGGTGCTTGCAGACCTCGCCGTCCGCTTTCGTCCACTTCTTCTACAACATCGGCATGCGTTAGTCATACAGGACACAGCAGGTGCGGTACCTTTACTGCGCGTCAGCGAAGGGCATCTGCGCCGCGTACTGACTGCAATTCTGGACAATGCCATTAAGTACACGCCGGAAGGCGGATCCATCCGGGTGGAATCACATTCGCTCAATGGTGTGCACGTGCGCATTTCAGACACAGGCATTGGGATTGCCGAGGAACACCTTGAAAGGATTTTTGACAGGTTCTTTCGTGTCGACCCGGCACGCACCGGTCTTGAACAGGGCGTCGACCTCGGTTTACCCATTGCCAAGCACCTGCTTCAACATTACGGTGGCAGCATCCACGTGGAAAGTCAGGTTCGGTTCGGCACGGTAGTCACGGTGACTTTTCCTGCGGCAGTAATTGCCAGATAAGTGGTTACCGCATGTTTTTCCAGCGCAAGCCTCAGAAGGCTAGACATCACGTGGAGATGCCAATCTGCCGCTAGATAGGGAGATTGGTGGGTGAAAGCGAAAGCATTGGGTTGCCCCGATAGCTTTGTAAGTGCGATTGCACGATAGTCCGTTCAGTGGGCATCTACACCGCCACCTCTGCTCCGCTAGCGCCTTCATACTGCCCATCATGATGATGAAGAAGTGAGGTGGGAGACACCATTGCCAAGATGTCTCCCAAGCGATGGTACTCACTATTGAGCGATTGCCGTCGTTTTTGGATCTTGGCTGACAACTGCGATTGGGGTTGCAGTGGCTACCTGAGTTGCCGGTGTGAACTGCGATCCGATAATGGGAGCAATCTGCGCGATCAGTTGCGGAGACAGGCCGAGGCTGAGAGTGGAAAGCGTAAGTATGCCGGCCGTCGGTTTCAGCGGTAAGACGAGCTCAGGATTCTGGTTCACAAGAAAGATCTCCTTGCGACCGAGAAATGCTCCATTTTCCGTAAAGTCGCCCGTGATTGCAGCGCCTGCTTTGCCTGTGTTCAGGATAAGATTCTCTACTCGAACCGTGGTACGCCCGATGTAGTTGATGAGGAATCCGCCGCGAAAGGACACGTTTGTCTCGCCGGTGTCGAGATCAATGACTCCAGCTACCGTACCGAGATTGTCAACCAACTCGCCGGGAGTTTTTGCGCTGGGCAGTGGGTTACCGTTCAGGTCGCTGATGAAGATCCCGCTCTCGCGTGTCGAGGCTACAAATGAGGAGCTAAAAGTGATGGACGTGTATCCGCCGAGAATTTGATTTGCAGCCTGTGCTTCTGACCGAGACGTTGCCGAGATGCCGAGTGTCAGTGCAAGGGCTGCTGCGAAGATGGCTCTCATGAAATTGCTCCTGTGTTGCCAGGTAGGATTCGTTGGTAAGGGCATGGGGAGGAGAGATAGCTACTCCTCTGCAGGCGAAAGATGTTTGAGGTACATCTCTCTGCAGATGGCAATCACATTAGTGAACTAGCTCACGTCTTGAGAGGAACTAACTTGAACGGTGACGCCGTTCCATAGGTAACAGGGTCGAGCCGTAAGGAACACTCTAGCCAAAGCTCTCCTAGAGGTGTCGTGCCTCCTTCAACATCGCCCTGCCTAGACGATGCCGTGCAAGTGTTGGTACTGCGTGAACGATCGACGGTTCGGTGTCCTACTTTTGGGGATCAAGGCTTGGTTCGTCAGAAGCAGTGAGCTTTTCAGGAAGCGTTTGCCAGCACAGTTCCAACGAAGCCAGTGGGGGGCGCGCCGATCAGTTCAGTGGCTTGCTGAATCTTTTGATCCTTTTCATACTTTGAGAGAACGGCCGTGGAAGCGTCCTCACTGGTCCAGAGTGTGTTCACCATGAGGTGACCAGGGTCCTTGGCATCCTGGATGACTTCGTGGTCCAGGTAGCCCTCGAGCGAGGTCATATCATGCCCGATACCTGTGCAGATGGTGAGTCCCGCTTGCCGGGACTTCTCAGGAAACTTGAATTCAAAGATGGACTTCACGCTCATTGGTGCTCCCTCATTTCGTCATCAACATAGAACTCCCAATCCGACGCAAGCGGCAGCGATTCACGTTGTGCCATCGCACTGCAACATCATCTTGCGAGATCTGCAAGGTAGGCCCATGCTGTTTCGGGCAAACATGAGATCACAGCGCCTCTGCACCGAAGCCTGACCTGCAACATCTTCTCTGGGTTTTACCGCGAGAGACCCTGCGGGACGTTTGTGCTAACAGCTTCATGCAATGATCGATTCGATATGACATCGCATCCATCATCAGGGTTTACCAGCAACGGCATCATCAATCCAGCTATACAGGATGTCCTCGGCTCCAGGATTACCCATGTGCTGGCGGTCTCCTCTTGCAAGCAGGTCCTTCTTGTTTCCTCGCATCCCAACGATGAAGTTGTCCTCGATAGGAAAGATCGAGTCCTCCATGCCATCAAGGACCAGCAGCTTGCAACTGGGATGATCCAGTACCCCAGAGTGCAAAAGACTGAACTTTCCAGCATCAGCCGCATAGGCAGCCACGGGGTCGGCACCACGATAGCCGAATTTGTAGGCCAATGCGTCGGCCAGGGCGAACGGATACTCCATTTGGTTCTGGGCATGGATCCATGCAGGATCAAACATGTAATGGCACCCACCGCCCTGGGCAACGACCGCGAAGAGGCGATCGGCATGGGTGTGAGCAATCCTCATGGCGTAGTAACCGCCCGTGCTAATGCCTCGGGCCAGAACCTTGCTTAAGTCAAAGCCGTACTCAGCGGCATTTGCTGCAACCCAATCCAACACGCTGCTCATGAGACGATCCGGTGAGTTCGGATCGTTGGGAGCTGCCGGACAATCGCCAGTGCCGGGTATCTCAAAACTAACTGTTGCGAACCCGCGGTCGACGTGGACCTGGGTACGTGGAGTGTGATCGGTCTTATAAGCATCCAGTCCGCAGATGAACAGCATGACAGGCCATCCGGCTTTGGGCTTCGTGCCGCTGGGCATCCGGAGATAACTTTGAATCGGTGCATTCTGATCACCGCTGGCCGAATCAGCGTGGGTGAACGGTATGTCTACAGCGAGACTCGCGGGGGTAAGGTACTGGCCTGCTTTTCCGTACGCCTCTTTGCCTTTCTCCCAGGCGTGCTGGCTCACGGGAGATCGGTTTACCGGAAAACGCGCGATCCGGTAGACTGCCGCCGCCCGCAGATACAGGTCCAGCGCTTTCGCCCTGTCTCCGCTCGCTTCAGCCTGCCCTGCACGCGATACAAGGCTTTCCGCTACTGGGAAGAAGGGCTTTGCGTATTCGTCGGGCCGATACAGGAAAGCCGAACTGTCGTTTGAGCTTTTCACCAGCTCCGCGAAGATCGGATCGAAGTCTTCGACGTTCGCATCAGTGAACGGGTAAATGCCGTGAGCGCAGGGCGTACGCCATTTGTCGGCCCAAAGCTTGGACACACTCTGATGGTATGAAAAATACGGGAAGCCGTCCCTGAGCTCTGCTGCCGTGGATTGCACGTGATAGGGCGGCGCGACGATGGATGTAGTTCGTGTCATAACAGCATCTCCGAATCCGCGAGGCATGGCATCTCGCTACCGCCCGTCACATCAGTAGTTGCCGCCTTCAGACGGGAGGGCGTTCACGAGACGTTGCAGCGCATCCTTGCAAACCCGTATTGCGGATGGTGCAAGGACGTACGCGTAACAATCAGGCAGAGATCGCGGGTCGGGCATCGTCGGATCGTCGACGCCGAACCATAGCGACACGTCTCGTGCTTCAGTTGCACTCCCTGCAACTTCCGTTTGCAAGGTTGTGAAACAACGCCTTCATGATCTTGCTGCTCGTACATCGAGTCCACGCGGCGCAGCTCACCTCGATTCCTGCTCCGGCTGAACTGCCAGGACAAAGCCTCTGCGGAGGCGTTCGTAGCCAGGAGCTTCTTCGCAACTCTGGCGATGCGATTCAGCTCATCCACTGTGGACTGGACGCCCCGCGGCCAACCTCATCAGCAGACATCTGTAAAGGGAGTCAACCGATGCCGACCATGCCTCTGGAAGTTACACGCCCCGCCTCACGCTGGTCTCACCAGAAGTGGCTTCTCGACAACGCTATCGGTCTGCTGGGGCCGGATTTCGATCAGGGTCGGCTGGAGTACATGGCGGGCGTCTGCGGCCATGATTCTCAGGGTGTGTTCGCGGGGATGAGGAAGCTCGTCAAGACGTACAACGACATGTCTCGCGAGTTCATGAAAGCTGCGCGGGTCCGTGAGCTGCGCGCAGAATCCGAACTGGAGCAGGGGCACGAGCAGACGGCGCGGGAACACTTTTTTACGGCTTCGATGCTGTACGCCGGGGCTCAATGGTCGATCGAGGCAAACACGCCGCTGAACGAGGACCTTAGCCGCAAAAAGAATGACTGCTACGACCACTTCATGAAGTATGCCGGCCGGGTCATTGAACGCGTGGAGATCCCTTTTGCCGGCAAGTCGGTTCCCGCACTCTTCCATCTGCCTTCGGGCGCCGCGCCTGGTGCGAAGCTACCGTGCGTGGTCGTCATCTCCGGCATGGACGGGTGGAAGGAGATGTCTGTTTGCATGGACGGGGACAAATGGCTGACACGGGGCATTGCCGTGCTCGCATTGGACGGACCGGGGCAGGGTGAAGCGCTGACGCGAGGCATCTGGTATGACCCCGATACCTATGGCAGTTTCGCCACACCGGTCTTCGAATACCTTCAGACCCGCCCTGATATCGACCTTGGGCGAATTGCCGTTCATGGATTGAGTTTCGGCTCCTATTGGGCCACCCAGCTCGCCGCCGGGGAGCCACGCTTTATCGCCTGCGGTGTTGCGATGACGTGCTTCGAACCCGGTGGCTTCTCAATCTTTGAGACCGCGAGTCCTACGTTCAAATTACGTTTCATGTACATGACCGGCTCAGAAAGTGAAGAGGCCGTCGCTGTGGTGATGAAGAAACTGGACGCCTCTGCTCTCGCGTCGAAGATCAAATGCCCGTTCATGATAGCCGCTGGCGAAGATGACCAACTGAGCGACGCCCGCTACACTTTTGACTTCCTGAACAGCTTGACCGGTACCAAATCGCTCATCTTTTACGAGGGTGAAGATCACGGGATGCATGCGAGCCGTGCAGGCCAGCTTGGACCGGAAGCCTACACCATGGTCACTGATTGGATTGTCGATCGACTTACTGGCAAGCAAGGGTCTTCTCAATACATCGAAGTCGACGCGAACGGAGCGGTCCACGTCTCGGACTGGGGTAGCAGTCGAACTTACGAATACGGCATCACTGAGGCCACCCGAAAGCTGATATTCGGTACAGCCTAAGCTGTGGGCGGATGGAACGACTCAGTCGATCTTCAACGTTCAGCTATGGTTTCGGCTTTGGTGTCCAAGATGTCGATTTATGCAGGCACGATGCTGAAACATAAGAGGCAGCGGGTGCCCAATAGCTTTGGGCGATGTTTGGGGAGGTGCTTCGCTCAGTGTTGCTGGTTATCAGCAGCGTTACTGGATCTTGCTTAAATCTAAGTATTGCCCTTAAGCGGGGACGACAACGAGAAACAGCCGACAGACGCGAAAGTGTCCTGCCTGCGCCGAACCGTGCGGTCGTGCAATATTACTGTTGATAAACTGCCCTGCTTCGGAGAGAGCATGGACGCTTCAGAGAAGCATACGACCGCTTAGGAAGTTTACCTAGCTCGATGACTCACATGATGAGCAACAGAGAGCAAAGCACATCTGAGGAAGTTATATGCCAAAGTCTGCCGTAGAAATCGTACGTGCAGTTCTCGATGATCCTCTCAACCTAGAATCCGTGACGGAACTGGTCGCTGCAGATGCCACCTATGTCTCCCTCAACTTTAGTAACCCGGAGTTGAAACAAGTAATGCCCTGGGCTGGAACAAGCGAGAACGGCTTTAGAGCGCACGATTGCGTTTGCATGCCCGCACTCAACATGAACCGCGCAGAGCAAGACAGTTGCCGAGCAGGTTTGTCACTTCTGGTCAGTGTGAAGGGTCAATCTGCAGGTTTGAAGGATTTCTAATCAGTCTGCTCAGATAGTTAGGGGCAGGTATAAACGATGTGTGCATCCAGCGTAGTCTGGGACGATCTGCAGCTCGTTCCGCACAGAGAGAATTGGATCTGAAATGAGGCACTTTTCCGATCATACAATCATTCGTCACCTGGATAGTTTAGAGGAGTTCTTTTGGCTCTTAAGAACTCCCGGTCCGTATCGGTACGTCTGCGCTATGACGGTTGAAGGCCGCACGACAGTACAGGGTTGGCGTACAGCTTGGCAAGCCATTCATCCCATCTATGACGTTCTGACAGCGTCCATTGTGAAGGAAGCAGGGAAGCGGCCGGCATTTGTGCGAACTGGTTGTGAATCGTATTTATCAGTCCTTTCTGGGTCCTCACCGCCTGAGGCAAACCTTGCTATGGCCGTCCAGTTGAACGACGACACACACGTGTGGACCGGAACTCTCATCCGCGCTACGCTCTTCCATCATTCAGATCGTTCTTTGTTGCTACTCACTGCACACCACAGCGGCTCCGATGGTAATACCTGCTTAGCCATCTTCAGGAGTTTGCTACAAGCTCTCACGGGCCAGCTAAAGCCGTCTGCTGTGAAGTGGATCTCTTCGAGTGAGTTCGTTGGTCGGCCAACACCAACTATCTACCGTTACGTCTTGCCGACTAGGACTGTTCTTGCCCGTAGGGGTGATGAGGGGGCCGAGTTACCCTTGTTAGTCATCCAGAGTGCCGTCCTGGACACTCAAGCGACCAAGAATTTAGTCCTAGTCGCAAAAGTAAATGGTTCAACTGTCCACAGTGCCTTGATGGTAGCGCTGGCCCTTGCGATGCAACCACACATCCGCCGCGTTGGACGTGAGTTCGTTCGCTGTTCCACTCCCATAAACATCCGTCCTTTGACGGATGCGGGCTCCACGGCGGGAGTGCTGATCTCAATGTACGTCGGAGACGTGACGATGAAGCATGACGAAACATTTTGGGATTCAGCTAGGCGTGTGCAGAAAGAGCTTAGAGTTGAGCGCGAGTTTGCCAACGTTCAAGGTCGAGTGGAACGACTGAATAGAATGATGGTGGACGAGCTAACACCTGATACGTTGGCAGCCAAGCTGTCCGACGGATCGTTCGCGAAAGATTTAACCCTCACAAATCTCGGCAATGAACCGCTTCAAAGTGAGTACGGTGAACTCAGGGTCAGTTCTTTATCCTGTGCAGTCCATTCTGGTAAGGCCGACGCACAAACCATTTGCACTCACACGCTTAACCACCGGCTTACGTTGACACAGGTGTCCAGACAGCCGATACCAGATTTGCTGGAACAGACGATAGAGACGTTAACTCGAGCGTCTTAATGGCGAATCAAGCCAATCCTTTCGAGCACATTCATTCAGCGATGAACCTGTAACCGCACAGACTGAGACTACCTTTAATGTCATCACCGGCAGGGACTGCGCCAACGGGGCCTTTACACTGCTCTCGCCTACGCCGAAGTGAGTTGCGGTCCAGCTTGCATCCAAGATCAGATTAGAGCTGTTGGTGCGTAAGCGATATGCTTCGTGCGCTCGTGACGGAAAAGATCTCCGCCGGATTGTCAGAATCGAAGCTGGCCTGACCGCTATCGAGCAGGCCGGCCAATGTATCTTCTCCCACTCACTGTAGTGTGCAAGTGGGCACACGTGGACGATAACGCCTCCCGAGCGGTGGTGAAACCGGTACGCTAGGCATCGGCCGCTGAAGGTTTTCAGCGTGACGGTTCACCAGCCTAACGTGTCGGCTGCGTACCATTCTCTTCCAGGATCGCAACTCCCCAGGGTGGAAGCTGCATGGTTCCATTTTGCTGCACACGAACACGCGACAACAGGTCTGTCCCTTGTGGAAATGGATAACTAACGGCAGCCGCACTCGCGGAGTAGTTGAGCAAATAATGCACAGAATGGCCATTGGCAAGTGTGCCGCTTCGAACGATCATCGGGAAGTGAAGCTTCTGCGAACTGCTCCACAGGCCTGCATGCCTTACTGTGTCTTCGACGATTTTCTCTGTTAGACCATCGCTGCTCATAAAGCCGACGTAGGTGACTTCACCCTTTCCGTAATGATTACGCGTGATCGCCGAATACTTGCCCCAGACTGGATGCTCGTATCGGGCAAGAGACGTGGCGGTCGTCGGAGTCAATAACTCCATCCACCAACGGACGATGTTGTCGCTTGCCCCGACGTGATACGGATCATCTTTGAGGGAAACCTTTTCCGGAATAGTGAACTGGGTATAGCTGACACCCGCAGCTTCCGCGATAAGACCGGGCTGGGCTGTAGAGCGGACCTTGACGTGTTCGTCGGAAAAGCCGCTCTTGAAGGTGTACAACAGGTGGCCACCGGCTTTCGCAAAATCGTTGAGCCGCTTGATCTCTGCGTCGGAGGCAGCATAAAGAGCCGGGACAACAATCAGTTTGTAACCTGAAAAGTCAACTGTCGATGGATCGATGAAATCGACCTCAGCGTTCATGCGGTAGAGCGCGTCATAATACGGTCGGAGAATATCATTGTAAGTAGTGCTGGATGTCCATCCAAACTTGAAAGCGTTGAACCCGGTGAGGGCTGTGTTGCTGATGTAGATGGCGATGCGATTCGACTTGTGCATGTTGACTAGTTGCGGACCTAATTGGGCAAACTCCTTTCCGATCTGTCCGGCCTCGATATAGGTCGGGTTCGGCTGAAAGTCCTGGCTAAGCAGACCGCGCCAATAGGTTTCCACAGCGTTCGTCGTGGTACCCCAATGCCAGTACTCCACCATGTTGGCGCCGGACGCAAGATGACTGAACGCTTGCAGGCGGAGTTGGCCAGGGTACGGTGTCCAGTCGGGAAAGCCCTGCGCCTCGGTTTCCATCACAAGGTAGTTTTGCCCTCCGCGCATAGACCGCGTGAGATCTCCCCCCAGAGCGATCTCAGCTCCGGTGAGCTTGTCTTGGGTAGGGTGGTAGATGTCAATGCCCGCTACATCAAGAACTCTTGCGGCAGCGAAGTGGTCCACCTGCGGCTGTACACCGTACGAGTAGCCACGCCAATCAAGATCAAAGTTCTGCGTGACAAACTGATCTTTTCTGGCGTGCTGACGTACCAGTCCCGCTTGCCAGGCAAGGTATTCCGTGACAAGGTCGCGTTGAAAAGCAGCGAACTCAGCGTTCACGCTCGTATTGATTGATCCGCTTACTGAAGGGAAATCTGCCCACGTGTTAACCCGATTACTCCAATAATCCAGGCCAAACTCTCGATTAAACTCATTGAGATCCGGGTATCTCTGCTGCAAGTGCTTCAGGAACGCTGCCTGAACGTTTGAGCCGCTGGTGTCATACGCCTTGGTCTCATTGTCGAGTTGGTACCCGATCACGGAGGGATTGTCCTTGACATGTTCGACAAGCGCTACGATCACCCGTTCAGCGGCGGCACGGAAGTTCTGATTTGTGATGTCCATGTTCTGACGGCGGCCGTACTCTGCCCGACCGGTTGTCGTAACAACCAGAACGTCTGGGTGCTTCCGTGCAAGCCAGGTAGGGATGGCATAGGTAGGTGTCCCGACAATGACCTTGATGCCGGCCCGGCTCATTGCATTCAAAACGCGGTCAATATGGGTAAAGTCGAAAACGCCTGGTTGAGGTTCAAGTGTGCCCCAGGTAGACTCCCCAATACGAACAACCGTAATGCCTGTACTCTTCATCATCCGGACATCGTCGTCCAATCGTTCGGAAGGTGCATATTCGTCGTAGTACGCAGCACCGTAGAGGAGAGTTGTCGGACGAGTTACACCTTGGGCGCAGACGATTGTAGAAACGAAGAGCGATGGAATCGCGTATGCAAGGAAGCGAAGACTTCGGTGTACATGCATGGTTGGGCGTCCTTCAGCTCGACAATGGTACTTGAACGGCGATTAAGGCATCGAAATACCTTGTTGTATTTGTTGAGTGACAACTCATCCAGCTTGCGCGATGGACAAGAGACGAGCAAAGACCAGGCAGCGCTGCACAGGAAAGCAGACCAAAGGTGTACCCCCTCCGTACGGATCGACGCTCATTGACTTATGCCGCAACGAAACTACAGGATTAACTTTCGTCGCATGTGCTGCTGGCCGTGCGACGCTGTCGATGGTCACACAAGGTTTCTGCCGGGCTGATTTAAGATCAGCCATCCCGCGGCATCGCCGTTGGTCTAACCGCACTGGGCAATCTTTAGGGATGGCACAATCCTGCACCAGGCGACGCTGGCCTAAGCGCGATCCCATGACAAACGCGCAGCACCCCTGCCGATGACTGCCCGTTGCCATAAGACACAGGTCCAGAATGCTTTGCTGGTTGAACGATCACTTTGGCGAGAAACCGACAAATCCCTACTTTGCGGAGATGGCTCTACTGGTGCGCCATCAGTCCCTTTCTCGTGCGCTCAGGTTGGTCGCAGTGTCCGTTCGTACACGAAGGCTCGCTGTCCAAGGTATGCAGTTTCTTCCTGAAACACGTACCCAATGTGTTCCGCAAGTCGTATGGACGCAAGATTGGCAGACATGATGCCACAGAATGTGCATCGTGCCGTAAAGGCCGAATCTGCCCAGGCGTGAGCGGCACGCACAACCTCTCGTGCAAACCCCAAGCCGTGTCGGTTTGCTGCAAGCCACCAGCCTGCTTCGGGCAAACCGCGTCGGGAGCCGAAGCCCTCGCGGTAGTTATCGGCGAATCCGGTCTCGCCGATGAACTCGCCACTTGCTTTGTCTTCAATGGCCCACATCCCATAGCCGCGAAGGGTCCAATGACCGATTACACCAGTGATGCGACGCCATACTTCTTCCTCAGTGGAAGGACGAAGAGTGCTGTATTGGAAGACTTGTGGGTGCGCTCTCAGTGCTGTCCATGTGACCAGGTCCTGTTCAGCGGGAGCCCGCAGATAACACCTCTCGGTCTCCAGCTCTGGAATCAATGTCATTGCTATTCATCTCCAGTGCGACCACGCGGTTGTCTGCCTAACCCAACACTTTGATCCACAGATCTCTAGTCGGTGAATGGTGCGTTCTGCAACGCATCAGCAATCGAGAAGGCCGGGTAGCCTTCTACGAATCGCCTGCCAAAGTCGCTGACCACGTTGTCGAAGGTGGTGCGTGGGCTTTCCCGTGCGACGCGGCAGAGACACTGCTTCATTTGCCGCTTCATGCCGAGACGTGGAAATGTGGCAACCACCAAGTCGATCTCTTTCGCATGAAGCTGATCGTATGCGGTTCCGGTAAAATCAAGACCGATACCTGCTTGGCAGCACGCTATCTCCGGCGCCTTGTGACGCGCAATCGACGGAGTCGTGTGCAGAGCGATCGCATCCCAGACACGCTCCCGGTCGCGTTCCCCCATGCCCTGCTGTTCTGCGAAGCTCCGTGCGGCTCCGGCACCCACCACCTCGAACCGGATCTGCGGATTCGGCTGTGTCGTCAAACCGAAGTCACGAAACAGGGCAGAAACTGCAAGGATCTCACCATCCGGCTTTAACGCACGGCTGCGTGCGAGCAGCGCTGCAAAGAACCACGATCGGAGAACATGCTGATACAGCCATGGCTCATAGAACGCCTGAACCTGATGGCAGGCCTCACGCACGATAGAGCTGTCAGGCAAAGCCAGATCCAGCCTCTTCGACAAATCTGCAATCGCATGAGCAGCTGCGTCCTGATCATTCATTGATTTCTCTCCATGGGATGATGTCCAGCGAGACGGCAGCCCGATGCGTCAGGCACAGGCAATGGCTTCAATCTCGATCTTCCAGGCCGGGTTTACCAGCCCTGCAATCAGTACCGTACTGGCAGGGCGACGGTCGCCGAGCGCTTCGGCGCGCGCGGGCCGGCTTAGAGGGATGTCAGCCGGATCCGGCAGGTACATGGTGACCTTTACGAGATTGTCAAAGCTCATACCTGCCGCTTCGAGCTGAAGCCGAAGATTGCGCCATACCAGCCGAGCCTGTTCCTCAACCCCGGATGGTGTCGTGCCATCGTATTCGGTGCCGAGCTGACCACTCAGATAAAGCGTGCGTGTTGCACCGCTGACTTCAACTGCCTGGCTGTATGCACTGGCCGGCTGTGGAGCGGCTTCAGCGTTCATGGTTCGTATCTGCATGGGAACCTCTCGAAATGTTGTTGAATGTGTCGCTGCAGCTCAACGCGACAGCCGCGCCTGAAGCGCTTCAGCACGGGCAGGAACCGCCGGGAAGTCGACATCCGGCTCAGCGACCGAGTTAAACATGTTTGTGAAGACGTTAAGCGCGACGCATGCGATCACTTCGAGTGTCTCGGCGTCGCTGTAGCCGGCTCCGCGCATGGCCACAATCGCACCTTCCTGCACGTGCCCGGAGCGTAAAAGTACCTGTTGGCAAACTGCAGGGCAACTGTTGTCTTCTGGTCGGCAGCAAGACCATGGCGACTCTGCTCCAGCTCTGCAGCGTTCAGTCCTGCTCGCCTGCCGACCGCGTGATGTGCCGCCAGACAATAACCGCAGCCGTTCATCTCAGCGATAAGCATGCCGATCTGTTCCCGCAGGCGCACGCTCAGCGAGGATGCCGCCATCGCTTCGCTGAATTTCAGGTATGCACTGAGCACCGCAGGAGAGATTGCCATGGCCTGCATCATCTTCGGCACGCGACCGAACTTTCGCTGCACACCATCCAGCAGCAACTGCGCTGCAGCCGTTACAACTGCATCGCTCAGAAAAGTCATCGCCATCTTCTCAGGTAGTGCATTATGAAACATCCATAGGCAAGAATGACTGTATCACAGCAGAGCAAAGACAAGGGCGACCCCCGCGGACAGACCACCGAGTGTTCCTGCGTTGAGGCGCTGGCTGATCGCGGGAAAGGTGGCAGGGCGCCAATTTAAATCTCCCACGTTGACGCCAGTCGATCCAGAAGTGACCTGCTCGTCCACCTGAAAGGTGCGTAGCGCCTTTCCCAGCAGCCGGAGGATTCATCGAGGCAATGAGTTAGGAGGCATCCCGCCTGATCTCCGAGCAGAGGCGTTCCCAGTTGCGCCAGGCGATGTTGTCGCGGTCGTCGGCGCTGAGTTCTGCATCGTCGAACACTCCTTGTACCGCTTCATGCGAGGCCTGCTGGTAGGGATAATCCGTCGAAAACAGGATGTGCTCGGCTCCAAGGATCTCTAACGACCAACGCAGGTAGCGACGGCTAAACAGGCCGCTGGGCGTCACATACAGATGGCGTTGCAGGTACTCAGAAACCTTGCCGGAGAGCTTTGCCGGCCCTGAAAGCATGTCCAATCGGTCGAGATAAAACAGAATGACCTCGCCCCAATGCCCGGTGATGATCTTTAGATCCGGAAACCGGTCGAACACGCCGGCAAGCACCAGGCGCACGATCTGAATGCCAGCCTCGTAGTGCCAGCCGATTCCGGGTCGGGCAAATAAAGAACTGACCTGGTCGTCGAGCCCTGCGTAGCACGCGCTCACGACGCTGTTCTGCGGTGTTTGAGGATGAAGGTACAGCGGGGCACGCAGCGCGGAAGCGGCTTCATAGATCGGCCAGAAATCCTTGTGATCGGCATTGCGTTCGCCCGTGCGCCCAAAGACCATGGCTCCCTGCAATCCCAATTCCTGCACCGCTCGCTGCAACTCCCGAGCGGCTGCATGGGGAGCAGGTGTGGGCAGTGTTGCGAACCCTTGGAAACGGTCCGGTCGCGACCGGACGACGCTCGCGAGCAGGTCGTTGGACTCGCTTGCAAGCGACTCGGCCTCGACAGCTGAGAGTCCTTGAACACCCGGCGTCGTGAGCGAGAGAACCTGAACGTCGATTCCAGCTGCATCCATGGCTGCCAGACGGGTCGTGCCGAAATCAAGGAGCCGGTCCCCGGTTGCACCCTGCGCAAAGGAGGCCAGCGAGGGTCCCTGAGCGCGGGCGTCTGCGGACCGCCACGCCTCGATGACGTTCGGAAAGGCAAAGTGTTCTTCGAGTGCGACGATCTTCATGCTTCCTCCGTACTGCGATCTTAGGTCTCGAGCAACTCCGCGGCGAACAGGTCTGCTATCGTGTGGAGCCGGTCCGTGATCCCTTGTTCGAAGTGATAGCGCAGCACGGTCTCCAGCGCTTTACGATTGGCTGAGATGCCATAAGGCCACCAGTCCTCCCCAAGACGGTTGCGATCCTCTTCGATCAAATGAGACAACCACGGAAACATTACATCCATATTGTTGAAGATCCGCCGATGCTCATACCCTTCCATGGCAGATCTCTTGGCCTCGCAGAATGCTCCGTACAGCGTCCTGGCCAACCCCGGATTGCCTGCAAGCACATCTTTCCGAACGACAACGGTGTGCATGATCGGAAAGATCCCCGTACGAGAGAAGTACTCACGTTCCACCGCAGGATAATCCGGAAAAAGACGTCCCACCTTGGGCGAGTTCTCCAGGATGCACTTGGGATTGTCGGCTGAAATCAGGGCATCGATTTCTCCGGCTTCCAACATGGCGCCAAGCTCTTTGCCCTTCTCGATATCGCGGACGTTGACGTTTGCCGGATGCGGCCTGGGTACAAACTCAATGGGCTTCATGGGCCAGTCGAGGCCGCCGATAATCCACTCGCAGGTCTCCGGCCGGAAGCCATGCTCATCCATCAGCATCCCTTTGGGCATGATGCCTGCGTCGTGGCTATACAGTGCCAATTCGCCGATGGTCTTGCCATTCAAGTCTTCGGGTGTCCGTATGCCACTTGCCTTGTTGACGTAAATGGCAGAATGGCGAAAGGCTCGGTTGGGGAACACGGGGATCGCCACAAACGGCGAGTCTGCTCCACGAAACGTTCGCAGAAAATAAGTTAAACCAAGCTCAGAGACTTGGAACTTCCCCTGCACGGCGCCTTCGAAGATTTGCGTCACGATGGGCGCGGTATGAAAGATGGCTTCTACGCCTGGAATCGAAATCGTTTGATCGGTCAACGCCCTGGTGCGGTCATAGTCCCAGAACGCGATGTCGAGCTTGAGTTGAGGCATGCTTATCGGCTCCTTGAGAGGCAAGACATTTCGTCCTGCACAAACATTTGATAAATACCTTTATCATTTGGTTGCAGCAAGTTCTAGCATGACTCATGGCAATGCAGCAGGATGCGCTCCGTCGCATGTTCGAGGAGGTGTCGCTTGGAGCGCCCGAGAATGCGTTTGGTTTTGTTCTGTGGCGCGTCACCTCTCACTACCAGCGTGAGATGGACCGCGTCCTCGCAACTGTCGAGTTGAGTAACCTGCAGTTCGTAACACTTTCGCTGGTCGGGTGGTTTGAGCGTTCCGGGAAAGCGGCGACCCAGATCGAGCTGTCACGCTTTGGCGGCATTCATCCTATGCAGCTTTCCCAGATGTTAAAGACGCTGGAAGGGAAGCGGTTCATCCTTCGGACGCGAGATGCTACCGACAGCCGGGCCAAGCAGGCGAAGCTGACTCGTGAGGGCTTTGAAACGTTGAAAAAAGCCCTTCCAATGGCCGTGGAGGTCCAGAGCCGCTTGTTCGGTGAGGCTGGCACAAAAGGAAGCGCTCTGCTGAAAGCGTTATTAAAGCTCGATACCCAGCTCAGTACGAGAGACCATGTCGAGTTATAGTCCGCCTGCGTTGCCAGACGGGACACAAGTCCTCAGAGACGCCATCCTCGTCCTCTTCTTCCCGGACGGTCGGCCGTCTGGAAATTGAGCCGATCGTGTTCAGCGCATTCCACGCACTCAGTTTAGGCAGAGCTCCAGCACAGTGCGCTCGATGTTGCACTCCTTGAACGCGCATCGCTTGACGAGCGATGCTGGCGCACCGTGGGAATAGCCCTACCTGCGAGGCGTGGTGCGGGTGTGGTTACGCCCACCACGCCTCAATCGGCGGCTCCTGGAGCAAGGCGCGGCCCAGCATGCCGATCGCGGAGGATAGACCTTCATGCGTCGAGGCAAGGGCGTCCTCGTGCTCAATGCTCAAGACGTAGTCGTAGCCGGCCAGGCGCAGTGACGAAGTGATCGCTTTCCACTCCAGTTCGTCATGCCCCCAGCCCACGCTGCGGAAGAGCCACGAACGCTCACGTATGCGCGTGTAATTCTTGGTGTCCAGAACGCCATTTCTTCTGATCATCGTGGGGTTCAGCGCAACATCCTTCGCGTGCACGTGGAAGATGGAATCACCGAGCGCGGCGATGGCCGTGGAAATGTCGACCCCTTGCCACCAAAGGTGGCTCGGGTCCAGGTTGATGCCCAGTGCCGGGCCGGTTGCGGCGCGTAACTGCTGCAATGTTTCAGGGTTGTAGACGCAAAAGCCGGGATGCGCCTCAAGGGCAACCCGCACGCCTCGGTCGGCCACCATCTTTTCGGTCCGCTGCCAGTAGGGAATGAGCCGCTCATTCCACTGCCATTCCAGCGCGTCCGTGTACTCCGGTGGCCATGCTGCGGTGATCCAGTTAGGAACCGTGTCTGCCGGGCCGCCACCAGGGCAGCCGGAGAAGGTGACGACGACGGAAACCTCCAAAGCTTCGGCCAGGCGAACCGTCTGTTGGAAAAGCCCGTCATCCCGTTTCGCGATCGCCGGGTCCGGGTGTACGGGGTTGCCGTGGCAGCTCAGCGCGCTGATGGACAGGCCCGCATCCACAAGTCGCTCGCGATACTGCCGCGCGGCTGCGGGGTCGGTCAGCAAGGCTGCCGGATCAATGTGGCTGCTGCCCGGCCAGCCGCCGCACCCAAGCTCCAGGTGTGTCAGTAGCGGGTAGCGCCGCAGCTCCTGGAGCAACTCGTCCAGGTCCAGCTTTGCAAATACCGGTGTAAATAAGCCCAGCTTCATCCATCACTCCGTCTCTCACCACCGTACCGGTGTCCTACAGTTTCTGTCGCCAGAATCAGCGTGGCCGGTGTACCGGCAGGTTGCAACTACCGCGCCCATTCTTGTGAGCAGCGGCTGTCGAGTCTTACCCGCGCACGCAGGGAACATGCGCATCGTCGTGAATCCCCGGCGACCTAGGGCAAGCTAAAGGCAACATACGCGGCGCCCTGCGCACCCTTGGGATCACGCGCGCCACTTGTTGCGATCACGACGTATTGTTTCCCGTCGATCATGTAGGTGCTCGGAGTTGCCGTGCCGGCAAACGGTAAGTTGCCTTCCCAGAGCAGCTTTCCGTTTGCGGCGTCAAACGCGCGCAACTTGCGGTCATAGATCGTGGCGCCGATAAAGAGAACGCCGCCGGCGGTAAGAACCGGACCGCCATAATTTTCCGTTCCAGTGTTGCCCATTCCCTTGGCAGCGAGCTCGGGGTAATCTCCAAGAGCGATCTTCCAAAGAAACTTGCCGGTGTTGAGGTCGATGGCATTCAGCGTGCCCCAAGGTGGCGCGACGGCAGGGTACCCATCCGGATCCAGGAACTTGCGGTAGCCGGTAAAGCTGTATTTTGGGACAGTGGAGGAAGTCGCACCATCGAGTTCACGCTTGTCGGGCAAGGCAGAGGAGCTTTCCAGCGGCGGCCCGAGATAGCGCAGGAGCGCAGCGTTGTCGTCAGCCGTAAGCTTTGGGAAGGCCGGCATACGGCCTTTGCCTTGGTGGATGTTTGCCAGGATCTCGGCATCGGGTAGGCGGGCGCGCACGCCAAGCAGTCCCGGGTAGTTGGAGGGTGCGCCAAGGCGGTCGTCACCATGACAAATGGCGCAGTTCTTGGCGTAAAGCTTGCCGCCGAGAGGATCGGTGTCACCTGAGGCTGCGGCCGAGTTCGAGTTCGTACCTGGGCCTGGCGGGGTAGGGCGTTCCAGGTAGTCGACAAGCTGGTCTAGACGAACGCCCTGCACTGCGGGAAAGCCCGGCATACGGCCTTTGCCCTGATGGATCGTGGCAACAATCTGACCGTAGGTGAGGCGTTGGTCGATGTTGACGAGCGTGGGAAACGCGGGAGGATTCCCCTGACGATTGCCGCCATGGCAGATGGCGCATTGTGTTTGGTAGAGCACCTGGCCCAGGCTGCCGGCTCTGTTTTCGGTCAGCCCTCCAGTCCAGGGAAGATCGTTGGCGTTGACATAGAGGACACCGGAGCGTGGGTCGACAGCGGGTCCGCCCCACTCCGCGCCACCATCAAATCCGGGAAAACTAACCGTCTGCTTGTCGATGAAAAATGGCACGAAAAGACCATCGCTGCGAAAAGTCCGGAACTCTTTTTCAGCCCATGCATGCGCCTCCGGGGTACGCGTCGTGAGCATGTCCGCGGTCAGACGCTGGCGTGCGAAGGGTTCCGGCGCAACAGGGATCGGCTGCGTCGGCGAGGCTCGTTCGCCGGGCACGTCCGACGCGGGAAACGGCCGTTCTTCAATGTGGAAAAGCGGCTTGCCCGTAACCCGGTCAAAAACAAAGACGAAGCCATGCTTGGTGGTTTGGGCGACAGCGTCAACTGTCGTGCCGTCGTGCCGCACGGTCACGAGCGCAGGTGGCGATGGAAAGTCGCGATCCCACACATCGTGATGAACCCCCTGAAAGTGCCACAGCTTCCTGCCCGTGTTCGCATCCAGCGCGAGCAGCGTGTTGGCGAAAAGATCGTTCCCCAGACGGTCGGCGCCATAGAAGTCAGAAACTGCCGAGCCGGTGGGAACGAACACAATGCCGCGCTTCGTATCGATGGCCATGCCGGCCCAGTTATTTGCCGCGCCCGCGCTTCGCCATGCACCATCGGGCCAGGTGGTGTACCCCTCTTCGCCGGGATGCGGAATCGTGTGAAAGCTCCAGGCAATCCTCCCGGTGCGGACATTGTAGGCACGAATGTCACCGCGGGGCGCGGGGTTGGTTTCTGGTGCACGAAAGCCAAGGATCAGGAGATCTTTGAAAAGGACGCCCGGGGTGGTGAGAGCGACCGTGTTCTGAGAGTAGTCCGAGTCAAGATCCTTGCGCAGATCGAGCCGGCCGTCTTCGCCGAAGCTCCGGATAGGATGGCCGTTGCTAGGGTCAAGCGCGTAGAGGAAGTTCATGATGTATGCGAATAGGACAGAGTCTTTGCCGTCACTCCAGTAGCTAAAGCCGCGGCTGGGTTGGCGGCCATCCACCTTGGAATCGAATGTCCAGAGCCTTCTGCCAGTCACGCCATCCAGTGCAATCACCTGCAGCGTCGGAGTGTAGCCATACAGCATCCGTCCAACGACGAGGGGGTTGACCTGCATCCCGCCGTCAGCTCCAACATCCATGCGCCACACCTGCTTCAGCAGGTGTGCGTTGGCGACGTTGATCTGCTTCAGCTCTGAGTAGTGATCGCCATTGACACCGCCGTTATAAGCCGACCAGCCAACGTCTGCAGGAGTCCCCGCGAGAACAGCCCGCGTATCGCCTGAAAAGCCGAGGAACATACCGATCACCAAAAGAGTGATCATGGTCGCTAAAACAACGCGTTCCGATCGTGCGGAAGCATTCAACATATTTACCTAGCCACGGTACTTCACCAGTTGCATAAAGCCGTAGTCCATGTGGAGCTGCTGATGGCAGTGCAGCAGGGAATCGCCCGGATTGTCGGCGACGAAGTCGACGGCGACCGTTTGGAGCGGCATCACATTGACGACATCTTTGATCAGGCCGCTCACAGGTTTGTCTCCTATCTTTGTAATCTCGAAGCTGTGCCGGTGCAGGTGCATGGGGTGCTGATCGCCGCTAGCGTTGCGGAATAGCATGCGATAGCGCTTGCCTTTGTCGACCATCATCGGCTCAATCTTCGGCCATGCGTCGCCGTTGATGGTCCAGGTGTCGAACTTCGAGCCCTGGAGCGCACCGGCGTCCCGGAAGGTGAGCACGAAGGTCTCTGCTGGCTCGGGCACCGGCTGATTTGCGGCAAAAAGCGAGTAGTCCCACGCGGCCACTTCCGGGTCATGCCAAACCGGCTGGCCCGCACTGCCGGCGTACTCGACAACGATGCCAAGACCCTTGAGGCGTTCGGCTGCAAGGGTCGAGCCCAGCACCCAGACGCCTGGATTGTTCATCTCGACGATGACGTCCACTCGCTCGGCCACGGCAAGTGACAGCACCTCTACCGAGCGCGGGTTCGGAACCGGGTTGCCGTCCATCGCAACAACGCGAAAGCGATGCCCAGGCAGCGCAAGAATCACATTCTCCGTTGCGCTGGCGTTTAACAGGCGCATCAGCACATGCTCGCCCTTACGAACGCGTATCGGCTCGCCAGCCCCGAGCATGTGACCGTTGAAGGTCGCGTACTTGTAGCCGACATCGGAGCCTGTGGTCTGAGGCACATTGGCAGATTCCGCACGCATCGTTTCCACCATCGGAACGAAGGACGGATCCCAGTGATGCACGGCGAGATTGATTTCCTGATCGAAGTGCGGCGCCGACTCGCGTCCCTCGACGAGCAGGAACCCGAACTGGCCGGTGTAGGCGGCAAGATTCAGATTGTCCATTGCCATCGCATGGGTGTGGTACCAGCGAGTGCCGGCAGGCTTCGGCGTAAAGCGGTAGCGAAGCGTCTTACCCGCGCCGATCATCGGCGAGCCTTCTTCGACAGCCCCATCCGGGATCGTGCCAACGGCAAGGCCATGCCAGTGAACGATGTCATCAGACTTGGTACTGTTCGTCACGTCGATCGCAACAGGAACACCCTCCTTTAAGCGAAGGAGCGGTCCCGGAACCTGGCCGTTGTAGGTGATAGTGCGGACCGAGACACCCGGCCCAATGTCGATCGTGGTCGCCTCGATTCGAAGTGTGTAGTCAGGCCTGCCAGCCGCTGCAAAGATGCTTGAGTCAATAGAAGGAAGCAGGGCGGCCGCACTACTTCGAAGGAGGAAGTCTCGTCTGCTGTTCATTACGATCACTACCTGGCGAGAAGCGTTCGCTGAGACCTGAGAGTCTCAGCGGTTCATGCTATGAACGCCAGCGGTTGTGCGCCGGAGTTGATCGGCTTAAGGTAACGCCGCTCCCAAAGGAAAGACAAGCCACTCTTTTCCTCATTCCCGATTTGGGGAAGTCTACCCTAAAACTGTGTCCAATGCGGAGCGCAACCGTCTGCCGACTCCACCGTTTCACGGGACCAATCGTCGTCGATGCCAAACGTCGTTTGCTATCGGTACTCGGCAGGGGGTGCACGCGCCGCACGACGTACCAAATCCACCTTGGACAGGTCACCGGCTCGTCTCACGCGTGCTGACATTCAGCGCGGCAGCGCCACAGATAGAACGTCGAGGGCCGCCTTCGTCGACATCTCAAACGCCGGTCGACTCGACCGGCATCGGTCGCTATACAGCCTAAACCTTTCAAACACTTTAACTTGGCCGAGAGAAGACGTGCATCGAGCGGGCAAATAGCTGCGCTATACAGAAAGAGAAGACGTGCATCGAGCGGGCAAATAGCTTC
>CAXUHM010000022.1:0-61192 GCA_964250935.1 uncultured Terriglobus sp.
CCCACCGCACCGGCCCCAGCCCCCGCCGCGCCGATCGTTCGCCTCCCGCCAGCCCGGTAGCGCCGACTCGAAGGACGTGCACGATCTCACCGCCCGGCCTGCGCTTCTGACGGGAATGAGTGCGCTTTTTGCGTTTCGAGTAAGCTTCAAGTGCCACATTCAAGGCAACTTGCGCAACACCACCGCATAAAACCCATCGCACGCATGCACCCCCGGCAGCGTGCGCAGTGCACCTTCCGCCGTCACGGCCGTCTCCTGTAGGTGCGCCGCCACCTCGCCCGACAACCCCGGCAGCGCGCCCAGCCGCACCGGCTCCACCGCTACCCCGCCGTCCGCGATCACCGCCGTAATCACCGCCTCATTCTCCTCACGCTCCAGCGAGCACGTGGAGTACACCAGCCGCCCACCCGGAGCCAGCTTCCGTAAGGTCGTCTTCAAAATTGCCCGCTGCCGCTCCGCCTGCCGCGGCAAATCGCTCTCCCGCAGCCGGTGCCGAATCTCCGGATTCCGCGCCAGCGTCCCCGTCCCGCTGCACGGCGCATCCACCAGGATCAGGTCGAACAAGCCCGCCAGCGGATGCACCGCCGCCACCGTCTTCGCATCGCCATCGGTCAGTGCCTCCGCCATACCGGCATCGTCCCGGGTCACTCCACGCGCCTCAGGGTCACCACCGGGTGCCCCATGTCTCGCGTTTGAGACATGGGTTCCCACCACCGCACCCGGGGCATCCGCATCGCTTGGTGCGCCGTGTCCAGTCTCCCGATCGTCCGTGTTCTCCCCATCGTCCGCCGCCTGCAACGGGCGTAAATCCGCTGCATCCCCGTCCTGTCGAACACGAGCCTCCGCGTCGACAGCAGCTTTTACATGCCGCTGCGTCAAATCCGCCACAACGGTCTCGATCTGCGTGGCCGCCGGCTCCCGGTCCAATCGCAGCCGCATCGCTGCCAGCCGTTTCTCGCTCACGTCCGCCGCCACAATCTCCGCCGCCGGATGCCGCAGCGCCAGCACCCGCGTCTTCCCCCCGGGCGCAGCGCACGCATCCAGAATGCGACGCGGCGCCCCCACGGCTCCCGCCGCAAGCTCCGCAATCAGCCGCGACCCATCGTCCATCTGCGGCAGCAGCGCATCATCCGACGGGTCGAACAGCCCGTCCGTCGGTGGCTCCACCTGGTCGTACGCGGCCAGCAGCCGCGTGTTCCGCCCGCCATACTGCGCCCGCCACCGCTGCAGCAGCCACGCCGGATGCGCAGTCTCCGCCGGTGTCGCCGCCGCCAGTGTCTGCCGCGCCGGACCAGCCGCGTCCTGCTCCCGCAACCAGCGCCGCAGCAGCGCATTGACCATTCCCGCTGCATGCGCCGCGCCATTTGCCCGGGCCAGTTCCACACTCTCGTTGATTGCCGCATGCGGCGGTATCCGGTTCAAGTGCTGCAACTGAAACAGTCCCAGTCGCAAGGCCAGCAGCGCGGCCGGGTGCAGCTCGGTATCTGGTCGCTGCAGCAACGGTCGAATCTGCGCATCCAGTGCCATCTGCCACCGCAGGACGCCCAGCACCAGCGCTGTCGTCAGGTTCCGGTCCTCCGCACTCAGCGCGTTCACCGCCGGCGCATGCAGCAGATCGTCACTGTGCGCCGCCGTCGTTGCCACGCGCGTCAGCAGCGCAAATGCGGCAGACCGCGCCGGTGAAATCATCCCGGAAGACATTGCTGCCGAAGCCGGTCCGTCACTTCGACCGGCCCGCGCAAACGCCGCCGCTGTCCGGTTGCTTGCTGCTCGAGCCGCTGCCGCTTGGGCAGCTGCCGCGGCCTGCGCAGGTCGCGGTGCACGGCGTCTTTCGGCTGGGGAAACGGCATCCTCAGGCACTGGCCTGGCTGTCCGCCGCGCCTCCAGCTTCCTCGGTGTGGCGGGTGCTCCTGGTGTCTTCACCTGGTCATTGTTACAAAGTTGCGGCAGGCTCTCGCCAAAATGTCTGCGTCCGCTGTGTCGGGTGACACTCCTAACCACAATCGCTGTCTCTTGCCACTCTGTTCTCGCCGATCTCGCCGCGTTTGCCCCAACCCACATTGGCGCGAGATGATCGAGCCATGAGTTCAGGCAATCTCTTCGGCGTCGCCGCACCCACCCCCAAACCGCGCCCGGCCACGGACGCAGTCACCGCGCATTGCGATGGCGGCTCTCGCGGCAACCCGGGCCCAGCCGGATACGGCGCCATCGTCACCGCTGCGGACGGCACGGTCCTCGCCGAACTTTCCGAGTACCTGGGCAAACAGACCAATAACTACGCCGAATACAGCGGCCTGCTCGGCGTCCTCGCCTGGGCGCTTGAAACCGGCACACCCCACCTGCGCGTCATCAGCGATTCCGAACTCATGGTCAAGCAGATCCAGGGCAGGTACAAGGTCAACAGCCCCGACCTCCGCCCCCTGTTTGAAGAAGCCCGCCGGCGCATCGCGAAACTCGACAGCTTCCAGATCACGCACGCTCTGCGCCACAAAAACCAGGAGGCTGACCGCCTTGCTAACGACGCCATGGACCGTGGCACCGGCAGAGCTCGCACGCACGACGTTCCCGTACTTTCCGCTCCGCACGAACGTCGTGCCGCCACGACCGCACCACGATCCGTTCCCGCCGCACCATCCACCTCGGCCGTAATGCATCCGCAACGAGCAACGGTCTCCACCCTGTCCGCGCCACCCGACCCCACCACGTCAGCTCCCGGCGAGATGCTGCGCGGCTTTGTGCGCAACGGCAGCATCCACCTGCTCGGCGGCAAAACTCTTCCCGATGGCATCTTCGTCAAGATCGTGCAGGAGTAAGCGTCGCGTATTCCCGAAATTACTCCACTCGAAGCTCTCAAAGACCAGGGCAGACACTAGGAACGCTACGGCTCCGTTCGGCGACGTTCCGCGCAGCGCCCACCCCGCCCGGACCTGCAACCGGGCGGGATTAACTGTTGTATCTACGACAGCACCGGTAACTGGATCGTCGTTCCCACGGGAATGTTATTTGCATCCACATGGTTCGCCGATGCCACCTTCGGGTAGTCGTTCGCGCGTCCATAAAACTTCAGGCAAATGGCGCTCAGCGTGTCCCCACTCTTGATCGTGTAGGGCTGCGGGTCACCACCCGTCTGTGTCATCTGGATCTCGAAATCCGGGTAATTCGCATCCACTTTTTTGATCGCGTCCCACACCCGGTTAACCACGACCTTCGAGGGCACGTCGCACTTCAGCACCAGCTTGTCGCCCTGCATAAAGATGCCGTCAATCTTCGCGCCATAATCGCTGAAGTCTGTAATTGCCTGCCCCACGGGCGCATACTTCTGTTCCAAAGCTGCCTGATCTGCCATCGTCCTGCCTCTCCCTGTTCACGCACGGCGCATTGCTCTGCCATGCCTTCCACCTCAACGGATGCGGTCCAACCGGAAACCGCTGTGCGTCCCGCCGAAAAGATGCGCTAAACTGGTTGCTGGCACATTGGCCCGAAGGCGAGGTGTATTTCCATTGGCAGAAGTTCGTCTGCAAGAGGGTGAGCCCCTCGAGAATGCTCTCCGTCGCTTCAAGCGCAAGGTGCAGCAGGAAGACATCATCAAGGAAGTGAAGCGTCACTCCTTTTACCTGAAGCCCGGCGAAAAGAAGCGCGTCAAGGAAGCCCTCGCACGCAAGCGCAATCGCAAAAAGGTCCGCAAGGAACAGGACTGATCCGTTCCCGCTGACGATCTCACACTCAAGCTCCACCGGATCACGGAAGGCCATGGCACCCCGCCATGGCCTTCCGCTTTGGCCCGCCCGGCTCACCCGCTATCCTGCACCACATGCGATATTCCAATGCGGTGTCTGCGGACAGCCTTATCCGAGGCACCGCCCAGGTCGGCGACGCTGACATCCTCGTCTGCACCGATGGCACTGCGCGCTTCGACGGCGGTGCCATGTTCGGCGTCGTGCCCAAAACCCTGTGGCAGCGCAAGCTGCCGGCAGACGATTCCAACCGCGTGGAGATCGGGCTGAACTGCGTCGTTGTCCGTCTTGGCGGCAAGACGGTCCTCATCGAAACTGGCTTCGGCAACAAGCTTTCCCCCAAGCTTCAGGGTATTTACGCGACCCAGCAGCGGCTTCCCGCCTCGCTTGCCGCGGCGGGCATCGCTCCCGCAGACGTCGACATCGTCCTCAACACGCACCTGCACTGGGACCATTGCGGCTGGAACACCGTCTGCGACAGCGGCAGTGTTCAGCCCTTCTTTCCCCGGGCGCACTACCTCGTCCACTCCGGCGAAGTCGAGCATGGCCGCCGCCAGTTCCTTCGCGACCGCATCAGCTACGTTGCAGCAAACTATGAGCCGCTGCTTGCTACCGGACAAATGCACACCACCACGATCACCGGCGCGCAGACGGAGACCATTTGCCCCGGCATCACGCTGGAGTGTGTTCCCGGCCACACCGCGCACATGTTGGTGGTCCACATCCACAGTGCCGGCCAGCACGCCTGCTTCGTCTCCGACCTGCTGCCGACCTCTGCCCATCTCGACGCCACCTGGGTCATGGCCTTCGATCTCGACCCCATGCGGACCATTGCGGAACGGCTGCGCTTCTTCTCCCGTGCCCTTGCGGAGGATTGGTTGATCCTGTTTCCTCACGACCACCTACAATCCATAGCAAGACTTACCTCCAGCACTTCGGGTGCGGTTCGTGTTGCGTAGCTCTGCACCTCTGTTCTTATGGCAACTTCAGGGCCTGCGCCTTTGAAAACGGTGACGTCGTCTGAGCGCGAAAATGCGCTCGCCAGCCTGTGCCTGCTCGACACCGCGCCCGAAAACGACTTCGACGAAGTTGTCCGCCTTGCCGCGGAAATCTGCGGCGTGCCCGTCAGCCTCATGACCTTGCTCGATGCCGAGCGGCAATTCCACAGGGCGCACTTCGGCACCGACTTGCGAGAGATGCCAAGCCACCTTGGCTTTGCCGATTCACGGTCGCGCAACGCGACCTGTACGTCATTCCAGACACGGCGGCGGACGAACGGTTTACCGGCAATCCCATGGTCCACGACGGTCCGCGCATCCGCTTTTACGCCGGTGTTCCGCTCCTCAGCGGCGCCGGCGTCGCCATCGGCGCCTTGTGCGTTCTGGACACCGTCCCCCGCGCCCTGACCGAGCCGCAGGAACGCGCGCTTCGCGTGCTCGGCCGACAGCTGTCCGCGCGTCTGCAGCTTTGTGCGCACGCCAGCGCCATGGAGTCGCTTGCCCTCGAACTGCGTGGGGAGCGCGAACTGTTTCGCAGCTTTCTCGACAGCATGCCGGTCGAGGCCTACCTGAAAAACGAGACGGGCACCATGCTCTTCTACAACCGCCGCGTCACCGAGCGGCTTGGCCTGCAGGAGGGCGAATGGCTCGGCAAAACGACAGACGAGCTCTGGCCGCCCGCGCAGGCAGACCTCATCCGCAAGGAAGAGCAGCGCGTTCTTTGCTCGAACCAGCCGCAGGAAAGCTACGTGGAGCAGGATGCGCCGGACGGTTCCAGAACCGCCTGGAAGCTGGTGCAAACGGCGATTCGCCGCTCCACCGGAGAAGCTCTGCTCGCCAGCGTCGCAATCGACCTGACCGCGGAGCTTCGCCGCGAAGCCGCCCTGCAGCAATCGCAGGAGGAGCTCGAGGAAGCGAACCGCAAGCTGCGCTCGCTCGCCCTCACCGACGATCTCACCCGCCTGTGGAACCGCCGCGCCTTCGACGCCCGGCTCGAGACCGAAGTCCATCGCGCTCAGCAGACCGGCACCCCGCTCAGCCTGCTCATGATCGACGTCGACGACTTCAAGCAACTGAACGACACCTACGGTCACACCCACGGCGACGTCGTGCTCCAGCAACTTGCCGGCGTCCTGCAGCGCACGGCGAGCCACCAGGATGCCGCCGCGCGCTTCGGCGGGGAAGAGTTTGCCATGATCCTGCCCAGCTCTCGGCTCGATCATGCAACGGCGCTCTGTCAGCGCATCGCTGACGAACTCAAGCGCACCTCCTGGGCACACCGGCACGTGACCGTCAGCATCGGCATCGCCACCCACCAGCCCGACCACACCGCCGACGACCTGCTTAACATGGCCGACGACGCCATGTACCGCGCCAAGCGCAGTGGCAAAAATTGCGCCATTGCCTGCGAAGTCGCTGCGCCCGCCACATCGCCCGCCACATCGCCTCCCGCTGCGCCCCCTACATCGGCCTCCGCCGTGTAGCCCTCGTCAAGAACCAGGCAGCAGAACTGTGGCCTGCTACCCGACCGTCACCAGTTTCATCTTCTTCCCCAGCTTGACCGTCAGCGTCACCGGCACGTTCGTCACGCCCAGCCGCGCGTCCAGCACAACGGCATCGTCCACCCGCACGGCCTTCTCCGCTCGTTTGCGCCGCGCCTCGCCCATGCTGCTTGCCAGTCCACCCGCCACCAGCAGCTTATCGACACCGATGGTTCCACCCTCAAACCCAAGCTCCACGGCCGGTACCGACACGCGCTCCGTGTCTTCGCTCACCCCGCCTTTTTGGAACTGCGTCGCCCAGTTCTCCTCTGCGCGTGTGGCCGCATCCATCCCGTGAAAGCCCGCCGTAATCGTCCGCGCCATCTCTTTTTTCACGTGCATCGGGTGCAGCGAACCTTCTGCCACTGCCGCCTGCATCCCGGCAATCTCGCTGGAGGTCCGGTCTGTCAGCAGCGTCCAGTACCGCCACATCAGCTCATCCGACACCTGCATCAGCTTGCCAAACATCTCGAACGGCGGCTCGTTCACGCCGATCGCGTTGCCCAGCGACTTCGACATCTTCTGCACGCCGTCCAGGCCTTCAATGATCGGCATCGTCAGCACAATCTGCGGTGCCTGCCCAAAGTGCCGTTGCAGGTCGCGTCCCCGCATCAGATTAAACTTCTGGTCCGTGCCGCCCAGTTCCACGTCACACTCCAGCGCAACGGAGTCATACCCCTGCGCAATCGGGTACATCAACTCATGCAGCGCAATCGGCTCTTCCTCGTTAAACCTCTTGTGAAAGTCCTCGCGCTCCAGCATCTGCGACACCGTAAACTGGCTCAGCAATTTCACCAGGTCGTAGTAGCTCAGCTTGTCCAGCCACTCGCTGTTGTACCGGATCTCCGTCTTCTCGCGATCCAGGATCTTGAACACCTGCTCCTGGTACGTCGTCGCATTTTCTGCAATCTGCTCCCGCGTCAGCGCTTTCCGTGTCTGGCTCTTGCCGGTCGGGTCGCCAATCAGCGCCGTCGAATCCCCAATCAAAAAAATCACCGTGTGTCCCAGCTGCTGAAAGTGCCGCAGTTTGCGCATCAGCACCGTGTGCCCCAGGTGCAAGTCAGGCGCCGTCGGATCGAACCCCGCCTTGATCCGCAACGGCCTGCCCGTCGCAATCGACTGCTCGATGCGCTTGGACAGCTCTTCAACCGGAATAATTTCAGCAGCTCCCTTGGTGATCAAATCAAGCTGTTCGGCAAGCGGCGGAAAGTCAGGCATATTCATCCAATCTACCAAGCCGCGCCATGCCCGACCGTAGAACCCCATCCCGCGAACGAACCTCCTCGGCTACGCCCGCGCCCAAGATCTGCGCCGCCTGTGGCCGCACCATCACCTGGCGCAAAAAGTGGGAGCGCGACTGGGACAACATTCGCTTCTGCTCCGACGCGTGTCGCCGCAACAAGCCCGGCGCGGAAGAGGCCGCGCTCGAAGCCAAAATTCTCGAGTTGCTGCGCCAGCGCGGCGCCGGGAAAACCATTTGCCCCAGCGAAGCCGCTCGTGCCCTCGCCAACCCCGACGACCCCGCCACCTGGCAACCGCTCATGGAACCTGCTCGCGCTGCTGCCCGTCGTCTCGTCGCCCAAGGCAAAATCGTCATCACCCAGGCTGGTCACACTGTCGATCCCTCCACGGCCAAAGGTCCAATCCGCCTCCGCCTGTGCTGACCTTTGGCGATAGCCCTTGGCCCATCGTCGGACCTGCCGCGTCTTCCATGCTCTCAAACGCCGCACCCGACAATCTCTGCCGGAGTGCACAAAACCCAACCACCCCTCAGCACCAGATAACTCATACCACGCAAACCACTTCTAACCCGTCCATGGCAACGGCAAAGAAGTCCGCAAGCAAGTCCACCCCCGCAACAAAGTCGACAGCAGGCAAGGCACCGGCAAAGAAAAGCTCCGCCAAAAAGGCACCTGCGAAAAAGGCTTCACCGCCGACCAAGTCCGCCAGCACCAGAGCGGCAGCCACTCGAAACCACATCACCGGCGCCGACACGCATAAAACCCCAGGCAACAAGGCTGCCCAAAAATCTTCGGGCAAAAAGCCAAGCTCCGCCCAGGCCTGCTGGCCCGGCTACGAGCCAACTCCCGGCAAGGCCGCCGGCGAGAAGGGAAGCTGCAAGCCAAAGAAGGACCAGAGCTCCTCGGAAAAGAAGGGTGACCAGAAAGCCGCGGCTGCCGCCAAACTCAGCGGCCAGCGCAAGTAGCCCGCCGCTCCGGGCAGGGAGCGCGCACGTCCATCTGCGGCTCCACACCTGCGCTTCGCCAGCCTGGCAATGTGACTCCGCGTATCCTTTGGCATGCGTTCTGCTCTCCTTGTCGCCTGCGGCCTTGTCTCTAGTGGCCTTGTCTGCGGCCCTGTCTCTGGCCTCCTTTCCGCTCAGGCGCAAACCGCACCGAAGCCCGCGGTCTATACCAACGCGGGCGATGCACCACCCGGCCAGCAACTCCTCGGCGGATATGGTCCCTACCGCGCGAACAACGACCTGCTCCACTACACCATCGATGTCGAGGTCGACCCGGCAACAAAGTCCGTGCGCGGCACGGTCGCCATCCGCTTTCGCATGCTGCAGGACGGCACGCGCATTCAACTGGAACTCGCCCCGGACCTCTCCATTGACGGCGTTCACATGGGCCGCAAGGCACTCGAGTTCACGCGGCAGGCCGCAACCTTCTTCGTCGATACCCCAAAGCGCATGAAGCGCGGAAAAACCTACCAGGTCACCGTAGCCTGGTCCGGTCAACCCAAAGAAGTCGGTCGCTTCGGCGGAATGGTCTTTACCAAAGACCCGGCGGGCCGACCCTGGGTCGTCACCAGTTGCGAAGACAGCGGCGCGCGCGTCTGGTGGCCCAACAAGGACCAGTGGCGCGACGAGCCACAACAGGGCGTTGAGCTTCACATCTCCGTCCCTGCTGGCCTGACCGCTGTCAGCAACGGCCGCCTTCTCCGCGCCACAACACAGCCCGGCGGCATCACCCGCTGGGACTGGCGGGTCACTTATCCCATCAATAATTACGACGTCGCGCTGAACATCGGCACTTACACGCACTTCAGCGATCACCTGGGTGACTTATCGCTCGACTATTACGTCCTGCCTGAAAACTTGGATAAGGCAAGAACTCAATTTGCCCAGGTCAAGCCGATGTTAGCCACCTACCAGACTTACTTCGGCAGCTATCCCTTTCTTCGTGACGGTTATAAGGTGGTTCAGGTTCCCTATGCCGGTATGGAACACCAGAGCGCCATCGCCTACGGCAACGGCTTTCACAACAGTTACCTTGCCTACAACCACGGCGACTGGACCGGCGCCGGTATCAATCCTCGCTTCGATTTCATCCTCATTCATGAAAGCGGCCACGAGTGGTTTGGCAACAGCATTACCGCTGCAGATCCAGCGGATATGTGGATCCATGAGGGTTTCACAACTTACATGGAAGCCATCTATGTCGAAGCCATGTATGGCCACGCCGATGAGGAAAAGTACATCGGCAGCTTTCGTCACATGGTCTTCAACAAGCGCCCCATCCTGCAGCCGCGCGGCATTGCCCAGCAGCCCGACCGCGACGAGTACTTCAAGGGTGCGCTTCTCCTCAACACCTTGCGCAATGCCGTCGCCGACGATCGCACCTGGTTTGCGACCTTACGCGGATTTGCCGAGACCTATAAGTACCAGACCGTTCTTACAGAAGATGTCATCACTTACTTTAATCAGCACCTAGGCGCAGACTATACTTCCATCTTCAACGCCTATCTCAGGTACGTTGAAATTCCAACCCTTGAGTTACATTTCCATCCCGCAACCGGCACCGTCGACTACCGCTGGCAAACGCCGGAGGCCGACTTCAATCTTCCCATCCACGTCAGCGGCAGGCTTCTGCACCCAACCACCACGTGGCAAACCACCGCTGGCACGCGGGGTGCTTTTTCGGTCGACACCGACTCTGCATTGATCTGCGTCAACGAGCTTGCACCCGGCAGCGAGTCGCACAACAGCTGTACGTACCCCGTTCCCGCTGCCACTCTTGCTGCCTCACCCGCGTCGAAAACGACAAACCCAACGGGAGTTCAGCCGTGAGCAGAGGGAGTTCAGCCGTGAGCAGAAAAGCTGCACAGGTCCTTGCACGAGTGATGTTCGCATGCGGCGTTCTCGCCGCGAACACGGGCGTATGGGCGCAGACCACCCAGCAATCCGCACCCCAGCCACAGTCCACTACCTAGGCGCAAACGCGGCTTCTCACCACACCAGCCCCGGTGGTGACGTTGGCCATGGCAGTGGCCCCATCGTGAAAGGTGTGGGCAACGGCGCTGGAAGTGCCGCCGCCGGCACCGGCAAAGCTGCAGCCAATCTCGCGATGCTTCACCCCGGTGCGGCTGTGGTCGACCTTGGCAAGGGTGCAGGCTCTGCCGGCAAAGACGTTGGCGTTGGCACCGCAAAAGGCAGCGGCGGCATGGCCGAACGCACTGCTTTCGTGCGATGAATTTGGCATGGCAGCCAGCGACCGGTGCGGCTTTTAATCATGGCTTGCTCCCCCGAACGTCGATGGACTGCCTCTACAATCAACTCGTGACTCGATCGCGCGCCATCTCGACGTTTATTTTCCTGGAGCTTTGGTTTTGCCTCGGAACGGCGCTGGCGGCGAACCGTCCGGAGCGGATCGTTGTCGCCTCTCTCGGCGTGGCCGCGGCAGCGCTGGCAGTGTGGGTTCTGACCGACCATCTCCGCAAGGGGTAGCGGACGAGCATGCGATTTACGGCGGGTGGCACGCCAATCGACAGCGAGCCCACGCTTCAACTGGCATTTACAGCAGTAAATGTCCCCAGGTGCGACTCTCAGGATGGGGCGAAAGTAGCCTCGAACGTGTCGCAGGCTCCCTGTATGCCGTGATCCGACGGAACGCTTCTTCCCAGCTCTTGTACGAATTCGCTTCCCGGATGTCGGGTTTGTAACAGGTTCGGCTCTTCCTGCGAGATTACGGTCTTCTTAGGACAACACCGGCAACATTGCCAGGGGAGCCGGCCGGGGTGTCGGCAAGGGCGTCCGGAAGATCTTCTAACCCAGCCCGCAGCACCTCGCGTGCGTGCCTAAACCCATAACTCCAGCCCTGTCACCCAGCCCTGTAATCTCAGCGCCGGAACTCCAGCTCCGTCACCTCGGGCCACTCCGCGCCGCAGGCTGCACAGTGCCACTCCGGCTTGCCGCGTTTCAGCGCAAGTGGCACGCCGAACATCCATACCGACAGGATCGACAACCCGCGATACCTCTGCCGGCGCGCAATGTTGGTGCTGTCGCACGCGGGGCACCGTTCATCCTGCAGCGCACCTCCTGCATCGCTTGCCGGGTCCTCGTCCAGCGCCAGCCCGGCCAGCGTCTCCCGCGCATCTGCTTCGCGGTCCAACGGTACCTGCAGACGCATGCCCCCAATCAGGTTGGAGATCTGCCAGTCCATCCGCACGGTGTTCTCGTCGCGCAAAAAACACGGGATCGCCGCAGCTTCCAGAGCTCCGCGCGCCACAATGCCTGCGGAAAGATCACGAAATCGCTCCACCGTGACCCATGTCTGCGCGTCCTGGACCGGCTCTTCCACCCGCGGGGAAATCGCCGGCAACGTCAGCCCTCGATGCTCCAGTTCCGCCATCAACAGCCGATTGCTCGCTTCCGTAAGATCATCGCGCTCTTCTGCTGTCGCCAGCAGGGCAGTATCTTCCAGCTCTCGAAAATGCGCTGCGATCTCGGCGTTGGTCGGTCTCACGGCGGTCTGTCTCACGGTGCTCCCCTGGCCTCAGGCACGGCCCTCATCGCGCACCTGCTACCTTGGCGCTCCCCTGCGGATTCGCCGTTCCACCAAAGATCCGCTTCGGCATCATCGTGTGCACGCCCACGTTGCCGTCCACCAGCTGCGTAATGTCCACGTCGCCCGCAACGCTGGTCAGCATGTACGCCTCATCGCGGCTCAGGTGTTTCTCCGTCACCAAAAAGTCGATCATCTCGCGCACGGCGTGCTCCGTCGCCTCATGCAGGTCCTTGCTGAATCCCATGCTGATGTAGAAGTCCGGCGTCTCCGCGCGCGGCCAGATCAGGTGCTGGTCCTTGTGGACGACGAACCGGAATGTCCCTGTCAGGTACGTCTCCAGCGCCGTGATGTCCACCTCGCCATTGCCCTGTCCCGCGTGTCCGTCGCCCGCCTCAAACAGCGCACCCTTTGCCGCCACCGGGATAAAGAGGGTGGTTCCCGCCACCAGCTCCTTGTTGTCCAGGTTCCCCGCGTGCGCAAACGGCGGTGCACTGTCGATCTTGCCACCCGCCGGCGCCACGCCCATGCTGCCGAAAAACGGGTGCAGCGGCAGGTCGATTCCCGGCGCAAAGTGCGCAATCAGCCTGGTCCGGTCCAGCGGAATGATCTTCGACCGCGAGTAAGGAAACTCCATCGGCAAAAAGCCGCGCCCCAGCCCAAACCCGTTGCATGCAAAGTCGGTGTCGAGCTGCACCTTCAAAATCTGTACTTCCAGCACATCGCCCGGCTCCGCTTCGGCAATCGCTACCGGCCCAGTCAGGATGTGCCCGCCCGGTCCCTTGTCCGTCACTTCCTTGTAAATCGCCGCTGTATAAGGCGGAATCTGTTCCGGCCTCACACCCTGGCTGATCATCCGCTCCGGCGGTCCGCACGTGGACAGGGTCTGCATCGTGACCGTGTCGCCGCTGTGCACCGTCAGCACGGGCTTACTCTGGCCGCTGTAGTAGCCCCAGGCGACCGTCTGCGGTGTCGCCAGCACGGTAAAGTCTTCCGCGCTCATTGCCATCCACGCTGCTCCACACAGCAGCGCACCCATTCCAAAACTTCGCAGCAAACCAGTCATGCCGAAGACTGTAGCACCATGCTCGGCCGCCCGCTCTCCGGCACCGTCCCGAAAGCCATCGGATCCTCACTGGCGCCCGGTTCACGACGGAGAGAACTTGCGACCAGAGCAGGTCCGGCGTGATCGCTCTGAGAAGAGAAGACCATCGCTTCTTCGCGGCTCGCCCTGCTTCGGGCTGCTCTGCCCTTTCCGACTGCTCGCTCTGCCGCGGCAGCCCCACGTTCGTTGTCCCGCGACAGCCCTCACGTTCGTTGTCCCGCGACAGCCCTCACGTTCGTTGTCCCGCGACAGCCTTGCTCCTCCTGCCTGCTATCCTCAACCCACCGCATGGCGACAACCCCAGCCGTCACTCCCTCTGGCGAACTGCGCACCCGGCACCTCGGCGGCGGTCATCTTGTCCCGCTCGACGGCCTTCGCGGCATTGCCATCCTCGCCGTCATGGCCTCGCACCTGTTCGCGGTCAACTTCGCCAACAGCGGCATCGTGGTCCGTCTGCTGGGCAGGCTCTTCTATTACGGCTGGATGGGCGTCGACCTCTTCTTCGTCCTCAGCGGCTTTCTCATCACGGGCATTCTTGTCGATTCGCGCGAAGGCCCCGGCTACTTCCGCAACTTCTACATGCGGCGTATCCTGCGCATTTTCCCGCTGTACTATGGCGTGCTCTTCCTGCTTCTGGCGCTCACGCCCGCTCTCGGCATTCAGTGGCACGGCATCTTTCTCCCGCTCCTGCTCTATCTGCAGAACTTCCAGAACTACAACCAGCACACCTTTGTCCTCGCCCCCGGCGTCACGCTCAATCACCTCTGGTCGCTTGCAATTGAAGAGCAGTTCTACCTGCTTTGGCCGATGCTTGTGTACGCCGCGCGCACCCGGCTCCGTGTGCTGCGGCTTGCGCTCACCCTCAGCGCCGTCGCCCTGGTCTATCGCTTCGCCCTGATGTATTTCTTTACGGACGCCTACGCCACGCACCACAGCATGTTCGCCCGCGCCGACGCCCTTTTGCTCGGTGGCGTTCTCGCCACGCTCTACCGCGGTCCCGCCTGGCACCGCGTTCTGCAGGCCGCCCCATGGCTCTTCGCCGCTTGCGCGGGACTCGTCCTTGCATCGCTTCTTCTTGCCGGCCTGCCCATCTTCGCCTCGCTCTACTGGATCTTCGGCACGCGCTTCAGCATCGTCGCGCTCGCGTTCTGCGGTCTGCTTGCCTGGTCCCTGCGGCCCGGTTTCGTCTCCCGGCTGTTCAGCCTTCACGCCCTCCGCTGGTTTGGCAAATACAGCTACGGCCTCTATGTGCTCCACCTCATCTTCCTGCCCTTTCTTTCCCGCGTCACACGAGACGCCCTGTTCCACCTGACCCACAGCAAGGCTCTCGCGGTCGCGGGCACCGCCGCCTTGATCCTCGCCCTGTCCTGCCTCGCTGCCTGGCTCTCGTTCCACCTGTACGAAAAGCGGTTCCTGCGCCTGAAGCGGTTCTTCGACTACACACCCTCCCGGCCTCCGGTATCCTGAAACCCAATGGAGAACCTCACCACCGCCTCACCGGAACTCCGCCACCGCAGCAGCACGCTCGGTGCTCCGCCGACGCCCGGCAGCGCCGACCACCCCCACGGCGAGGTCCCTTTCCGCTCCTGGGGCCGCTACCCGCAGTACAACGCCAACCTCGTCCCGCTCACCTGGCAAACCGACTATCCCGGCGTCGTCGAACGTCACCACGGCATGCCCACCGGCGCCCTCGCCGTCGGCATGGGCCGCAGCTACGGCGACTCCTGCCTGCTCAAGGACGGCAATCTCCTCGTCACCACCGGCATGAACCGCCTTCTCGACTTCGACAAACAGCAGGGAATCCTCACCGCCGAAGCCGGGCTGACCCTCACTCAGTTGCTCGACTTCGCCGTCCCTCATGGCTGGTTCCTGCCCGTCTCCCCAGGCACCAAGTACGTCACGCTTGGCGGCGCCTTGGCCAATGACATTCACGGCAAAAACCACCACCTCGCCGGCACCTTCGGCTGCCACGTCACCCAGTTCGAGCTCGTCCGCTCCGACGGCCAGCATCTCCACTGCTCGCCGACCGACAACCCCGACTGGTTTGCCGCCACCATCGGCGGACTCGGCCTCACCGGCGTCCTCACCTGGATCCAGCTCCGCCTCAAGCCCATCGCGAGCCGCCTCATCGACTACGAAGGCATCCAGTTCCACGGCGTCGACGAGTTCCTCGCCCTCACCGAGCAGTACCGCCACGTGGAGTACACCGTCTCCTGGGTCGACTGCACCTCCACCGGCAAAAACTTCGCCCGTGGCATCTTCATGCTCGGCGACCACAGCCAGATCCCGGACCCGCTCTTCCCGTCCCCCAGGCCAACCCTCACCTTTCCCTTGGACGCGCCGTCTTTCGCCCTCAACGGTGCAACGGTAGGCCTGTTCAACACCGTCTTCTTCCACAAACAGCTCAAGCCCCGCGTCCGCGCCCTGCAGGACTACGAAACCTTCTTCTACCCGCTCGACAAGGTTCTGCACTGGAATCGCATGTACGGCAAATCCGGCCTGTTGCAGTTTCAGTACAGCATCCCCTGGGCTGCCGCGCGCGAAGGCACCATCGCCATCCTCACAGAAGTAGCAAAATCCGGTCTCGCCAGCTTTCTCGCCGTCCTCAAAGCTTTTGGCGATGTCCCCTCGCCCGGTCTCATGAGCTTCCCGCAACCCGGCATCACCCTCGCGCTTGACTTCCCCCTCAAGCCCGACAAATCGTTCGCCCTCTTCGACCGCCTCGCCCGCATGACCCTCGACTTCGGCGGCAAACTCTACCCCGCAAAGGATGCCCGCATGACGGCCGTCCAGTTTCAAACCAGCTATCCCCAGTGGCAGAGCTTCGCCCGCTTTAAAGACCCTCTGCTCACCTCAAGCTTTTGGGAGCGCGTCACCCAGTAACCGCGCCCCGCTTCTTTGCCGGGCACCGCTCGATCCGTTCCGTTTCACCAACGTGATGGAGCCTTCGCTCCTGAGGAAACTTTCGGGAAACGTCCGAACCCCTCGAAATCAGAACCCACCCTCACTCCCGGAGAAGTGGGTTCGCATCTCAAAGGAAACCAGCCATGCCCGAATCCGCCGAGCCTACCCTCCCCAAACGAGACCTCACCCATAATCCGCGCAAGGTTCTCATCTTCGGCGCAACCAGCGGCATCGCCGAAGCCACGGCGCGTATCTGGGCCAGGGAAGGCGCCAACATTTTTCTCGTCGCCCGCAACGCCGACCGGCTCGCCGCCGTCGCCGCCGACCTCAAAACTCGTGGTGCCGCCTACGTCGACTTCGCGGTTCTCGATCTGGACAACATCGAGCAACACCCTTCGCTCTGCGCCAGGGCGGTCGAAGCGCTCGGTGGCCTCGACGTCGCCTGCCTCGCCGTCGGCATCCTTGGCGACCAGCCCACGGCGGAGCAGGACACCAACCACGCCCTGCAAATCGTCCACACCAACTACACGGTCCCTGTCTCTCTGCTCACATGGCTGGCCAACTTCATGGTGCGTCAGGGCCACGGCACTCTTGCGGTTCTTAGCTCCGTCGCCGGCGAGCGCGGCCGTAAATCCAACTACGTCTATGGCTCAAGTAAAGCCGGCCTCACCGCGTTCCTCGGTGGCCTTCGCAACCGGGTCGACCGCGAAGGTGTCCATGTCCTCACCATCAAGCCGGGCCCGGTAAAAACCAGCATGACGGCCGGTATGAAGGGCAGGGAGAAATTCGCCGACCCCGACAAGGTCGCCGCGGAAATCGCCAGGGCCGTCGACAAGCGCACCGACACCCTCTACACCCCCATCCAGTGGGCGCCCATCATGTTCGTCATCCGCACCATCCCCGAGCGCATCTTCAAAGGCCTCAACCTCTAGCCGCACAGGCTTTTTCTCGCAACGGCGATGGCCGGGCACACTGTGCTGGGCATCGCCGTTTTCAAGCGACGAAACAATCCTCCAGCCTGCAACTCCCAGCGCCGGCGGCTCGTCTTGACGCGGCGCTCGTTTCTGATATGGTAGCGACATTCACCAGATTTTTTAGAAATGTTCATACGGTCGGGAGAACCTCATGCCCCGTTCTGTGGACTTGGAGTGTCCTCATTCGCATGAATAAGTTCGCCTTATTTGCGTCGACGTCTCTTCTGAGCGCCGGCCTCGTCCTCGGCCAATCGCAGAACGGCACAATCGCCGGCGTTGTTACCGACCAAAGTGGTGCCGTCGTCTCCGGCGCCGTCGTCACTCTCACCAACATCAACACCGGCGCAGTCCGCACCACGACCACCACCGGCGCGGGCGACTACAACATCCAGGGCGTCACCCCGCAGGACTACCGCGTCACCGTCACTGCTCCCGGCTTCGGCAGCACCGAGTCCCGCCTCACCGTCTCGGTCGGTTCCGCCAACACCGTCAATGTCAAGCTCTCCGTTGGCGCGAATGAGGTGGTTGAAGTCGCGGCCAACGCGCTCGCCGGCATTAACCTTGAGAACGCGGAAAACTCCCAGGTCGTCGATACCACCCAGCTTCTCGAACTGCCCACCGAAACCCGCAACCCCTACGACTTCGTCGCTCTTTCCGGCAGCGTCTCCGCCGATCCGAGCGCCACTTCCCGCGGTGTCGGCTTTAACATCAACGGTGCGCGTTCAGCTTCGACGGAAATCCTGCTCGATGGTATCGAAAACACCGGTCTCTTCTCGGTCGGCGTCGCCACAACGGTTCCGGTTGACTCCGTCCAGGAATACCGCATCATTACCTCCAACTACGGTCCGGAATATGGCCGTGCGTCGGGCGGCGTTGTCAACGTGCTGACCAAGGGCGGCACCAACAAGTTCCACGGCACGGCCTACGAGTTCTACCGTCCTTCCACCTTCGCATCCAACAGCTACTACAACAATGCGAACGGCATTAAGCAGGGCCGCTTCGTCCGTAATGCCTTCGGCTACTCCGTTGGCGGTCCGGTCCTCAAGGACAAGCTCTTCTTCTTCAACAATACGGAGTGGACTCGCGTTCGCAGCAACAACGTGACGCAGTACTACATTCCTACGTCGCAGTTCATTGCCGCCTCCAACGCCAACACCCAGGCGTTCTTCAGCAAGTTCGGTACCATCTCCGGCACGCCGACCGGTAAGGTCCTCACGCTCGGCCAAATCGGCGGTGCCGCAGGTGCGGTCTCCTCCTCCTTCGCCACCGACCGCAAGACCCTTGAAGCGACGCGCCCGACCGTCTTTACCGATGCCTTTCCCGTTCTGCAGCAGGTCAACGTCACTCTGCCGATCGATGCCGGCGGCGGTACACCGCAGAACACCTACAACATCGATGGCCGCCTTGACTTCAACCTGGGCTCGCGCACGCAAATGTACGGCCGCTACGTGTTGTTCAATGAGCTCACGTTTCCCGGTTCCATCAACGCCAGCCCCTACGCCGGTTACAATACGGCGCAGAGCATCAAGGCCCAGAACCTTGTCTATGGCCTGACCCACACCTTCAGTGATCGCTTTACCTCACAGGTGCAGATCGGTCTGCTGCGCTATAACAACAACCAGCCTCTCGGCACCAACGCGGCCGGTCCAACCCTTTTCATCAACTCCGGTGTGGCGCCCACGGTTGCCAACAACCAGCTCGTCTTCCCCGGTTATAACGAGACCAGCGCCGGCAACGGCCTGCCCTCCGGCGGCCCGCAGAACAACATCACCATCAGCCCGGAATTCACCTACACCAAGGGCCGTCACACCTTCACCTTTGGCGGTCAGTACACCTATATCCGCGACAACCACACCTTTGCCATCTATGAGAATGCGCAGGAGTCGTTGCTTTCCACCGGTACCAATGGTGCTCTGACCAACTTTCAGAATGGCGTCTTCAACTACTTCCAGGCCAACCTCGATCCCCAGGGCAAGTTCCCCTGCGTCAAGGACCTGGTCACCGGTCTCACCGTGCAGACTGCGGCCTGTACCATCACCACGCCCATCAACCAGCCCAGCTTTGCCCGGTCCAACCGTTACCACGAGGGTGCGGGTTACTTCAACGACAGCTTCAAAGCAACATCGCGTCTCACCCTTAACGCCGGTCTGCGCTACGAGCTTTACGGTACCCAGCACAACAAGAACTCCGCGCTGGATTCCAACTTCTACTTCGGTACCTCTGGCACCCTGCAGGACCGCATCCGCGCCGGCAAGATCCTGAATGTCAATTCCACCGCACCCAGCGGCGTCCAGAACCCGGGCGGCAAGCTGTGGAATACCAATTACAAGCAGTTCGCGCCTCGGGTTGCATTTGCTTACGATGTCACCGGCAACGGCAAGACCAGCCTTCGTGGCGGCTACGGCATCAGCTACGAGCGCAACTTCGGCAACGTTACCTACAACGTCGCCCTCAATCCGCCCGCCCAGCTCGCCATCAGCTTCACCAACAATGACGTGGGAGGCTCCATTCCAATCAGCACCGGCGTCCTCGGCTCCTTCAGCGGCGGCTCCGGCGTCAGCAAGGCCATTCCCCCGGGTACCGTCCGCGCCGTCGATCCTCGCATCAAGCCCGCATACATGCAGTTCTACACACTCGGTCTTGAGCACCAGATGAAAGGCAACCTCACCGTTGGTGCTGCCTTCTCCGGTTCGCGAGGTATTCATAACTACTCCATCGCCAACTACAACCGCAGCTACTACGGCCGCGTGTATGAGGGGGATGCCGCCAAATACGCACCTTCCGGCGCAACGGACACCAACCGCCTCAATCCCCAGTTCACCTCGATCAATGTCCGCGGAGCGGATGGCGACAGCTACTACAGCGGCGTCAACGCCTTTGCCCGTGCCAGCAACATCTACAGCACCGGCCTTACGTTCACGACCAACTACACCTACTCGCACTCAACGGATAACACCAGCTCCACGTTTACCGACGGTGCCTCCAACGCAGAGGTTGGCGGCGTTGCCTATTTCGATCCCTTCAACCACGCGATCGATCACGGCAATTCTGACTTCGACGTAAAGCATCGCATCGCGACCTCTTTGGTCTACCAGGTACCGTTCAAGGGCAATGGCCTGACGGAACGTGCACTCGGTGGTTGGGAGTTGGGGGGAATCTTCACAGCAGCAACCGGAACTCCCTTCACCATGTATGACTGCGGCTTGCCTGCCGTCACGGCATGCCCGCGCGCCCGCTTTAACACTCCGCCAAACTACCAGCGCACCGGCAACTCCACACCCACGCCCGGCACGCCGGATCAGTTTGCCTACATCAACTTCCCGAACTACTACACCACGGGAACAACCCGCAACACGGCAGCCTACGGCACGTACGTCGATCCAGTGGTTGGCGCTGCCGACCTGCCGACCATCGTCGGTGGCATGGACACCTTCCCTGGTGGCATGACGGCCCGCAACGCCTTCCGCGGGCCGGGAACCATGAGTTTCAACGCAGACGTGAATAAACGCCTTCTCATCACCGAGCGCGTTTCGCTTCAGCTCCGCGCAGAACTCTATAACGTCCTCAATCACGCCAACTCGTACCTGAACCTCAGCGGTGCAAACGACGTTTCCGCAACGCCTTACGCTTCCATCTATAAAAACGGTCCTGGTCAGGGCAACAATCGCCAGCTCCAGCTCGCCGGCAAGCTGATCTTCTAACGCGTTCCGCGCCCACCCGAAAAGGCCCACCTCCCCAGGAGGTGGGCCTTTTCGTTTCTTCAAAAACCTGTCAAGTCCCAGGCCATGCAACTACATTTAAATGAGCAAGTTAGATGTGGCAGGGTATTTATCCCCGGCAGTTACAATAGAAGTAGGGCAAACACAGGCAAAGGCACCCCGTAGCGATCTCCTTCTGTGCTGCATCCGACAAAGATTCCTGCGACGACCTAAACTCAACGAAATGAGGAACTTACTCCTAAATTCCTCATAAGAGACAATTTAACTTCGAGGGGGGAGAGGGTACCCCAGGCATCACATCTCTGCTTGCACCAAGCAAAAGCACAAACTTTGGGCAGAAATCTCAGAAAAAAATAAATCGCCTACTGCTGTGCCTGCTGCATCTGCTGAATTCTTCGAGCAGTCAGATTCGCTTCAACCGAAGCAGGAATCGGTATCTGCTGTGCCTTTTCCACCAGCATCGACCAGTCTTCTGGAATCGGTAACTCCTGGTCTGGAAGTGCCGTTCCTTCACTCGGCGAAACGCGAACCGCTACCGTCAACTCGCTGCTCGCTCGACCACGATAAATTCCGTGCGTTGGTGGAACATCTGCATAATCCCTTCCAATTGCTGTTCGAATGTGTCGATCTCCAGCAACCAGCCAGTTCGTCGGATCGAATCCGACCCAGCCACACTGTGGCAGCAACACCTCTATCCAGGCATGCGTTGCCGAACTCACGCTGCGATCAACGACTCCACCAGCACCGTTCGCATTGCTGTGTAAGTAACCACTCACATAGCGACACGGAATGCGCAACCGCGATCGGATCAAGGCAAGCATGATGTGTGCAAAGTCCTGGCAAACTCCCGTTCGCTGCTCCAGCGCAACATCGATGGGTGAATCCACTGCGGTCGACTTCGGTACATAGTCAAATGCCCGGTACAGCTGTTCATTCAACTCATGCAAGACCATCAGCGGGTCGTCCCTGCGTTGTAGCTTCAACTCCATGGCAAGTTGATCCACACGCGCTGTCGCATGGGTAAACTCGCTGGCAAACAGAAACTCCCAATAATCACCTGCCTGCACCATCGCATCCAGTTCTGCCCAGGCATCAGGTGCCAAAAATGACGGCATGGGCAAGACTTCCTCCATTTCCACCAGACTCTCCGCGACGATGACTAACTGCTGATGCGCGCCAGGGATGTCAAAATGATGCACGTGATTTTGCAGGTGATCCCTGTAACTAAACACCCTGCAGCGCGGCGACACTGAAAGCTTGAACGAAAGGCAGCGCTGGCGCTCATCCGAGCGCGGGTGCATCCGCGTTTCCATGATGCTTTCGCTGACTTCTTTGCTATAGGTGAATTTCGTCAAATGCCGAACGGTGTAATACATGACACGCTCCAAAGCTAGAACATCGGATGCAGCACAATCAGGCCACTTACCCCGCGAGGGCGGATTGGATGCTGTAGTCCACATACAGTTCATAAAGAGCCATATGAATTTCCGCGGCAATCTTCTGGATGTTATGCAGGTAAGCAACGACTCCTGTCGTTAGAATCTCGTCGACGCTGCTGTAACTCAGCATGGCACGCAACCTGCCGGAAATGCGGCTGAGTTTCTCCGAGCGGGTTCCGCCACTTACCGCTTCCACGGCCTTCAGGGCGTGGTTCATGGAATCAATGGAAAAACGTAGCGAATGCGGAAAGTCCTCATTCAGCAACAAAAATTCGAGGACCCACTCCGGATCAAGGTCGGCGGTGTACACCTTACAATAGGCTTCAAAGGCTGTGGCAGAACGCAACAGGCCGCTCCATTCCAGGTACTCATTACCGTCGCGCATGTGTTCGTGCTTTCGCCATAGCTCGTCCTGGTAGCTTTCCAGCAAATTCGCCATGGCGGATGCACGTTCCATGTAGCGGCCCACCTGAATAAATTGCCATCCTTCGCCGTGACTCATGGTGGAGTCGGTAACCCCTTGGAAGTGATGGACGGCCTCCATGACCTGTGCCAGGAACTCCGTCGGCGCGTCGGTTTCACCGAGCAGCGCCTGCGCTTTCAGTTCCGGCCGCGTTACCTGCAGATAGAGGCTGTTTAATCGCTGCCACATTTCTGTGGAAATTTGCTCGCGCACGTGGCGGGCATTCTCTCGTGCCGCCACAATGCAGCCCAGCACGCTTGCCTGCGATTCTGGATTAAAGGTCAGTTCACCGGCCAGCGCAAATGCGTCGCCCTTCCACTCCACATCAGCCGGGGATCCCAGCGAAAGTAACACGCGCTTCCAGCGATGATCCGCGCCATCCGGACCTTCGTCCAGCATCAGGTTAAGGTTTACATCCAGCAACCGCGTCGTATTCTCCGCGCGTTCCAAGTAGCGGCTCATCCAGTACAGGCTGTCAGCAACGCGAGATAACATAGGGCTTGCTCCGTGAAGAGTGGCTAATCGTCCGCTTACAGCAACGTACTTCCATCAGGTCCGACTTACTCGCTCAGAACCCAGGTGTCTTTACTTCCACCGCCCTGCGAACTATTCACCACCAGCGAACCTTCTTTGAGCGCAACGCGCGTTAAGCCTCCCGGTACAATCGAAACCTTGTCCGAGCCATAGAGTACGTAAGGCCTTAGGTCAACGTGGCGTGCCTGGAAACCGTCGTCCATCAGGCAGGGAGCGCGGCTGAAATTGATGGTTGGTTGTGCGATGTAGTTTCGCGGGTCCGCCTTAATCTTGCCGGCAAACTCCTCCCGCTGCGCTGCTGTACTCTGCGACCCAATCAACATGCCATAACCGCCGCTCTCGCCGACGGCCTTCACCACCATCGTGTCCAAATGCTGCAGCACGTGCTCGCGCTCTTTGTCGACAGACATCAGGTATGTTTTAACATTGGGCAAAATCGGATCTTCGCTTAGGTAGTACTTGATGATGTCCGGAACATAGGCGTAAATCGCTTTGTCATCGGCAACGCCGGTGCCGAACGCATTAGCGAGCGTGACATTACCGGCACGGTACGCATTAAATAAACCACTGACGCCCAGCATGGAGTCTGCTCGAAAGCTCAGTGGATCGATGAAGTCGTCATCGACCCGGCGATAAACCACATCCACCTGGCGCAGGCCGCTGGTCGTTCGCATGTACACGATATTGTCGTGCGTCACAAGGTCACGACCCTCCACTAATTCGATGCCCATTTGCCGCGCAAGATAGGCGTGCTCGTAATACGCGGAGTTGAATACCCCCGGCGACAGCAGCACAATGTTCGGTTCCGGCCGGCCCTCCGGTGCAAGTGATCGCAGTGTTGCCAGCAGCATTTGCGTGTACTGCTCGACCGGCCTTACGTTGTACCTGCGAAATAGCTGAGGAAAGATCCGCTTCATTACCCGGCGATTGGTGAGCATGTAACTTACGCCGCTCGGAACACGCAGGTTGTCCTCCAGCACGACAAACTCACCGTTCTCCAGGCGAATCAGGTCCGTTCCCGTAACTGCGATATACACGTTGCGCGGCACATTCAGACCAATCATGTGTCGGCGAAACTGCTTGCACGAATACACAATCTCACGCGGTACGACGCCGTCTTTCAGAATGCGGCCTTCGTTGTAAATATCTCTTAGAAACAGGTTCAGCGCGGTGATACGTTGTTTGAGGCCCCGCTCAACGCGCTCCCACTCGTTGGCCGTAATGACACGTGGCAGCAAATCATACGGAAAGATTTTCTCCGTACCTTCGTCCTTGCCATACACGGTAAAGGTAATGCCCTGATTTAGAAACGACAGATCCGCTGCCTGCTTTTTCCGCTGCAACTCCGCCTGCGGCAAGCTGGTGAAGTGTTCCATGAGCGGCCCGTAATGCGCATGCAGCCCGCCCGACTTTGCAAACATTTCGTCGTAGGCGTGATCGAGCTGGTAGTGATCCAGTTTAGGGAGCTGCGGCTCAAAGATTGGCATGGATACCTCAGTATAGGTGGATGTCGCAGAATTTGTTGCTGCCTGCTACACCATGCCGTACTGCCAGCGCGCCAATCACAAATTTCTTGGACGTACGAGGACAGCGAGCCAATGATGCTCCGCATTGCCGGGCTGCTCTGCGTCGCTTCGCCGCTTACCATCTGGAACGATGGTCAGGATTTGCTCATGGCGCTCCCGCATTACCGTCACACTCACCGGGTGCCCTTTGCTGTCGCGCAGGGCGTGTGTCCAATCCTTCAGCGTGGACATGGACTGACCATTCACCTTACAGACAACATCTCCGGCATGCAGCCCTGCCGCTGCGGCGGGGGAGTTCAAGTCCACACGATGAACCAATAGGCCGCTGCCGCTCTTTAACCCAAAATATTCCGACAGTTGAGGTCCAATCTCGTCGATCATTGCGCCCGTGTAGGCGGCGCCCCCGGGCAACAGATGACTTCCCACAAAGTTATGCGCAAACGTGCTGTGCGTTTTCGGGGCAGCTGCAGGCGCCCCAGGGTCGTCCACACGGTCCGTGGGTGCCGGCACGACAAAGTGTTGCTCCCACGCCAGCTTTCCAATCTCATCCCGGTCTGCGATGGTAGCCGTCAAGGACTGCTGCGCCCCCTCCCGGCTGAATACGATTTGGACGCTGCGCCCTGGTTGCATCTCACGCAGCAGGTGAGCTAACTGCTCCTCGTTGTCAATGGGCGTTCCGCCAACATTCAGCAACACGTCGTGCTCACGGATCCCGGCTTTCCAAGCCGGGCTGTCGTGGTCAACCATCACCACACAAGCGCCGTGCGTCTCTTTCAAATGCAGCGGCGCTAGCGCAGGGTCGCCAACGGTCCGTGTGGCCACGCCCAAAAACCCTTGCCCACCCGTATGCATCCCGCTGAAAGCAGCGCTCGGCATCAGCTTTATTCCAAGGGGTGGACGTTGTGCGAAAGCGGCCAGTGCTGCGGTTGGGCAGCCAAGCAACAGTGCAAGAAGCCCTTTACTGGATAGCATTCGATCCCTCAAGCGCCTGCATCGAAGCCGTCCGGATGTACGGGTTGTCATCCTGCGTGCTGACGGTATGCAGCACCTGTCGCACACTGGAATCGGCCTGCACCGGCTCCAGCAGACGAATCGCGCGAGTGCGTACGACGCTGCTTGAATCACGCATCAGGCTTTCCAGGACTGCATCGCGCACGCGTTGATCAACGCCAACAAACGACTGTAAACCTTCCAGGGCCTTTAAGCGGACTTTGGGACTCTTGTCATAGCGCAGACTGACCAACAGGGCATCGCGGAAACCACGACCGTCACTCCCATTGGAGGTCTGTGCCCCGCACTGGTGGCCGGCACGGCACTCACTCGCCAGCAGTCCAACACTCTGTTCCCGTAGCTCATTATTGGTGCCATGTTGCGCGGCTGTCATCAGCAGTTGACGAATCTGCGGATCGTCCAGCGAACCCTGCATCGTCTCCGGAACAATGCGGTTGTATCGCACTTCCACCACTTCGCTGTTGGGCGTCTGGGTCACGCCACTTACATTGGCGACAACACCCTGGGTTGTGTTCTGCAGCAGAACCGGCGTGGGCAGATGCGGTTCATGGGCTACCTGATAGCGGGTCAGCAGATTACCGGACAGGAATCCAACGCCGACAAGCAAGGCGGCCAACGCCGGAGCATGGCGCAGGGAGTGCCATGTGCTTACGACCATGTTCCAGGTGCGGTCCACGACCCCGATCGTGGGTGTCTCATCCAGTGCCGTATCCAGCTGCATCCGGCAGCGTGCCAACAGGTTTGGTGACACCTCCGGCATGACATCTGCAGTCATCGCACCAGAAAATGCATGGATCGCCTCGCGTTCCTTCACGCACTCCGGGCAACCATGCATGTGTAACTCGAGCGTAGCCTGCTCATCCTCGCTCAGCTCACCGTACGTCTGCAGCGTCACGAATTGTTTTGCCTGTTCGCAAGTCATCGTGTGTTCCTTTGCCTGACCTCTTTGAATGGGTACCGCGAAAGTTCTACCGCCGGCGACTCTTTGTTCGACGTGCGGCTAATGCGTCACAACGATCCAGCTTGAAACGTTTATGCGTCGGCCAGGTTGGCCCGCAACTTCTTGGTTGCACGGAAGAGCGTATTTTTCGCCGTCTCTTCTGTGGTCTGCAGCATCTCGCCGATGGCTCGCAGCTTCAATCCCTGATAGTGCTTCAGCTCGAATACCATGCGTTCACGCGGTGTCAGGATCGCCAGGGCTTCCTGAATGCGCAAATGCAACACGTGGCGTTCAAGCTCCGCTGCCGGGTTGGCACCAGCACGGTCATCGGAAACGTTGCTCATCAGGTCCATCACGTCTCCGCTACCGTCCGTCACCGTGGACGGATCCTCGCGACGGCTCTTGCGCCGGCGCAACGCGTCCAGGCACAAATTGGTCACAATGCGGTAGAGCCACGTGTAAAAGGAGCACTCAAAGCGGAAGTTCGACAGATGACGGTAGGCCTTCAAAAAGGCCTCTTGGTGAACATCCTGCGCATCCTGCTCATTTCCCAACAGATGCAAAGCCAGGCGAAGGACCGCACTGTCGTACCGGCGTACCAGGGCATCAAAGCTTTCGCGCTTGCCGCGCTGCGCCTCACGAATCAGCTCATCATCTTCCAGGCGTTGCTGGGCACGCGCTTCCATCTGCGCTGGTGTCAGAGCTGCGCGTCCCGTCCGGCCTGCTGCTGCCTTCGCCATCCCCGGCGATTCTACCTTGACTGTGGCACCCGCGAGTGCGCCATTCGCGCCGACTCCCGTTCCACCAAATCCCAATAGCTGCGTTCCCATACCCTGTACTGACCCCGGAAGTCAGAATCGTAAAGCTACTGCAATAGACCACGAGAGAAGAAAAAGGTTAGTAGGTGATCGTTTTGCATGCCGTGACGTCAGTCACAACGCGTGAAGTGGACGCACACGGCCCTGATTGATACGCGTGTAACGCCGAAAAACTTCCTGTTCTGCCGCCGCCCTGCCTGCCCGAGCTGTCCAGCTTGCCCCTCCGCAACGGTAAAATGAAGTGGCATGCCTGGTCTGCCGTCTTGCTTTCTGTCCATGTTCTCTGATCTGCATGCGGACGGGCCCGCGTGACACCGACACCCACACCCACCGTCGGTATCGACTTCGGCACAACAAACAGTTCGGTCGCCCTTGCGCGGAACGGAGCCGTCACCCTCGTCTCATTTCCTGCTCCACCCGCCTTATCCCTCGCGACCTCATCGTCGTCGCGGTCTCTGCTCTACCTGCAACAAGCAGCAGGCACAGGCAGAAAGGTGTCGGTGTGGACTGGAAGCACCGCTGTCGCGGAGTATCTGGCCGCATACGATTCCGGCGATGGGGTACAAGGCCGGCTCGTGCAGTCGCTCAAAAGCTATCTCGCCGCGCGCGATCTGACCGGAACAGAAATCTTTGGTCGGCCCTACCGTTTTGAAGACCTGGTCAGCCGCCTCCTGCTCGATCTGCGGCTGCGCGCCAGCAAGGTGCTCGGCTTCAATGTGACGCATGCGGTGGTCGGCCGGCCGGTGGTGTTTGTCGGGGCAGAGACCGACGCGGACAATGACTTTGCGCTGCAGCGGCTGCATGGAGCATGTTTGCAGGCCGGGTTTGTCGACGTGACGTTCGCCATGGAGCCCGTAGCCGCGGCCTACGCCTATGCCTCCACGGTCCACACCGAAGAGCGTGTGCTCATCGGTGATTTTGGCGGCGGTACCACCGACTTTGCCATGCTCCGGGTAGGCCCTGACCTGCAGGGGAGGCAGGTTCTGGCCAGCACGGGTGTCGGCCTGGCGGGGGATGCCTTTGACGCGCGTATCGTGCGGCGGCTTGTGTCCCCAGCGCTCGGTTCGGAGTCCTCGGCCCGGTCGCTGGGCAAGGTGTTGCCTGCGCTGCCGGCCTGGGTTTACGCGCGGCTGGAGCGCTGGCACACGCTGTCCTTTCTGCGCACCCAGGGCGTACGAGAGATGTTGCGCACCACAGAGAAACGCGCGCTGGAGCCGGACAAGATCGCGGCTCTGCGTGCTGTTGTGGAGCAGGATCTCGGCTTTCAATTGCACAGCAGCGTACAACGCCTCAAGCAGGACCTGTCGACGCACGATGAAGCATTCTTTTGCTTGGAGACCGATGCTGTCACGCTGCACGCCTCCGTCTCACGGCACGAGTTCGAAGCTTGGATCGCCCCTGACCTGGAGCGCATGCGCCATGCGTTGGATGACCTGCTCCAGAAAAGCAGCCTCGCTGCGACCGACGTGGACCGCGTCTTCCTGACCGGTGGCACATCCCTTGTTCCCGCGGTACGACGTCTCTTCACAGAGCGATTCGGTGACGACCGCGTCACCGTGGGCGACGCCTTCACCTCCGTCGCCTACGGTCTTGCCCTCATGGCACAGGCAAAATCCGGAACCTGAGGCGCCCTCCTCCCGACCCGAGACAGACCTGCGCCCAACCTGCGCCTGTCGCCGATGTGGAAGCTGGCCCATAAAATCAGCTAAACCAAGGTCCTTAACCCAGTTACTGCTGCCGCTATCGGCGTGGCCGGGGTGGAGCAGAGGACGATCTCGGCAGGGAACTGGCTGGTCCGGGACCAGGCCAATGTCTTGTATGATGCCACGACGGCGAACGCTCGCCGTTCAAACCAGGCCATCCTGCGTGATGCTCGGCTGCACTTAATTCTAGGCAGAACTGCCGCACGCTCGTGCATGATGCCGGACGGCTGCCTTCCTGAGACGTCAGGTGCGCTCTTTTACGAGAGAATTTCACGCCTGTGCGCACCTATAAGGTGCAGGTGCCTCGCAGCCAAGATGGCCGGCCGACCTGCCACGATTGCGTTAGCACGGAAATGCAGAAGGATTCTGACCGCAATTGCACCTGCCACACTTGGGGTGGGCATTGACATCCGTCTTTCGATGGAAGTCTAATTGGCAGCGCCGCGGCTTAAGCAAAAGAGGTGCTCAGATGCATGAGGAACCTCGGTGAATTTGAACACGCAGTGGTACTACTTTGGAGGTCGCCCATGAGGCGCAACATTATCCCTATCGTGCTTGCGGCGGCGTGCTTTACCGCTGGCTTTTCCGCCGGCGCGCAAAGCTCGAACGCCGGAGACATCCGCGGAACGGCAACGGACGCCACAGGCGCCATTCTGCCGGACGTCACCGTTACGATTCTCAACACCGCCACCGGTGTTTCCAAAACTCTCACCACGAACAAAGACGGCCTGTACGACTCCGGTCCAATCGTCACCGGCAACTACTCTGTCAACTTCAGCAAAGACGGCTTCTCCAGCCTCACCCGCACGGGGCTCAACCTGGATGTTGCTACGGTGACGGTGGACGGTTCGCTAAAAGTGGGTGCCGCTTCCGATAATGTCTCGGTAAACACAGACGTGCCACTTATTGAGACGGAAACCGGCGAACAGTCTGCAACCCTCAACTTTCAGACCCTGAACGAGTTGCCCAATACCGGCGGTAGCGGCGTGGGTCCCACGTGGGAGAATTTCACGACCCTTATTGCAGGCGCAGCCGCGACGCCGTCCGCCCCTTTGGGCAATACGCCAGGGCAGTCTGTTGCGGTCAACGGCAACCTGCCATACAGCTCCATCCTGTCCGATGGTGCGGAATCCACACTGCCCAGCTCCGCAAACGCGGATACCTACGTGTTCGAGGTGGTGCAGGAAGTGAAGGTCAGCACGTCAGCCTTTTCCGCACAGTATGGTGTGGGCGGCGTTCTTTTTAACCAGATCAGCAAGGGCGGCACGAACCGCTTTCACGGCGCGGTGTACGAGTACAACCAGAACGACGCCTATAACGCCATCTCCTACTTTTCCAACCGCAAAAGTCGTGTCCGCTTTAACAACTTCGGTGGTTCCATTGGTGGGCCCATCCTGAAAGACAAGGCGTTCTTCTATTTCAACTACGACCAGATCAATAACAACTCCGACGTAAACGGCTTCTCAACCGTGCCGACGATGGCACAACGTAATGGTGACTTCTCTCAGCAGTTGGTGCCTGGTGTCACCTGTGCAGCAACGACTCCTGGTGGCGCCAGCACCCCGGGTTGCATTTACGATCCGGCGACAACCGTCATCACAAACGGCCAAATCAGCCGCAGCCCCTTCGCGGGCAACATCATTCCTCAGAGTCGCTTTGACGCAGTAGCCAAGAATATTCAGGCCTTCTACCCGGAACCCAACCGGCCGGGAAATGTGACGGCTGCATCGTTCGTGGGTGGCACCTACGCCCAGGGTTTCACGACCAACAACTATTTCTACCAGGGTACCCAGTCCAACCCATTCAAGAAATACTTTGGGCGTCTCGACTTCAACGTAAGTGAAAAAAATCGGCTTACGACGACGGTTCAGAAGCGCGACAACCCCGCCTTTTTCATCGGCCAGAATACTTGCCCGGTAAACTGCTATGCAGGCGATGTGGACAGCTATAACGCTCAGATCACCGACGTTCACAGCTTTAGCAGCAACTTCGTAAACGAGGCTCGTTTCGGTTACACAAACCAGTTGAACTTTTTCGTCGGAAGCAGCTTTGGCGGTGGTTATCCGCAGAAAATCGGCCTTCAGTATGCAAAGGCTGATGGGTTCCCCAGCATCAACTTTGGCAACGGTACGTTAGGCCTCGGACCAGGCATCAACGCAGTCTACAAAGAGCATGTCTTTGACCCTTCCGATGTTGTCACGCTGATCAGAGGTCGCCACGTGCTTCACTTTGGCGGTGAGTTCCTGATCAACGAAGACAACTCGACTGCGTGGGGCAACCTTAATCCGGGATCATTCGGGTTTACCGGCGACTACACCAAGGGTAGCCTTGCCGACAAGAACTCCGGCTTTCAGTATGCAGATTTCCTGCTCGGTACAACGCACGATTGGAGTGCTCAAGCGCAGCCCGAGTACGCCGGCCGTCAGAAAACACCACAGATCTTCATCCAGGACGACTACAAAGTTCGTCCCAACCTGACCCTCAACCTTGGCCTGCGTTACCAGGTTCAGCTTGGGTGGAAGGACGCCAAAAATGACCAGGCGACTTTCGATCCAACTATTCTGAATTCGGCAACCAACACCCTTGGCGCAATCTGGTTTGCTGCAAACAAAACGAATGGACGTACAGCACTCCAGAGTAATAAGTACGATATTGTTTTGCCGCGTGTCGGCTTTGCCTACACTGCCGCTCCGGATCTGGTGGTGCGCGGCGGTATCGGCCTGTACTCGTACGACTGGAGCCTTGACCAGTATGGTCAGGGTGAGGGTGCTGCGATTAACAACACCGGCAACGCCTCAGACAGCAGTAATGGCCTGGCATATGTCACCACGTTGGCGGGTACGGGTACCAACCTGCCCTTCTCCGCGACCAGCACGAACCCGGCAAGCCGAAACGGCCAAAGCTTCAACTACGTCCCGTCCAACACTCCGGTAGCGCGCATCATCCAGTACAACTTCGGCTTTGAGAAGCAGTTCGGCAGCGATCTGGCGGTGCAGTTGGCCTATGTCGGCAGCCACGGCTACAACCTCGTCTTCCCCTCCGGGATCAACCAGTTGACTGTCGCTAACCTGGGCAAGGGACAACCAGCACGGCCCTTCGCTCAGTTTCTGGATCTGAACGGCTACCAGGTCGGTGCCATCTCCAACTACAACTCGGCGCAGGTTAGCGTCACCAAACGCCTGAAGCACGGCCTCAGCTTCGACACGAACTATGTATGGTCGAAGTTCTTGGACGACATCGATTCCTCCGGCTGGGGTAGCCGCGCGGGTACGCTGCAGTATCAGGACGCCTACAATTTCGGAGCGAACTACGGTCCATCGAACTTCGATATCCGTAACGCCTGGAAGGGCGATGTGATCTACCAGCTGCCCGTCGGCATTGGGCAGCCATTCCTCAACAGCAATCACTTCCTCGATGCGGCCATCGGTGGTTGGCGTGCCTCCGCCACCTTCCAGGTGCAGGACGGCAACCCGTTCACGCCGACAATCAACGGGGGAATCGTCTCTAACTACGCCCTGGGTGCCCAGAACTTCCGCCTGCGCCCAAACCTCATTGGCAACCCAAACCCGACGCACCGCACCCTGCAGGCCTACTTCAACACGGCTGCGTATGCTACGCCGACGACAAACACTTTTGGTAACGTTCGCCGCAACAGCCTTTACGGTCCTGGCTACGAGAGCTTTAACGTCTCGCTCGGCAAAACCTTTCACATCAACGAAATCATCGGTCTTGCAATCCGTGCTGACGTCAGCAACATCCTGAATCATCCGACGTTCGGCGTCCCCAATACAGACACAACCAACGGCGGTGGTCAGATCACCAGCACCAGCAACCAGGCCCGCAACATGCAGCTCAGCGGTCGCTTCTTTTTCTAAGACCGAGGAAAACAAGCGCGGGGCAGGCCAGCAACGGCCTGCCCCAGCTTTATGTTTGTCCCAGGCTGCGTCTTATCTACAAGGTATTTCCACCGGCCATGCCAGTTCCCAAGCACAACTTCCTACGAATGTTCATTGCCGGCTTTGCTCTCGCCATCTTTCTCCGGGGTGACGTTCTGGCTCAGGGAGCGGTCGCCCCATCTAGCACCGCCGAACAGCACCTGCAACGTGCCCATCAATTGCTGGTGCAAAAACAACCGGTTCAGGCCATTGCAGAATTTCGCGTCGTGCTGCAAGCCGATCCCAGCAATACCGACGCAAGTGCAAACCTTGGCGTCCTTCTCTACTTCAGTCACGACTACGCCGCAGCGGAGCCTCTGCTCACCCGTGCGATTGCTGCTCAGCCAGTTCCTAAACTGACAGCCCTGCTTGGCTTGGCACAACGGCGCAATGGCCACCCTGACCTTGCCCGTGCCACGCTCACCAGCGCTCTGCCTGGTGTGGCGAATGATCAGGCAAGCATTTTCCGCGAAGTTGGCCTGGAACTTATCGAGCTTGACACTGCTTCCGGCGATCTACCCGGCGCAGCCGCCGCAGCCGCCCAACTCCGGGTCAGGCTACCGGACGACCCCGCGGTGCTCTACGCGGCCTACCGCGTCAACACGGATCTGGCCAACGAGGCGATGCTCGATCTTTCCATCGCCGCGCCAGGTTCCGGCCAGATGCATCAAGCCATGGCGCATGAGCTTTCTCGCGAGCGTGACCTGAAAGGTGCCATCGCAAACTACCGTGCTGGTCTGGCGGTCGACCCTGATCTGCCGGGCGGCCACTACGAACTTGCAGAGGTCCTTCGGCAGTCTGCGGAACCCGCATTAAAGGGCGAAGCGGAGCAGCAATACCAGTTGGCTCTCAAGGCGAACTCGTCGGACTTCCGGTCCATAACACGCCTGGGTGACTTTGCTGCCGAGCGTGGCGACCACGCCACCGCGCTCGCTTCATACCGTCACGCTCTGGAGGTGTCTCCCGGCAGCACAGACGCAGGCATCGGCCTGGCCCACGAATTGGTGGAAGAAAATCAACTCGCCGAAGCGCTCTCCATCCTGCAGTCGCTCGAAAAAGCCGATCCCACCGACGTTCTAATTCACTTCCGTTTGGCCGCCCTTTACCGTCGGCTCAAACGCTCCGAAGACGCCCGCCACGAAGTCGCAGAGTACGATAAATACAAGGCAATCAAAGAGAAGATGCGCGCTCTCTACCAGGAAATGCGACTGGACGCGCCGGGTCCAACGGCGGCGACACCCTAGCATGTTGATCCTTCGATCGATACGCCTGAGCCTTATCGTTGCCTTGTTGCTGCTGATAAACCACCGTCATCTGCAGGCCCAGGTCCTGCCCACGCTTGCCGACATCACCGCCACCACTGGCATTCACTTCAACCATCTCTCCAGCCCTGACCAGAAGTTCATTGTCGAATCGATGAGCGGCGGCGTCGCACTACTCGACTTTGACGGCGACGGCTGGCTCGACATCTATTTCACCAACGCGCCCAGCGTCGGCATGGCTCTGGCCGGCAAGCCCGCCCGCAGCTCTCTTTATCGAAACAACCACGATGGCACCTTTACCGATGTTGCGGACAAGGCCGGCGTTGCTACCCCCTGCTGGGCCATGGGCACGGCGGTCGGTGACTTCGATAACGATGGCTGGCCAGACCTTGCCGTCAGCTGCTTCGGCGGTGTTGTGCTTTACCGTAACAATCGCGACGGTACGTTCAAAGATGTCACTGCGACCAGCGGGCTGAAAGCAGACACCGGTTGGGCGACAGGCGTTACCTTTGGCGATTACGACGGCGATGGTTTTGTCGACCTGTTTGTGCCGCACTATGTCGATCTGGACCTCGCCAACCTGCCGGCATTTGGGTCTCTCAAGACCTGCCAGTATCACGAAATCGCCGTGCAGTGCGGCCCCCGCGGCCTGAAGGGTAAGGGCGATACGCTCTGGCACAACAACGGCAATGGCACCTTTACCGAAGTCGCACATCAGGCAGGCGTCGACGACCCGAAACACTTCTTCGGCCTCGGTGCCGTCTGGTCCGACTTCGACAACGACGGCAGGCTTGACCTGCTCGTCGCGAACGACGGTGAACCGAATTATCTGTATCGCGGCCTGGGAAACGGCACCTTTAAGGAGGTTGCTGCGGATGCCGGCGTTGCCCTGAGCGAAGAAGGGAACGAGCAGGCCAACATGGGCCTTGCGATTGGCGACTATCTCGATAAGGGTCGCATGAGCATCGCCATTTCCCACTTCAGCGACGAGTACGTCGAGCTATACAGAAACGACGGTGACATGAACTTCACAGACGTCGCCCACTCTGCCGGAATCGCAAAGAACAGCGTTCCGTACGTTGGTTGGGGTGACGCTTTTCTTGACACGATGAACCGTGGCTTGCTCGATCTCATCCTGGTAAACGGCCACGTCTATCCGCAGGTGGACAGCACCAGGCTCAGCACTGCTTATCGTGAACCAAAGCTGCTCTACATGAACCAGGGCGACGGAACGTTTCGCGAAGTGGGGATTCAGGGCGGCCCAGCCCTGAGCGCACCACAGGTCAGCCGTGGCCTTGCGGTGGGCGACCTCTTCAACTCGGGTAAGCTCAACGTCGTCGTTGAAAACCTCACTGGCCAACCCATGATCCTGCAAACGGTTCCGCCAGCCGGTAGTCACTGGATCTCTTTCCGCCTGCTTGGCCGGCCGTCCAACCGGCTCGCCCTCAATGCACGCGTCTTCGTCACCACAGGTGGCACGACACAAATGCAGGAGGTCCTGAGTGGCGGCAGCTACCTGTCGCAAAACGATCTGCGCCTCCACTTTGGCGTTGCGGCGGCAACCACTGTTGAAACCGTCGCGGTACTGTGGCCCGACGGCAAGCGACAGACCTTCAAGGCTCTTACCGCAAACCAGTTCTACGTCTTACAGGAGGGTGACGAGCCACGTCCCGACCCCTCTGCAAAGCGTTAGTGTGGCGGCGGAAACGACGTCACTGTCGGCAGAACCCGCGGCTTGATCTGCGTGCTCTCTCCCGTGTCGTTAATCACATGACGAATGGCGCCAAGATTATCGAGCGCTACGGTGATCATGTGCTGGAATTGGACCTGAGGAGTGACAGGCACCTCAATCGCACCGTCCAGCACGACGTCCGGATGCCGGAAAACGCTGTACACGCCAAGACCCCACGCCTGATGGTGCTTGACCCCTTCAGCAACCTTGTACGACGCCCAACCCCGAGCACCGTTTGCATCCATCCATGCCGGCTGTGTTGGCGGGTCATAGGGAATTTCCGACTGGTAAAAGTATGTGCGTCCGTACTCGCCGTTCCACAACACCTGGTGCTGCTGGTGATGCTCCACAAACAAACCATAGATCGTCACGCGATTGCCGTTTACCACCAGGCCGTTGCGGCTCGGATTCGCCGTCCAGCCCACGCCGTCGCCATGGTCGGCCCGCCAGATCCAGGTTTGGTCGATCAGCGTGTCGTCGCTGTTCAGCACAATGCCCGCTTCCGTCGCACCCGGTCCGGCACCGCCCACGCGAACAAAGATGTCGTATAGTCCAATCGGATCGGCCCCATGCTGATGGTGGCTGCCCGGCTCGCCCACGCGCAACAGCGCATGCGACATCGCAGGTCCCGCATCGAATAGCAGGCCTGCCAAGGAGATCCCATCCACATCCGAAACCACCATTGCCTCGGTTCCCCGAATTGGCTTCAGCGTTGCAAAGCCCATCCCTAGCACGACCGTGCCCTTGTGCGTCACACGCAACGGCTCGGTCAACAGGTAAGTGCCGGGCGTCAGCAACAGGTGTTTGCCTTGCCCCAGCGCGCGATTGATGCTTTCCGCTGAGTCCCGCTCCGGACGCGCAATGTAGAAGTCAGCGATTGGTACCGACCGCCCTGCAGCCTGTTCTTCACGCCAGCGTACTCCTGCCGTTTCCCGCTCCAACCCCGGCACACGCACGCTGTACCTTCCTGCCTGGTCTACCTGCAGAAAGGGCTTCTCACGCAGCACTGGCACATTTGCCACGACGGTGAACGGTGGCTTCGGCCACTCTCCCACAGGTGGGCTTGTCACTCCCACGAAGACCATGTTCCAGTTGGAGCCCGTCCATTTCCCCCACTGCGTGTTCCGTGAAATCCACTGTTGCTGTGTGCCTGAATTTACCTCCCCGTCAACGATCGTGTCGGACATCCATCCGCCGCTGGCCCATCCAAGGTCCTGGTTCAGGCGCATGCCGCCGTGCACGTGCATGCGGCGAAACGCAACCGCTTGCGATACGGCCCACTGCATCGTGCCGCCTGCAGGCTCGACCGCGAAGTTCTCCGCAGAACGCCAGAAGGTTGTTGTTGCATTGTTGTTGCTTGCAGCGGCATCCACATGCACGTTGCCGGTAATGGTGACATCGTCCGGCATCGCACCCAACCCTGAGACCTGCGTGTAGAAGCCGATTGGCACGTTCAGGTGGTACGCACCTGGCGCAAATAAAAGCGCATAGCGCCCAGGGCCAAACTCGCTATGCTGCTGGCTTCGGTACACGTCGTCAATCCTGCGCTGCATCCCGGTCGCATCCATTCCAGGCGAGAACAGCAGCACATTGGGCCCAAAATCAGGGGGCGTCTGCCGAGCCGGCGTAGGCTCTGCTTTGATCACCGGCGGTCCCAAAACAGTTGCGGGTACTTGCGCGGTGACCGATCTCGTTCCTAGAAACAACAGGCAGCAAAGCCAGCACATGCTGCTCATGGACGAAAACCACGGGAGTGCACCGCTCCCTCTATCGGTACAGCTTGCATCTACTGCCATACGTACGTCGCCGCCGCACCAGCGGCCAGGGAAGTGGCCCATGTCCGCGCCCCTTCCTGTATCGCAAAGCTCTGCTCATTGTCTGACGGATTGCTCACAACCAGCACAATCCTGCCTTCAGGCGTCCGGAATGCCACGTTCGGAAGTGTTTCACTCGTGTTCGAGCCGATCCGTACGGACTGCGGTGGCACAAACTTCGATACCTGGGCCATGGTGTAAAACGCCAGCAATCGCGTGACGGTGTTGCCACTGATCGTCAGCGCGCCACGACAGCCAGTACATCCCCCATCGTTGGTGTGTGGCCCATTCTCCGGGTCGGCCGCAAGATTCCACAGCAGAATATTTCGGCTCCAATTCCGGCTTACGCCAATCATGACGCGTGCCACCGGTATGGCAATCGGCGTCGTCGTCCCATTGCGCTCCGTCGTACTCTGCTCGGTAAAGTAAATGTTTTTGCTCGGAAACTCGTCGTGCACCTCCGTCATGGCATCCACTTTTCCGCCATACAAGTGCCACCCGCTGCCATCCACAAATTGCGCCGCCGCCTTGTCCCGCAGAATGTCCAACACATACAGCGGGTGATCGAGGTTGTGGTCATACAGCACAATGCCCGTCTTGATGCCTGCCTTCCGAAATGCCGGCCCCAGGTTCTCGCGGATGAACACATCCTGCTCTTCCCCCAGCATCAGCATGCTGGGCGTGTTCTTTTCATTCAATGGCTCATTCTGTATTGTCAGGGTGCTTATCCGGATCCCCTCCCCTTGCATCCCCTGCACATACTTTGTCAGGTACAGCGCATAAGCCGCAAAGTCCTCCGGCTTCAGCACGCCGCCCTGCGCTGAGCCGGTCGTTTTCATCCATAGCGGCGCAGACCATGGCGAAGCCATGACCTTCACCGTTGGATTAATTGCCTGAATTTGCTTCATCACTGGAATCACATCTGCCCGATCCGCGTCCAGCGAGAAATGAGCCATCGCCGGATCGGTTTCACCCGCTGGCAGGTCATCGTAGGAGAATACGTGGTCGTTCATGTCTGACGCACCGATGGAAAGCCGGATGTAACTTACGCCAATGCCGTCCTGCCCGGGCGAAAATACCTCACGTAAAAGCGCGGCACGCTTGTCTGCATCCATTTTCATCAAGAGCTGCGCACTGCCACCCGTCAACGCGAATCCAAACCCATCCATGGTCTGGAACACTGCCTTCGGATCTACAGTGATTACTGAACCGGCTCGCACGGCGCTTGGATCAACGAGGGGTACATCGCTGCGCCTGAGTGGCGTCGCCCGGTCGGCTGTTGTCAGCCACATCGAGGCGCTCTGCGCATGTAAACCATCGCCGGCACCTATAATCCACACGCACGCAACGAGCAGCAAAACAACACGACGAAGAGAAATCAGCAAGGGGCCTCCGGGAGAGCAAGTCGTTGTTCCGCCGCTCGGTTCCCACCCTGGCAGCAGCCAAGTCTAGACGAATCTGCTACCGGGCTGCAACAGCACTGGAGCGACTGACGAGGATCGCAAGGAGCTTGGTCGCTCGTACCATCAGCACAACCCCTGAAACATCTTTCAATGCATCTCTCGTGCCTGTAGTTGGCGACTATGTCTGCCGCTTGACCGAGGATCTTGAACTGCTGCATTGAGTACAAGCCAGCTGGTTTGCGTTTCATCTTTTACTGGCTGACGAGCACCTCTGCAACTGTGCCGGGCGCGAATTCTACTCAAGGGCAGAACTCCACTGAACACAGCCAATAACGCCTGATTGTTCTTGGCCGTGAGCCACCCGAGCTAAATCCTAGGGACTCAAAATTTATTTTTGCTGCACTCTGATTTTGCCGTATGCTCTCTCGTAAAACAGTGCCGCGAAGCTGTGTTCTTGAGGGTATTTAGGACGCGGAGCGAGCGGGCAGCTTGCGTTTCGCTGATCCGGAACATGGTCGATGCATGCGCTTCATGGGTGTGCAGTGCAGCAGTGTACTGAACCTGGATTGATTCAACAGAAGTACTCTGTACCGCAGGCGCGTTCAGGCACTTGGGAGAGTTTATGGGTGAGCTGACATTCGTGCCCAACCTTAACGCTTTTGGCAAGACACCAGCTGCGGCCTCTCTGCCGCAACCGCTCCCCGTTTGAGGCCGCATGAACAACACCAATATCCCAGTGCTTCGTACAGTAGTCCTGACAGTAAATGGTCGCAGCTACCCGGTTGAAGTGGATACCCGCGTGACCCTGCTGGATGCTCTTCGGGAAAAGTGCGGTCTCCATGGCTCGAAAAAAGGTTGCGATCATGGCCAGTGCGGCGCGTGCACGATTCACATTGGGGGTGAGCGCCATCTGAGCTGTCTTACCCTCACCGTCGCGGTAGAAGGGCTGTCGATCACGACGATTGAGGGTTTGGCTCAGGGAGAGCATCTGCATCCGCTGCAGCAGGCCTTCATCGACCACGATGCTTTTCAGTGCGGCTACTGTACGTCAGGCCAAATTATGTCTGGTATCAGCTGTATTCAGGAAGGGAACGCCAATTCTGCAGAGGATATCCGGGAGTACATGAGCGGCAATCTTTGCCGGTGCGCCGCGTATCCCAACATCGTGACCGCGATTCAACAGGCGAAGCTGCTGATGGAGGCAAGCTGATGCGACCGTTTGTCTATGAGACAGCCAACGATGCTGCATCCGCTGTAATGCTTGCCTCGGTTCCGGCAAAAGCGCATGTCACCGCCGAGGTGCAGTTCAAAGGCGGCGGTACCACGCTGATTGACCTGATGAAGCTCGATGTCATGCAGCCGACAATGTTGGTCGACATCACAACGATTCGCGATGAGGCCATGCATCAGGTCACGCGTTCTGAACAGGAACTACGCATCGGTTCCCTTGTTTCCATGGGACAGCTGCAAGCGAATAAGGCCGTAGTGCGGGACTATCCGATTCTGACCCAGAGCCTGTGGCAGGCGGCGTCGCAGCAGCTGCGCAACATGGCCCGCCTTGGCGGCAACGTGTTGCAGCGAACGCGTTGCTCCTACTTTCGCGACACCAGCTATGAGCAGTGCAATAAGAGGGTGCCCGGATCCGGTTGCGCGGCGCTTGAAGGAGCGAACCGGGGACATGCCATTCTGGGAACCAGCGAGCATTGCATCGCGCTGTATCCCAGCGACTGGGCGCCAGCGCTGGTGGCCTTGGACGCCCAGGTTGAGGTGCTCGGACAGCTTGGAAGACGGACATTCCCGTTTGCGCAGTTACACCGGCCACCCGGAACAACCCCTGACATCGAGACCACGCTCGTGCCGGGAGAGCTGATTACGGCGTTTGTCATTCTGGGCGGTCCAAGACCGCGCTCTCTGTACCGCAAGATACGGGATCGTCAGAGCTACGCCTTTGCGAATGCAAGCGCCGCTGTCGCACTGGACCTGGAGGGCGACGTCCTCAGGGACGTGCGGATTGGCCTTGGAGGCATGGCAACGACGCCGTGGCGAGCCTATCGCGCTGAAGCGGTGCTGCGTGGCAAGCAGTTGACTGAGGCCAGCGCGGCTGCTGCTGCGGACGCAGAGTTGCGGGATGCAAAAACACGGCAGCAGAATGCCTACAAGGTAGAGCTTGGAAAACGAACGCTGATACGCGCCCTGCTCGAGGCGCAGGCGATGGAGATCTCCTGATGCAGTCGACGCACACCGCAGCAGTTTCGGCGCAGACCAACATGGGCGACCCAATCCCGCGCACAGAATCCGTCGCCAAGGTGACGGGTCGGCTGGTCTACGCGGCAGACACACCAAAGGCCAAGCCATTGCAGGCGTACTTCTTGACGAGCGGGATCGTGCGCGGCTCCGTATCGGAGATCGATACCGCGCCGGCAGAGGTGCTCAAGGGTGTCGTGAAGATTTACACCCACCTGAATGCTCCCAAGCGGGTACCCACGCCTTACACGCAAAACGGCGGTTATGTGTCCGACACAAACATGCCGCTAAGCGGGCCAGAGGTCCATAACGACGGGCAGATTATCGCGATGATTGTTGCGGAATCGTATGAGATCGCACGCGACGCGTCCCATCGCATTCTCGTTCGGTACGAAGCGCTGAAGCCTGCGGCAACCATGGACAGCCCAGGCGCAGAGACTATCCATCCGGATGCCCTGGTTGAGAAAGAAAAGACGGCCGGCGACTTTGACACGGCGTTTGCGAATGCCCCCGTGAAGGTGGAGGGAACGTACAGCACGCCAGCCCAACACCAGAACGCGATTGAGCTTTATTCGACAACAGCATCCTGGTCTGGCAGCAAACTCACGATCGAAGAGCCCAGCCAGTTCGTAGTGGAATTAGCCAATGGTGCGGCCGTCATGATGGGTGTCGACCCCGCCGATGTCCATGTCTCGAACCCGTACATCGGCGGCAAGGGTTTCATGACGCAGCGTACATCCCTCATCGCGGGTGCCGCGCGCGACCTGGGGAGGCCGGTTCGCAATATAGTGACTCGAGACCAGGGCTTCACGCTGGCCACGTATCGGTCCGAGACGAAGCACCATGTGCGGCTGGCGGCTGACCGTGAGGGACACCTGCTCGCGTATGGGCATGAGAGCTGGGAGATGCAGTCGCGCCAGGACAACTACCCGCTCGCGGGCTTCGGTGTGACCACGGCCATGTATGGGCATCCGGCCATCAAAACGCGCGTCAACATGGTAAAGGCAGATCGACAGACCTCCGGCTTTATGAGGGCGCCTGTCGAGCTGCCCTATATGTACGCTCTCGAAAGCGCGATGGACGAGCTTGCCGTGGCGCTCGAGATGGATCCGATCAAGCTGCGCCGCATTAACGACATCCGTCACAGCCCAGTCGATGGCGCCCGCTTCACCAGTCGTTCCCTGATGCAATGCTACGATGCCGCCGCCGAAAGTTTCGGATGGAGCAGGCGCGATCCGCGACCAGGGTCCATGCGCGAAGGGGACTGGCTCATCGGCTATGGTTGTGCCACGGCCGCTTACCCAACGCACATGGCTCCTGCCACGGCCCGTGTCACGCTTAGCGCTAACGGGCAGGCATGCGTAGAGGTTGCCGGTCAGGATTCCGGCCAGGGCGCCTACACCGCTCTGGGCCAGATAGCGGCGCAAGCTTTGCTCCTCACGCCGCACCAGGTCAAGGTTGTGATGGGCGACTCTAGGCTGCCCCCGGCACCGGCTTCCAGCAACTCTCTTGCGACGGCGTCTATCGGCTCCGCGGTAAAGCTGGCCACGGATAAGATACGGGCGCACTTCGGTGGCTCGGCCCCTCCGGAGCAAGAGCGTGCCGCCGCATTTGCGCGCTTGGGTGTGACCGAGCTCAGTTAAATTGGCGAGTTTATTCCTCCAGGCAAACAGCCAGATGTCCTGGAGAAGCTGCGCAAGGGGCAGGTTCCTTTCAGCACACAGGCTCGCGGCGATGAATCCAAAGATGGCAAACCGCTCATGTTCGCGTTCGGCGCGGAGTTTGTCGAAGTGCGCGTTCATCGTCTGACGCGCGAGATCCGGGTTCCAAGAATGACGGGCGCCTTTGCTGCGGGGCATATCGTCAATCCGCGTACAGCGCACAGCCAGTACATGGGCGGCATGATCTGGGGCATGGCCTCAGCACTGCTTGAAGCAACGGAGATTGATCCGGCGCTTGGCCGCTATGTAAACCCCAGCCTTGGCGAATATCTCATCGCCGTCAACGCCGACGTTCCCAGGGTAGAGGTCATTCTGGTCCCGGAGGAAGATCATGAAGTCAATCCGCTGGGGGTCAAGGGTATCGGCGAGATCGGCATTGTGGGCACCGCCGCAGCCGTGGCAAACGCAATCCACCACGCGACGGGAAGGCGCATTCGCGAACTGCCGATCGTCATGGACAAGCTCTTAGTCTGACGAGCGCGGCGTCCCAGCCCGCACGTTTTCTCGTCCGATCCGTAGTGCCTACAGGTTTTGCCACGCCGCTGTTGAGCGGCCAGACCATAATCCATAACTGCAAGGGAGCGCGACAATGGCACAGAAGTCTCTTACCTTCGTTCTTGATACGAACCTCGGATTGCCGGTCACGGAAACGCCGTGGAAAGGCCTCTTCCAGGAAGCCGACATCCATATCGAAGAAACGAGAGACATGGTTCTGGTGGATCGCCTCCTTGCAAACGACGGGCCTGACCTTGCCTACGTTCCAGGGGCGGACTTCTGCGTCATGCTCGTGAAGGGCAATCAGCATTATCGCGGTCTCGCCATCGGAACGTCCAAGTTCACCGGAAAGCCCGCGCAGCGAACCCTGCTCGTCGTGCGCAAAGACGATCCTGCGACCAGTCTCGATGACCTTGAAGGTTCCGACTACGGCTGGATGAACCGGTCCTGTTCGTCCAGCTATTTTCCTCCGGCGATCTTGCTGCAGCAAAAAGGCAAGAAGATCGAAAACTTTCTAAAAGGCAGAATCGTCGGCGGATGGCAGGAGCGTGTCGATGCCGTAGTCGCGAAGACGATTCGTTCCACCATGATTCTGGAGGATGTCTGGAAGATGACGCCCAGCAACACCGAGGTGGCGAAGATCATCGGCGAGTATGTTCCATGCGTGCCGTCCATCGTGATTGCACGCACCGACCTCGACCCTGCAATCGTCCAGACGTTGCAAGACCATCTGCTTCGGTACATCCCCGACTGGAGCACCTCGGTATACGGCGCATTCCGGCCATTCCTCTACGCAGATGTGCAGACCTTTTGTCATCAGCTCGGCGCTCTTCCAGCAAACGAGCTCTAAATGCGCTACAACAGCCCTCGTGGTCTCATCTCGATGCGGGCTGAAACGCAGCAAGGCTGCTCCGCAGTGGTGGTCTCTCTCGCGCGACACTTCCGTGCACGAAGTGCAGGTCGCGTGCGGCAACTCTAGCCGGAGGGGAAGCGAATGGACAAGAATAGGGCCGACGCAGGGCTGCCGCCATACCTGATTCTTGCGGGTCAATCCAGCTCTTTGCGCTACCGCGCAGACTGGACTGATGCACGCCACCACTACCGTAGATTCGCCAGTGAGTTCATTGGCACCTTCGGCTTTGTGTTTACCTTGGCGGCTGGTGCGGCGATCTTCCACGCCTATGCGCACCCTGCCATGTCTCCCGGAATGACGTTGGCGCTCATGACCTCCGTCTGCGCGCTCTGGTTAGTAATTGCCATCCACGCCCTGGGCGATGTTTCCGCCCATTTCAATCCCGCTGTCAGCCTTGCTTTTGCGATGCGCGGCGACATGAGCTGGCAACGCACCGCAGCCTATGTTGTCGTCCAGTGCGCCGCTGGCGCGGCGGCATGCCTTCTTGCGCGTGCTTTCTTTGGAACAGGCAGTGGTCTTTCCATTTGTCATCCGCAACCTGGCAAGGCCTGGCAGGATGTCGCCTTCGAGCTCCTGCTCACCGCCATGTTCGGCGTGTTGGTACTTGCCATGGCAGACGGACCAAAGCTCAACGGACCCACTACGCCGCTCGCCGTTGCCGCGTACGTGCTCTCCTTTGGCATGCTCGCCGGTCTCTATGACGGCACGGCGTTCAATCTTGCGCGGGTCATCGGCCCGGACATTGCGCTCGCTGACTTCAGCGATCTGTGGATTTACGTTCTGACGACCGTCGCCGGAGCGGCTCTCGCGGTCGGCGTCGATCGCTATATGCGTGGTGCGGCTACCGCGGGGGAAGCTGCGATTGCCGAAGCCGAGGACGAAGCCGATTTGCGTCCCACCGCTCTGTATACGCCGGGCTCCAATCGATAGCCAGGGAGGAGGAGCATGCAGCTCAAGTTTGCTGAGGTCTCCATTTTGCTGGCCGCCTCGCTTGCTTGCGGCGCGCCACACCTCCATGCACAAGCCTCCTCTTCGCCGGAGCAGGGTGACTCCATTCCAAATCCTGAAGCATCGCAGGCCGGCCGCGAGGACCGGGAATCCGTAATCGGGCAGGTGGAATCGCTCAACGAGCGGCTTGAGAGTAAAGGCGTCGCGTACGACTTGCTCTATGCTTCGGACTCGCTGTCCAACATGCGCTCCGTCCAGCCAGATCGCTTCACCAGCTACAGCCGCGTTCGGGGGACAGTGGACGTTAACTTTAGCAAGCTGACGCACACGCCCGGGCTTTCCGTACATCTCACGGCAGCGTGGCAAACCGGAGCAAGTCTGGGAGCGTACCTCGGCACTGAAATCAGCCCAAGTGCTTTTGCCAGCTTTAATGTCTTCAGGCTCGATGCTTGGTGGGTCGAAAAACGTTTCGCATCCGAGCGAATTGCGGTCCGCGCCGGTCAGTTCGCGGGCGAAGACACCTACGGCAGTCAACGTCTGGGCAGTTCCTTCGTCTTCCAGCCGATGGCCTATGCGTTCGGCAACCTGTTCAACACCTACGAACCCTATATTCTTTTGGGCTCTCCCGCTCTTGAGCTGCGCGTCGTTCCCCGAAAGCACGTGTACGTCAAGTCTGCGGTCATGGCGGGCGATCGTGTGCCGCAAGCGCACAACCCTACCGGTTTTGTGCCGCAGTTCCGCGGCGCACCCGTCACAGTATCAGAAATAGGCTGGACGCCCGGATTGGACGCCTCCGGAATTCGCCCGCCAGACAACCGAACCACCCGGCATGGCTACACTGGGGCTTACCTGTTTGGTGGTTCTTTCAACCCCGGCAAGTTTGCCACGGCTGCCTCCACCGCACCGGCAAGCGGAAATTTTCTGGTGTATGGGAGCGCCAGCCAGGCGCTCTGGCGCCCTACACAGACCTCCGGGAGAGGCTTTGACGCCACAGCCGGTTTTACTTGGAGTCCTCCCGACCGCAACTTCAACAATCGAGAACTGACCCTCGGGCTTCGCTTTAACGAGCCTTTCGCGTCCAAAAGCCACTACAACACCGTCGCCTTCGGCTATGTGCGTAGCGGCTTTAGCACGCAGACCCTTCCGAACCAACCCGTGCCTCCAGCCCACGCGGAGAATGCACTCGAGCTAAACATGCTCATCCTGCTCAACAGAGCCATCTTCGTTCAGCCGGTGGTGCAACAATTCATCGACACGGGTGGCGGCGTAAAAACGGCAACGGTGATTGGATTCCGTTCCAGAGTGAACTTTTAGCGATGAGCGAAACAGAGCAAGGAGCAGAGCGCTGACGCTTGCCTGGAACTCGTCTGCCGCGGCTGCCGCTAAGGGCTCTGTCAGCCCACCCCGGCGTGGGCGCTACAGACTTGTGCGGCTTAGTCCGCTGCATAGGGTCGTCTCATCAGAGAGAGGCTGTGCACTAGGTATCGACCAGTGAAAACCGACTAGAAGCAGACCGAAGCGCTCCGCACACCCGACATGCATTTCAAGATCAACCAATTGTCCGCATGCAAACCAGTCAATCCTCACTGGTATCCACAGAGCAATTGGGTGACGACCACGTCACTGTGCGCGACGCCTTCACCTCCGTCGCCTACGATGTTGCCTGCATGGCACAAGCAAATCCGGAGCCTGGCCAACCAGAACCCAGCCATAATCTTCCGGACCGCAAAAGGCCCAACCCAAGATCAGCGCTTTAAAGCTCGAGCGTCTTGAGCCACGCCCGGAAAGGCGGTCCCAGGTCTTGCCGCTTCAGGCCGAGTTCCACGTTTGCTTTCAGAAACCCCAGCTTATCCCCCGCGTCATACCGGGTTCCCTCGTAGGTAAATCCGTACACCTTCTCGGTCGCGAGCAGCGCCTTGATGCCGTCCGTCAGCTGCAGTTCACCGCCGGCGCCGGGCTTCAACTGCTCCAGGCAGCGAAAAATCCCGGGCGTCAGGATGTAGCGCCCAATAATGGCATTCTGGCTAGGTGCTTCGCTCGGCTTCGGCTTCTCGACAAGGTCGACCACCTCGCATAGCCGGGGATCCTGGGCATGAGGCTTGCAGGCGAGGCAACCGTACGCCTGGATGGCGTCACCCTCAACCACTTCGCTGCCCAGAATGGACGCGCCGGTCTTCGCAAACGCCTCGGCCATTTGCTTCATGCACGCGACGGGTGCGTCCACAATGTCATCCGGCAGAATGACCGCAAACGGCTCGTCGCCGACCAGTTCCTTCGCCATCAGCACCGCGTGGCCCAGGCCAAGTGCCTCCGGCTGGCGCACATATGTGATCCGTGCCAACCGCGACAGGCCCTTTGCCGTCTCCAGCAGCGCTGTTTTGCCACGACGTTCGAGTGAAGCTTCCAGTTCCGGCGACCGATCAAAATGATCTTCCATCGTGGTCTTGCCGCGGCCAGTCACAATAATGATCTCGCTACAGCCTGCGGCCACGGCTTCTTCGACGCCATACTGGATCAGCGGCTTGTCGACCAGCGGCAGCATCTCTTTCGGCGTGGACTTTGTCGCCGGTAGAAAACGGGTGCCCAGACCAGCGGCAGGAAAAACTGCTTTGCGAATTGGTTTCGTCACAGATCGGCCTTATCGAAGCGTAAGTCGTACAAATGAACAGAAGCCATGCTACCAACGTTTGCGGGTGAGCTACAGCACAGGGGAGTCATTGCCCAGCATCGAGCGTCGAATTACTTTTATCGGCACCGGTCCTTGAAGCATGAACTGGTCATGAAATGTTCCAAGCGAAAACGCTGGACCCTGCTTGGTCCGGACATCGTTTCGCAGTTTCAGAATTTCAAGCTTACCCAGCGTGTAATACAGGTACGTTGCATCCGCAGTACCGCGGCGTGTTTCCACCTTCGCAATCGCCGGTGACTGGTAACCCTCGGTCACAAAAAACTGCTCGGCCTGGTCGGTGGTCCAGCCTTCCGTGTGCATTTTGATCCCCACCGTGAATCTTGCATTGCGTAACAGCGCGTCCTGCAGCTGCCCAAGGCGAATCAACTTTGCCGTGCGTGCATCGGTGTTCGGCGGCAGGTAGCCTTCGTCCAGCATTATCTGCTCACAGTAGTGTGCCCAACCCTCAATGTTGGTGCTCGCGCCAATCAGCTTGCGCACCTTCGACGGAAACCTGTCCTGCCACAGGAACTGTACGTAGTGGCCGGGATACGCCTCGTGCACGCTTGTGCTCACAATGGTACCCACGTTAAAGGCGGCAAGGTACTCCGCCGTCCGCGCCGCGGGCCAGCCTGGCTCCGGTAGCGTCACGTTGAAGTAGGCTTTCGTGCTATGGGTTTCAAACGCTCCAGGTGCGTCCATGCTCGCCTGGGTGGTCGCACGTTCGAAAGGCGGTGTCTCTTCCAGCACTGGCCGCACGCCACTCGGCAGCGTAATGATATGGTGCGACTGGATAAATGCAATCTCTGACGAAAAGCTGTCGCGAAAGCTTTGCAGCAACTGGTCGCCGGCGGGATGCATGGTCGCAAGCTCCGCCAGTTCCTGCTGCGGCGTCTTGGTCGGATCAATCTCCTTGGCAATTGTTGCAAACAGGTCCTGGTTGGCCTTCATGTTAGCCGCGTTGATGGCCAGCAGCGTCTCCAGCGGGGTGTCGACCATCTCGTCGTACTGCAGCTTTCTGCGGTACGTGTCTGCCCCAAAGCGGAAATCTCCGTTTGAGCGCGAGAGCAGGTCCGACTTCATCCATGCGCCATAGCTTTGCAATGCTTCCACCACGGCCGCGTTCGTTTTCGCAAATTCCGCCTTGGTTTTCGCATCCTTGGCATCCGCAAAAGCAAGTGGCACGTCTTTTTGAAAAAACGACACAAGCCCGTCGATCTGGTCCAGTGCGATTTCCGTGTAGATTTTCGGCGGGTTTTTCAGGTTCTTGCGTGCCTCGACGAAGACCTGGGGAATCTGGCGCTCGCGTTCCACCGCCGAACGCAGACGCGTGTCGGCCGACGCGTATGGCCGCTCCATCAGCACGAAAATCGATGACGTAACACCACTCGAGTAGTTGTCCGGATTTTTCTCCCACATGCGGATCGTGTCGATGGACAGCAGCCTCGATCGCATGTTGTTCATCAGCACTTCGCGGTCAGCAGCAACCTCGCGGTCCAGCGCATCCGCGGGAATTGCCTCAACTTTCGCCAGCGACGCACGGATTTCGGCAGCCTCTTTGGCAATCTCCGTCGCCGCGTAGTCATCCATCTGCCCGTCAAACTCATGAAAACCGACCGCTGTTGCCGCCGTCGGTGAGAAATGAAAATACACGTCGTGGAAGTATTGCTCTGACACCGAGGTAAACGTCTGTGCAGCACCATCGGTGCTCAGCCGCTGGGTCAGGGTAAGCGATGGCAACAGCAGAAATGCCGCCGCAAATGGGATGGCACGAGCAAACATGGACATGTGAGGCCCAGTGTATCCCGATCGCCTTTTTCTACGTGGGGAAACAGATCGGCCCACCTGCAAAAGGTGGGCCGATCTACTTCATTCTGCTGCGGGTGTCGACTATCGAAGGCTCGCCGTTTTTTGCTGATTGGCCTTGAGCGCATTCTGCTCCAGTGCCTGCGCTTCAGGCATAAACGTCAGTGCCTTGGCAATCTGCGGATCACTGTCGGCGCGCGCATGCTGACCCTCGATCGCGCCAAACTGCGACGTAAACAGGTCTCCCTTGATGTTGCTCTTGATCCAGTCGAGATTTGCGGCAAAGTCCGCGTCAGAGTACGTCACGTTCTCGGTTTTCAGAAACGCCTTGAAATTGCTCAGCACGGCGTCGTCGACCTGAAAGTCTTTGCTGATGTCGCGATTGGCAAGATAATGCTTGCTGAAGTTGAAGAACGCAGTGTGTTGCAGCAGGTTGATTTCAAACGGATTGGTCTTGGCCTGCTCGATCTTTTCGTCTGGCGTAATGCCGCCGCCGCCATAGACCGTGCGTCCGCTGTCGGTCAGCTTCACCTCAAGGTTGGTCTTGTCTGCCGGCTTCGCATCATCGCGAACGTAATAGTAGTCGTACAGCGAAACGCCGTTGTAATCGCGTTGAATCAGGCGGCCCGATGGAGTGTAGTAATGATAAGTCGTCAGCGCCAGGCCGGTATTGTCGGCAATCTGGAAGACCGTTTGGACCAGCCCCTTGCCGAAGGTCGTTTCCCCCACAATCAGCGCGCGGTCATGATCCTGCAATGCACCGCTGACAATTTCCGCGGCGGACGCGGTGTTGCGATTCACCAATACCACAATCGGGAACTGTTCGCCCGTTGTCTCGCCGTGGTTTGCGCGGTACACCTGGTCAGGGAAGGCGCGCCCACGCTGAGATACGACAAGGTCGCCCTTTTTCAGGAACTTGTCGCTCATGGCCACGGCTTCGTTCAGAAGACCGCCCGGATTCCCGCGCATATCGATCAGCAACCCCTGCATGCCGGGACCGAATTTCGTCAACGCGTCCTGTACCTCGTGCGAGGTCGTCTCCGTAAACTGCGTCACGTGGATGTAGCCGATACCCGGCTTGATCATGTAAGCCAGGTCGACCGACGGACGCGGAATATCATCGCGCACTAGGTCGAAGACAATTGGCTGGTCGTGACCTTCGCGATTCACGGCAACGCTGGCATGGGTGCCCTTCGCCCCTTTCAGGACATTGGCGACAGCAGCGGAATCCATGCCGTCCGTCGTCTTGCCGTCAATCGACACCAAAACGTCACCCGGGCGAATACCGGCCTTGTGCGCCGGCGAGCCTTCAAAGGTATCGACCACCATGACGTGTACGACGCCAGCCTTGTCCGGCGAGGACTGAATGTGCATTCCGACGCCGTAGTAATGGCCACGCTGGTCTTCGCGCATCTGCGCGTAAGCCTTCGGATCGTAAAAGTTTGAGTGCGGGTCCAGCACATGCAGCATGCTTGGAATCGCTCCGTCGTAAATGACCTTGTCGACGGTATCCTTTGTCAGCGGGTCGGCATAGTTCTGCTCAATCACCGCGTACACGTCCGTAAACTGGTGCAGGTTGTCGCGCAACGTACTTTCGTCACTCGCGCTCTGGGCGTTGACCTTGGTCTGCAGCAGCGTACCGCCAACGGCGCAGGTCGCGAGGAAAGCGGTAATGGACACAATAGCGCGACGTGCAGGCATGGGCATGCGGCTCAATCCTCAGGAACGTGCATTCGGCCGCGCCGGTCTTAAGCAGACAAGAGACAGGCCCTGAAAGGTAGACGGAGTATAGCACCGGGTGGTAGCGAAGGTGGTTGCAATCGCCGCATTCCGCCGCCTGCGCAGCCAACGGCGGGTAGAATAATCCTCAGCGATCACCCAGGCTGCCAGCAGTCCGTCCAACTGGCAGCGTGGTCTTCGCGCAATCTCTTTGCAGGTACGCATGATCCGATTGTTTCCCGCACTTCGTTTGGCCGCAGCTTCGGCCGCGCTTGCCGCCTCAGCAGTGTCGCTGCGCGCCCAGGCACCGGCCCCCATGCCCGCGCCCCGCTACCAGTCTCCCGGCGTTTCGCAGCCAGGTGGCATTCAGGCGCCCGTGCCCGTCGTAAATTTCCCGGTCACGCCGCCCATCACCGCAAATGGCGTCGTTGCAGAAGAGGTCATCGTCCGCATTAACGATCAGATCATCACGCGATCGGACCTGCTTCGCGGCGAAGACATCCTGCAGGGTGAGCTTACGCAGAACGCCGCTTCCGCCGGCGACCCGGCAGAGCGCCAGCGCAACATGCTGCGCGACCTTATCGACCAGCAACTCCTCATCAGCAAAGCCAAGGAACTCGGCATCAACGCCGATGCGGAGGTTGTGCGGCAGCTCGACGAAATTCGCAAGCAGAACAACCTGCCAAACCTGGAAGCCCTGGAAGCTGCGGCGCGAAAGCAGGGTGTCTCATTTGAAGACTTCAAGGCAAATATCCGCAACGGTGTCCTGACCCGTTCCGTGGTGCGCGATGAGGTCGGTCGCAACATCCGCATGACTCGCGGCGAAGAGCAAAAATACTACGACGCACACAAGGATCAGTTCTCGCAGCCGGAGCAGGTACGCCTGTCCGAAATCCTGATTCCGACCCCCGCCAACGCCACCGACGACGAGCTCGCAGCGGCTCAGAAAAAGGCAGAAGATACCGAGCAGAAGCTCAAAGCGGGTGCAGATTTTGCCGCGACCGCAAAGGCGGTTTCTGGTGGCCCGACCGCCGCGCAGGGTGGCGATCTGGGCATCTTTCGCCGTGGCCAGCTGGCAAAAGTTTTGGAGGACAAAACCTTCGGCTTACCGGTCGGTGGTCTGACCGATCCGGTGCGGACGCGCCAGGGCTTTGTCATTCTCAAGGCTGTCGATCGTGTCGATGCCGGCATCCAGCCTCTGGATAAGGTCGAAGGCGAAGTGCAGAACGCCATGTACCAGGAAGAGATTCAACCGGCCCTGCGTGCCTATTTAACCAAGCTCCGGGAGGACAGCTACGTCGACATCAAGCCGGGTTTCGTCGATACGGGTGCCAGCCCAAAGCAGGCAAAGCCGGTCTTCGCGGCCTATGTGGCACCCGCACCCAAGAAAAAGACCGTGCTCAAGCGCCGTCTCGATGCGGAAAAACAGCAGGCACGTCTGCAGAAGGCAGGTTTGACTATCAAGGGCAATGCCGTGCAGCCGCTTGCCCCCGCGGAGCTCGACAAACATGGCAAGCCGAAAAAGGTCCACCGCGAGAAGATCCGTTTCGGTCAGGCACCTACGGCTGCTTTGCCCGATGCTCCGGCGGATGACACGGTAACCACGGCGACCACGGCTGCTGCCGCTTCCGCTGTCGCCGCCGGCCATGCAGTAACGCCGTCGGCCTCCGGCCAGGATGCACTCGGCACGCCTGGCACCAATCCAGCGCTGGCCGCCGGCATCACTGCCGCGCCCGGAACACAGCTTGCACCGGTAGGTTCCGGCAACACCATTGCGGCAAACGACCCCGATACCGGTGAGCAGGTTGCCCCCCGTAAAAAGACACGGTTCGCCGATAAAGAACCCGAGGTGAAGGTCAAGAAGCTCGACAAGGTCACGGCAAAGACCATCGACAAGGTGACCTCAAGACCCACGGGACCATCTACCGACGAGAAACAAACCGCGTCGGTACAGTCCGCGGCGCTTGGCCTGAACGGCGACACCGCGAAGAAGAAAAAGCGTCAAAAGGGCGAGACCAAGGAGCGTATCCAGGAGACGACGCCCGAGGCAAAGCCAGCGCTCGTCGACAACGGTCTGCCCGATCGGCTCCATCAGCAGAATGGGCCGCAGCAGACGACAGGGACGCCCTCTGCTTCGTCGCAAACCGGCAATCTGCCAGCAGAAAACTCCACGCAGGAAGAGCGGGAGCGTCGCGGCAAGGAAGTTGTTCCAAGCACGCGCACCGATTCCACCACGCTGGCGCCCGTCGACCAGCCCGCACCCGGAACCACTCTGCCGTCGCAGACCCCAAGCACCAACGGCGCCACTACACCCAACAGCACGTCGCCCTTGCCGGACTCCAATAAGCAGCCGCAGTAGGCGCTCAAAGGACAGGCTGGTTCAAAGCCGGTATCCCGCACTTCGGGATGCCGGCTTTTGTGCTTCGGCGCTATTCTGAAAGTCCCATGAAAGACTTTTACGTTGCCGATGCTGCGCATCATGAGAACACCGCCGTGGTCTCGTACTTTCTGCTCAGTTCCATCTCCGCACGCGATAAGAAGGGCGGCGGTCAATACCTCGCCCTCACATTGACAGACCGCACTGGCACCTTCGACGCGCGCATGTGGGAGGAGTTTCCCGGCGTGCTCGACACCTGCAGCAGCGGCTGCTATGTCAAGGCGCAGGGTCGCATCGACAAGTACCAGGGTCGCTTTCAGATCACGCTGCAGAAGCTGCGTCATGCCGCGGAGTCGGAGATCGACGTCGCCGACTTTCAGGCAGTGACGAAGTATGACGTCGACGCCTTGTGGACGGAACTGAACGGCTACGTTGATGAATTTACGAACAGGGATTTGCAGCGGCTGGTGCGTGCCTTCCTGCAGGACCCGGAGCTTGGCCCTGCCTTCAAAACAGCGCCGGCGGCAAAAACACTGCATCACGCCTGGCTTGGTGGCCTCTTGGAGCATGTTGTATTTCTTCTGCGCCTGTGCCGGCGCGTCGCGCCACAGTACGCCGACGAAGTCGACCCCGACCTACTCATGGCCGGAGCCATCCTGCACGACTTCGGCAAGGTGCGCGAACTTGCATGGAAATCTGCGTTCAAGTACACGACCGAAGGCCAGCTGCTGGGTCATATCACGATCGTCATCGGCCTGCTGCGCGAAAAGATCGCCACCCTGCACCCCTTCCCGGACCGTCTGCGGATTCTGCTCGAACACCTGATCCTGAGCCACCATGGCCGCCTGGAGTTCGGATCGCCCAAGCTGCCCATGACCCCGGAAGCCCTGGTCTTCAGCGCCTTGGATGACTTGGAGGCCAAAATGCAAAACGTGCGCGCCGAATTCCAGAAAGCGGCAGACAACGGTCGAAGCGCGGACGAGGTAACGGAGTACTCGCGCAGCATGGAACGCAACTTGCTCAACAGCAAAGCCTATCTTGCGGCAGAGGTGGCCGAGACCGCCGCAGCAGAGGCCGCAGCAGCGCCCCCAACTGCGACGTCACTCAGCATGCTCGAAACGCTCTTCGGCCATAAGTAATTCGTCCGCAGCTGCCGAACCGATGCGTGCCGCATAGGTCCGCACCGTGAACCTCGTGCTAAGCCGCAAACTCCAGGGCTTTCGACTCCGTCGCAAGGTCAAGCACCAGGCGTTCCAGCACCAGCGATTTATCCACTGGGCTGCTGCGTATTTCCAGGTCCGCACGCGCTACCAGACGGAGCGCCTCGGCCAGGGACGTCCGCGTTTTGTAGCGTCGCGTCTGTGTCAACAGGTCATCGACTGCGTACGGCGGCATGCGGAATCCCTGCCACAGCACGGTCCACACGGCGCGGCTGTCGCGAACATTCTTCTCATGCAGAATCAGCATCTGCCGAAAGGTGCGCGCAAGCATGTACAGGTGGCCAATGGCGGAGTCTTCGCCACCATCCGACGCGTTCAGAAGACCGCGCAACAACAGCAGTGCGCGTGGGCGGTCACGCCGGCTGATGGCGTCCGTCAATTCATAGAGCGATCGCTGCTTGGCCGCCAGCACCATTGTTTCTACGTCCTCCAGCGTGATGGTGTTCGGCTGCGCCAACGGTGCCACCGTGCGTTCCGGCGTGCTCACATACAGCATCAGCTTTTCCAACTCGCTGGCAATTTGCAGCAGATTTCCCGCGAGCGCGTCCGTCAGTTCGCGCGCGGCTTCCGGCTGCAGCAACACCCCACGCGCGGCGGCGGTTTCTGTCGCCCAGCGCGTAACATCGGCTTCGTCAACAGCCTGTAATTCGACCGTTCCTACAGAGTCGCCAAGCGTTTCCTTGATACGGTCATAGCGGTCCTTGTCTTCACGATCCATGCGGCGCAAATCTGCAGGCAACGTCAGGTGGTCGGCCACAAACAGCAGCAGTGCCTGAGGGTTGGGTGACCGAAAGTAGCGGTCCATCGCGGCAAACTCTTCCTTCCTGGCGCCGCGGCCGTACAGCGTCTTCAACCCGCGCACGAACAGTACCTGGAACGGGGCCATGAGCGATGGTGTTTGCGCCAGGTTCAGGACATCGAACAGCGTCAGTTCTCCGCTCAACTCCAGGTCATGCAGACAGAAGTCCCGCAGCTCGGCAGGCACCAGCTTGGCCAGCACGCCCGCGCGTGCACGGTCATACAGGAACGGCTCATTGCCCAGCAGAACGTATCCTGGACGCATGGCAGGCGTATCCAGTTCGGCGAGAAAGCGGTCGACGGCGGCAAAGGAGCGAAGTGGCGGCACAGCGATATTGTTGCAGGTCGGCCGCCACCTTGCGCTAGACTGGGGGTGTTATGGCCGACATCGTCCTTGAGACGATCCAGAAGCTCGTGCAGGATGTGATCGCACCCGACGTGCGTGAACTCAAGGTGCGCGTGGAATCCCTGGAAAAGCGCATGGATGACCGCTTCAAGCAGGTCGACCGGCAGTTTGAACAGGTTAATCGGCAGTTCGAACAGGTCGAGCGGAACTTCGAGACTGCCGCAGACCGGTTCGATTCGTTTGAGAAGCGTATGCTTGCCGCTTTGTCGGAGATGAAATCCAGCAACGAGGTACTAAAGCTGCGCGAAGAGGTCGCCACCGTTCGCGAGCTTGCCGCCTTGCGGGAACGAATTACCGTGCTGGAGCTACAGCAGAAGCCGAAACAGGAAGCTGCTTAGGCGATTCTCACAGTCCCCCGTTAAAATGAGTGCAGCAGATCACTGACCATTGCCTGGGCAAAATCCCTTCCCAGCCGCTTCACCGCCGGTCCACCCTCCTGAATAAACGCGCTCAGGTCCTGCGTGGACTGGAATTGATCGCGAAACAGAAATCGATCGTTCGCATACAGCACGCGCCCATCGCTCGCCGTCAACACGATCTTTGCCTGCACCGTGATGAGGTAGGACGATGTTGCGCCACTCGCGGAGTCATACGTCAGCGGTGCCACGGACTCTGACAGGATGGTGCCCTGCAGAATCGCATCGCTGTGCTCCGTGCTATTCACGATGACGTAGCGGGTGCGCGTATTCAGCTCGCGAATCACCGCATCGGTAAACACGTTCTCCGTCCGGTACTGCTGCGCGCGCGTCACAAACACCGGCACCGCAAGCGTGCGCACACCGTTTGGAATATGGGTGGCCGAGCCGGCCGTGTGGTAGCCGCAACCGGTCAGACCAGGGCAAAGCAGAGAAGCGGCAAGCAGGGACAGAAGAAAGCGGTGCACGCCTTATCTTCTCAGACTCTGCGGCCCGCACCGCTGCTTCCGGTACACTAGGCAGGCTTATGGCCATGATTGTTGCGCAACAGTTGAGTAAAACTTACCGGTCGGGCAAGGTCGAAACCCAGGCGTTAAAAGACGCGACGTTCTCTGTGGAACGCGGCGAGTTCGTCGCCATCGTGGGCCCTTCGGGCTCCGGCAAATCCACGCTCTTCTACCTGCTTGGCGGGCTCACCAACGCTACCGGCGGCAACGTGCAGATCGACGGCGTTGACTTCGCCCGGCTCAGTGACGCGGAGCGTACCCGGCAGCGTGGTGCAAAAATCGGTTTCGTCTTCCAGCGGTTCAACCTGCTGCCCACGCTCACCGCGCGCGGCAATGTGGAACTGGCGCATGAGATTGCCGAAACCGGCAAGCCGCTCGACACAGCCTTGCTGGAACAACTGGCACGATTGCTGCAGATCGACGGCCGGCTCGACAAACGGCCCAACGAACTCAGCGGTGGCGAGCAGCAGCGCGTGGCCATTGCGCGCGCGCTCATCAGCCGGCCCGCGCTCATCCTTGCCGACGAGCCCACGGGCAACTTGGACACCGAGAACTCCGATGCCGTGCTGGACATGCTGCGCCACGCCTCCAAACAGATGGGCCAGACCGTGATGATGATCACGCACAATCCCGAGGCCGCAGCTGTCGCCGACCGCATCCTCTATGTGCGCGACGGTCGCATCTGGCTCACGCCACCGGAGCCGCGAGTACGCGTGGCACGGACCTGATCCGACCCCTCCACAACGGGAGTACCTCGAGCACAACCCGGCTATCCCTGCACACCCTCTACCAAAGCACGCCATTCACCGGTGCAGTCGCCTCTGGCAGGTGTTTCTCCCCCAGGGTCTGCCGCAGGTTGATCTCAATCGTCCGGCTGATGGCCGTCAGCGGCACGTCGTACATGTTGTTGTCGAAGGGGTCCTCCAGGTCTCGACCCGTCTTGTCCAGCGCCAGAAAAATAAAGCCCACCAGCGTCGACCCGAGCGGCGTAAACCAGCCCATATTCTGCACCAGTGCCAGCGGCAGCAGCAGGCAATACATCTGGATAAACAGTTGTGGAAAGAAGTTGTACTGCTTGGGCATGGGCGTGTTCTTGATGCGCTCCGACCCGCCCTGCGCGTCCGCAAGGTCGTTCAGCGTCGCATCCATGGCCGACCACTGCAGGCTGTCCAGCCAGTCCCGCTCTAGGCACTCGCGCAACAGGTGCCCCTGCTGAATCTGCAGGGCATACGGAATGTTCTTCTCCGCGGCAAGGGCACCGAGATCATCTTCCGACAGCAGGCCATGCAACTCGTCGAGCGGCGGCAACCCGCGCATCGCCTGGCGCAGCGCGTTCACGTAGGCGATTTGCAGGTACACCATCCGGCCCTGCACGGCAAGAACCGTGTCGCGGTCCGCTGCCTTCATCCAGCGCACGTTCGTCACGACCTGGCGTGCCCACGAGCGCGAGTTGTTGACGATCGCGCCCCACAAAGTCCGCGCCTCCCACCAGCGCGCATAACTGCTGTTGTTCCGAAACCCAAGCACCACGCCAATTGCCGATCCAAACAGCGCCACCGGAATGTGCGGCAGCGCCAGCCACTGCCAGTGCAGCACCTTGTAGCCCAGCACAATCGCGCCGTCATACAAAAACAGCAGCAGCAGCGGCATGCCCACGTACGCCAGAAGCTGCCGAAAGTTCGGTCCGCGGGGAACGATCATGCGCCAGCGGTCTCCCCGGCTGCATCCAGCGTGGAGTGAAAGTGCTGGGTCAGCACGTCGTGAATCAGCACGTCACCGGACGCAATATCGTAGATCCATCCGGAAATTGTGAGCTCCCCGCGCGCCATCGCGCCCCGCACCGACGGATGCGTCTGCAGGTGCGCCAGCTGCAGCAGCACGTTCTGCTCCGTAAGCGCGCGCAGCGACATCTCGCCATCTCCGCTCAGCGACGCCGCAACCGACTTGGCTGCCGCCGCATTCCGAAGCCAGCTCTTCACCGTGGGCATGCCGTCCAGATGGCTCTCGTCGGCTTTCAGCGCCTTCATGGCGCCGCAGTCCATGTGGCCGCACACCACCGCGTGCTGCACCTTCAGCGCATCCACCGCGTACTCAATGACGGCCGACACACCACCCATCATCTCGCCATAAGCCGGCACCAGGTTGCCCACATTGCGCGCCGCAAAAATCTCGCCCGGCACGCTGCCCGTAATGGTTTCCACGTCAATGCGTGAGTCGGCACAGGTAATAATCAGCGTGTGCGGCTGCTGCGGGGTTGTCGCGGAGATCCGGTAGCTCTCGCTGTTTTGCGGGTAAATCTCCGTCTGAAAGCGGCGAATCCCTTCCTTCAGCCGTTCCAGTGCCGGGTCAGTCGTTTCGGGCATGGTTCAAGCCTCCCATCAAGCTTCGACTATCAAGGTAGCGGACACACTCGGATTTGCGAAGCACTCGTGCGTGGACCGTCGAAGGGTGGAACCCGTCGGCGTGTGGAACCGTCGGACCAGACGCGATCTACCCGGGCAGGCAACCACAGTGTCCGGGCAGCAACATCGACAGGGCGTCCTCCCGAGCTGTCCTGACCGCGCCACCGATGCGCCACCCTTCGGCGTGGCGTACCCATCGGCACGAACAACATCCCCGAACCATTTGGGTTCTAATCGTCACAGTTCCGCCCGGCCCGTTTCCACGGAACCGTTTAGAGGAGAATGCATGGACGAGGTACAGGTTTCGTTACAGGGGGTCGATGTCGAGGCCGCAAGGACGCGTCGCGTCAATCGAAGGAATTTCCTCGCCGGTGCCGGTGTCGGCATCGCTGGCGCCGTTGCAGCGGGTGCCGCAATCGTGGGCTGCGGCGACACGAGTGTCTATGTCGACGCGCAGGGTCAAAGCGAGGCCGACATTCTTAACTTCGCGCTCAACCTCGAATACCTTGAAGCCACGTTCTACTCCTACGTCGTGCAGGGCCAGGATTTGAACTCCAGTCTGACCGGCGGTGGCCCGGCACCGCAAAATCCACCGGCGCAAATCACCTTTGCCAATCAGCAGAGTGCCGATCTCTTTGCAGAGATCGCCTACGACGAAATGTCCCACGTGAGTGCCCTGCGCAGCGCCCTTAGCACGCTTGCCATCGCACGCCCGCAAATTAACCTGGGTGCACTCGCACCCATCACGGTCGCGAACTACATCCAGGTTGCGCGCCTGTTTGAAGATGTTGGCGTCACCGCGTACACCGGATCAGCCTCCTTCCTGACCGGCAACAACGTCAGCGCCGCTGCCCAGATTCTTGCCGTGGAGGGTTTTCATACGGGGGCGCTTCGCCTCCTGGCCATCCAACAGAATGCCGCATATCCGTCCACGCTAACCGGTTATGTCCCGCCGGACGGCTATGACATCATCCCGTCAGATCCGGGGACCGTGGCACTCGCGCTTGTCGGTCCCACCCAGGCGAAAGGCGGCTTTTTCGCCACCGTCGCCGGTGGCACCACGGGCCAGACCAACACCTTCAATGGCTTTGCTTTTCGTCGGACCCGTCGCAGGTGCTCGCCATTCTGTATGGCAGCTCCGTTGCCGGCACCGCCAGCGGTGGTTTCTTTCCGTCCGGCGTCAATGGCAACATCAAGTCGGTGTAGCAG
>CAXUHM010000023.1:0-57694 GCA_964250935.1 uncultured Terriglobus sp.
GGAGACATACATGGCAACGCAGAAGAACCAATCCCCCGTTGATGGTCAAAGAAGGGAGCCTCCGCCGCCTGGAGACTTTCCGCGGAAACGTGAATTGATCGTCGTCGCCCACCCCGAAGCACAACTACGAGCCAACGCAGACAGCGTGCGCTCGCTTGGCAACCATGACGTGGCCCCGCTCAGCGATGTTCTGCGCGAGTTTGGGGTGTCGCTGAAACCATTGTTTGGCAACGAAGAGGATGTGCAACTGGCGGCAAAGGGCCTGATGCCTTCGCCGACGCCGCTGCCCGACCTTTCCGTGTACTACCACGTGGAGGCACCGGACGAAAAGCTGGACAGCCTTGCGGAGCAGCTGCGCAAGCAAAGCGCCGTGATGGCCGCGTACGTGAAGCCGGCCGCCGAACCTGCAGCGACTGCCGAGCTGATGGAAATGCGCGGTGTGAACGACATGCAACCGCAGACGGAGGAGGCGCCCGCCGTTACCCCGGACTTTACCGCGAACCAGGGATACCTGGATGCGGCGCCGGGCGGGATCGACGCGCGTTACGCGTGGACACTGGGCGGCGGCGGCGGTGCGGGCGTCAACATCATTGACTGCGAGTGGGCGTGGAACATGACGCATGAGGACCTCGCAACCAACAAAGGCGGCGTTGTTGTTGGAACAGCGAGCGGAGCGAACGACCATGGGACGGCCGTGCAGGGGGAGATGGGAGGGACGCGCAACGGACTTGGAGTGACGGGGATTTGCCCGGATGCACTTCGCCGCTTCGCAGCATTTTCCCTGCCGACAGCCAGCGTGATTCATACCGCCGCGGGCTTGCTGTCTGCCGGCGATTTGCTGCTGCTCGAGATCCATCGCCCGGGGCCCAAGGCCACGGGAACGGGGCAGGAGGGGTACATTGCAATCGAATGGTGGCCGGACGACTTCGATGCCATTCAGTACGCCTCAAGCCGCGGTGTGATTGTGGTGGAGGCGGCCGGCAACGGTGCGCAGAACCTGGACGATGCGGTCTACAACACGCCGGGCAGCGGGTTTCCCGCGAGCTGGAAGAATCCGTTCAATCGTGCGAATCGAGATTCCGGGGCGATCCTGGTCGGCGCCGGTGCGCCGCCGCCGGGAACTCACAACCAGAACTGGGGTGCCGATCGTTCGCGGCTGGATTTCTCAAACTACGGCAACTCCATTGATGCCCAGGGCTGGGGGCGCGAGGTGACCAGTACGGGGTACGGCGACCTGCAGGGCGGCACCAACAGCAACGTGTTTTACACGAACCAGTTCAGCGGCACGTCGAGCGCATCGCCGATCGTGACCGGTGCCCTGGCCTGCGTGCAGGGTGTGCTCAAGAACCAGGGCCGCATCCCGCTTAGCCCGGCGAGGGCGCGCAGTCTGCTGCGATCAACCGGGTCGGCGCAACAGGCCAGCACGACGAGCCCGGTGGCGCAGCGGATTGGCAACCGTCCCAACCTGCGCCAGCTGATTCCTGCGGCGCTGCAGACGTCAACGTTTGGCGGCACGCAATTTACGGGCACGGTGCAGCCCGGCCAGACCAACCGCTGGTTCACCTTTAACTGGCCGGCGGAGTGGCACGTGGTGTGGACCGTTGTCCCGACGGTGAACGGGACGGTACAGCAGTTGAAGTGGAAAGTGCAGACAGAACGTTCGTCGTACCAATACATCACGTATTGGATCAACGTTACGAATCTCACAGGCGCACCCGTGATGTTTGAAGCGCGCTATAACGTGCTGGGCTGGTAGCCCAGGCTCAAGAAAGAGAGTCCGTCATGTCCGTTGGAGTACAGTTCTCCGGTTCCGTTCCTGCCAATGCAACGCAGACCTGGTTTACGTTTAACTGGAATCCAGCGCTGCACGTGGAGTGGAATGTGGTGCCGACATCGCCCGCTCCGGGTGCAGCGCAGCTGGAATGGAACGTGCAGGTGCAACGGTCCAGCCCAAGCGCTCTTACCTACTTCATCAGCGTCCACAACCTGACCGCGACGCCGGTAAACATTGAGGCGCGCTACGCCATTCTGAGTTGAGGAGGAAGCACCATGCGCATTGTGATCGATACTTCCACGCAGGACGGTGTGCCAACCGTTTCCTCCACACCGGGCTCCGCCATAGGCAGTGAGGGAATGGCGGGAGGAGCCGCCGCGACGCTGCAGGGATCGGAGAACATGAAGTCCGCGCTGAACGGCAACCAGCCCATCAGCGCGGGCGCACCCTCCGCAGAGTTGCTGGCGGCAATTGCATCGGTGTCGCCGATCTTTACCGCGGCATCGCAAATGGATGGTGGTCCCGCTCCGCTTGCCTGAGGGCCACGTGCTGCAAACCCCGGACACTTGGAGCGGGGCAGGAGATGCCGCCGTGGTGGCACAACCAGTACGGAGGGCATGCTCCCTGAGCCGTTCGTGCGTGTCTTGACCCTTGAAGACCCCGTTGATTCACGGGTCCCTGTACGGTCGCCGCCGGTGCAGGCGTTGGCATCGGCGGTGCATCTCGCCCGATTGCGTTTGGCTTGATGCAGGCGCGGTGGAGTTTTACGCTCCGGCAATTCCTGTTGTGCGCTGTGAGCGTTTGGGGTCGCCGGTTGGGCAAGGGCGGCACCTGCAGACAAGCCCATGATGTATCCGCTTTGTCACTTTATTCTGAGAGCCCAAACCGTGCGTCGATCCTTCACTGTTGCTGTCTCCGTCCTGTGCTTTGCCTGCCTTCTAGCCGTGTCCAGTAGGCTGTATGCCTGGGGCAACACCGGTCACGAAGCCGTTGCCTACGTTGCCTGGAAGCAGATGGACCAGGCGACGAAGGACCGGGTAAGTGCGCTGTTGCAGAAAGTGCCGACGTTGCACACCCACTCCGACGACATCCCGGGGTATGTCGAATGGGTTCAGGATTTGCCGGCGGGCACGACCGGCGACCGGAGAAACATGCTGTTGTTTATGCGTGCCGCGACCTGGGCCGACAGCATCAAGCATCACGGGCTTGAAGACTCGGACACACCGCCTCCGGGGCCCCCGTCGACGGTCATTGTCGGGTTTTCTGATGTGCACAGCCTTGGCTACCTGCACTTTATCGATACCGGGTTGGCCTCCGATGAGACGCCGGTCCCGGACACGCCGGTTCCGAATGTTGCCACGCAAATCAGCCTGCTGCGTGAGCACATTGGATCGCGGGACGGGGATGTGCTGAAGGCCTACGAGCTGGTCTGGCTGGAGCACCTGCTCGGCGACATTCATCAACCGCTGCACACGGTGGTACGCCTGAATGGCGGCAGCGGCGACCGCGGTGGAAACCTGGTGACGATCAAGGTGGCCCCCGGCCTGTCGAGAAAGTTTGTGTGCCCCGGCGTGGCAAAGGCGGAGGTGCCCCGTGAGTTACACGCCTTCTGGGATGACCTGCCTGGTACCTGCAGCGCGGTCGCGGGTCTGGCGCCGGCGGAAGCCTTTGCGAAATCGCTGCCGCTCCTGCTCAGCGGAACGAACCCGCCGCCAGGGGACGACAACGTCAGCGAGACTGACCCGATGGCGTGGGCGCAGACCTCCTTCGAGCTTGCGCAGAACGATGTTTACGCGGCGCCGATTGAGGCAGGCACGCAGCCAGACGGCGGAACGGGACACTACGTGCTGACCGCGGATTACTACCAGCAGGCCATTGCAGACGCGAGGGATCGCATCGCCCTGGCCGGGGCCAGGCTGGCGAAACTGCTGAATGAAAACCTGAAGTAGCCTGCTGCGAAGAAGGCTGCCGCGACGGACGGGCAGCGAACGACGCTGCCGCATTTCTGAGCCATGAGGGACAAGACTCAGGCTTTTAACAGTTCAAGACCAGGGCGCCTTCCAATTTGTCGAGGGGCAAGAGCAGACACTTATGGGTCAGATGAAACGACGTGACGTGGCTGGCGGCATGCTGCTCGCCCTGGTTCTTTCCATGTTCTCGGCAGCACAGGCACCCTCGTTCAAGGTGCCCTATGCGAACACGTTCGATCCCAATGCGACGCTGAAGGTGAAGCTCGGGTTTAGCGCCGCGCCCAAGACAACGTTTGTTGTCGATACCGGATCGGTGGGCATTGTTGTGCCAAGAACTGAACTGCCGCGCAGCGTTTCCAAGGCGGTCGACGGGTCGATTCGGTACACGAGTTCGGGCCTGGTGGTGGATGGGTTCTGGACTGAACCGATCGATGTGACCCTGGACACCTCAGGCGCCATCGCACGCGTCCCGGTGTTCGCGGCAGAGACGTCGCACTGTGTTGTACCCGCGAGCAATCCCTGTCGCGATGGATCGCTGCCGCACATGATGGGCGTGGGGTTTGGCCGGCCTGATGCCTACGCGACGCCGGACAGAAACCCGCTGCTGCACATCCGGAATCTGCCGCCGGGAACGCCTGCAAACTACCGCATCACGCAGACGGGGATCGAGCTTGGGGTCGCTCATCCGCTTGCGATCAAAGGGCTGCACACCCTTCGACTTACCCGGTGGACGCGATCCGGCCTCCACAACGAACCGGTTACGGACGATCGCACGCCGTCGGGGTTTCTCCGCATGAATACAAGCGTGCCCCAGCCGGTTTCGATCCTGGTCGATACGGGGATTACGGATGCGCTGCTCACGCTTGTCTCCGGGGAGCCCGCCGCGTGTGCCTCGCTCGCACGAAAAGCCGATGCAAGCTGCAGGGTGGCCGACGGGACGCGGCTGTCGTTGAGCATGCTGCATGGCGCGAGTTCCCTTGCCTTTACCGTGGGGGATGACGGTCCTGCGACGCCCGATGCCGTGCACTGGATCCACCTGAATAGCCAGGAGGGTTCCTTTATCAATACGGGCATGCACCTGCTGGCGAAGTTCGACGTGTTTTACGATTACACGAGTGGGGTCTTCGGTCTTGATCCTGTGAGCCCATAGAGTTCTCCCACGGCCGACCTGGTTGCTGATGAATCCACTGACACATGCCGAGCGTTGTTCGTTGGGAGTAAAGGCGCGCAAGCAGCTACCGAGAAAGCGGCATGGCAAGGTCAACCAGGAATCCTTCCCCGCCGACCCGCTGGCGCTGCTTGCCGCATCCATGGTGGACCGGGTTCCGCAGCTTGTTCCGCTGAAGTATGAGCGCATGGCGGCCTCACCGTTCGGGTTTCTTCGCGGTGCCGTGCCGATCATGGCAGCCGACCTTGCCTCGCAACCAAACAGCGGCCTGACGACGCAGCTTTGTGGAGATGCGCACCTGCTGAACCTGGGCGCGTATGCCGGCGCGGAAGGCCAGATCGTCTTCGACATCAACGACTTTGACGAGACGATTCACGGGCCGTTTGAATGGGATGTGAAGCGGCTTGCCACGAGCCTTCTGCTTGCCGGCCGCGAGGCAAAGCTGCACCGGGTAGACCGGCGGGAGGCTGTGCACGGTTTCGTTACCAGCTACACCAGCAGCATGCGCCTGTTCAGCAAGATGCCGGTGATTGAGCTTGCGCGCTTTCAGATTCGCAGGCTTGCGCACGTTGAACCTTTCCCGACCATCTTCAGGCAGGCAGAACGGGGCACACCGGCGCGACTGTTCGCAAAGCTGACACGCCGGACCACGGGCACCAAAGGTCATGGCGGGGCGCGCCGCATCCGGATGAACCCACCCCTGCTCACCCCGCTTGCCGCGTCGGATCGTGAAGCGGTCCTGCTGTCGCTGCATGAGTTTGCCGCGGGCCTGGCCCCGGAACGCCGCCACTTCTTTGCCCAGTACAAAGCGATCGACGTCGCCTTCAAGGTGGTGGGTACCGGTTCGGTGGGTCTACGCAACTACGCGGTGTACCTGGAGGGGCAAGCGTGCCCGGCGAATGTCGATCCACTCTTTCTGGAGGTGAAGGAGGAACCGGATTCGGCCTATGCGCGGTACCTGCCTGAGGGCACCGGAGGCGAGACGCACCAGGGACGGCGGGTGATGAACGGCCAGCGCGCGTTGCAGCTGACGTCTGATCCCTTTCTTGGGTACACGACCCTTGAAGGCAGGGACTACGTCGTGCGGCAGTTGAACGACCACAAGGCTTCGCTCGATGTGGCCACGCTTACCTCCGCCGGCCTGCACGGGTATGCCGTGCTGTGTGGCGAACTGCTGGCCCGAGGGCACGCCCGGGCTGGAGACCCCGTTTCCATTGCAAGCTATATCGGCACGGGGAGCCGGTTCGGCGGAGCGATTCTGCAGTTTGCAAACATCTACGCAGACAAGACGGAGCGGGACTGGGCGCTGCTGAAGCATTGGCTCAAGAAGGAACGATCCTCTTCGAGCGGTGCAGGCAAGCGCACCGCATCCTGAGTTCGAGACGATGCGTGTGAGTCCGGTGCGGAAGACGGCCAGATGCGCCAGAGGCGCGAGTGACATGGCTTGCCCGGGTGCAATGATGCAAGGTGAGACGGCACCGCTCCACAACGACTGCATGCCGCAGGACGGTGACAGATCTTTGTATGCGGAACGGCGTTACTTGCCAGAGCACAGCTCGCCCATGTCATGAACGTTGCCAGATGGTGCCACGCAGAAGCGTGTAGGTTCGGGATACCACTGCTTGCCGCCGCGGTGCTGGTCTTTCCCATGACGGCGAGCGCACAGTCGCACGAGGTGGAATCTGCCGCGGCGCTGAGTGACGACGACCTGGCGCAAGCCGTTTCCAACAGCCTTGGCCCGGCCGGGGTGATTCCGACGGAGCATGGGTGGAACGCAAGCCTGATCACCAGTTCGCAGCACGATTCCATCGACGGCTGGTCGAACGTTCTGACACCGAGTGTTGCTTACCGGTTCAACGCGTACCTGAGCGTGGATGCGTCGACGCCGGTGCTTTTGTACCTGCGGACGAACCAGGTTGCGGCGCCTCCAAGGCCGGGCGAGTCCCTGCCGCTCACGCGTTCAAGTACAGGCGTGCAGGTGCAGCACGGCGTTGTTGCGGACACGTTTCTTGCGGCACACGCCTCGTGGAAGCCTTTCGCGATGAGGCACCGAACGCTGTACGACACGGTGACCGGGCAACTGATTGCGCCGACCGGCTCCGTGTCTGACGGCGTGGGTGCGGGCAAAACCACGTGGAACGTGACGAACCACCTGGAAGCCGGTTCCCGCTGGTCGCCTTTTGTGGATCTCGGCGTGGGCAGTAGCAGCCGTGTGCAGAACCAGCGATTGCAGCAGGACCAGACTTCCCGCGGGCTGCTTGCGAACTTCGCGGCCGGCATGCGTTTTGACCTGCACCGAACGTTGCGGCTTGGCGTTGAGGCGTTTGAGCAACTGCCTGTTGGGAGCACAAGCATTTCGCAAACAGCAGCGCGGCAAGGCGGGCCTGCCGGAACGGGCCAGACGTCTGCCGTTGCTGCAAGCCTTGCTGAAAACAACGGCTTCAATACCGTGCTCGACATCCCGATTGCACCCCGTGTCACCCTGAGCGGCATCTACAGCCGTAGCCTGCGGCAGCATGAGGACATTGCCGGGTTCTCCTTCACCTTTCTGCTGCGACCGGCGGCACGCTGACACCGCTCTGCGTGGCGAAGTGCAGGACCGCCGCCCTGGGAACGCCGAAGACTTGCTGCGTGCCGGGCGCAAAGTGGGCGGTGCAGTGTTCGGGGTCAGGATCAGCGGCACGCAGCCATGTGCTTTTGGGAGTACGACAGTGGACAGACGTGGGGTCCTTGTCATGGTCCTATGGGGTACCGGAAGCGTTACGGCATCACGGTTCTGTTTAGAGACGCACCAGAGGCCTACCGGCTCCCTTTGCGAACTAAAACGCAAAGGACACTTATGCCTCCCCCTGCAGCAAACCGGCTGATCTCGGCCCTATCCCCTGTGAACCGCGACCTGCTTCTGAACAGCTGCGTCCTGGTCAACCTGCCTTTGAGAACGCCGCTGTACGAGCCTGAAACGATTCCGACGCATGGGTATTTCATGACGTCGGGGATGACCTCTGTGGTGTCGATGACGCGCGACGGGCAGATGGTGGAGGTGGGCATTATTGGCGCCGAGGGTGTTGTGGGTGGATTTCACCTGCTTGGGCCGGCCAAGGTGTCGACGAGGGCGTTTCTCCAGATCGAGGGGACAGCCCTCAAGATTCCGTTTGCGAGGCTCAAGAGCCTGTTCTGGAAGTCAGAGGAGATTCGCACGCGGATCCTGGAGTTTGAGCAGGAACAGTCGCTGAGTCTGAGCCAGGTTGCGGCGTGCAACAGTCTGCACCAGGCGGAAGCGCGACTTGCCCGCTGGCTGCTGATGGCATCGGATCGAACGCAGTCCGATGATCTTCGCGTGACCCAGGAGTTTCTGGGCATGATGCTGGGCGCAAGCCGTACGACGGTGACCCTGACCGCGGGTACGCTGCAGCGCGCAGGATTGCTGGAGTACCAGTGGGGAGCAGTCCGGATTCTGAATCGCCCCATGCTGGAGGCGACCGCGTGCGATTGCTACCAGACGACAAAGCTGCTTCTGCAGAACCTGTATACCGAGGAGCTTCCGCCTTTTACCACGTAGAAAATGCAGTCCTGGTTCTTGCGCCTGAAAAATGTGAGGTACTGCACAGTGTGAGGTGCTGAACAGAATCGTTCTGCTTCAGAAATCTACCGTTGAGGAGTACGCTCCCAGTTCGGTGATCAGTGGCGACCGGATGCTAATCGGGCAAGAGACAAAGACTCCGATACATCCGCCGCACGTTTCCAGCGACTCCTGTTGTGTGGATCGATCAAGCCGCGACAAGCAATTCCTGCGTCCACATCTTCCGATGATTGCGCTCCCAACGGTTCCAGCCTGACAGAAGGCCTGTTCGGCTCTGCTCTGCGGACAGATGTTGAAGTCGCTGCGTGAGCGCGAGTTCGAGAATGCGGTTGAGAGGGTGAAGGGGCGCTACGTTACGGCGTGATCGTGCCGGTCGACTTCGGCCTCGACTCTGTGATCTCCAATGCGCTGAAGCACCGGATCGTCAGGACCGGGAGAGCCGGTTAGGTTGGCATGGCGGCGGGAGGGGATCGTGTTGTGATGGTGAGGAGCAAGAGCGCCAGCAGCACCGCAAGGAAGGCCAGCAAGCTGCCTTCCGGACCGACGGACCCACCTGTGAGCAAGATCGAACCGTGCGGCAGGAAGTCGAAGATGTGTCCCTCGTCGAGGTAGCCGCTGCCGGCAGCCCCGAACAAGGGCGCACTGATCCAGTTCCATCCCGTGTGGTACCCCACCGACCACCAGAGGGATCGGGTACGAAAGACCGCGTAGGCGAGTACCGTGCCCTGAAGAAAGAGGCGGAGAAGCCAGATGCGGCTTGCGCCCGGATTGTTGAGGTGAAGTCCGGAAAACAGGATGCCGGATACAAGGACAGCGCCCCTCCAGCCGAGAAAGCGCTCGGCCGTGGTCAGGATGATCGCGCGTCCGAAGATCTCCTCCCCGAGAGCCCCGACGAAGTCCAGGAGGAGCCAGCGGGAGCCGTTGCCGAGCGCCGCAGTGAAGGTCTGCGCAGAAGGTGAGACACCGGCCGAGCCGAGTCCCCAGATGCCAAGCATGGTCGCAAGCATGACGACGAGACCGGTGGCGAGCCCGACTGAGAGACGGCGAAGCCATGTTTGATCGTGGAACGGAAAGCCTGCCACGGAACGGCGCAGGAGCGCGCAGACACCGGCCCAGAGAAGAAGATCCCAGAGCAGCCGGACGAGCATTTGCGTTCCATAGGAGCCCTGTCCAAGGGTGCCGGGAGGCGGCTGGTGGATGCGGAAGATGTGCGCGAGTGGGTGGTAGAAGAGGTTCTCGAAGCGATCTTCGAAGCGGGTGCTGATGACCAGCAGGAGGACCGCGCACCAGGCACGCGGGTCCCGCCATCCGCCGAGATTTCTTTGATTCACACGCGCCCCCCTCAGCCTGTGGTGCAACTCATCATGGTCGATATGTCGCCCGTGTTGAGTCAGTATCACCGGTGGGACGACCCAGAGCGCTGCTCTCTTTTGCAACGGGCTTTGTTCGCTTGCTGCCCCGGCAGGACCTTGCCGCTCGTGCCTCCATTCCGATCAGGTCTGCAGTACCGGGAAGGCCGTGATCCTCAGTTTTGCCGCGCCGTAGGGGATCAGGTCCAGCACGTGTTGCGGCTCGTCGCTGTGCTGTGCCGCTTCGGGGACCGGGGCTGCCACACCATCCTCTGACCGCCACGAGTTCAGCACACGCGCCGGTACCGCGATGCGCACCGCCGGGTCCGCGGCGGAGAACGGGATCGCACCGATGGCCGACTCACGTACGGGCAGCGCCGCCGCAGTCTGTTCGTCCAAACCAAGCGCGTAATTCCAGGACCCTGTTGGAAAGCGCTGCCAATCCGCGGTGATGCCGTGATCCCGCAGCTTGACCCAGGTGCCGCCCGGGTCGTAGGAGAAGACCAGGGGGCCTCGCGTGACCGACACCGACGCGTGGAAGCCCCGGTGCAGCGTGGGCGCCATCGGGAAGTGCAACTCGACGACATCGCCGGCCTTCCACAAGCGGTTGATCTGCACGAAGGCACCCGGTGTGACGGCCGCATCGACCGCCGTACCGTTTACCCGGACCGAAGCGCCCGCGGCCCATGCAGGCACGCGCAGGTGCAGCGGCAGGCGGAGTTCAGCACCGGGGGTTACGGTAATCCGGACGGTGTCCCGGAAGGGGTAATCCGTCTCTTCGCGCAGCAGGAAGTCGTGACCTGCCACCTCTGTGCGGACTTCGCAGGGCGCGTAGAGGGTTGCCACCAGGCCACCGCCAGCCACGTCCTTCATCCACAGGCTTGCCGTGAGTTTGGGCCAACCCTGGTGAAAGTTGGCGGTGCAGCAGCCAAAGTGCGGCGCCAGGCCATACAGATTCGATTCCGGCCCATTGGTGGTCCACGGTTTGGAATTGAGGCTGCTGGACACCTGGTTGGCCTGCTGATCGTACTGGTGCGCCCACATGTCGTCGGTGAAGGTGCCGGGCAGCGCGTTGTAGGCGATGCGTTCGATGCGGTCTCCGATGGCAGGATCGCCAAAGGTCGCCAGCGCCACCTCCATGGAGAACATCGTTTCCACGACCGTACACAGCTCGGTGCCCTGGCTTGGATTCAAGCCGGCGAGATGCTCGTCGCAGGAGAACATGCCGTTGGGCTGGCCATGGTAGCGGTCGAGCGTGGCGACCTGGCGGTCGTAGTTCTCCTTCTCCGCCCGGTCGCCTGTCAGGCGGTACTGCACCGCGGCGGTCTTGATGGCCTGGCCGTTGTTTACGCCATGCGTTTCCATGCCTGCCGGCTTGTTCCCGCTGGGGCTGCTGGCGTCCAACAGGCTGCGGGAGGTGGGCCCGGTGTGGGTGAAGTTGCGAAAGCTGGCGACCCAGTCGAAGCCCTGCTGGCGCAACAGGTCGGCCAGCGTTCGCAGGCGTGGGTCCGCCGTCTTGTCATACAGCCACTGGACGACGAGCGCCTCGTCCTGCCATCGATATTTGCCCCACTCTGCCAGCGGGCGAGACGGCAAGCTCTCAAGCTGGTAGTGAAAGTAGCGGGTCAAGACCGGCTCCACGCGCGGGTCGCCGGTCGCGTCGGCATACTGGGCCAGCGCTTTGACCATGACCATGCGAGGCCACCAGTCGTCATTCGAGGCCGGTCCAATCATGCCGCTGGGCTGCTGGTGCTGCAGCGTCCAGTCGATGAACCGCATTGCCTTCGCCTTGAGCGCGGGATCGTCCAGCTGCCAGGCGAGCGGCACAAGGCCATCCAGGAAGTACGGTCCGCGCTCCCAGCTCTCTCCCGTGCCGCCGGCCCAACCGCTGTTGGGTCCGACGTCGGGCCAGAACTCGTCCAGGTGCCCACCCATGCCGTCGGCCTGCAGGCGCATCTGCCGCAGCAGCCAGCCGGTCGGGCGAATCTGCCCCAGTGGCAGGGGCTGTAACGCTGCCGGTGCCAGCTTCGCTTTCCGCGCCGAGGCGTGGGCAACCTGCGCACCGCCAAGGCCCGGAGCAACGGCGGAGGCGGCAAGGGTGCACGCGGTAGACTGCAGAAACTGGCGGCGGTTGACTGGCGACATTGGAACCTCTTCAGCAGGCAGAATCGAGGAGCGGAACAGGGGCAATGCGTCCGTTTCACAGCGTGCCGGCAAGTCTGCAGCATACCGTTAAGGCAGGCCCCATGACTCTAGCCGAAGGGCCTAAGCATTCAGCGGGCACACGTGCTTTGCTGGAGCGCATGACGGCAGAGGCGCAGCTTGCGGAATGCCTGGGTGGACCGGTGCAGCAGGACGGCGCCAAGGGACGCAAACCTTTGCAGCGCTCGCCCGCGCCCTTGTGGAGACGTGTGAAGCGACCAGGTTGCATGTGGTTTGGAGCCATGCTGCTGTCGCTGTGCGGTTGGCAGGGTTGCCACCGCAGGCAGCACGAGGCAGTGATCACGATTATTCCGAAATCGACGTCCACCGACACGTCCAAGCGGATCCGTGCCGGGGAGATCGAGGTTGCGCGGCAGTTCGGCTATCGCGTGAACTGGGTGGCGCCTCAGGCGGAGACGGACTATGCACAGCAGGCAGCGCTGGTGCTGAAGGCTGTTGAGCAGCATGCCTCTGGGGTGATGCTGGTGCCGGACCACCAGCTGGTACTGGCGGCGTCGGTGCACCGTGCAAAGCAAGCCGGTGTGCCGGTGATCCTGCTGAACGCACCCATCTCACTGCCGCCTGAAGATTATGCCGCGTTTGTGGGCAGCAACGATCGCCAGATTGGGATCCTGGCTGCCGACCGCATCGGTCACCTGCTGAACGGCAGCGGGGAGGTGGGCATCATCGGCGTCAGCCCGGTGCTGGCGGGATCGACCAACCGTGAGCGCGCCTTTGCCGAACGGCTCCACATGCAGTTTCCGAAGATCACGGTCGTGGGCACCGAGTATGGCCTCTCCGACTGGGCACGCTCCACAACGGCCACGCAGGATCTGCTGCGGCAGCACCCGCAGGTCCGCGCGCTCTTCGCGTCAGACGGCTTCAGCACCATGGGCATGATCGCTGCGCTGCGCAAGCGCTCACCGAAGGAGCATGTTGTGCTGATCGGCGTCGACCAGGAGGTATACGTGATGGACGCCCTGCGGGACGGGACGCTGGACGGCGTCGTTGCCACGGACTGGCTTGCCCTGGGACAGATTTCGATGCAGGTGATGCACGCGTTGCTCAGCGGCCAGCCGTATGCAAAACACACGGAACTGCCGGTGGAGATGATTACCGCAGACGACATGAGGCAGCCGTGGATCCAGCGATACCTGCTGCCGCAGGTGATGAGCGCTTCTGCGGATGAGCCGCGCTAGCGTAGGCCACCGAGCGCGCCGGGCCAGTGCACCCGGCCAGGACACCCCGGCCAGGACACCCGGTCAGGGCAGTGGCTGCACCGACAGCGCACGCCAGGAGGCAATCATGCCGTAGGAGCGGAGGCCGGGCTGACCGGCACGGATAACACAGTCCCGGTCGTCGAAGTGCATGACGCCGATGGTGCGGCCGCTGTCCTGCCGCACCTGGATGAAGAAGGTACAGCCACGGACCTGGACCTCCAGGTGGTACCAGGTGTGACTCTGAATCGGCACGTCGAGCGTGCGCAGGGCAAGGTCGATGTACTCATCCTGCATGCGACCGAGCTTCAAGGCCTGTGTTCCGGGCCGCACGCCGACGTAGTAGCCGTACAGCGAGTCCGTGCCGACCGTGATGTTTGAGGCGCGCAGGAGCAGGCCGGCATCGCCAAATTCAAAGTCGCGCTCCGAGTCGAAGCGCAGGTCGGCGCGGTAGAGGAAGTCGTTCAGCGTGGTGTCTCCCGTCATGAGCTTGTCGCCGCGGCCACCGGTGCGATCGGTGATGACACCATCGCGGCTTGCCCAGTTGCCCTCGTACGACTGCCACTGCGCAAGGTCCGTCGCCAACAGGTGGGGCGTTGCTTCCCGAGGACGAGGACGGTACAGGGCAAGCGACGCAACAAGCAGCAGCAACGTTGCGGCAGCAGCCAACCAGAGTGCCGCTTTCGACCTGGAGCGCTGCTGCGACATCAAGATGGAACCGAGCGTACCATGTGCACGATGACCACCGCCGCAGCCACGCGACCAGTCACGCGACCAGCTACACCAGCAGCTATGCCAGCAGCTATGCGAGCAGCTACGCCAGCTACCGGGCCAGCTACCGGGCCAGCTACTGGGCCGTGTCGCCGGGAGAGGCGTGGCCTGGGCTGCAACGGAGCCGGTGGCCGTTGCCGGAGGCTCGGCATGCATGACGGGCGGCGCCGACCCCCGGCTGCAATCCCAAAGCGTTGGTTCGGGCCGCGGTGGGTGGCAGTGCTGGCAGTGCTGTGTGCCGCTGGGGTCTGCGCGGCGCAGGCCGGTGCGGCGCGCGGGGCCACGCTGACCTCGATCGAGACGGCCACGGAAGCGGCATCCATGGCGACGCGACCCCTGGTGACCGTACGCGGCACCGTCACACGCGTGGGCGAACGCATTATTCTGCAGGACCAGACCGGTGCGCTCGAAGCCGCAACGCAGGAACCGGCCATGGTCGAAGTCGGCGACGAGGTCGAGGTGACCGGGCGGCCGGCGATGCAGGGCAACACTCACCTGCTTGTGGACGCATCGGTCAACGCGTTGTGGCACAGCTCCGCGCCGCCGCCGCTGGCGTTATCCGCGGATGAAGCCGCAGACGGCGCGCACCATGAAGCCCTGGTGCAGGTGGAAGGCAAGCTGTTGCGCGCCACCGACGACGGCGGCACCCTGCGTTTGCAGATGGAAGCCGGCCACCAGTTCTTTTCGGCGGAGTCGACCCACAACGCCTCGCTGAACGAGACGGAACGCGCGCGCGTGGAAAGCCTGCAGCCGGACAGCACGGTGCGGCTTACCGGTGTGCTGCAGGTTCGGCAGCAGCAATACAGCCCGGCGGAGGGCAGCTTCTCGCTGCTGCTGCGCGACCCAGCAGACATCGAGGTCGTGAAAGGCCCGCCCTGGGGAACGCCGGCGCACATGCTGCAGCTGGTGCTGGCGCTGCTCGCGGTCGGCGGCCTGATGCAGTTTGCCCACGCGCGCAGCATGCGGCGCCAGTTCACGGCGATCCTGGCGGAGCGCGCACGGATCAGCCGCGACATCCACGACACGCTTGCGCAGGGCTTCGCCGGCATTGCCCTGCAGCTGGAGGTGGTGCGTGGAGACATGCAGCGGGACCCAGCGCTGGCCGAAGCACACCTGCACACCGCGGTCGGCATGGTGCGGCACTGCCGCGCGGAAGCACACCGGTCGATTTCGACGCTGCGCGCCTTCTCAAAACCGGTCGGGCTCGACCAGATGTTGACTGACCTGATTGCCAGCGTCACCAGCGCCTCGCAGACGACGGTGCACCTGAACCTTGAAGTGCTGTCACCCGCGCCCTGCCAGCAAACGGCCGAGCAGATTTTCCGCATCTGCCAGGAGGCCGTGTCGAACGCGGTGCAACATGCCGCTCCACCCAACCTCTGGGTCGACCTGCAGGCACATCAGGACGCGGTGCGCCTGACGGTGCGCGACGATGGCTGCGGCTTTAACGTGGACCGCGCGGGGCAGCAACAGGCCGTGCACTTTGGGATCATTGGCATGCAGGAGCGCGCGGCACACCTGCGTGCGCGGTTCTGCCTCAGGTCCCAACCGGGCGAAACCGTGGTGCAACTGACGGTTCCATGCAGGAGCACGGCGCAGGCACACAGGCGCTGGCTGCCGGCACGCCGGGAGCGGTCCACCGGCTTGTTGCAGGAGGGATTGGAAGGATGAAGCCGATTCGCATCATGATCGCGGACGACCACCTTGTGTTCCGCATGGGCCTGCGATCGCTGCTGGCCACGGAAGCCGATCTTGAGGTGGTGGGGGAGGCAAGAAACGGTGTGGAATGCGTTGAGGTATATGAGACGCTGCTGCCCGACGTGCTGCTGATGGACCTGCGCATGCCGGGGGCAAGCGGCCTGGAGGCGCTGACGGCTATCCGCGCCCGATACCGTTCGGCAAAGGTCCTGTTCCTGACCAGCTACTGTACGGAAGAGGACGTGTACCAGGCGCTGCAGCTGGGTGCCATGGGGTACGTGCTGAAAGACATCGGCCGGCAGGAGCTGATGGGTGCCATCCGCACCGTGTCCGAGGATCAGAAATGCATTCCGGAGGCGGTAGCCGCGCGCCTGGCGGAACGGCTGCATCGCACGTCGCTTACCCGGCGGGAGATGGACATTCTGCGGCTGCTCGTAAAAGGCCTGATCAACCGGGAGATCGCGGAGATCCTGGGCGTGAGTGTGAGCACGGTGAAAAACCAGCTGAACACGCTGTTTGCCAAGCTGGAGGTGACTGATCGCACCGAAGCGGCGACAGTGGCACTGCAACGCGGCATCGTCCAGATGGACCTGTAGCGCAGCTTAGGCCCGGGACGCAATGGGCCGTTGGGCCTGCTCCGCGTAGGAAGTCCGGCTCAGGGCGCGTGGCGTTGGAAACGGCGTACACTCGCGCTGATTGCCGGTGGGTCCCCGGTAGTCCGGAGGACTGCCGCTTGCCGATGGAACGACGCACCTTTTTGAAGCTGGTGGCGGCCACCGCTGCTGCCGCGCAGGCAACGCAGGTCTTTGCGGCGGTTGGCGGCGATGGCGGCGAAGCGGCAGCCGCCATTCCAAACAACTACTATCGCTTTCTGCCGGGAGAGCGCGAGACGCTCCTGTCGCCGCCAGCGGTTGCGGCAAATCCGGATGGAAGTCTGCGGCTCGCAGCCGGCGGCACGGCACCCGTTCTGCGCGTCGGTGAGGTGCAACAGGGCTGGCGGACCGTTGCCGTGCTGGACACAAACGGCGCCCCGACCGCCGTGTTCGAGAAGCGAACGACCTATCGCGGCGCACTGGCCTATGTCACAGCAGAGCGCGGCACCATTGCGATGGTCCCTACCTTTATCGGTGATCTTGCGACCATCAAGCCCCGGCCCGTGACCGCGCCGCAGGACAAGCAACTGCACCGCGGCAAACGCTGGACACCGCAACCGGACGTGCCGGGAGACTACATCCTGCATGCAAAGGGTGACCCCTGCTGGGAGACGGTGGCCGCCCTCGGACCGGAGTTTATCGGCTGGACGCTGGTGGCAAACGAGCAGGCGGGGCCTGAGCGATCTCTCTTTCTGGAGCCGGACGGGACCTCGCGTGAGTGGAATAACACGCCTGCGCAGGCGGCGTGGGCGCCCGACGAGCTTGGCCCGCTGTTCGATGTGCGCGACTTTTTTCCGAACGACAACGTGCAGGTGTGGCAATACCGCGAAGGCTACAGCAAACGCACCCTGCTGGGCGGCTATACGCCCACCGCCAACATTGGCGTGTGGAACCCGGAGTACCAGTGTGGGTATGAGGTTGCGGCAGTGCTGCCGGAGGGCGAGAGCGCGACGCCCATCGTGCGCGTACGAATGCTTGTTCCAGAGGAGCAGCTGACTGCGTCCATGCAGGTGGAGCGCGACGAGAAGGGTCGCGCCGTTGTGGAGCGCTACAAGAACGGCGATGCTGCCCTATTCTTCACCACGCTGCTTGGTGTGTGGAACCAGTGGCACGACCTGTTTGATGGCTCCATGCCGGTCGACATCCCCGACGAGAACCTGCTGGACAGCGCGTGCCGGCATCATGCTCGCACGCTGCAGCTACCGGGGACTTCGACCGACGTACCAGATTGGCGAAGGCGCGTACACCATGATCCCGGAGCGGAGCCACGCCCTGTTCCCCGTGGCGGCCTATGAGTTCGTATGGGCGCAGCAGGTGTGGGGGCTCACCGCCTCCAGCGACCGTTACTTTCAGTTCTACCTGGAGCACTACATTCTGCCGGACGGCAATTTCTTGTACAATACGCAGGACCAGGCGGAAGCCCCGTTGAACGTGGGGCTGTTCCTGCGCAATGCGGCGCGCAGCTACCAGTACACACGCGATCTGGCGGCGCTTACCGCGAGCATGCCGACACTGCTGCGCATGCTGGCGTATGTCGAACAGCGCTACCGCTATGCCAAGCAGCGTTACCCACGGGACGACCCCCACCATGGGCTGATCTGGGGCTCGCCGGAAGCAGACCTGGGTGACCCACACAACGAGTACCCGGACGCGCATCCGTACTACTACCAGAACGCAGTCAACGTCTGGCGCGGCATCCTGGAGTACTCCCGCGCGCTGGCGGCCGCCTCCATCGCCGATGCGAAGCTGGCCGCAGAGGCCAACCGCCTGGGCGCGCTTGCAAAAGAAGTACGCACCGACATCGAGCGATCCCTGGCGACCACGCTCAGCCGACGCAATGCTGCCATGCAGGGTGCCGGCATTACGCCGTTTACGCCGGAAGACATCCGGCGTGATCCCAAGCAGCTGCTCAGCTATGAGAACCATCGCTTTATGCAGGACTGGTTCCTTGCCGACTGGGGCGTGGCCGAACTGGATCTCGGTCATCTGCGGCACCGCCGGATCAGCGGCATGCAGTGGGTTGGATTGCACATGGACGGTGGTGAGCCGCGAACCTCCAACTTTATGGAGCACGGCACGCTCGCGGTCGAGATTCGCCAGGCCGATTACAGGCCTTTTCTGCTGACGCTGTACGCACTGGTGTGCTTTGCTGCAGACTCCGGCAGCCGCTACTCGCCCGAGGATGCGCTGCTGCCGGGCGGCTATGCGGGGGAAGGCAACAAATACTGGTGGTCTGCGGTGGTCAACTCCGTGCTGCAGCCCACGCTTGGTCTGCGCTGGCTGCTGTGCTACGAGGAGAGCGATCAAGAGCTGTGCCATCTGCAGAAGGCAGCGCCCTGCGAGTGGTTCGCCCCGGGCAAGCGCATTGCGGTGCAGCGCTGCCCCACCCGCTGGGGTGCAATCTCCTGGGTGACGGTCCCAGCCACGAGTGGCGGCGGATGGGCGGTGACTGTGGACGTGGACGCAACCTTCGCGGCCGATGTCCTGGTCCACGTGCACGCTCCCGACCGCCGCACGCTGCGGCAAACATCGGCCGGAACCCTGCAGGGCAATGCAGTCCTGTTGCCGCGCACGCTGCTGCAGCAGGCTGGCCGCGTGCAGCTCAACGTGTCCTAGCGTGTGTTTCCAACCGGACCGGCCACGCGATGGAACGCTCCTCACCGGTGCATGGCGTGTACGGCGATGTTCCATTGGCCGAATGGCCTAAGCCGGGCCCGAACTTTTCTGTCTAGTATTCGACCGTTCCTTGTAGCGCATGCCGTGGCGTGGGCGAAACCCACCCTCACCGCGGGAGAAAAGCCCGACTCTACACACAGCTCTCCGACGAGAGCAGCGTTCACAACATTTTTGGAAGGCCAAGCATGACCCCATTGGAGCGCGACATTTTGCAAGCGGTTACAAAGACACAGGGACCCCAACCGGCGCACCGGCAGCAACGGCACTCGCTGCAACTTGCGGGCGCATCGCTCCTGGTTGCCGCATGCCTGCTCGCATGCCCTCACCGGGCATTCGCGCAATTCAGCGGAACCATCCAGGGCACCATCACGGACAACACCGGTGCCGAGGTGCCCAACGCAACCCTGACGGTGACCAACAGCGAGACCGGCGTTTCCTCGACGCTGCAGAGCAACGGCTCTGGCCAGTACCGCGTGAACAGCCTTGCACCCGGCACCTACAAGCTGCACATTGTGGCAACGGGCTTTCAAGCCAAGGACGTGACGGCGACCGTGACCACGTCGCAGGTGGCCGGCGTCGATGTCGCACTTGGCATTGGGAATGCCGCGGAGACGGTGTCGGTTTCTGCCGAGGGAAATGGCGGCCTGAACCCCGAAGAGAACCGGGTGCAAACCACGCTCGACACCCAGCAGGTGCGTGACCTGCCGCTGCAGAATCGTGGAACCCTGGCGCTGGTCAACACCGCTCCCGGAGTGAGCGGCTATACCGAAAATACGAATAACTTTGCCGTGGAGCAAACGCCGGCCGCAAACTCCAACGGCCACTACTTCGGCGGTAACCTCTACGTGCTGGACGGTATCTCGATTACATCGAACATTACAACCGGCACGGCGAACATTTCGCCCAATGCAGACTCGCTGCAAGAGATTTCCCTGCAGACCAATACCTTCGACATCACCTACCCTGGCGGCTCTGGCCTAACGACCGCCGTGACGACCAAGGGAGGAGCCAATCAGTTTCATGGCACCGGCAATTTCACCTACACCGATCAGAATCTGCGCGCACACGCTCGATTTCAACCGGGAGCGCTGCCCACGACCAGCAACAAGGACGTAAGCGCCACCTTTGGTGGACCCATCATTAAGGATCGCACCTTCTTCTTTGCGTCGGTCGAGCGGCTGAATAACAAGACCGCTTCCACCAACCAGTTCACGGTGGAAGACCCGGCCTTTATCGCCTATGCCAAGACCAATTATCCCAACAGCATTGGTACTGGCCTTTTACAGAAGTATCCCCTGCTCAACGGCGTGCGCAGTTCTGTACAACTGTACGGCAACGCAAATTTTACGCAGACCTGTACCACACCGAGTGCCACCTGCAATACGCCGTATATCGACAACGCTGCCAATAGCGTTGCGCCGTATCAGCATGGCCTGCAGTATTCCGCGCGCGGCGACCAGTACTTTCGCCAGGGCAAGGACCGGGTTTATGGCTATGTTTTCGAGCTAAGTCTCGATTCGCAGAATGTGGACCCGCGAGCCAACTTCAACTCACTCAATACCAATCGATCGTGGTTCAACAACATCAATTACACCCACATCTTCTCAGCCAACCTGCTCAACGAGGCGCAGTTCGCCTCGTACAAGGTGGAAGGTGCAAACGGCAATGGCATCAACCCTGAGATTCCGTTGATTAACATCATTAATGCGCCCACGCTGGCCAACTTCGGCGGGTCCTGGGGACCGGGCAGCTTTATTCAGCATAACTACTCCTGGCGCGATGTTGTCAGTTACGTGCGTGGCAACCATAATTTCAAAGTTGGCGTGCAGGCGGAGCATGGTGACGACAGTGCAAACTTCGGACCGCCGCAGGCGCGCCCACAGTTCGGGTTCAATAACCTGACCGATCTTATTCAGGACAATGTCTACAGCGAAGGCAACATTACCTACGATCCACTTACCGGCAATTACAAGCCGCTGCAGTTTGGCGATCAGGGTACCAGCTTCGGAATTTATGCCAGTGACCAATGGAAGGTTGCGAGTAACTTTACCTTGACGCTCGGCCTACGGTGGGACGACTTCGGCAATCCAACCACGTATGGCTACCAGACTTATACGAAGTTCGCGAACGTCGCACTTTCGGGCAACACCTCGCACATCAACTTTGCCGGGCTCAACGGTCAGTTTGCGAATGCGTCCATCAACCAGGTCGCGAATGTGTATCCCTCGCGGCAAAATGTGAACTTTACCCCACGCGTCGGCTTTGCCTGGCAGCCATATCGGTCTGCAGCCGCGGTCAGCATCCACGGCGGTATCGGTTTGTATCGCGATCCCATTACGCTTGGCCAGGTGATCGATGGTCTGCGCACCAACCCTCCCGGCTGGATCACACCATTCTTCGCGCCTACCCAGCCGATTCAGCCCGTCTACTCGTTTGGCACGTCTACGGCGTCGCCCTACGGTTATGTCTATCCGAAGATTCCGGCGACCGGGCTTGACGCACGCGGCGGTGTACCGGGAGCGGCGGCCAACATTACCGGCATCGATCCCAACATCCAGATTCCGAAGACGCTGAACTACACGGTGGGTGTTTCCACACAGCTGCCCGGCAACCTTGTGCTTGGTGTGAACGGTGTGGGTTCGCACGCGTACCAGCAGCTGAGCGGGACCGACTTTAACCGGTTTGCCGGCGATCTGCTCCAGAACAATGGCAAACTTACTCGCCTGAACAACAGCTTTGGCGCCATCACCTACGTCACAAACCTGAACACCGCCAACTATTTCGGCCTGGTCGTTACCCTGACCGAACGGCTGAAGAACCTGAATTATCAGGCATCCTACACCTGGTCCAAGTCCACCGACTTTGGCACCTGTGGCACCCGCTTCGACTTCAACGCCGCCACGGATTGCCCCGGCGACCAGCATAACTTTGCCGCGAACTTCGGCCCGTCAGCCTTCGATATCCGGAATAACTTCAAGATCTCGGGCAGCTACACGATTCCGAACTATCACATCCAACCCATCGCCGATCACCTGATCAGCGGTTGGGAGGTGGCCTCCATCGCTACCGCCCAGTCCGGCATACCGTTCAGCCCCACCAACCTGAACCCGTTCGATCCAACCTGCACCGGCATCGTGGTGACGTGCGGCGACTACAACGCCGATGGCTATAACAACGATCGGCCGAACATCCAGAGTGGCACAAAGACGCAGGGCTTTTCTCGCCAGCAGTTCATCAACGGGATTTCGCCACGCGCCACCGTCACCTATCACGGGAACTCGTACGTCGTGCCAACCCTGTTCTCCGCTCCTGCTGCCGGGACCCTGGGGAACGTGGCGCGGAACTCGTTCCGCAACCCCGGGCTGCTGGCACTGGATGCAAGTATCCTCAAAAACAACTCACTGCCATGGTTTGGCAAAGAGAGCGCAAACCTGCAGCTACGCCTTGACGTGTTCAACACGCTGAATCGCGTGAACCTGCTTCCGGTCGACTACAACATCGGCTCGTCGACCTTTGGCCAGTCCACCAACACCTATCAACCGCGCATCATGCAACTGGGTGCCCGCTTCCAGTTCTAGAGCGGCGCAGCAGGTCCACCGGCGGCGTTCCTCTCCTGGGGACGCCGCTATAATTTCGATCGGGATCAGAAACGCAGCGTGTCCGCCTCCACCAAGCCGTTCCAGTGTTGCGCACAGGCGATGCGCCTGCGCCGGTACGCCGGCGCCGTTGCGCTTGCGGCTTGCTGCGGCGCGCCGCTGGTCTCGCAGGCCGCAGACACCGTGTCTGGCGGATCTACCGCGTCTATCGTATCCGGCACATCTGGCGCATCCACACTTGCCCCGCTAATCCGCACCAGGCAGTACCAGGAGGCCGTGCGGGCGGCCGACCAGCTGTTGCAGCGCTCCCCCGGTTCCGCAGAGGCCTGGTTCTATCGCGGCGTCGCCGAGAATGGCCTGGGAAACGAAGCCAAGGCGCTCGACAACTTACAGCAGAGCCTTGCGCTGGACCCTGCCATGCTGAGGGCAGCCGAGGCTGGGGCGCAGATTGCCTACCGTCATCAGGACGCGCGTGCACGGGGCTTTTTGCAGCAGGTGGTGCACCTTGAGCCGGGCAATGGTACGGCGCACGGCATGCTGGGCGTGCTCGCGCTGGAGGCGGACAACTGCTCGGCCGCGCTTGCGGAATTTGACCTGGCAGCGGCGGTCCCGGACAGTGCGACGGGTAGCCGACTCGCCCTGTGCAAGGCACACCTTGCCGCGCAGAACGGCGATCTCCGCACGGCCGAAGCGGACCTCGTCGCGCTGCACCATGCCGCCCCCGCAGACGCCACGGCGACCCGGGACCTGGCCGAAGTTTTGCTGCAGGAAAGCCAGCCGGCAAAGGTGGTAGACCTGCTGGCGCCCCTGGTGGCGGAGCTGCCGGCGGCTTCGCTCAACCTGCTGGGGGGCGCGTATGCGCGGCAGGGGAACCTTTCCCTTGCCATTGAGAGCTACCGGCAGGCGATTGCGCGCGGGCCGCTGCAGCAGGACAGCTACCTTGACCTGGCGACGCTTGGCATGGAGCACCAGTCGCCCGAGGTCGCGCTTTCCGTGCTGGATCGCGGCCTGAACGTAAATCCCGGTGCCGTTCGCCTGCTGGTGATGCGCGGAACGGTGTACGCCCAGGTCGGCAAAACCGACCTGGCCCAGCATGACTTTGAGCAGGCGGACCGACTGCAACCCAACGGCACCTATGGCGCGCTGGGCATGGGATTGCTGCTGCGGGAAGATGGCAACCTGGAAGAGGCGCAGGCCGTGCTTGAAAAGAAGATGCGCACAACGCCCGGCAATCCGATGCTGTCGTTCCTGCTTGCGGATGTGCTGGTGCGCAGGGGTGCGTCGCCCGGGGATGCAATGTTTACGCGCGCGGTCGACCTGCTGCACACGACCCTGCACACACAACCGGACCTGGCACCAGCGCACGCGCTGCTGGGCAAGCTGCTGCTGAAGGATGGTCAATCCGAGCAGGCCATCGTCGAATTGGAGTCCGCCATCCGCCTGCAACCGACAGACCGTACCGCCCTGAACCAACTCGTTTCAGCCTACCGGCGCGTTGGCCGCACCGCCGACGCGGCACGTGTCAGCACCACGCTGGAGCAATCCGTTGCCACGGAGCGTGCACAGGACAACGAGAAGAATCGGATCCACCTGTCTGTGTCCGATGCGGTCGCAGGTGGTGCCGGCGCGGCCTCTGCTGCGGTCCCGGGCGAAGCAACCCAGCAGCCGCATGCCACGACGGCGGTACCTGCAAAGCCGTGAAGGTCACGCGCCGCTTCGTGCTGGAACTCGGTCTGCTTGCCGCCGCACGCGCCGCGTTGCCGCAGGGGGTGACCACGCGCAATGTCACACCGCAGCCACGCGCCAAGCCCTCTGGCTTGCCCTACCTGGCGCAGTTTACCGATGTCGCCGCGACCGCTGGCCTGCGGTTCCCGTCTGTGTACGGCGAGGTCGACCACAAGGATTACATTCTGGAGACGATCGGTTGCGGCTGTGCCTTTATCGACTACGACAACGACGGCTGGCCCGACCTGTTTGTGCTGAGCGGAACACGCGTGCACCACCCACCCACCGGCAACAGCAATCGCCTGTACCACAACAACCGTGACGGCACCTTTACCGACGTGACCGAGAAAGCCGGCCTGCTGAGCACCGGCTGGAGCTCCGGTGTATGCATCGGCGATTACAACAACGATGGCTGGGAAGACATTTTCATCACCCAGTGGGGTGAGAACAGGCTCCACCGCAACAATGGCGACGGTACCTTTACCGACGTGACGCGTGAGGCTGGCCTGTGGCATGGTGGCCCCGCACGCTGGGGAACCGGCTGCACCTTTACCGACTACAACCGCGACGGCCACCTCGACCTGGTCGTCAGCAACTACCTCGTTTTCGACTTCGAGCACGCACCCGTTCCCGGCGCCAACACGAACTGCAACTTCAAGGGCGTTCCGGTGAACTGCGGCCCGCGCGGGCTGCAGTATGGGCGCCATTCGCTCTATCGCAACAACGGCAATGGCACGTTTACCGATGTGTCGGTCGAAAGCGGCATCGACGCAATTCACGAGACCTATGGCCTGGCAGTTGTTGCTGCGGACTTTAACGACGACGGCTGGCCCGACATCTACATTGCGTGCGACTCGACGCCGAGCGTGCTGCTCATCAACCAGCACGACGGCACCTTTAAGAACGAAGCCGTGCAGCGCGGCGTGGCGCTGAGCGAAGACGGCATGGAGCAGGCAGGCATGGGCGTTGCCGTTGGCGACCTGTTCAACAGCGGCCGGTTCGACATCTTTAAAACCCACTTCGCCGACGACACCAACGTGCTGTATCGCAACTTGGGCAAGGGAAATTACGACGACGTGACGTCGTCTTCCGGCATTGGCGTGGAGACGCGGTTTATCGGCTGGGGTGCGGCGGCGGCGGATTTTCAGAACTCCGGCATGGAAGATGTGCTCTTTGTGACGGGAAACGTGTACCCGGAGATTGCCGCCAAGCTGCCGCAGTACCCGCTGGCCACACCCCGCGTGCTTTTTCGCAACCTGGGCAAGGGCAAGTTTGAGGAATTGATCGATGCCGCCGGGCCCGGCATTGCAGCGGCGCATTGCAGCCGCGGCCTTGCACTGGGCGATTTCGACAACGATGGCGACCTTGACGTTCTGATCACCAACCTGAACGAGCCTCCCAGCCTGCTGCGCAACGACCTGAAAGGCAAGACCAACTGGGTCAAGCTCAAACTGGTCGGGGTTGTGTCGAATCGAAGTGCCATCGGCGCGCGCGTGACCGCGCACTACGGTGATGCTGGCTCTCCAAAGAGCCTGATGCACGAGGTCCTTAGTGCGTCGTCGTTTCTTTCCAGCAACGAATCTCGGCTGCATTTCGGCCTTGGTGCTTCGACCCAGGTAGATATCACGGTGCGCTGGCCGAATGGGCTTGCGTCGACGTTTTCGCACCTGGCCGCGAACCACCTGCACACCCTTCACGAAAATGGCAAGACCGTGTCCTCAAGCCGCCTTGGCGCGTTGTAGAAGTCTGCAGGTGATGCCCCCTGCAGGTGATGTTCCTGACTGCGCCCATCGTCCGGAGTGGGCAAGCTGCTGCTGCAGGCGTTTCGCAATCCGTGGCGTGAACGTTGTTCGAGCGCGGGTTGCCATGCAGAAACGGTACACCCGCATGGCACCGCGACCCCACTTACCTGGTGGCTTGCCTGCGCGCTGGTTGCACTGCGGCACATTCGGGCCACTTGAAGACCAGCGTTGCCAGGCGCTCCCGGTGAGCCTGGAGGGGCGAACACTCGTGGCTGGAACGCGTGATGTCGACGAACTCATACCAGTGGATCGTCACGGTAGTGCAACCGCTGCTGAACGATCCCGCGCCGCCACTTTTTCCTCGGTCCGCCTCGGGGATGATCTCGTTGAGGACGTCCGTCACGGTGTCCGGAACCATCATGCTGTCTGCATTCCCGTTCCGTAGCGCCGTGCTGGTTGGATGGACCAGGACGGTACACGCGATGAGGCCGGTTGCGGATGGAACGGTGACCGATACCCCGGGGCGCACCTCTCTTTGCCCCTGGGACAATGCGGGATAACGGTGGTGCAGGGGAAGGGCGTTCGTCTGCCCGTTTGCAATTCCCTGCTGCAGGACGAGTGCGATGCAGCAAGCCAGAAAAGCGTTTAAGGGCAGAACCGTGGCTGAAGTGACCGGCCTAAAAGCGGAAGCCCATGGAAAGGCGGACCTGTCGATTGGCGGCGGTGCTGTTGGACTGTTCGGTGTTGAGGGTGAGGCTGCGGCCAAAGTATGGGGAACTGAGCTGGCCAACGGGCGGTCCCGGGTTGACGTGATTGAGCACATTCTGTGCTTCCACGGACAGGAAGAGCTGGTAGGGGCGCTCGGGTTTCTCCGGTTTGCTGCCCGGCTTGGGAGCGGGAGCTCCAGGAGCGGGCGGTGCAGGCGTGGGCCGCTTGCCAAAGCCAAATCCCTTGCCGAACTGCGTTTGCAGACTGAACAAGCCCGGTGCGCGACCGTAGTTGATGGGAATGATTTGCTGACCGGCAATCGGCTGCGTATCGAAATTTCCGTAGACGGTGCGAACGACGGAGCTGCGGGTGAGGTCCGTAGCGAACGCGGGGCGGTCGTTGTAGATGCTGTCGCCATTGTTGTCACTGCCGGTGGTGATGTCAAAGCGGTTGGCGGTATGAGCCGCGAGAAAGTAGGAGCTGGAAATGCCGAAAGGGAGATTGAGCCAGCCGCCGGTATAGAACCGCTGCCGTGCAAGCTGGGACGGACGACCGTCGTCGGCATGGACGTTGTAGGAGTTGGACACAAAACTTCCCGCACCAAAGGCGTCCGTGTGTTGGAAACGCAGACCATAGAAGCCCCACAGGCCCGCGTGTTTGCCGAGTTGGACAAACATGTTGGTCATCAAGGAGTTGATGGTCGAGTTGCCATCCGAGGAGAACTGGTAGATATTCTGGGTTCCCCCAAGCGGACGCACACCGTTGATTGGGGCATTGACGTTGCGCGACAGGTAAAGGTGTGTGCCCTGAATGTGGTTGTAGGTGACGCTGAGATTGCCATGGCCAAAGAGGGGGCGGCTGGCAGTAACACCCTCTGACACGTAATACTCGGAGCGAAGATTGGGGGCGATGCGGTAGATGGTGGGCTGCACGGCGCCCAGCGTACCCGGGGTCGGGATGCCGGGATAGAAGTCTGGATTCTGAAGGTAGTACGAGCGCTGGGTGATGCCGTTCTGGCGGGCTGCGGTCAGGATGTTGCCGGCGGCGAAACGGTCGTAGAAGATGCCTATGCCGCTGCGCAAGGTGAACAACGGCGTTTTGCGCTTGCCGGTGTAGATGTCCCAACTGATGCCGAGGCGCGGCGCGGGATCGTTGCCGTCAGGAATGGCGGATTGGGTCTCGTAGCGAAGACCGGGGATGATGCTGAAATGCTGCGACAACTTCCACTCATCTTCCACATAGAGCCCAAGGTCGCCCGTGAGGATGGTGGCGGAAGGCGTGCCTGCGGTGAGGTTGAACTGTGACGGCCCCCCACCGGCGGCGCGGATCTGAGCCGGCGTCTGGCCCGCGGCCTGGCCACGCAAGGTGATCTGGTAGGCGCCAAGGGTTGGAAAGATGTATTGGCCGTTGTAATTTGCCGTCGAGACATTGCTGTCGCGGGTGAGGCGGTATCGCGCGCCGGCTCGAACAAAGTGCCGGCCGTGATCGATGCTGACGTACTCCTGGAGCTCGTAGTTGTCCTCCTTGTCCTGCCCGGCCTGCACGGGGCTGCCGCCACCATTGAACGAGCCCTGCACCACAAGAGTGGGAGCGGTGCTGACGGGAGTTTGCGTGAGTCGGGTGCGAAGGTACTGGAAGCGGGATTCCGCGACGACGTGCGGGCCGAAGATGGTGGTGTTGCCCAGCTGCAGGGTGTTGACCTTGGTATCGGTGTTCAGGCCCTGGGAGGAAAGGACAAGCTGGCCGATGCCGCTGTTTGTCGCGTGCGTGTCGGCGAATTCGTACCGACCGGTAAAAGTATTGTTCGTAGAAAGCTGGCGGTCGATGCGGAAATTGATCGAGTTGGTGACAGTTGGATTGGGCACCGCCTGGGCGACGGGCACCGCATTGAAGCTGCTGTCGAGTGCAACGGCGTTTACCGCTGCATTGTTCTCAAAGTCACTCCGGTTGCCGCCGGCGAAGAAGCTGGTCTTCTTGCCGAGTGGGCCACTCACGTTTCCGTCGAAGTAGGTGGTGTTGTAGGGCGGCTGCAGCGTGATGTAGGGATTGCGGGCGTTGAAAGAGTCTGTATTGCCTTCTGCATAGATGTTGCCGTGCAGTTTGTCGGTACCGGGCTTGGTGAAAATGTCGATGATGCTGTTGCCGCGCTGGTCGAACTGGGCAGAGTAGCCATTCTGGTTGACGCGAACCTCGCGAATGCTGTCCTTTGGGGGAAACCGGCCGCCGGAGAAACCATCGATCCGAAACTGCGGCTGCTGACCGTCTTCACCGCCGCCAACCAGGGCCTGCAGCTGCTGCTGCAGGGTGGAGGGATTGTCGGAAAGTGTGTTGAGGGTGTTGCCTTTGAGGACAAGGGCCTGACCGCCGTTGTTGTCGGACTGGGTGTCCTCGGATTGAACTTCTACTTCCTCGGCGCTGACGGCGACAGCGAGTTTGAGGACGAGGCTGAGCGGGGGAGCGGCATCGGCGAGGACAAGCGACTGCTGCACGGTATTGAAGCCGGGGGCTTCCGATTGCAGCGTATAACTGCCCGCCGGAAGGTCCATGCGCACGTGGCCCGTGCTGTCGGTTTTGGTGTCTCGCACGGGAGCACCCGTGGTGTCGTCGGCGATGAAGATGCGCACGGGTGCATTCGCGATGGCAGCGCCGGACGGATCCGTGACAAGGATGGTAAGGCCGGGACGAACAGCAGGTTGTTGGGCGGCGAGAGCAACACAGAGCGCGAAGCTGGCGGGCGTGCAGACACGCAGGCGGATAGAAACTGACCGAGGCCTCAAAGCGTTTCCCCTCTGGACGAATTATGCCGAACTGCAGCTTCGACGGCTCTGCAAAAGGATGGGGAGCACACAACTTGTTAGCGGGTGGCGTTGCGGGCCGGCCGCGGAGCAGGCTTTCCGTTCGCAGTTCATGGACACAAGACCTGCCGGACGCAGCAGATGCCGGACGCACCAGATGCCGGACGCAACAGCTGCAGGACGCCGCCTGGCTCGAGGAGCCTCCGGCGATTTTGCAGCAACTCCCGTCCGTGGCCTATCGCCTCGCGTGCTGGAGCCGGCTGTGGCTCCCTCGTGAATCCTGACGTGAAATGTTCTTGACTGTCCTCCATCAAAAGTATTAGGTTACGTCCATTCCTAAAGCAGGCGCGACTTGGCGAGTATTGACGTAAATACTGAATGCCAAGTGCAACCACAGAGCACAGCCTTCTGGACGAACCAACGCAAACGTTACGAGCACACAGACCGCTTCACTTTTTTGGAGACCACAATGGAAACGTTTCCACGTACTCTGTTCCAACGCGCTCGCTGGACATACCTCTCTGTATTCGTGTGGGTCGTCTGCGTGCTCTTTTTCACGGCTTCGCGGCTCTCTGCCCAGGCAGACGCAGGCCTCACGGGTACCGTGACCGATAACGCCGGTGCCGTGGTCGCTGGTGCCGATGTGACCATCACCAACCAGCAAACAAACATCAAGCAGCACCTTGTCACAAGCAGCGCCGGAACCTACACCGTGCGCGGGCTCAATCCCGGCGCCTACAACGTTGAGATTTCCGCGTCCGGGTTCCAAAAGATCGTGAAAACAGGCATCCCCGTGCAGGTCAGCACGGTCGGCACCATCGACTTCACCCTGCCAAACGGCTCCGCTTCGGAAACCGTCGAGGTGTCGGCCAATCAGCTTACCCTGAACACAACCCAGCCACAGATTGGAACAACGATCGACCCGGAAATTACGGATTCGCTGCCCGTCGAGGTCTCCGGGCGGGGCCGCCAGGCCGACTCGCTGCAGTTTCTCGCGCCCGGAACCACCGGCAGCACCTTCTCGCACCGCGTGAGTGGCGGCGTCGACTTTGAGCAGGAGATTCTCTACAACGGCATACCCGTGCCGCAGGCGGAGACCCAGGGCTACACCACCAACTTCAATCCGCCGTATGACCTGGTGGGCGACGTGCGTATCGAACGCACCACGTTCTCTTCACAGTTTGGCCTGGGCCAGGGTGCGCTCACCTACCAGACCAAGTCCGGCACCAATGCCTACCACGGAAACCTTTTCGAGATTAACCGGAATAACTTCTTTGACTCGGTGGGCTTTTACAACAGCAAGCCGCAGGGCGGCACTGGTCAGATACCCCTCGACCACGAGAACAATTACGGCTTCACGGTCGGTGGTCCGATCTCGATTCCCAAGCTGTATAACGGACACGACCGGACCTTTGGACTCTACAGCCAGGAATGGTTCAAGCAGAACGCGTCTGACCAGAACATTTCCACCGTCGCGACGGCCCAGGAGAAAACCGGTAACTTTGGCGATTACGTGGACGCCACCGGCAAGCTCATTCCCATTTACGATCCCACAACCGGCGCGCCCTTTGGCTGTGCGAGTGCCGCCGCCTACGCAGCCAACCCCGCCTGCGATACCAATATCATTCCGCAGGCGCGCTTCAGCCCGGCATCTGCGGCGCTGCTGCAATACCTGCCCAACCCCGACCGTACGGGTACCGGCAATGGCAACCTGAGCAACAATAAAAACTTTGCACCCAACTCCATCCCGAACATTCAACACGTTTGGGGTTTCGTCATCGATCACAAGATCAACGACCGGCAGAGCATTCACTACACGCAGTGGCGCAATACGTTCTCGAACTCCGGTTTCGACCAGTCTCCGTTTGTGCTCGCGCCCAACCCGCTGAGCAGCCAAAGGTTCTACCCCAACATCGGCAGCGTCTTTCTGCTGAACTACAGCAACGCGCTTACCAACAAGCTGGTAATGACTGCAGGCTTTGGATGGGTGGGTGAGATCAACAACCAGTTCAACCACCTGACCGGCTACAACTCGGCCGTGGTCTCGCAGAGCATCATCCCGCCCAACATCAACTTCGGTGGCGGCCCGGGCTATACCAGCTGGGGAACGGGCGGTTCCAACCTCTCCTCCGTCAACCGGAAGCTCGGCACCGTCATTGTGAACAACTGGCTCTGGACCAAGGGACGCCACACCTTCAACATCGGTGGCGAGTTCCGCCGCTCTTTCCAGGATGACAACGAGGAACAGACCGCCGGTGGAAACTTCAACTTCAACAGCCACCAGACTTCCGTCAATAATCCAGCCGACAGCAACTTTAAAACCGACGGAAATCCTTTTGCGAGCTTCCTGCTTGGACTTCCGGATTCTGCTGGCCGCAGCAACTCGCAGGAACTTAAGCTGCGCAACGTGGACCTCTCTCCCTACATCCAGGATGACGTCAAGCTGACGCCCCGGCTCACGGTCAACCTCGGTCTTCGCTGGGATATCCAGGTGCCGTTTACCGAGAACAATCAAAATGTCGTCTACTTCAACCCGAATATCACGAACCCGAACGCGATCAGCCTTGGGGGTGGGCAGCTGCAGGGTGGCCTGAGCCGGTTGGGGTTCAACGGCCAGCCGTCGCGGGGCAGCACCCACTTTGGCCACTTCGGTCCGCGTCTTGGCTTCGCGTACAAGCTGAATGAAAAGACCGTGCTTCAGGGCGGCTTCTCGCTCGCCTTTCTCGACGGTGGTGCTTACGAGTACGGCACCAGCAAGGTGGCCGTGAACTATGGCAATCTCCTGGTCGGTTCCTTTCAGCGCAACAGCACAAATAGTTACACGTCTGCTTACGGGGAGTGGGACAACAATCCCCTGCCGAATCCTGCGCCCACGCCCTACAGTGCCGGCCTGGGCACCGGCGAGACGGTGCACGCGTTCAGTCCATCGCATGATGGCTTCGCGCCGTACAGCCAGCAGTGGAACATCAATGTGCAGCGCCAGCTGCCCTTCCGCACCTTGCTCACGGCGTCGTGGGTCGGCAACCGTGTGATCCATCTGCCCAGCAACCTAAATCCAATCAATCAGCTGGATCCGAAGTATTTGGCATTAGGCGCGAAACTGGGTGATCAGTTCAAGGCTGGTACCACCCAGGTAGACGGCGTGAACCTGCCGTACACAACGTTTGTCAACGATTTTGGCCTTTCAGCGACGGTGGCTCAAGCACTTGCGCCTTATCCCCAATACGGAGATATCCAGAACAACTTCGAAGGTTTTGGTACTACCTACTACCAGAGCCTGCAGGTCGAAGTGGACAAGCACCTGAGCAACGGTCTGTCGTTTCTGGTGGGCTACACCCTTTCTCATTCCCTGGATAACACCAGCAGCGGCTTCAGCAGCTTCGCCAATGGGGGCATCAACAAGTACAACCAGTCTCCGGAGTACAGCATTTCCAACGCCGACGAACCGAACACGCTCAAGGTGAGTGGCGTGTATGAATTGCCGCTCGGCCCCGGCAAACCATTCTTAAGTAACAGGGGCATCACTGGTCAGATTACTGGCGGCTGGAAAGTCGGCTGGATTCTGGATTACGAACAGGGCACACCCTTTGGAGTTAGCGACGGTAGCAGCCCGCTGAACGGCTTCAACCGTCCTAACCGCGTCCCTGGTGTTGCACTCTCGACTGCAAACTACAATGTCGCCCGCAAGTACCTGCTGGGTGGCAAACAAGGTACGGCTCCTCAGATTTTCAACACCGCAGCATTTGTGTCCACAGGCAGCCAGTACGTGCTCGGCACGGCGATGCGGAACTACTCCGAGTTGCGCAATCCGGCCTACTACAACGAAGCGGCCAGCCTGGAGAAGGGCTTCTTCTTTACCGAACGCTACAAGCTCACGCTCAAGGTCGATTACTTCAATCTGCTGAACCGAACCTACTTCCAGGGTGGGGTAAAGACTGATCTCTCTAACACGAACTTTGGGCAGTACAACCCTGGAACTAATTCCATCAATCGGCAAGGTCAGGCCACCATCAAATTGCAATTCTGATCGGTGTTCCTCTTCAACCCTCAAACCAGGGGCTGCGCAAGCAGCCCCTTTCACTTTGCGTCAGAGCTCTGCTACCCTCGCAACACCGAGAAACCATGTCGCACCGCACACACCTGTATCGCCTGCTCCGCAGCACACCCCTCGCACTAGGGCTGGCGCTCGCACTGCCGGCCCAGCACGCACCGGATGCGGTCACGCCGGAAGTGCAGCGCCTTTACGCGGAGGCGCGAGAGGCCCAATCCCATGGCGACGCCCCGACCGCCATTGCCCGCTACACGGAGATTCTTCGGCTTGCACCGCGACTTGCACCCGCCTACAACAACCTGGGCCTGGTGTACTTCAAGGCCAATGATTTTGCGCATGCGGCGGATACACTGCGCAAAGGGCTTGCGATTGATCCGCACATGGCTACAGCCGAGACGCTTCTCGGCTTGAGTGATTACCGGCTAGCCCGCTACGCCGAGGCCAGGGCGGAGTTGACCAAGGCTCTGGCAACCAACCCCGCCAACAACGACGCGGAGCTCGCCCTCTCCCGCATCGAGATCACCACTGGAAACGCCGCCGAGGGCACCGCACATCTGCGCGACTATCTTGGCCGCAATCCGCGCGATCAAGAGGCGTGGTACCTGCTGGGCAAGACCTACCTGAAGCTGTCCGAGGACTCCCTCGCCAAAGTCGACCAGATCGATCCCGACTCCAGCACCGCCCACGTGATGGCCGGCGAGGTCAACGAAAGCATGAAGAACTATGATGGCGCACTTGCCGAGTACAACAAGGCAGCTGCAAAAGACCCGGGCCAGCCGGGGATCCATTACCATCTCGGCAACGCCTTCTGGCTCGAGGAGAAGTACGAGTCGGCCGAGGCCGAATTCCGCGCCGAACTTCGAGTCGATCCGGTCAATTGCGTAACGCAATGGAAGCTCGGGAACAGTATTCTGGGCGCCAATGAACCGGCGGCTCAAGCCCTGCCGGTGCTCGACTCCGCAGTTTCCACGTGTCCCAACCTGATGCAGGCCCGCGTCGATCGTGCGAGCGCTTTGCTGAAACTCGACCAGCCCCAAAAAGCGCTGGACGATCTCCAGCCCGCGGAGCAGGCTACGCCGAATGAGCCGTCGATTCACTTTCTGCTTTCGCGTGCCTATAAAGCTCTTGGCAACAACGAGCAGGCACGCACCGAACTGCAGACCTATGGCAGGCTGCAGCGGGAAGCAAGCGAAGCGACCGCGAAGCAGGCCAAGGATATTTTCTCTGTAAAAGAACAGGCGCACTAGCCTGATCGGCGGCAGCAGCATGCGCGGTGTTCTGATTCTTTGCCTGTCGGCCTGCATCACGGCCTGCGCTCAGAACGGCGCAAGTGTGAGCACGGGAAAGGCGCATGCGCCCGCGTTCGACGCCCAGCATCGTCCGATGACCGCCGGTGGGTATGTCGACAGCGGTGATCCCGTGTTCCAGGACGTAACCCGTGCCGCGGGCTTGGCCGCATGGCAGCATCACGTGGGCAGCACCAGGCCCACGCTGATTTCAGAATCGCTGGGCAGCGGCGTCGCCCTGCTGGATTTTGATGGCGATGGCTGGCTCGACATTTACCTGGTGAATGGCTCTACCGTCGAAGCGCTGGCCGGCAAAGCCGACTCGCCACATGCCGCGCTGTTCCACAACAACCACGATGGCACGTTTACCGATGTCACGAAAGCCGCGGGGGTGGGGAACGATCGCTGGGGCGTGGGCGCGATCGCCGCAGACTTCGACAACGATGGATGGCCCGACCTCTACGTCACCAATCTTGGCAGGAACCGTCTCTACCGAAACAACCACAACGGGACCTTTACGGATGTTGCCGACCACGCCGGGGTCGCGCTTGGCGGATGGTCTACCGGCGCGACTGCCGGCGATTACGACGGGGACGGTCTGCTCGATCTCTTCGTTCCGGGCTACACGGCTTTCGACTTTGCGAAGGTGCCGAAGGCCGGTGCAAACACCGTCGCTTCCAACACCTGCACGTTTCGCGGTGTCGACACGTTCTGCGGTCCGCGTGGTCTGCTGGGCGCACCCGATCACCTCTTCCACAACAACGGCGATGGCACATTTACCGAGGTCAGCGACAAGGCCCACGTCTCCGACAAGCCTGGCTACTACGGACTTGTCTCCCTGTTTGTGGACCTGGATGGAGATGGCTTTCCGGAACTACTCGTCGGCAACGATTCCACGCCGAATTATCTTTACCGCAATGTTGGAAACGGGACGTTTCAGGACGAAAGCTTTGAGTCAGGATTTGCTGTGAATGGAGAGGGGCACGAGACCGCAACGATGGGCGTTGCCGCCGCCGATTTCAAGAACACGGGCGAGATCGGTCTCTCCACGACCAATTTCTCGGATGACTATAAAGTGCTCTATGAAGGCGATGGAAAACTCGGCTTCACCGACATCAGTGCGAAGGCAGGCATTGCGGAGCTCAGCACTCCCTTCCTTGGGTGGGGCGTTGGTTTCATCGACGCGGATCGCGATGGATGGAAGGACCTGTTTTTCGCAAACGGGCACGTATACCCGCAAGTCGATGAGCAGAACTGGGGCACCAGCTTTGCCCAGCGTCCTCTGCTGTTTCGAAACATGGGCCATGGCAAGTTTCAGGCGGTGAACGCCGTTGTCGGGAGTGGTCTTGCGCAACCCCTGACGGCACGGGGCGCCGCTTTCGGCGATCTGTTCAACGAGGGACGCACCGACATTGTGATCAATAACCTGCAGGGACCACCGACGTTGTTACGTGGCGTTTCTGCTGATACGCATCACTGGATTGAGTTCCGCCTGGTGGGTGCGGGGAAGTCCAATCGGGACGCCATCGGTGCACGCGTCTCTGTCACCTCTGGAGGGTTGCACCAGCGTGGGGATGTGCTCTGCGGCGGGAGCTTTGCCTCGTCAAGCGACCCGCGCTTGTTCTTTGGACTTGGGGACTCCTCCAAGGCAGATACGGTGGAGGTGACGTGGCCCGACCGGAGCCACCACTCCTTTTCTGATCTCGCTGCCGACCATATTTATGTCATTTCTGAGGCGGACAATTCCGTGCATCTTCCGTTCGCTGCAAAATGAGGTGCAGGAGCATCAATGCGCTTGTCCGACACCGCTGCTGGCCCAGCACGGGTAAGTCGCTCCACAGGGAAGGTCAGCCGGTCTACGGGGCAGGCTCCAGAATGAAAAAGCGGCTGCTTCCACCCATGGTCGAATGCTTGTTGCGCAACAGGAGCGTTGCACATGGACAATGGCGGCTGGACGCCGTGGTTGCAAGCCTGCGCATGATGGCGGTGGGGGTAGGTTTGACGCTTTGCGCCGTGGGCCAGCAGCAGGCTGTTGACCACTGCCCTGCCCTGGAGGAGGCGCGGCGCCTGGTCGCGCACGAACAGTGGGGTAACGCCACGCAGACTCTGCGTCAGAATATTGGGGAGAGGCCGGCCTGTGCGGATGCCCACTACCTGCTCGCCTACACGTACCTCAGAGCCAACGACCCCCGTGCTTCTCTCGCGGAGTACACGTTGGCTGCGAAGCTGCGGCCGCCCGGTTCGGACGACTTTACGGCCGTCGCCTCCGACTACATTCTGCTGAAGGCCTATACCGATGCAGAGCATTGGTTGGTGCGCGCAACACAAACTCCCCCGGTAAATGCGCAGGCCTGGTATCTGCTGGGTCGCACGCAATACAACCTGGACCACAATGCCGATGCCGTTGTGTCGTTCCAGCACAGCCTTGCCGCGCTTCCGGAAGATCCACGGTCTGAATACAACCTCGGTCTTGCCTATGAACGTCTGCAGCAGCCGGAGCTCGCGCGCGCCGCCTACCAGACTGCCATTCAGTGGGGCGAACGCACCAGCCTTCACGATGCGCAGCCTTACCTCGATCTTGGCACCCTGGACCGGTCGCAGGGACACCCGGAGGAGGCGTTGCCTTTTCTGCAGCGGGCTGCCGAGATTTCGCCGGGCAATCCGCTGATCTTTCAGGAACTCGGACGCACGCTGAGCGAAATGCATCGCCTGGAGGAGGCGATCGTGGCGTTCAAGACGGCGATTACGCTGGCGCCCTCCGCCGAAGCCCCGCACTTCTTTTTGGGCCGTGTCTACCGCGCCTGCGGAAAAGTGACCGAGGCAAGCGAGCAGTTTGCCATTGTCCAGCGGCTCGCCAAAAACCAGTCGAGTACCGCCACGCCCAACACCGACCACAGGCCCTTCTGATGCGCCCGCCAGCGAGGCGGCTGAGCATGATCCACCCGAAGATGCGATCGATGGAAGAAGGACGGCCCTGGACCCGACGGATCTCACACCCACTCTCGTGAAGCTGCCGCGTTACTCACGATCCGGCAGCACCGCAACCAGCGCATCCAGTGCCGAACTCTGTGTCGATGCATCAGCCAGCAGCACGGGGCCCGACCAGACGAGGCCAAGTTTGCCTTCGCCAGACCGGTCGTTCTGCCACACGCTCTCTGCGTTTACGCGAAAGAACGTCGTGTACCGGGGCTCGTGCACAACGCGGTCCAGGGCACGAAGGTTCCGCACGAAGATGCCCTTGAACTGGGGTGCATCGGCGCCGCAGTTCATGGGTTCACACACGTCGTGCAACACACCGGCATTGTCTGTCAGGTGGCTCAGGCCAACGTCCGCGAGCACGCGCGCCTGCAGCAACAAGGCCGGGTCGGGGTTGACGCGGCTCCACTCTGCGAGTGCGCCGAGCACCACTCCCTGGTTGTACGTCCATACCGTCCGTCCGTTGTTGCTGCAGGCGCCGGACGTCTTGTTGATGGTCAGCCCGTCATTTACCTCGTGCTCGCCGTTGATCATGCCGGATGCCTGGAACCATCGCCACTCCCGCTCGGCCCACGCTGCGTAGTTTGCCGGGTCCGCCGCGGCTCGCACCGCGAGGTGTGTTGCCACGGACAGGAACAACTCATTGGCGATGGCGTTCTTGTACGTGCGCTGCTTGCTCCACCAGATGCCGCCGCCACAGGTTTCGTCCCAACCACCGGTCATGTCGGCAAAGATGGATTGCGCCATCGCTAGGTAACGTCGCTCACCCGTCAGATCGTATGCGTCGATCCAGGCGAGCGCCCACCAGCCCTCATCGTCGTAATAGTCGTTCAAGAACCCGGGGGCTCCGGTCATGTTGATCAAGGGCCCAACCCGTTCGGCTTTCGGCACGATCAACTGCGCCTTCGCAAACGTCTCGGCAAGCAGGGCCTCATGGCCTTTAAGGCCTCCGGCTCGCATCAAGTCTGTGAGCGCGGTGATCGCGTTTGCGGCATTCCACCACCCAGTGGATTGATACAGGCCGGTCTGACCGACATACCACGTCTGCAACGTCGCCGCTGCTGCTTCCGCACGTTGGAGCGGTGCCTGCCGCGTAGAGTTCTGCGCAGAACAGCAAGTGCTCAGGACCATGAACAGTGCAAACGCACACAGCAGGACTTCCCTGGTTCGGCTTCCCTTCTTCAACGTTTGTTCTCCTGTTTCGATCTTCATCATCCGCTGACAGAGTCTCCCACCGGCCATCGCTCTACTCGAACTGGGCAGCATCGACCGTCATGGACGCGGGCGGCAACGATGTTTCCTGGGCACCCAGGGACAGTTTCGGCTCGTCGCCCATTGTCAGTTCGAGCCTACCGCCGTTGACCACGTCCCTGTGAGCAATCCAGAGGCGGTCGGAGGCCTTGCCGTTCAGCCGAACCCCCTGCACGTACTTATTCTCCCGCGAGGAGGCAGGCGCCGAAATTACAAAGTTCCTGCCGTTCTGCAGGCGAAGTGTAACTTTGGTGAAGACCGGGCTGGCGATGTCGTAGACGGGAACACCGGGCGTTACCGGATAGATGCCCATCATGGAAAAGACGACGAACGAACTGAGACCTCCGCCATCCTCATCGCCCGGAATGCCCTGCAGGTCGTCACGGAAGTATGCGTCCAGAATCATCCGCAAATGTTTCTGGGTTTTCCAGGGCGCGCCCAGTCGGTTGTACAGGTAGGGGATGTTCAGGCTGGGCTCGTTCGCCATGGAGAACTGGCCCATCATCGAGGTCGAATCCGGGAACTTTGCCTGAAACTCGTAGCGCGAGCGTCCCAGTGGCTCGCGAAAAAGCTGGTCGAGGTTCGCCTCCGCCCTGGCCTTGCCGCCCATCAAGGTAAAAAGCCCGTCGTAGTCCTGCGCGACGTCCCAGGTGTAAGTCCAGCCATTGTTCTCGTCGTAGTACTCGCGGCCGCCAAGGCCGCCGCCGAACTTCGCATCCATGGGTTCGATCCAATGTCCATCGGCATCCCTGGGCCACATCAGCGACTTGTCTGCGCGGTACAGGTTGCGGTAGTTGGCCGCGCGCTGCAGAAACAGCACGCGGTCAGGCTCCCGGTGCAGCACACCCGCAAGCTGCGCGATGCACCAGTCGTCGAGGCTGTTCTCCAACGTGACCGCCACGGGCTGCCGCTTCTCAAACGGGTGAACCTCCGCGACCGATTCCGCCTCACCCGGCCGCAGCGCGGGCATGTACCCGTGTGCCGTGTAGAACTCATCCAACACGGTCTTCGGGCCAAGCCGCCATGGCAGCATCGTCTGCTCCAGGGACCGTTTGCGGAGCCCGTCAAAAGCCGTCGGCAGATCGAAGTTGCGTACACCCTTGTTCCACGCGTCCGCAATCCAGGGCGCGGCATGGTTGCCGTTCATAATGGCCGCCGGGCCCGATGCAAGAGCGAACGTCGGCATAATGCCACCCTGCTGGTACATGCGCACATACGATTGAATCTTGTCGGCCTGCATGTCCGGGTTCAGCAGCGTTTGCAGCGGCTCCAACGCGCGAAACGTGTCCCACAACCAGTTGTCCACGTAAAAGGGCCGGGCATCGTCATGCACTTTGTGGTCGAAGCCACTGTAGTAATGCCCGTCTTCCGTGATGTTGACCATGCGCTCCATGCATCGGTAGAGCGCGGTGTAGAACACGCGCCGCTGCGCAGGCGTACCGCCCTCGACGGTGATACGGCCCAACGCATCGTTCCATTGGGTCCGCGCGTTGTCCTTCACGCGTTCCAGGCCCCACGCCGGAATCTCCCGCTGCAGATTCCTCCGCGCCTGTTCCACGCTGATGAAGGAGACGCCGTAGCGAACGTCGAGCACCTTTGCCCCGTTCGCCTGCAGCGTAAGATGATCGCCCTCACCTTCGTGGACCGATACGGCGGAGACAGGCACGCTCGACTCCCCATAGAAGTAAGCGGTGAGTCCCATGACGCGTTCTTCCCCGGCGATCGCGTTGTTCGCGAGGACGTGCAGCGACCCGGCGTGCAGGTTCCTGACATGCAGGGTCGCTCCGTTGTTCGGAAAGCCGAAGCGAAAGTAGCCAGCCTGGTGGGCCGGCGCGAACTCGGTGCGAATGCCTGAGTCGTCGAACCGCGCCGCGTAGAAATAAGGCGTTGCATGCTCCGCGTCATACACGGTGGGCTTCCCGGTGCCCGGCATGATCGCAAACAGTTCCGGCTGCCGATGCGACAGAATGGTGAGTGGGAAGTACTGGATCTGGTCATCCAGCGCGTCTTTGCGCACGGGATACATGCGCACCATGCTGTTCGGCAGATACGCCGCGGGTCGCGTTGGCTCCAGCAGAATACTCACATTGCCAATGGTCGGGTCCACGTCGTCCACTGGACCCTGTGCATGTGCAAGCGGGCACAGAGTCAACACCAGCAGAGCTTTGAGCACAAGACGAGCACCGCGCCAACCAAATGATTCCACTCTCAGCTCCTCGTTCGTTCCTGGCCTTCTTGCGATTACGGATGGTCGGATGCGTCCAGACCATGCGCGGCAAGAAACTTCCAGATCTCCGTATACGCCATGTGCCGTTCCTGTGGGGTGAAGCCGCCGTGGCGGCCGCCGGCAATCGTGACCAGACGGTGGGGGACGCCGGCGGCGGCGAGCGCTGCGTCCAGCCGCTGTGCCTGAGGGTACGGCACGGTCGGATCGCGGTCGCCATGGATAGTAATGACCGGAGGCACACCCGGGCGGACATAGGTCAGCGGCGACACCTCTTTCGCAACCCGGTCGCGGTCGGCCTGCGCCCCGATCCATTCCACCGCATACGTTTTGCGATCGGGCCCCTGCAACAGGTCCGCGACGTCGGTAATGCCGTACCAGTTCACCACAGCCGCGACGTGCAGCGGCGCCTCGTCCTGCTCGGCGGGGCAATCGCTGTCCAGCGGACTGCCCGAAGGAACGAGCCCCGCCATGAGCGCAAGATGGCCGCCCGCCGAATCGCCCATGGTGACCAGACGGTTCGTGTCGAAGCCGTATTGCTGACGGTTGCGGTAGACCCATCGCAAGGCGCAGCGCACATCCTGCACGGCAGCCGGCGCCGGGGCAACATTGGCAAAGCGGTACTCCACGTTCACCACCGTCCAGCCGTGTTCGACAAACGGCAGAAAGGCAGTCGGTGCGCCAGCCTTGTCGCCAAAGACCCAGCCGCCGCCATGGATGTAGAGCAGCGTCGGCCTGGGCGCGGTGCCGCCCCGGTTACGCCAGACGTCGAGCCTGAGCGGCTGGCCGCTGCCGGTGCCGTACTGAATGTTCGCCTCAATGCCGTAGGTGCTTCCGGCGCTCTCGGCCCAGGTCGGAGGCGCCTGTTGAGCGCCGACCGGGTTCACCGTGAGTCCGAAACAAAGGGCAGCAAGCACGGCTTTCCACATGGTTCACTCCTGCGTACGGTGGGTATCGTTTGTTCGTGATGGCATCGAAGGCTGGTCAGCGTTTGGCGTCCGCCTGTCCAACCGTCTGCTGCGCGGCAAAGGACGGAGGAAGCTCGCCCGGTGACTTTTGCTCCTGGTCCAGCAGGGAGTACGAGACATTGGTCGCGCTCCGTAACTCGGACCACGGGATCCACCAGTTACGCACCGGCCGGCCATCCACGCTCAGGTCGCGGATGAACTGCCGTTGGGGTGCGCCCGGCGCATGGATCTGCACCTTGTGATCGCCAAGGGTCAGCGTCGCCTCCGGAAAGGTCGGACTGTTGACCGCAAAGCCAGCCACGGGTGGGATTTCAGGGAAGATGCCCAGCTGGGCAAACACGATCCACGCCGAGGTAGCACCCAGGTCATCGTTGCCGGGCAAGCCGTCAGGCTGCGCGTTGAAGAGGTCCGCCATGGTCTTGCGCACGACGGCCTGCGCGCGCCAGGGTGCACCGGTCCAGTTGTAAATCCACGGGTTGCCGAAGCTTGGCTCGTTGGCGATGTAGAAGTACGGCCCACGATTCAGCATGTAGCTGCCGTACTGGCTGAAGTAGTCGTCCAGCCGGCGGTTTGCGACGTCGTTGCCACCGACGGCCTTGACCACGCCGGAAAGGTCGTAGGGAATCATCCACGTGTATTGCGCGGAGTTCCCCTCCACGAATCCCTCGTAGTTCTCCGGCTTGAAGTTGGGCAGGAACTTTCCATCCGGCATGCGGGCCCGGATGTAGTGCGTGTCCGGGTCAAAGAGCCTGTGCCATTGGGCAGAGCGCTGCAGGTACTTGTCCGCGGTTGCCTGGTCGCCCAGTTCGTGCGCGAACTGCGCGATGGCAAAGTCGGCGTTCTCGTCCTCCAGCGTGACGGAAGCCGAACCATTCAGGAGCGGAGACTCTGGAATGTACCCCTTTTGCAGGTAGTCCGCCAGGCCAGGCCGCTCCGTGTAGAGCCGCATGTGAGCCGTGGGGTCGCTTGCGCCGTGCACCATCGAACGGAGGGCGCTGGCAGTATCAAAATCGCGACCGCCGAAGGCATAGATGCCCGCAAGGATCGAGTCTGACGGGTCGCCCACCATGCAGCCGCTCTCGTCGTTTGCCAGGGGCCAGATCGGCAGGCCTCCACCCTGTTCCGCATCGACCACCAGGGACTGCGCAATGTCGCTGGCGATCCTGGGAAACAGCATCGCCAGTAACTGCACCTGGCCGCGGTAGATGTCCCACCCTGAAATGTTTGCGTAGTGGAGATGGCGAGGGTCGTTGTAGACCTTGCCGTCAAAGCCCAGATAGTCGCCGTTCCCATCGCTGAAGATCGTGGGCTGCAGCAGCACGTGGTACATGGCGGTGTAGAAGACGGTGCGCTGCGAGGCAGTTCCACCGGTAACCGTGGCATGGCTCAGGGCTTCGCTCCATGCCTTGCGCGCCTCGGCCCGCACCCGTTGCAGGTCCCAGTCCGGGATCTCCGCTTCCAGGTTTTTCTCCGCGTTCTCTGTGCTGACAAAGGAAAGCCCCACCTTGAGGTGCACGGTGCGCACCCCGGAAGCGAACTGCAGGTAGCCACCGACGCGCGGCCCGCTTGCTGCCGTGGACCGCGGATGCAGGCCGAGCTCATCGAACGTCGCCGCCACCTCTGGCTCTTCTTCGGTGTGCATGGAAAAGTACACCGTGTACCGGTTCTGCAAGCCGCAGAAGCCGCCGCCATGCACCGCGCCGGTGATGTGCGATCCGGACAGATGCACCTCGGCGTCGTGGGTCACGTTCAGGTTCCGGCTCAGGTCCAGCAGCACCGTGTGCACCTCGGCACCGGCAGGAAACTCCAGCTCCGCCACGCCTGCGTGCACCGCGGCCGCGAGCCGGACCTGGATGCCCGAGTCAAGCTTCACGGCATAGTAGCCAGGCTGCGCGGTCTGGTCTGCTGCGCGGTATGCGGCGTGGTAGCTCAGCGGGGCAACCACGGGAGACGCTGCGGGTGTGCCCAGCATGGGGAACACGGGCACATCGCCGAAGGCACCGCAGCCGGGCCCGCTCAGGTGCAGCAGGCTAAAGCCGCGAGTCACCGGAGTCTCGTAGCGGTACATGCCGTCCGGCGGGTCGGGGCTCCAGGAGAGCATGCCGAAGGGCCGGGTGGCGCCGGGGACCGTATTGCCATTGTCTTTCAAAGGGCTCGTCTGTGTTCCGACGAAGGGGTTGACCTGGGTATACGGATCGCCCTGGGCCAGGCCGGGCAAGCAGGCCAGCAGAAGCAGCAACGCGCCTAATCTCATGAAATCCCTCCACGGTTCCTGCACCCTGCGTGCTCACGGCCGTTCCGCGCGCGGAGCATTGGATTTGCCGATCACGTTAGCATGAAACGTGTAATGTGGAAACGTTTCCATGACGGGCGACAATCACGCTCCCATGCGTTGCGCATGCAGCACAGGTCGGCCGTCCAATCCGCAGGAGATCTCGTGAGTTCCCAGCCGTCTCGCCCATCGCCCCTCGACCGTCGCACCTTCCTGCAAGCCGCGAGTCTTTCGTTTGTCGCAACCTCACTGAACGCCTCGACAGCACCCGTGCTGGACGAGGCACGCGGGTCTGAAGGCGCGCCGGGCGAGAGCCCCAAAAGCCCCGTGACCCTGGTCAACCTGCTGCAGGGAACCGACTCGACGCCTGCGTTTTCTCGCGGCAATACCCTGCCGATCGCCGCGCACCCGTTCGGCATGGCGCACTGGACCCTGCAGTCCAATGCAAACAGCCCGTGGATGTTCGCTCCCGGACAGCGTCGCATCCAGGGATTCCGCTGCACGCACCAGCTGAGCCCCTGGCTGGGCGATTACGGCCACGCGGTATTTCTGCCGTTCTGTGGCGAGATTGATGCCGACCCGTCGAACCGTGCGAGCTCGTTCAGGCCGGAAGACGCCACGCTCCTGCCGCACGTGATGCGCCTGCGCCTGATGCGGTACTCCATTGATGCGGAGCTGCTGCCGACGGAGCGCTGCAGCCTGATCACCGCCCGCTACACCAAGCCACAGGTGCCCGGCTTTCTGTTCGACATTCCCGGCGACGCCCCCGCGGTGGCCCATGAGGATCGGGCGCAGCGGACGATCTCGTTTACGTCCACGGCAAACGCGGGCGGTGTGCCGCAGGATTTCGCCACGTACTACGTCCTGCACTTTTCTGAGCCGTGGGTCAGCCATGAAACTAAAGCGCTCAAGAACAGGCAGGTCGGCCTGCTTCACTTCGCGCCAGAGGTCCGCGAGGTGCAGGTGCGCATCGGTACTTCCTTTCTCTCCTTCGAGCAGACGGAGCGCAACCTGCACCTGGAACTTGGCAAAGCAACGCCGGAAGAGGTACGTCAACGGTCCGAGGCCGTGTGGAACGGCTACCTGCAGCGCATCGAGATCGACGGAGCCTCGCAAGAGCAGCAGCGGACGTTCTACTCCTGCCTGTATCGCACGCTCCTGTTCCCGCGCATTTGGCATGAGCCGGACGCTCACGGCAACATGCAGCACCGCAGTCCGTACAACGGTCAGATTGTTGCCGGTGTGATGTACGCCGACCATGGCTACTGGGACGTGTACCGTGCGTGGTATCCGCTCATGACGATCCTGTTCCCGGAACGCGTGGGAGAGATTCTGCAGGCCTGGGTCAACGCCTACAAGGAAGGCGGCTGGCTGCCGCAGTTCCCCTGCCCTGGCTACCGCGCCTGCATGACGGGCAGCCTGATCGATTCGCTGTTTGGGGAAGCGGCAGTCAAAGGCATTCGCGGCTTCGACATGGCGACCGCGTACGAAGGCCTGAAGAAGCACAGCACCCAGCCCGGCGATCCAGACAAGGGGTATGGTCGCCGCGGTCTGTCTGAGTACGTGAAGTACGGGTACTGCCCTGCGGGAATGGTTGACCAGTCCGCTGCGGAAACCGTAGACGCCGCCTACGGTGACTATTGCATCGCCCAGGTCGCCAGGGCCCTGGGGCACACCGAAGACGCTGCGATGTTTCTGAAGCGGTCGGAGAACTGGCGCAACCTTTTTGATCCGCAGACCGGCTTCATTCGCGGCAAGAAGGTCGATGGCACCTGGCTTGAACCCTTCGATCCCACGACCTGGGGTGACCCCTACGTCGAAGGTGCGGCATGGCAGCACCGCTGGGATGTGCCGCACAACATGCCCGCACTGATCGAAGCATTGGGCGGCAAGCAGAAGGCGGCCGCCGCGCTGGAACAGATGCTCACTATCCCGCCGGACTTCAACACCGGCGTGTATGGCTCGGAGATCCACGAAATGTCGGAGATGGCGGCCATCAACTTCGGCCAGTACTCCCACAACAACCAGCCGGTCCACCACGTGCTGGCGATCTTTGCGGAAGCTGGCCGGAATGACCGCTGCGCTCACTACGTCCGGCGCGTTCTCCAGGAAACCTATACCCCCGACGCCTTCAGCGGGGATGAGGACACCGGCTCCATGGCCGCGTGGTACATCCTTGGGGCACTCGGCATCCTGGTGCTGTGCCCGGCAAAGCCGGAGTACACACTGGTTCAACCACTCTTCCGGAGCGCGCGCGTTCACCTGCCCAACGGCAAAACGCTGCAGCTGCGTTCGGCAGGGAACGGCGCAGGCAGTGTCGCTCACAACGGTGTTGCGCTGCAGGACTTTACCATTCGCCACGACGCTCTGGTCAGTGGCGGCGATCTGGTTTTCGCCTAAGGAGAACGGATGACATCTCAACAGGACAGGGGAGCGGCCCGGCGTGCTGCGGGGGTCGCACGTCTTGCAGCGGTGCTGCTCTGCAGCTGTGTGCTGGGCACCCCGGTGGCGGTCTCACAATCCACGACGGACCGTGCAGCGGAGGTGGATCCATTCATCGGAACTTCCAACGGCGGCAACACCTTTCCGGGCGCGACCCTGCCCTTTGGGATGGTGCAGTTCAGCCCCGAGGCGTCCCCCTCCGATACGAAACGCAGCATCGCTTCACCGGGCGGGTACGCGTATGAGTCCACGCAGTTGCGCGGCTTCAGCCTGACCCATGTGGAAGGTTGGGGCTGCGCCGGCGGCTCCGGCGATATCCCCATCCTGCCCATTACCGAGCCCGTCAGCATTTCGCCGTCGACAGACTTCCGTTGCACCTATGCGGCTGCTTTTACGCACACAGAGGAGACGGCGCAACCCGGCCTGTACCGCGTCCTGCTGGGCAACGGCGCAGACGTCTCCCTCACGAGCGGTCTGCGTTTCGGGATGGCCCGGTTAAGCTTTCCCGCGGGCAAGCCGGCGAACCTGCTGGTGCGTACCTCGGACTCCGCCGTGGGCTCCCTGGCCGCGACCACCCACATCGACCGTGCAGCCAACACCATTTCCGGTTCGGTGACGAGCGGCAACTTTTGTGGCTACATCGGCACCGAGGACCGGCGGTCGTACTACACGCTCTACTTTGTCGCGCACTTCGACCGGCCGATGCAGCTCACCGGCTCGTGGCAGAACACAACGGTCAGCGCGGGTGGTACCGATGCTGAGGGAGGTACGGGCTTCGGCGCAAAGGGGTTTCCGGAAGCCGGACACGGATCGGGCGTGTGGGCGAGCTTCGGCACAGGCGGCACGGTACAGGTCCGTATCGGCATCAGCTACGTGAGCCTCGCCAATGCGGAAGCAAACCTCCAGGCGGAAAGCAATGCGTCCACAACCTTCGACGCGGTTGCAACAAACGCACGGTCCATCTGGAACAGGCGGCTCAACCAGATCGAGATTCGTGGCGGAGCGCCCGACCGGCGTCGTGTGTTTACCACGGCGCTGTATCACTCGTTGCAGACACCGACCACCTACAACGACAGCAACGGGCAGTACACTGGCGGCGACCACCAGGTGCACCTGCTCTCCCCCGGTCAGGCGACGGAGTACGCGAACTTTTCCGGCTGGGACGTGTACCGGTCGCAGCTGCAACTGGTGACCTGGCTCGATCCGAAAGTGGGGAGCGACATCGCCCAAAGCCTGCTCAATCAGTCGGTGCAGGATGGCGGCCGATGGGATCGCTGGACGCACCTGGGCGGCGCGACCCACGTGATGAACGGTGATCCGGCGGCTGCATCCATCGCAGACATCTGGGCCTTTGGCGGGCGAACCTTCGATGCAGGCGCCGCACTGCACTCCCTTGTCCATGCCGCCGAAGTGCCGACGAAAGAAGACCTGAGCCACGACGGCTGCCCCGTCGAGTGCATCGGTCAACGGCCTGGTCTGGACCAGTACCTGAAGCTCCACTACATCCCCCTGGGCGCGCCTGCCTGGGGTGCGGCTGCCGACACGCTGGAGGATGTGACCGCCGACTTCGGCATTGCGGCGCTGGCGCAGCACCTGGGCGATGGCGGCATTGAACGCCGCTTTCTGGTGCGCGCGCAGTACTGGCGCAATCTCTGGAATCCCAACGCGGCGCCCGATGGCGGTTACTTTATGGACAGGAATGCCGACGGCACCTGGCCGCCGGTGGAGCAGGACGCTGACAGCGACAACGACCAGGCCACCAGGCCGTTTACCCCCGGTACGGGTGCTGGATTTGTGGAGGGTTCCGCCGCCCAGTACGTGTGGATGGTCCCTTTCAACGTGGCCGGACTGTTTCGCCAGATGGGTGGCCGCGCCGCCGCAAGCGCGCGTCTGGACCGTTTTTTCTACAACCAGGGCAAGCCAGCCGTCACTCGCTCGGGCCCGCTGCACGCGGAACTGGACAACGAGCCCTCGATTGAGGCGCCGTGGCTCTATGACTTCGCCGCGCAGCCATGGAAGACCCAGCAGCTTGTCCGCGAGGTGCTGAACACGATCTGGCTGCCCACGCCCAAAGGCCTGCCTGGGAATGACGACCTGGGAGAGATGTCGTCGTGGGCCGTTTTCGCCTGCCTTGGCATCTACCCTGAAATCCCCGGCAGGGCAGAACTGGTTCTCGGGAGTCCGTACTTTTCTCACATTGCGGTTCACCGGCAGGCCGGTGACATCGTCATCGACGCGCCGCAGGCCGCCCCAGCCATGACGTATGTGCAGGCACTGACGGTTAATGGGAAGAAGTCGACACGGACATGGCTGCCCGAGAGCTTTGCCCTGCATGGAGGAACGCTCGCCTTTACGCTCGGCGCCACGCCCAACACCGCATGGGGCGTCAGCAAGGGAGACGAGCCGCCATCGTTTGAGTGACTCAGGCTGGCTCAACGTCCGGCTTCAGACTTTGCCATGGCGAACAGGCCGCGGGGAGTTGGCGCGAAGGCACATCCGCTTCTCTTCACCCTCGGGTCAGGCAGAAATGCTGCATCAGGAGTTACCCGGCTAACGTCAAACGCACTGGAACTGCTGTTCTGCGCCGGTTGCTGCGGGCATCAGGAACAGGCACCGTGCGCACCCTGTCCGCATAAGCTGGATGTCTCCAGGAGCGTATGACGGAACCGTTTAAAGTCGTCAAGCTCGAGGATGTCGCACGCAAGGCCGGCGTCGGCAATGCCACGGCGTCGCGCGCCCTCAGCGGTGTGGGCAAGGTCAGTGAACACGCACGCCGCCGCATTCTGCAGGCCGCGGAGGTGCTGAGTTACCGGCCAAACCGCAGTGCGCAGGTGTTGAAAGGTGGCCGCTCCGGCATGATCGGCATGGTCGTCCCGCACTTGTCCGACCTCTTTTTCGCAAGCTGCGTCGACGCGGTCGGAACCGTTGCCATGCGCCACTCGTCCCTGCTCGTCGTGGTGACCACGCACGACCGGGGCGACCGCACGGCAAATGCGCTCAAGCAGCTCATCCACCACAACGTGGACGGACTGGTGCTGGCAAGCAGTGAGTACCTGTCGCCGGCCATGGTGCGAAGCCTGCGCGCGCTGCCCCTGCCGATTGTGGGCATTGACGCGCCCCTGACCAGGGCAGGCCTGCCGTCCGTGCTGATCGACAACAGCGGCGGTGCGCAGCTTGCGACCGAACACCTCATCCACCACGGCTACCGGCGCATCGTGAGCACACAGGCGGATCCAAAGCTGTTTACGATGCGGGAAAGACAGGACGGTTATGAGCGGGCCATGGGCAACGCTGGCCTGCACGCGGAGCAGCACATTGTTCGGGACCGCCAGGATGCGGAGCACATGCTGCTTGCCTGCAAGAACACCCCCGGCAGGTACGCGTTTCTGGCCGGCAATGAAGCTTCGGCCAAGTTGATTCTCTCTGCCGCGAAGCACCTCGGCCTGCACATGCCCCGGGACTTTGCCATGGTCAGCTTTGATGACTTCGACCTTGCCGATTCCATGGAACCTCCATTGACGGTCGTCAAGCAGCCTGTCGGCCGTATCGGCGAGGCAGCGGCCAACCTGCTCTTCCGGCAGATGAAAGACGGCAGGCCACTCGCGGGCGCCATCGAGACGATGCTGTCGACCGAGCTGGTGGTTCGGCGGTCCTGCGGCTGCAATGCCTAAACCCGCCATCGCTCCCCGCGACCCCGCCGCCACAGCGCGCGGAACGTTGACTGCTAGACTGCGCGCATGATGCTTGGGCGATGGATGTGCGTGGCGGCACTGGCCACGGCGTGCGGTGCGCTGCAGGGGCAGGCACCCCGGGATGCTGGAGCGGCGGTGGCGAGACGTGCGCCGACTCCGGCAGATGCGGCGCTGCAGCGCACGCTGGAGGCCATGGCAGCGGAGCCGGCGGTGGCGCGGGCGCACTGGGGTGTTTCCGTGGTGCGGATGGACGGGACGGTCGCGGCGGCAATGAACGCTGGACAGTTTTTTCAGCCGGCGTCGAACGCAAAGCTGTTTACGACGGCGGCGGCGATGGCCCTGCTGCCGATGGACGCACGGCTCGCCACCAGGGTCATTGCAAGCGGGTATGTTGAGCCGGGCGGCGTCTACCGGGGCGACCTGCGGCTGCGCGGCGTGGGTGATGCAAACTTCTCAGGGCGGCCTGTGCCCTACCATGTCACGCCCGTGGGACAGGTGGAAGCTCCGCGCGATGAGCTGCGGTTTGTGCGGGAGCTGGCGGATACCGTGAAGGCTGCGGGCATCACGCGGGTGGAAGGCGATGTGGTAGGCGACGACACGCTGTTCCCGTGGGATCCGTACCCGCAGGACTGGGCGGTGGACGATCTGCCCTGGTACTACGGCGCGCCGGTGAGCGGGTTGATGGTGGCGGACAATGCCGTGACGCTGACGGTAAACGCAGGGCACAGGGAGCAGGGCACCGGCAACGGTGTCGTGCATGCGATGGCTTCCATCGATCCGGCGCTGCCGTACTACACGCTGGATGCGAACGTGGTGACGGGGGCTGCGGGGTCGGCGACGGCAATCGAGGTGTCGCGACCCATGGGATCGAAGGTGGTCACGGTGCGCGGAACGATGGCGGCAGACGCAAAGCCGTACGTGCAGGGGCTGAGCATCGAGCGGCCGGCGGAGTATGCGGCGATGGCGCTCAAAGCCGCGCTGGAAGCCGATGGCGTCGTGGTAACGGGCCGCGCGGTGGAGACCGTGGAGCCGCTGCTGCAACCGGATTTTGCCAGTGCGGCGGCAGTGCCGCTGCAGGAGCTACTCTCACCAGCGCATCCCTTCTCTGAAGAAGTGTCGGAGTGTGCCGTACAAACCGGACAGGACAAGGCCCAGGCGCGTGCGGAAAAGGCATGCAGGCAGTTTCTGCATCAGGGTCCGCCGCTGTATGAGGACGTGGTGGTGACGAACAAGACTTCGCAGAATCAGCATGCCGAGCTGTTTCTGCGGCTGATCGGGTTAGCGGAAACAGGGACTGGCACCACGGCGCAGGGCGCGCGGGTGGTGCGGGCGTTCCTGACGCAGCGGGCAGGGGTCGATGGCGGCGACTTTGTCTTTGTGGATGGCAGCGGTTTGAGCGGCCACGACCTGGTCACGCCGCGGGCGGCGACGACGCTGCTGCGCTATGCCGTGGGGCAGCCATGGGGGGCGCAATGGAAGGCCAGCCTGCCGGTGGGTGGGGTGGATGGATCGCTGCAGCGAAGGTTTACAGGGGAGTTGAAGGGCAGGGTATTTGCAAAGACCGGAACCCTGGGGGAGGCTCGGGCGCTGAGCGGATACCTGGTATGCACCAGCGGAAGGACGGTGGTCTTCAGCGTGATGGTGACAGGACACACGCCGCTGGATCGCAGCGATGAGGCAGTCATGGACCGGATGGTGGGTGCAATTGCGGCGGCGGAGTAGGCCCGGGTCCGGCGGACGGAGCAGGTTCCCGGAGTGATCGCCGGGTCTGGGTCGCCCGGTCTGGATCACCGTATCTGGGTCGCGGGTCTAGATCGCGGGGTCTAAATCGCCAGTCTAGATCCCTCCCGGCGTTTTCTTTCCAAACGGCATGATGGATGCGGCTATTTTGCTGGCCTTTGCCGGCGGCTGTGCGTTCTGGATGCGGGACGCGAGCTTTTCCCAGACCAGTTGCTGCGTTTTGCTCATGCTCTTCCAGAAGAATTCCTGCCAGCCCTGCTGAATGCGCTCTTCCCGGTACATGTCGTACAGCTGTTCGCCTGTCATTCTGCCTCTTTGCTGGTTACGATACTGCAACAGGCAACACCCGTCTGCAGCGATGACAGGTCGCGGTCGGTAAGCGCCGTGGGTTTGCACGCGTGCAGGGAGTTTAGACCCGGGGTGCCCAGCCCTTTTCGTAGGTGCGGCGAGTCATGGATTCGGCCTGCCGGTCCCCGGTAATGTGGCCGGTGGCGGCATCGAGCGTGAGAACGCGCTGGGTGAAGTAGGCAATATTGCTCAGCTGCACCAGGGTCGTGCTGACATTGCCCTGGGCAACGGGCTGGTTGAGCTTCTGACCGGTGCGGATGGCGGCAATCAGGTTGGCGAAGTGGGCGTCGGTCATGCTGTCGGCACCGACGGTGTCGGCAGAAGCCGTGGCGGCGTGCGACGGAACACGGAACTGGTCGATGATCCTGTCTTTCTGGTCGTAGACATCGTAGCCGGCGCGGTCGATCACGACGGTTCCCTCCACGCCATGGATGGCAATCCCTCGGTCGCGGCCGTAGGTCTTTTTGCCGCTGCAGCAACTCCCCTTCCAGGTGATGAGCTGGTCGGGATACTCAAAGCTGGTATCGAGCGTGTCGTAGAACTGCCAGTCGTCATGGTAGGCGTAGCGGCCGCCGGTGGCTGTGACCTTGTTGGGAAACTCGACGCCGAGGGCCCAGCGGGCGACATCGACCTCGTGGGTACCGTTGTTGAGCGATTCACCGGTGCCCCAGTCCTTGAACCAGTGCCAGTTGTAGGGGTGGACGTTGTTCCGATACGCCTGGCGCGGCGCGGGGCCCTGCCACAGATCCCAGTCGAGCGTGGCGGGCACGGCAATGGGCACGCCCGTGCCGATGGACTTGCGGGTGTTGGCATACCACGTTTCGCCCCAGTAGGCCTTGCCGACAAGGCCGTTGTGGATCTTTTCGACGATCTGCTGGGTGTGGGGGCTGCTGCGCTGCTGCGAGCCCATCTGGCAGAGCTTGCCCGTTTTCTTCTGGGTTTCGACGAGCCACTCGCCTTCCTGCGGGTTGTAGCTGCAGGGCTTTTCGACATAGACGTGCTTGCCGGCCTCCAGGCCGAGCATGGCCATCGGCGCGTGCCAGTGGTCGGGCGTCGCAATGGTGATCACGTCCACGTCGGACGCGGCGAGCAGCTTGCGGAAGTCCTGCTCGGTGCGGGGCTTGTCGCCCATGGCCTTGGTGGTAGCGTCGGCGAATTTGCTCAGGATGGTGGTGTCGACGTCCGCGACGGCGACGATACGCGCATCCTTTTTGTTGGCCTGCAGCGACGAGAGGTGCGCGTAGGCGCGGCTATTCAGGCCGATAACGGCGAATTGCACGCGGCTGTTCGCGCCGGCGATCTGGGCGTAGCTCTTGGCTGTACTGGCAAGCGCAAGGCCTGCGGTGGCGGCAGTGGCGGTGGCGAGAAATTCCCGGCGAGACGGCATGCGTATTCTCCTGAGCGGGAGCAGAATACGTTATTGGTTTGAGGGTTGTCGAAACTTTACCGCAGGCGGGCAGGCGGGACGCTTTCCTGCAGTGCGAGACCTGGCCGCATGGGCAGAGCTACCAGCCAAGGGTGCCCGGCGCACCTTTGAAGGGACCGGTCAGGTCAGACGTAATCCAACCGCCGTAAAAGTCGCCGGGCTGGGCGAGCACAGCCTCGCCGTCGACGGAGCACTCATCGCCGGGCGACTGGAAGCGACCGGGGTAAAACGCGAGATGATGGGCAAGGTCGGCATAGCGAGCCGTTGGGCTGGCGTAGCTCCAGGCGACACCGGCGAGGGTGTGCCCCTCAAGCGTGAGATCCCAGTACTGCGCCGTTCCCTTCCACTCGCAGAAACTGCCGCGGCGGCTGGAAGGGCGCAGCAGGGCCATGGCAATGTCAGCCTGCGGCATGTAGTACACGGGCGGATGGCTGGTTTCAAGAATGCGCAGGGCGCGTGTGCTGTCGGTGACAACGAAGCCGTTGTGGACAAGACGGATGCGGCGGGGGGTCGACTCGAGGCGCGGTGGTCTGGGGTAATCCCACACGGATTCTTTGGGGCGCGGGGTGGGCATGACCTTTGGATGCGGTCCGTCCGCCGGCCGGCGCGTACACTGCACGCAGAGGGCCGAGGCGGCGATGATGGACTGGGCTGGAGTGGGGCGAGAAGCGGCGCTGCCGGACGCAGCGGAAAAGCGGCTGGACGAAATGGATCGCCTGGGCGACATGACGCACTTTCCCGCTGTTGTGCGGGCCGGCGCAGCGCTGAACGTGGCGGTCACAGTGGCGGTAACGTGGTGGGTCGCGCTGCGATTTGTGGGACCACTGGTGTTGCCGGCGTGGCTGGGCCTGGTACTGCTGCTCAACCTGTTGCCGGTCGCGGTCCTACGGCTGACGATGGATGCTTCAACGCCGATGCCAACCCTGCGAAGCATGGATTTTGTGCGCGATCAGCACAAGTTCAGTGACTGGGTGTACCTCGCGGCCTCGGCAAACATGAGCTTTTGGGTGATTGTGAGCTGGTCGGTGTCGCGGGCGTGGCATGTGGGATGGGTCCTGGGACTTGTCATGCTGGCAGGGGCAGCACACACGTTCTGGCCGGTGGGACTGATGCAGTGGCGGTGGGGACGAGGGTAATCGACCGGCTCTTCGCAGGGAAAGCCCATCAGGTCAATGACTTGAAGGCAATTGGCAATCACTAGCCGCGCCTTTCCAGGCGCGGCTATCGCTTTATGTCGTTGAAGGTGAGGGAGTTAGAGCGCGGCCAGCTTGGGGCTTGCCCGAAGAAACGTCAACAAATCGTTGTTTAATTTGTCGGGGGCGGTGACGTTAAGTCCATGTGGCTCACCGTCATAAACGATTGTTTCCGAGTTGGCAAGCAAACCTTTCATACGTTCAGCAGACGCCTCCGGCGGCACCGTGACGTCCTTTGTCCCGTAGATGACGAGGGTCGGAATCATGATTTTCGCGACATCGCCACGGAAGTCTGTCATTGCAAAGGCCTTGGCGCACTCGATCGTGGCCTTTGGACTTGCGGTGCCGGCCATTGCGTCAAAGAACATGATCTGGGCTTCGGACACAGTGTGATGGATGGCAGACCGGCCGTAAAACTTGCTCGCAAAGTTGTGCAGGTAGTCAGGTCGGTCTTTCTCGATGCCCTCCAGAATCTCGTCGAAAACCTTCTTGTCGATACCGTCGGGATTGTCCTCGGTCTTGAGCATGTAGGGGGTAACGGCCGAGACAAAGACGGCTTTCGTGACGCGGGTCTGCCCATAGGTGCCAAGGTAGCGCGCAACCTCTCCGCCGCCCATGCTGAAGCCGACCAGCGTCACGCCGGTGAGGTCCAGGCCGGTGAGCAGGTCGTTCAGGTCACTGGCGAGGGTGTTGTACTCAAAGCCGCCTGCGGGCCAGTCGGACCGGCCAAAGCCGCGGCGATCGTACGCGATTACGCGGTAGCCATTGTCGGCGAGCACGCGGGCCTGATACTCCCACGAAGCCGACGTAAGAGGCCAGCCGTGGATAAGGACGACAGGCTGACCGGCCTTCGGACCCCAATCGTAGAAGTAGATGCTGGTCTTGTCTTTGGTTTCGAAATAGGGCATAAGTCCATCCTTTGCGATGACGCACAGAAGCGCGATCAAACTGCGACAAATGGGATGCCTGTGCCCTGGAAAGGGATGGCGCATCCGCAGGCTGGGGCGAGCGTGACGGTTAGTACGCCGCGGTGCCCGGGTCGCCGCCGGTATTTGCGTCGATCAGCGAGTCGGCACGGACGGACGAAGTACTGCCTGAAGGCGACTCTCCGGAAGGCGGTGGACTGGAGAGCATGGCATCAAAGACGCGGGTCTGCGCTTCAGAAAGCAGGGCACGAATACTGGCGTTGCTGCTCTCCATCAGCTGCCGGCGCTGGGTGGCCTGATCTTCCGGCGACGCGGTGCTCCTGCGGAGAGCCTTCATCGCGGTCGCGCGATCCTGCAGGATGCCGAGGATGGTGGTTTTCTGATCGTCCGTTAGCGGGGCGGCAGCGGCCTGCATCGCTCCCGCGAGACGATCAAGCTCCATGGCCGGGGACGGCTGCCCATGCTTGCCACCACGGGACGGGGTGGGCGGTGCCTGGCTCGCCTGGCCCAAGCCTGCCGTGGGATGGACAGAAAGGGAGACAACGAGCAGGGTTGTAGCGGTGAGCAACGTGGCGGTGCGGAAGAAGCTGGTGCGCATGAATCCGTCCTCCGAGTGAGTGACTACAGGGTTGGACGGCAGGAGGCAGCAGGAGTGAACGCCTGGGAAGGGTTTCCCCAGTTAGTAGCGGCCATTTGGGTCTTCCCCGCCGACGCTTGCTGCAGCAGGCGAGCTCGTTCGGTGCAGCCGGCAAAAACAAAAGGCCACCCCTGCGGGTGGCCTGTGCTGGATCGTTGCTGGCCTTTAGTCGCCGGCGACGAGTTCGTTGTCGGTGGCGGCGGGCAGTGGGGCGGAGACGACTTCGACGTTGCTGTTAACCTGGGCTGCGGGCTTGATGCCGCCCATGCCCAATCCACCGATTTCGCCGATGGCAACAAAACCGCCGGGCATCTCGGGCTCCTTCAGGATTTCCTTGCGGTAGAGCTTGGCCATGCGCGCGTTCTCGGCTTCCTGCTTGAGCTTCTCGTCGCGTGCGCGAATCTTCTCTTCACGGGCGTTCTTGGCGATGCCGGACTTCTCGAAGGTGTCGTTGGCGGCGGAGTTGACGTGGGCTTCGTTCAGCACCAGGTCATACTTCTCCTGCTTCTCGATGGCGACCTTCTTGCCGCCGGCGAAGATTTCGTGACGGCCGTGCTCCTCGTACCACTTGGTGAGCGACGACGTCATGTGCATCTTCTCGATGATGTTGCGCCAGCCCACGCCGGTGTTGTAGGCGC
>CAXUHM010000024.1:0-56317 GCA_964250935.1 uncultured Terriglobus sp.
ACCGAACGCTACCTCGGCACCGAACAGGCCCTCGCCCATGCCGTCAATGACGCCACCGGACTGGACATGGGGTGAAAATCCCGAATCGCTCAGCACAGATGCCCTAGCCACTCAGCCGATGCAGCATTCTGCGCAATCTGGACTTACTCGAAAGGAGCACACAAAACGGAACCGATCGCGACCCAGAATCTGACAAACTTTTCGTGCATGTCTGTAAAGGAGTTGCGCCTCTCCGTTACCCTGAAGTATGACTAAAGTCCCTGACGAGCAATCCTTACTCCATCGTACCCCCACTGTTCTTGAGACAAAGGTCGACGGGGAAGTAATCCTCATGAGTATGGAAAGTGGTTTTTGCTACGGTCTCGATGCGATCGGAAGCGAGATTTGGACCGAGTTGCAACGACCCTCTACCGTCTCTCAATTGCAGAGCTTGTGTCGAGACCGCTATACAGGTGTGGCCGCAATCATGGATGCAGATGTTGAGGAGCTCTTATCGAAGCTGCTGACGGAAGGGCTGATCGAGGCTGTCGCGTAGGCACATTCACAGCTCAAGAGTGACGCTTTCATCTATATGGTGATGGGTCTGCGCTGTCGAAAACAAACTGCCATCCATGGCGCGTCGTACGAACCTTCCCATGGAGAGCGCACGCATCAGCCGATTGGAATACTGATGCCAACCGTAATCGATTACCTGCTGCGACGTCCAGTCTAGCCGCTCCTGCAGTAATGGGACGTCAATTGCACGGCTTAATAGATCGACCGCACGCATGCGGTTCAACTCTTTGCTGACTTCGGTGCGTTCGCGATCAAGCATACTGAGAAAATCGGCGGATTGCAGACCGCGTCGCCGTTCCAGCCGAACAATATTGGGCAGTCTGCCATCCATCGCGGTACGAATGAGGGCGCGAGGCACACCGCCTGCACAGAACTGTTCTAGGGGAATGCGAAGGGCAAGCTCCACAACTCGTCTGTCAAAGGTCGGGTCCGTCGCGTTAAGCCCATAAAGCCGGCGAGGCGCTTCGTGGAACATGCCAAAGTCGAAGCGATTGACACCATCTAGGGTTTGCTCTCGGACACTTTGGAACGGCAGCCTACGGTTCCAGTTCTGGAAATCTAAACCATTGGTTCGGGCAAACTCTGGACGGAGACCAGTGAACTCTTCAAGATTTGAATGAGTCCGTCTTAGGCGATCCGCCACGTCGAGTAGACTCGGCATCCATGCTGCAGCCAGGGTTCCAGGTATGTTCCGCAGGCCACGCGTTCCACTTTGGCAATCAGCAGCAAAGAGCCGTGCGGCTTGCATGAGCCTGCCATTTTGCAGTGCATCGATGGCTGCCAAGCTGCCAGAGGCACTAACCGTCATATTGCCCATGCTGCCGGTCAGGAGAGTGGTCGCGCCGGCCGCGGACGATGCGGCATAGGTACGATCAATCCATTGCAAGTGATGTGGATTGAAGGGTGGACCTGCTTCTATATCGGTGTATCGATCCAATACCTCGAACAAGGATGTTCCACTCGTATTCACACAGGTGTGAACAATATTGCTGTGTTCGCTCGCTACTGCGGCGGCATGGCTACTCTCATCGAAGAAACGTCCCTCTACAGGGGATTGAGCAATCGTTCCGGGTACCGCAGTGTAAGCAAAGAGTTTTGCTCCAGTTAATGCCAGATGTTCTGCTGCAAACGCGGTGACTGACGAACTGTCTAGGCCGCCGCTAAGCTGGCTCGCAATGGGGCCGTTTGTGCTCTGCAAGCGGTCGCGAACAGCCGTCTGGAGAGACTCCCTAAGAGCATCGGCGTACTCGTGATGGTCTTGTAGTTGCAACTCGGGCAATCTTTCCGGTCGCCAGTTTCGGACCTGCTCAAGCCGACCGCGCTCAAACACAACCGAAGAACCAGGTTGAACCCAATGAACACGAGAAAACAACGTGCGATCACTTAAGCGGGGCCGCAGCACAAGCCACTCAGCAATGGCCTGCTCGTCTAACGCGAAAGGAATGGATGCTTCTCGAAGCAATTGTTTGGGACACGTGGCGAACGATACCCGAGATGCTTCATGCGTATAGCAGAGGGGGTAGAAGCCGGAAGGAGAGCGAGAGAGGATAAGGCGTTTCGCTGTACGGTCCCACAGAACGAGGGCGAAGTCACCGAACAGATAATCGGCGAAGTCTCGCGCGCCCCATTTGCAATAGGCTTCGCTTACAACGGTGGACAGACTAGTGCTCTTATCAAGGTTGAGCTGCCTTCGCAGGTGATCAAGCTCGTCGACTCGACCAACAGCGATGACAGCTGTTGCGTTTGAAACAACATGTGAAGTCGCGACAAATCGACATTTAAACTGAGTTTCACACGTCGGTGAAAATGCCGCAAAAGAGTTGAAGCCGCTCCCCACCGGGAGCGGCTCATTGAGAATTTGACCAACGAGGTGCCAATATCCTTGCAAAGGAACTTAGGAACCTGTCGCACCGTTCTCTGAAACATTGATTCCGGATTCTGCGTCCTCCACCTTCAACTTCGTCAAGATGGGAGTAGCCCAGGCTTTTGTCTTCGCATTATGCTCCGCGGTCTCTTGTGGAAGAAGTCCTTGTTTCTCTTGCATGGTTTCACCTCGTTCTATAGCTACAGCGAAAGAGTAGTTGCAGTTCTTGCGGAACGCAACCTTAATCTCTGCCCATGAGAAATAAGAGAAATGCTCCTGTTCCGAATTGGTATCAGCCGCTCTAAATCGTTAAATCACTTGAGGACAGACATTATCTCTACAGACTTCGGCGAGGATCAAGCCAACGGCGTTTAAGCCAGAGTGGTACTCGCAGCAGTGGATACATCCAGTGCTGCCGCGCGGATACAGGAAGCTGTTGCCAGTCTACTGGCGAGCTCAAATTCAGCCGCAGTTCTTCCGCACGATAGCGCCACCCTCTGCGGAGAAGCAGATGGGAAAGCGCAAGCCGCTTAGGTACAAAGTCCGAGCTAGTTGTTGGGGCCGACACGTCTTCCTCGAGCAGCGCTTCTGCAGCGATATCGATGAGCATGATCGCTGGAATAGAAAGGCGCTCCGCCGTCTTAACTAATCGTAGCCCAAACAAGTCACGGCAAAGATGCATGGCTTGCAGCACTGGTCGTTCCAGGCCGTGCTGTTTGGCTGTCGCGAGTAATTGGTGCTGGCCGGTATCACCTGCTTGTGTAAGCAGAACAAAAATATCGGCAAGCCACTTGAGACGAAACCAAGCATGGCCGGCCCCGTGAAGGCACAAATCCAGGAGAAGATTCTTCTTCGAAAGCACCGGCAGAGTTATATTCGGTGCAACCTGGACCATCTGTAATCCACGAAAGGGATTGGACGGCTGGAACAGAAATCGATTGTCCGTCGTGCGCCAATGCAGCTCGAGGCTGGTCGCACTAGAAGGATTCGCGTACTCGAAATGTTTGCGAGCGCTCATCCATAGTTGCTGCTGCAGTGGGGAGAGTTGTGCGCCGACTCCGGACCGTAAGTACCCTATAGTTTGCAGCAACTTGTCGACCACTGGCACATCTTCCGGCTGCACCAGTAAGTCGATGTCGCGGCTTTGCCGCAGAGTCAGGTTGCCGTAGGCCTGCATCATAAGCGGTAGTCCCTTTAGCACCGCAAATGGAATATCCCTTCGCTGCAAAAGGTTTGCCAATTGAACCTGTGTGCGCAGTGCCTGCAAATTCTTTTGAGCAACCTCCTGCTGTGTTTTGGCGAAGCTCTGTCGCACGTCGGATGGAACTGTAACCTGTTGTTTAAGAGCATCCGCCACCAACCCGGGTACGCGATGTCGGTGAGCAAGGAAGAGCACTCTTTGCCAATTCACAGGAGCTGCGAGCGCTTGTTGCACCCTACTTCCACGTGATGTATCTGCCGAGCAGCAACAGCAAGCGGCAACCAACTTAAACTCTGGAGTCGCGTTGTTGAACAATCGAGTGGTGTGCGTCATAAAAATCAATGCTTGTTTGACGAAAGAGGCGGCATCGATTCTTGAGGAAAGAAAGCGATCTCTTGGAAGCCGTTTTTTGCTTCGCCCCCGATTACATCGCGTCCGTCACTGCTGACCCACACATGGGCTTGGAGCACGCGCCCTTCTCTGGTCTTAGCAACGCCGTAGTGCAACATCGAGGCGATGCCGCGGCGCTTCAACATTTGCTGCGCTGCAATCCCTCGATGAAAGCATACCGATCGAAACGGAACGCGATCGCTGACCCGCTGCACAGCCCAGGCGATTCGTGCCAGTTGTCGATTTTGACCTATAAATTCAACACTTTGATCACCTCTGTTAGCAGTGACCGTCCGCATCAACAATTTGCGATAGGTTTTTCCTGGAAGCATATCCAACGCCAGCCAGGCGGTTGTGAGCCACGCAAAAGCCTCGAGGGCCAAAGCAATACGAGCGACACGCCCAAGCGCAAGCGTTGTCATACGGAGTGGTCTCCGATTGCTTGGGGGTGCCGCCGAGCTACTGCTTGAACCACGTCGGCAATGCGTGTAAGATTGCGCGGGCGGCTCAGCCGAAAGACCGGAACAGCTGTCAAAAGATCAGAAAGATCACGGAAGATTTCAGCACGCATCCCTAAAGTAGCACCCATGTTTGATCGGTGAATTTGCTCGCGAACCGCCAGAAAGCCGGCTGCTCCCCGTAACCGCAGAAAGTCAATTTCATCCCCATCGTTGTCTTCTATCAGGTACAGCGCTGCGATTGGCAAAGCAGCGCAGGGATGGTCCATCTCTGGCTGGTCTAATAAGAAATGACCTTTGATTCCCTTCGCTGCCTGTGTGTAGAGGGTGTCTGTGTCTAAACAGAAAGCTTCAATGGCGTCAGGCAGCAACTTTAATCGCGGGAAGGCTGGCCAGACTTGCGCTTGTCCACAGAGGAGTTCAACCCCACAAACGTCGTCACACAATACACGGTAGCCAGACCGCGCGAAAGCGGCTGCCATGGTTGACTTTCCTCTTCCACTAGCGCCAGTGAAGATGACAGCGTTCTTACCCAGAGAGACACATGCTCCATGTAACGGAAGAAGTCCGTGCCCAAAACACAAAACTGCCAGAATGGAGCCATAGAGATGAGCACGTAAAAGCTGAAGGTCGGCCTCAGGATGGCAGGAGATCATCACGGTCGTGGCATCGCTCGAGACGCGGTAGGTCGCTAATCCAGGCAGCTGGAGAAGAAACGTTCCGGCCGGTTCTAGCTCATAGGTAAACGCATCAAATGTCGAAGTGAGATCGGGTCCTCTTAATATCTGTATGTCTTGTGAAGCGGTACAGGATTCCGCAGGCCACAAGGAAAGCTCGGGTAAGGAAAGCGCCGAACGTATTCTCCACCCACAAAGTGAATACGGACCATACACTGGCCCACTCCGCTCATGGCCAAGCGGGGAGGACATCTTGGTCATGGCGGTGAGCAGCATCGCACTAACATAGTGTCAAACGTGCTCTGCACGCAACCAGAAACGATCGTTCCATAGGTGCAGAGCATGGTGCCTGCTGGTCAAAATAGCTCGGCGCGTGCATACTCACCCGTAACCAAACAATGTTTTGGTGATGCCCCTTGTTGGGAAAAATTGCTTCATACCTTGTTCCAGCAGTGTGAGCCAGACACGGTTTTGGCGCGCCCACAGGTAGCACACCGTACGCTTGTTGAAGCAGCCTGCCATTTGGTGCGACGTGCCGCCCTCGAAGCAGAACGACTGCAGGCCTGCCGCCCCGAAGTGGCGCATAAGAAATCCGCGCATCAGCAGTGAAGGGGAGTAACGCGCAAACGAGAGGTCGTTCATTTTGCCATCCCACAATCACCGTATCTGCAGAAATTCGACTGCCTGCCATGCACAGCCACCGTCCATCCGCTGCCTGTATACCGGATGTAAATGTGGAAGGATCACTGAACTGTGCATAGCGCCATCGCGCGACGCGATATGATGATGGCCGCGCCGACCGGGAGTTCATCTCCAGGAACTCATCCAACCTTAAGGAAGCCTGCGCAGAGAAGGTACACCCAAGTTCAACGACACAGCGGCGCATCACCTCTCGCATGTTGCGTCTGGTTCGGCGTCCAAGTTGAGCAAGGGTGAGGTCGAGGTCTGGGTACAAGGTCAAGTCAACAAACAATTCGTGCGACTGAAGTGTCCAGAGCTCGTCCTTCCGTTTCTGCACTGAATTGAGCATCGGCGTGCCATCTTTCGCTGAGCCATGAGAGGGCTGCCTTTCAGAGGGAAAAGTCAGACGGACGAGAGCCGCGCCATTTCGCAGCAGATAGCTGACAGCTGCGAGGGCAATTTGCGTGCGTTCTTCATTTGGTCCGAAGACGCCGAAACGACAGAGTCGATCAGCATCGGACAGAAGACGGGCCCCGAAAACACTATGGCAATGTGCGTACAGGAAGATTGCGCCTCGCAAAGCAGGTTGCAAACGATCTGAAGAATCGAGCAGCAGGAGCACAGGATACCTGCCCGGAACTGACGAGTAGTAGGGTATTTCTTGAACTAAAGCTCACTGTTCCATTCGAAGGCCGCCACCTGTAATTCAGGTAAAACCCGCACGATAGCTTGTTCGCCTCCGATGCAGCGGACGCTGCAATGATCAAGTCGCTGCTTCAACAGGTCCATGTTCCACCAAGCTTACAATGGCATCGCCGGACATGCAGTGAGACTGACAGACGAATACTTGTCATTTCAATCAGAATCCGAGTGCCAAGCGGCCTGCTACGTTCAGGAGCGCGTAGGGAGTCTTTGATGAAAGCTTTGGATACAGTTCACAATGCAGCTCGTCACGCGGAGAGCCAGTGGTTCGACCGGGTTCGCCATGTGCAAACATTCGGGGACGTTACCTTGCAGCAGGCTGGCGTGCCGCTGGAGAGGCAGGCAGATAGCCATAGGTATGTGCCCGCACGTGCCGCAAACATCCGCTCGGCAATACGAGCTGTTCCGGCAGGTGACCTATCCTGCTACACCTTTGTGGACCTAGGCGCCGGGAAAGGGAGAGGCCTCTTTGTTGCCGCCGAATTTTCTTTTTGCCGTATTGTGGGCGTGGACGTATCGCCGCTGCTTTATCAGATTGCCTGCAACAATGTGGCTTCGTTTCGCTACTATGGCCTTGATGCAAAGCGCATCGTGCTGCTGGCACAAGATGCGACAACCTTCGAATTCCCGAAGGACCACTCATCGTCTAAATGTTCAATCCGTTTGGACCTGTCACGATGCGATCTGTTCTCGACAATTTGGAGCAGAGTTTGAAGATTAGACCGCGCCATGTAGTTGTCATCCTATTATGGCCGGTTCTCGGGCATCTGGTTTTGCGCATTCCGGGCATGCGGCTAATTCTTGCCAACAGATGTTACGAATTGTATGAAGTCGAACCTCCCCGATCTGGAGCAGATCCAGCTGCTGCTCGGACACAGCTCCATCCAGACCACCGAACGCTACCTCGGGACGGAGCAGGCCCTTGCCCATGCCGTCAATGACGCCATCGGACTGGACATGGAATGAATCTTTGCCTTTCCAGAATGAAGCAGGCGAACGATGGCACGGAGCCGGTCTACCTTGCCCGATGAGGCGGAGTTACCGGACCATTAAGCGGCATCTTTAGCCATCAGGAATGAACGAACGCGACTACCGCACGCTCACCAAAATCCAGTGCGTACCAGCGCCCAATCTTAACGTGCTGCCAGATCCGGTGAGCACTGCGCTGCACGCGGGCCCGGCCGTCTCCAGGCTTACCGCAGGCAAGCCCTGAACGCTCCCTGTCTTGAGCGGGACAGATTTCTCGCCAAAACTAAACTCACCATTGTGAGTTGTGGCGACGGCGTCGTTGATGTTTCGCGAACCTCCGGAAAGAACTGCAGTCGGCAAGGTCTGGTCGATGTTGGACGATGCATCGGGTCCCCCAGCCAAACTGATCAGTCGCAGCGGCATGGTCTGTTCGCGTTTGCCGAAGCATTCTGCCCGATCGAAGACAAAGCCCAGGCGGGCCGGCTCGGGATCGTGCCCCGGTTCTACGCTCGCCACATGGCCGTGGATCAATGCAGCTCGTTCGAGGCGACAGCCATCCGTCTCCCAAGCTCGCTCTACCCTTAGCGCAATCGTCTGACCCGCTTTAAGTTGGCGTACATCCAACATACCGGTGTTACTGGCCACGATCGTAAGGTCCGACTGCACTTCTTGAGGCAGTTTTCTCGTGCACGCGGCCGGTGGAGTCGTGCTTCCGCCGGCCATTGCGAGTAACCCATTTCTGCCGGGTGCCAGCGTATCACCAGAGGCAGGAAGCTTCACCTGGATCAGCCCATCCCGATAATCCAGGGACAAAACGGCCTCCTGCAGGATGTCCAGGCCGATCAATCCGCCGATGTTCATCCCGGCAGCTTTCTCGATAGAGTCGGATTCAAATTCAAGAAGCCCCTCATGGCTGCGCAGTTGCTGATGTGCGAACTTCAGGTCGAAACTGTCGTTGTATGTCTGGATCGTTGCACCAGACATCGTCTTTACCGAACTTGTAAACCCGTGCCGCGTCGGGTTTACCGAGTGTGCCACCGGCAACGAGATCGCACTAAGCCGAATGCCGCTATCAAGCGCAAAAAGCCGGCGTTCCTTCCCGTTCAGAGTCACCGGCACCAGCAAGTACTGGAGGCGGTGATAGATCGGCGAATAGCTGGATAACTCAGGACTTTGCGGCCGATCCCCCGGCAGCAGTGCGTCCACCTTCGGCAAGGGACTGAGCAGCAACTTTGCCTGGGGGAAGTTCAGCTCGATAAGATACTGCGCAAACAGGTCCGTCCCCATGAACCCTGCAACCTTGTTCGGAAAGGGAATTTCACTTACGCCTATCACGCAATCGCGGAAGGTAAGCGGGCCAACCTGTACCTTCTCTGCATACACGGTATTCGCTGGATCACCTAATCTGTGAGCCAAGCCGCTCCGGTCTGCCAGACTTTGGTTGATGTAGAACCCCGACGCCACTGTATCTAAGCTGAGTGCCACCTTCACTGCGCCGAAATCGACACTCAACTGGTAACCATTGATGTGCCGCGAGTCCTGCAGCGATGGTAGAAGTGGCAGCGAAATTCCGCTTTCGTCGGGATATCCTTTGCAGGTTTGGGTATTCTCTGAAAGCAGCTGCAACGTCGTATTCGCGCTCTCTTTGACTGTCTTCAGTAGCTCCGGATCAACATTCTTAGCCGTTCGCAGGTAATCCGCTGCACTCATCAGATCATTGGATGGCGTTACAATCCGGTTCCACATTCGAAGAGTTTCAGGGTCGCTGGGATCGATTGTGTGCGCTCTCGCAACATCCGCACGTTCCGTCGCATGCATCGAGTCCAGCCGGTCGATCTTACTCCGCAGTAGCCATAGCCGCACAGAGCACGGGTCGATTTCTGCAGCTCGATCCAGCGACTCCTGTGCCAGCCATGGTTGTCCTTCCGTTAGTTGTACATCTGCCAGAGCCACCAGTAACGGAGCCGATCGCGGCGAACTTTGCAACGCAGGCTGGACCGTATCTGCCGCTTGCTGCAGCTTACCCAAGCTCAACCACGTTCTTGTCATGCCAGCAATCAGTTGCGGATCCTGCGGTTGGCGCAAGAGCTCTTGTTGAAACAGCTGTTGCGCACCGGTTATGTAGCCATGCGCGAATGCCACTTCAGCCGGATCCGGCGTGCTGTTCGTACGGCTAGGACAAACGACACCTTGTGCGAGCATCGCAGTGCACGAGCAGAGTAGCGCCAGTATCTGGCTTGTGAGCCGTCGACGTTGTCGAAAGCAAAAAGGAAGAGTCAGCATCGGGACAAAAGCATAACTCACACGCAGTAGCCATGGCATCAGCCGCGACAATTCCAGCAGTCCGGCAATTTGGAGCCTATAGAGTGTCCGCAACAATGGGCCGGAGCTCACGTTGAGCGAATGCCCGCTATAATTCCGAAAACGTCCAAGAAGCTCCACAGGGCTCAGCTTGCCTGGAACAGACACTCTGGAACTACGAACGATCACATCGTAGTCTCCAGGCTGGTCGAAGCGCACCCATTCGTTGAGATTTAAGTCGATTATCTGGGACGTGCTTGAAAGCGCCACAGAACTGCTAATCTCCCCGCCTGCGTATCCATTAGCGAAGTACGCTGCCAGTGGATCTTTCCAGCCCGTTGTTGGATTTACATCAAACTGCTCGGAGTGCAGACGTCCGCTCCGGTCGTAGCTTGCCAGATTAACTTCGTATCGATTTACAGAGGAAGATGTGAAGCTGAGCTCCAAAGGAATGCGCTCACCGATACGGAACACACTCTTACCAGTCTCAGTCCCAACCACCAGAACTGGGTCAGATTGCGCGCAAAGGCTTTCCAAGCCGCAAAAGCAGCCACACAGGATCGTGAAACACACGAAATGAATAGCTCGATTCACAAGGAACTCGCAGAAGCGTTTTCGTATAGACACCAAACTCTACCTTTTGGTATTCCACTCGGCAGACAAACAGTTCTTGCGCTACCCACGACAATGCTCCTTGTCGGAGGTAAACCGTTCGCGTGACAGAAATGATAAGAATCCAGGTGTGGACGCCCCAGGAGCCCGCCGGCGCCTCCTCCGCTACGCCAGAGGCCTACACCCTAACCGCGGGGCAGGCCCAGCTCCGGCAGATGGTGCTCGCTTCCGTCACCTCGCCCCACTCCCGCCGCAACTACGCCAAAGCCCTCGACCTGCTCTTCGCCTTCGCGGCCGGACGGCCACTCACCCGCGCGCTGGTCCTTGCCTGCCGGACCTCGCTGGAAGAGCTGGCACCTTCAACAGTCAATGTCCGTCTGGCGGCCGTACGCAAGCTCGTAAGTGAAGCACAGAAGAACGGCATGCTCTCGGTCGACGAGGCGGCCGGCCTCTCCGGCATCCCCAACATCCCGCAGAAGGGAACCAGGCTGGGGAACTGGCTGACCAAAGAGCAAGCAAGGGAACTGCTCGCGGTCCCCGATCGCTCCACTCCCAAAGGCAAGCGTGACTACTGCATCCTTGCCCTGCTGGTCGGCTTCGCCCTGCGGAGGAGGGAACTGGCGTCGCTTACCGTAGAGGACATCCAGATGCGGGAGCACCGCTGGGTGATCGCCGATCTCCGCGGCAGGGGAGGACGCATCAGGACAGTTGCCGTCCCGGTCTGGGTCGAGAACGGCATCAATGCTTGGCAGACTGCAGCGAGATCGAAGAGGGCCCGCTGCTGCGTTCGATCCGGAAGGGCGGCAAGGTCGGGGAGAGTCTGAAGGATTGGGCGATTTGGGCTGTGGTGACGGAGTCTGCAAAGGAGATCGGCATCAAGAGGTTCGGTGCGCATGATCTGCGGCGTACCTGCGCGAAGCTCTGTCGTAAGGCAGGAGGTGACCTAGAGCAGATCAAGTTCCTACTCGGGCACTCGTCTATCTAGACGACGGAGCGTTACCTTGGGTCCGAGCAGGATACCGCGGTAGCTGTAAACAATAGCCTCGGACTACAGCAATCGGTATGTAAGTAAATGCGTAAAGATTTAGGTCCTATACAGGTGCTGAAGATGAATGACAAAACTACTCCCGAATCCATGTTGGCGCTTGTACGTCAGTCCTATCGCGAGAACGTTGGCGACTTCGGCCATCCGACGAGCAGCTCGAGGTCCGTCGGCAAGTACTCGCGAAAGTGTCTTGAGAACCAATGATGCGCCTCCATCTTGAGTTCTCATTGCAGAGCAGGCTACTTGGACATTTGATCCAAAGGACTATCGGCATGGCGTTAGCAGCGGTACTGGCGCGCTGGGGACAACCGATTACTGAGATCCTCCTATCGCCATGCTTACCAGCCTTCTTCTGTGCTGTAGGATTCATCCATACCTCGGAATCAATTGACGCTTGTCCGTCTTAGGACACACAGTACTACCCGTAGGAAGGTCATTGGGTCCACAAAGTAACGACACGGGCGTCTTGAGTTGAAGTATCAAGTAGAGTACGCGTAAGTCTAACTTGGCATTTCTCAAAAGTCAGGAGGGCCGTGCATCGAAAGAATTGCAATCTACCTGTGAATGTCTGGTTCTTCTCCGCAGCGTGTTGTCGAATGGCGGTCTGTGCGACTGAGCTAATCGCCTATGCAGCAGGTTGCAGGCAATCTGAAGGTTTGTGACACTAGGTCGGCCGCGCGATCACGGCCGGATCGAGCGGTTCTTCCGTACTGTGCACGACGTGTTCCTGTGCGACCTTGATGGCTACGTGCAACGGCTCCGCCGGAAGCCGACTCTGACGCTTGCGCAGCTTGAGGACTGATTCCCGGGGCATCTCAAATTGAGGAGTACCGCCATAGGCCACAATCAGAGAGCGGCGAAGTACCGGCTCAACCCTGGGAGCCAGGCGGCTTGTTGCCGCGGAGGCGAGGTGTTTTGGAGGGATTCGACTTGCTACTCATGCACGCTGTGCGATGCGCAAATGCAGAAAACGGCATCCACTTCAGGGTCCCCGCCATCTGTCTCCCGTGTTGGCGGCCTGTGTCGGTGAAGAGATCACCCTACGCTTTGACCGCGGGACATGGGAGGTCCGTTTTTTCCACGATCGGGTTCTCCGTCGTGTTCTCACGGCTGACGGTGCGGGTTAGAGCGTGCCACTGCGCGCCGCCATTTCGTCCATGACATGCTTCTGTTCTGCCGTTGCTCCGCCCGAATCAATCTAAGCGGCGAGACTGTTGTCCGTTGGAAAGTGTTTTGCTTTCTCTTCGTTTCTGCTGCCCAGTCCTTCAATGTGTGTGGCCGGCGTGCTTAACAGAGTGCGACCCGCCGCGTCACGACCGTGTAATCGCTTCCGTACCAGGGCATCCGATCTGCTGGCCGGGCTTCGACCATTGCAGGGAGTCCGTACTCCTGATCCGTTAGCGTAGCTGAGCACCTATCGCCTTTCAGTCGGAGCGTCAGCGCGACTCCTGATGCGTTGTAGCCATAAAGGTTTAAAGCCCATGGCAGCTTCGCAGAGGTGCGGTCCGCAGGTCCTTGCCTTGGCCAACCCTGCGCTTCTTCGCTATCGACTGTCGCTCCGAGGACCTCTGCCGCTGATGGCAGTTGCAAGTGCAGCCACGAAGCTCTTCGGGCAGAAGTCAATTGCATTTGCACTATTCGCACATCCCCTTGCCGGGTGCTTGAAACGAGTGTCAGTTCCGGCGCGGCCAGCGCCATCGGAGGAGCTTCTGTGACCAGCCCATCCAAATCGACCGGACCCGGCCAGATGAGTTTCCCGGGCTTTGGCGAGGTTGTCATCAGCTTTGCGGTCCACGGATCAACTGCCTTGTCGAAGGTGGCCCACTCAGCCTTGCCAGTATTCGCGTCGAGGCGATAGATCAGCGTATCCGGCTCTGGATGCTTTGCCGACGGCCTCGATAACACGCCTCCTACCGCGAACGACGTGGCACCTGCCAGCAGCAGCATCCAGACGGGTGCCCGGCTCGGCACCAGCAGGTTTGCCAAGGGTGTGATCAGGAGCAGTCCAAGACCCAGTGTGAATCCGCAAATTACGGCAACCGGCGGAGCGAGGAAGAGCGCAACGAAGAAGAAGTAAATAGTCGGCGAGAGCAGGAGCAGCGTCGGCATTGCGCAGAACCAAGCGATTGTTGCTTCTTCCATCGACCCATTGCCCTTGCCCATCCGGAACTTAAGTGCCAGGCCCAACGTTGCAAACACCAACGGCCAGAAGATCAGATAGCTGGCCAGAGGTAGCGTGAAGGTCATCAGCATGGTGAGCAACCATGCCAGAAGACATCCTGCCGCAAACAGCGATCTTGTCCCGAGTCGCTTGCGGAAGAACCGGAAGAGTGCCAGCCACACCGCAGTCCCACAGAGAAGAATCGCGAGAAAGAACAAGGTATTTGCGGGAGTGTCTCCCATCTGCATGCGCCGGGAAAACAGCAGGTGTTCTGCCAGGAAAACTGCAATGCCTGCAAGCGTGGTCGCAAGTACCAGCAGAAGTGCAACGCCCGTGGCACCAAGCAAGTTCATGGTGCTTATTTGTCTGCGGCGGACCGCGCTGAGGAGCACTATCGCCAAAGCCAGTGTCAGCAGCCCCGCGAGTGGCGCCACCAGCCAGCCGGGATAGTGGACCATCCAAGTCCGGAAAATGTTGAAGTACACTTCGTCGCCCACACCTGTGGTTTGCATCCTGTTCAGATCCAGGTTGCCGAATGACCGCGTCAGTTCCAAGGCATTGCTGCCTTCCTGCTGCAGCCCTCTTTGATCCAGGTTTTCCGGCGTGTCCAACCGGGTGTGATAGCTTTCCCATCGCTCGACCCGGGCGAAGTTCAGCCCGGCCACCCCGGCTGCTTTGAAGATGGTGTAATCCGTGTCATTTGGCAGGTGCTTATAAATCGTGTAGAGCAGCGACGAACCGGTTTTGTAAGGTGCTGCTTTCACAAATTCGCGAATGAGGTTGCTGTTCCCCTCGCTGGTCTCAAACATCTGAGCAGGACCACGGTCACCGCGCCCCTCGAGGTTGAACATCACCCCTACCTGCTGGAGCCACGGGTCATGCACTGCAACGGCGCGTGCTCCCAACAGGCCAAGTTCCTCTCCATTCGTCAGCAACACGATGACATCGTTCCGGAGCGGCGGTCCCGCCTTGATCGCCCGCACTGTTTCAAGGATTGCGGCCACGCCGCCGCCGTCATCTCCTGCACCCGGAGCGCGGTCCACTGAGTCGTAGTGCGCTACAAGCATAACGGCACGCGTACTGTCCGTGCCTTTCAGCCTCCCTACAAGATTGGAGACACGTGCCGCGTTGATCCGGTGGCTAGTGCCCTCCACACCCGTATGCGTCTGCACTGCCGGGTCGAGACCGAGAGCCTGCATTTGCCCGGACAAGTACTGCCGCACCCGCTCGTGCTCAGGGCTGCCAACCGGGTGCGGCCGCTCCGTAAAGCCTGCCAGCGTTCGCATTGCCCGCGCCGACGAAAACTCAGTGGCTGCAGCGGTTGCCGGCACCACCGCCGGAGGCCACAGCGACGCATGAACGATGAATGTCACGATAACAAGCAGCAGCAGCCATGAAAGGCTAGCGACAACCTGATCCGCACGCGTCTGAACTTCAGGAAGCTGCATTATCCCTCCTCCGCAAAACGTTCGGGATAGCGCGAGTGTAAGCCGCTTCGCTGTTCACCCACTACTTCGGTACATCTTGACCCTTCTATGGTCCGGCAGCAAGGGTCATTCTGACCAGCCAAATGTCTTCGCGGTGCAGATCTCAAACTTTGCGAGGCGCCCTGCTTCGTGGAGCCATGAAGCGCGATGAAGAAGTTGGGATTGATGAGCTTGAGGTTTGTCAACAGATCGAAATAAAGTTTGGTGATGCGCAGCTTGGCGTAGCAAACTATCCGACGTAGCGGTGTTCATTCGCGGCGGTTTACTCCGAGGCCTCGTATGGATGGTGTCTCGTGCTTCCCTGTTCCCGCCGCGCTGCAAAGGTACTACGCGGCGCTTCACCGCGCTGAATTGCGGGCTAAACAGCCTGGCACCGTCCCTGCCATTCTGGGGCAGGTCTGGTTCACCACAAAGCCTTTTTGGTGGCTGCCGTCCAAAAGCAGGACACCCAAGCGACTCCCGCCCTCTGCACTCGTTGGCTTCACGTCGCGCTGCTTCGAGATCGTGGCGGAAGAGGATTCCTGCTTGTACGTGTTCGGCTTCTGGCCGTTGGGCTGGGCTGAGCTAGTCCGTCGGCCCGCTGCGGACTTTGTGGATCTCGCAACGGATGCAGCAACGGTGTGGCCGGAGATCTGCAACCGATGGCACCACTTCTCTGGCGACGCAGACGGCGAAGGATGGCCCGAGCCGCTCTCTGAGGCGCCACATTCACTTGCATCCGGGGCTCAAACCTCACCGGACTTGCACCGGATTTCACTGATTGACAATCGGCTGAACTCGGACGGAACTCCTGCCGAGCTCGCTGATTTGCTCAATCTTTCGACAAGGCAAGTTGAGCGTGTAACCGCGCGTACTCACGGAGGATCACCACGGCTGCTCGCCGGCAAGTGGCGGGCTCTGCGTGCTGCTTCTGAGATGGAGCTGGCGGGCACGGACAAGGCCGATACGTGGGCTCGTTATGCTGATCAGTCCCATCTCATTCGAGAGTTTCGACGCTTTATTGATACGACGCCGAAGCCGTTCTACGCCGACCAGAGCCTTGCAAAGCGTATTGTCACTGATGCATGGCACCTGGAGAGTGAACATCCCCTCGCACTCACGCACAAGAAATGAGCAGCGGCGGTTCTGTTGTTTGTCTTTCCTCTGACACTTCTGCCACGTCACGCAGTCGCGCCGCACAACGTTGATTGCGAATGTCGCAATCGTTCTATACCTACGTGGATTGCGGAGCGAATCTGCCTGTGTGTAAAGGTTTGAGACAAGCACACTCCCTCTTCAAAATAAAGACTGTGGATGGAGGATCTGTCGGCCCTCAAGCACGCACGTTTGCCAAGGTGAACCATGCCCACTGCACGATGGCTTCTTCTCCAAGCCTTTCTCTTTTTTCTGATCTGCGGCTGTGGCGGGTCGACGAATACTCCACCCGGCACGTCAAGTACTGGGGCCGCCGTCGGCTATACCGTTCCTTCTGTCTTGTGATCCAAAACATGCTTATTCTTGGAGCGAGGGGAAACGCCAGTCTGCTGAAATTTCATGCAGACAGCAGTGGCACGGTAACACCTGTCTCAACGATCACCGCTACCGGCGGCGGCTTTGAGGCACTTGCCGCGGACACCACGGGAATGTTCTTTACTCAGGCGTTCGACAGCCGAGCGTTCCCGATCCTGCTTGCGTCAGCAGTGCATCCACAGGAGAGGCTGAACCGAATCGCATGAACGTGCTGGGGAACGTACTTGACGTCCGCTCTCTGGCCTTTGGCGCGACTGGTTCGTTGTTGCTGGTTGATGGCTACACGGGGGCTCAGCGGTTTGATGTTTCCAATCTAACTGCAGCAGCTAAACTGCAAGATCCGCCGGGCGTCAACACGGGCGCTAAGCGAACGACGATCAATGAGCCACTCGGTATCGCGCAGGACGCGTCCGGCAGCTTGTATGTTGCGGATGCGGAGGGCTTCAAGATTTTCGATGCCATGGCGACGGGAGACACGGCGCCGAAGCGAACCCTCACCGGGGCCCAACACGACCCTGGTCAACAACGTCAGCATCAATCCGAACTTCTCAATATTTCCAGCAGGGATGACGCTGAGTCCTTCGGGCGAGATTTACTTGTCCACCCAGACAGTGCTGCGAAACGTTTCACCCCTTGCGGGATGCAATGGAAAAATTATCGTCTTCTCGCCGACTGCAGACGGCAATGTGGCTCCGACAAGATTGATCGCGGGCGATCAGACAGCACTGTGTGTACCCAGTCATCTCGGCTTTGATCGATCGGGAATCTGTATGTCTTGGACTCAGTGCAGAGTAACGCGAGCCGTGGCCCGTACCCGCGTCTTTTACGGTTCGCAACAAATGCAGCCGGTAACGTTGCACCGATCAACTCCTTCGATAGCAAAGCATGGACCGGTGGCGGTACTGACTTTGCGGTCGTTGGTTAAGCAGCACGTCATGCACGGGTAGGCAAGCGCTCTATAGAGCGCTTACCATTCCTCTGGTTCATCTGTCGGTCACCACGAGACAAGTTGGCCAGACCGTGGGAGGAGCTCCGCAACCTGATGCTGTGGCATGCCCAATCTGCCAGTCGGCGGCGTCGGCAGGGGTCCAGTCTCCAGGGACAGGAGCGATGGGTTTTGGCTGGCTGTGAAGAAGGTTGCGGATGAGTTCTTCGACGACGGTCTGGGTGCTATGGAGGAGATCGGTGAGTTGGTAAGACCCTGACGGAGACCGGGGCTGGGAGGGGGCCAGTGACGATGAGCTCAGTGCTCTTTCCAGGTGCGTGGCCTTGCGCAGAGCCGATTGGAGCTCCGACAGGTAGTGGATCGGGGCGGGACCGAGGGAGGCGGGCGACGCGGGCGCAGCTGGCGAAGGCGGGAGCCCGGTCTGGGTGGGGCTGGCGGCCTTTGCGATGTTCAGCTTCCTTGTTGCGGCGATTAATGCGGGCGAAGTCAATGATGGCGAAGGTTTCGTTGTCGAGGCATTCGCCGAGGACTTTGAGCTTCAGCCAGCGGGCGAGCTGGTCTGGGGGGAAGATGAATTTTGGAAGGGCGAAGCTTTCGCGGGAGCCGAAGAAGCGGGTATCGCCGAGGAAGCGGGCCTCCCGGAAGTCGGCGTGCTCGAGAAAGATGGTGCGATGAAGAAGCTGCGGCCGTAGAAGGTACCGCGCTCGAACGAGACTCTAGCGGAGAATTTGACGAAGCTGCAGTTGGTTTCGCCGGGAAAGCGGTCAGAGGCGTCAAGCTTGAGGCTTTCGACGATGAGCTCGTCGAAGTAGGCTTCATGGAGGAACTGCGCGCGCCAGAAGTAGGCAGAGTGTTTGAAGCGGGCGTTGTCGAAGCGCGCGGCGTTGCCGAAGTGGACGTTGGTAAAGTAGGCGCCCTTTTCAAAGACGCAGCGATTGAAGTGAGCGGCACCGTAGAAATGCGCTCCATCGAAGAAGGCGCCTTTTTCAAAGCGCGCGCGCTGGAACAGGGCAGGTGCGGTGATCTGGGCGTCCGGCGCGGGGGGCGGGCCAAAAGCGGAGTTTTTAAGGAGGCGTCTTGAAGAAATTTCGCGCCGTAAAAGTTAGCTCCGTAGTGGAAGTGCGCGCCGTCGCACTCGAACTCCTCGGTGAAGAAAGCTTCGGAGAAGTCAGGGGAGAAGTCGAAGCAGATGTTGTTGGAATTACACTTTGCGACGCGGACGTGCTTGAGGGGCGAGCCGTCGCGTAGGTGTTGGAGGAGGTCTTGCTGCCGCAGCGGGGCCTGGTCACTCATGAAGCTCTACCGTCCGAGCGCCTGTTGGGAGGCTCGTGCCTACGGATTGGCTGGATGGTAGAGCAAGGGTTAAAGCGACGCAAGAGTTTTTTGTGGAGGACGGGCGGTCCGCAGCCTACTCTGCACTTGCTTAGGCTAAGTATTGGCACTATCAGGCTTACGTGGGCGTCCTGCTAAAGCTTCTAAGCACGATGGTAAAAGATCAATCAACATCTGAGCGATACCACCAACCAACTGCGCAAGATCAGCGGGATTGGTGACAAAAATAGGGACCAAGAGGATGGAAGAGTCGAAACGTAGCCTGCCGAATGAGTGCCAAATCGCCTGTGCGCTCGTCTAGCCTACTAGTTTGGCCCCTCGGGAAGGCGCATAAATACTGGGCACGTCTGCGGCAGAGGAGGCCGCGTGTATGCCCAAGAGCACCAAGAAGCAAGTCTCTCGGAGGATCGTTCTCCGTCTGCCGGATCTCGATCATGCGAAAGGCTCAGTGATCATGCGAAAGGCTCAGTATTGAACAGCCTGAGTTCTCCGCGCTCAAGGCGCAATTACAAGTTTGCGATGGAGCAGTTCATCGCTTGGTACTGTTCCGAACCAAGACTTGCCCTGAATAGAACGGTCGTTCTCCGCTTCCGCCTCCACCTGGAATCGCTTGGATTGGCTGCTGGCACGATCAATCATAGGTTGGCGGCGGTCAGGAGGCTAGCCTACGAGGCTGCGGATTCGGGTCTGCTGAGTCCGGAACTTGCTGCTGGAATTAGGCGAGTCAAGGGCGTCAAGCAACTGGGCTGCCGGGCGGGTAACTGGCTCAACCGAGAGCAGGCTCGGTTACGACTCGAGAAGTCGAACGGCGAGGGCTTGCGCAGCATGCGAGACGTGGTAATGATTGCGATCCTGCTTGGCTGTGGGCTGCGTCGAGCCGAGCTGTCGGGTCTGCGAAAGGAAGACATCCAAATGCGACAAGGACACTGGGCTATCGTGGACCTCGTCGGCAAGGGCAATCAATTCCGGACAGTTCCCATGCCGATCTGGGTGAAGGATGCCGTGGACAGATGGCTGAGGCTGCATCGGTCACGACGGGACGAGTGTTCAGGGCGGTGAGCTGGCACGGAACGCTCTGGGGAACCGGCATTTCGGAGAACGTTGTCTGGTACATAGTCCGGAGTTGGGCGGGGCGTCTAGAGCTCGACCACCTCGCCCCTCATGACCTCAGGCGCACCTGCGCAAAACTCTGCCATGTAAATGGTAGCGAACTTGAGCAAACACAGTTCCCTAGGGCATGCCTCCGTGCTGACCACCGAGTGTTACCTGAGTTGCAAGCAGAACTTGGAGGAGCCCGTGGAACGACCGTTTCGGCTGCCTGTTCTCAGGAGATGTTGAATCGTGATGAAGCCTGTTGTCGCCAGTCGAGATCGTCAACAGAAGACTATTCGACGTGTGAGCAACGAGTCCGCAGAAGAAACAGAGCGGTTGCGGTAGCGAAATACTACTTGGCATGCTGACCAGTTCGGCTGCCTTTCGTGATGCGAAGGGGATAAGAATCCGGATGTGGTGAATTTATCGTCATTGAAAATCCCCCTAGTGCTTAGACTAGCAATCGTAGGCCGACTTCGAAGACGAAGGGCAGAACTGATCGATGACGCTTCCCCGCACGGCGAAATTTGTTCTTGTCGTCTTGCTCTTCCTCTTTGGCCTGTTCGCGTCTGTCGCAGTGAGCCTGGTGACGGCCTATCAAGCGGCAAAATTGATTACTCAGATCACCGGGTTGGTCGGCGTTGCGCTGGTCATCTTTTTCATCGGTGTATGTCTGTCGACGCTCCTCGCGGGCAGGGTGAGACGCACCTTTCTGAACCGGAGTGTATTGCTCACTAGTGGCGCGTGGACCGTTCTCTTCGCCGTGGGTCTGTACTTCGCTGCGCTTCGGCCGATTCATTATCGGCACTATGATCCCGTGCCACGCGCGAATACGCGGTACTGGGATCTTTCGACAGGATCTCGTATTGCTTATAGCGTGTATGAACCTCCCGCCGGTGTGTCCGTGAAGCCCGAGCCAATCGTATTCGTGCACGGCGGTCCGGGTCTCCGCGCCTTTGATACCGACCATGTCTTCTACAGCCAGTTCACGACAGACGGGTTCCGGGTCTATCTCTTTGATCAGGCAGGTTCCGGTTTATCTGCTCAGCTTGCCGATGCGAGCGACTACACGGTGGAGCGATTCGTCGCCGACCTGGAAGCGATTCGTCATCAGATCGGTTCCGAACGTCTCATTCTCATCGGACACTCCTGGGGTGGAACGCTCAGCGCGCAGTACGCCGCAGCTTATCCAGACCATATTGCCAAGCTGATCTTTCATTCGCCGGGCGGCATATGGGATTGGAAATCTGCCCCGATGCAAATGCAAAGGACGGCGCGAAGCCAGATGGCGCTCCCGCCCACCCGGATCATGGCTGCCATCTTGTTGTCGCGCATCAATATGGCAGCTACGGAAAATCTGGTACCACAGCAGGAATTTGGTGACTGGTTACTGGCTACGAGCGATCCAGGAGAACTGGTCTGCAAGGGCCAACGGAGCAAGCTCCCCGCCGCTTTGACGCCTACCAACCTTGCTGGGATGAATATCTATCCGTTGCTTGTTTCAGAACAGGAACTGAACAATCCGAAGATGGACATCCGATCTGGACTCGGCAAGGTCCGTGCTCCGGCCATCATGATCACGAGCCAGTGTGACTTTGTCCCGTGGACGGAACAATCGGAGTACCGGAAATCTATCCCCAGTCTCTCCACCTACTACATCCGAGAGTCGGGCCATTACATTAACTTTTCGCAGCCGGATAAATTGAGCGCACTGATTCGATCGTTTCTTCTGGATCAGCCGCCACCGTTTCCCCGTTATGAAGGCGACTCGGACCCTCGTCCCCCGATAACACCGTGATGAGTGCGGCTTACCAGACGAGGAAGGAGAGCGGGTTCCTTCCGAGAGACGCCGCATCGGAAGCTGGGCTCTCAATGGATGATAAATCGCCGATGCACTCATTGATGTTGAAGTAGTACCCTGATGCTGCATGCTTGTCAGTAATGGTGTCTTAAGCGGCTTGCCGAACAGCATAGGAGATCAAAGGCGAGCACGCTGCACAAATGATCAGTTGGTTCCACTCCGAAACAGCAACTGATTCGGTTCCGAACCTGCTCAGATGCACCGTCAATTGCTGACGAAATAGATGGAACGTATCGGAACGTTTGTGACAGCATGTCTCCTCGAATTCGGAAACGGCAGTCTTAGGACTCAGCAGTTGCTACTCCGTTTGCTCGCTAGGGCGACAGACTCAATCTGCTTACGCTATCTCTTGTCTCTATAGACTCCCGCAACTCCCGATGCGCTCCGGGTTCGCCAGCCGAGATGGTGCGCTAGCCTCCAATTGGGAGTAAGGTGGAGGGCACCGCTGCTCGAGGAGCTGTCTCGATGCGCTACCCGTCCCTGAAGCGAAAGCTCGCCTCTGAGCAGGACCCGTCCAGGCTCAGACGAGCCGCACAGTACGTGCGGATGAGCACGGAACACCAGCAGTACTCGATCGCCAACCAGTCTGCCGCCATCTCTCTCTACGCAGCCGCCAATAATCTTGGAGGCATCCGGGTTTTTGAGGACGGCGCGAAGAGTGGGGTGACCATCAAAGGCCGCAAAGGTCTTCAGGAGCTGCTCCGGATCGTCGAGTCCGGAGATGCGGACTTCGAAGACATCCTGGTCTATGACATAAGCCGGTGGGGACGGTTCCTCGATGCGGACTAGGCCGCCAATTATGAGTTCCTCTGCAAGCGGGCCGGCATCCGGGTACGGTACTGCGCCGAACAGTTCGACAATGACAACAGCACCACGTCCAACCTGCTAAAAGCGCTCAAGCGTACCATGGCCGGTGAGTACGGCCGGGAGCTTTCGGTCAAGGTCTCTGCAGGACAGCGCCGGCTTGCCGGCCTGGGCTTCTGGCAGGGTGGAACACCGCCCTTCGCCATGGAGCGCCAGCACATCGACTCAACGGGCAAGCGCAAGGCGATGCCAGGAGTTGGGGAGTGGAAAGGGATCTCGACGGACCGGACGGTGTTGGTGCCGGGGCCTCCGGAGGCGGTGCGGACCGTTCGACGGGCGTTCAATCTGTACACCAGGCAGGGGAAGAGTCGTAAAGAGATCGCCGAGATCCTGAATCGTGGAACATGCTTTCGGGGCAGCTCCAGGTGGACCAACACGACGGTCCGGCTACTGCTGACAGCGCCCATCTACAAAGGATCGTACGCCTATGCCAAGCATGACCTGCGCCTTGGCGGATTTCGGCTGCTTCCGCGCGACCAGTGGCTGGTTCGGGAGAACACCTTCCCGGCCATCATCGGTGAGAAGCAATGGAACGAGGCACAAGCCCGCATCTGGACAGAGGTCAAGCCGTGGGAGAGCGACGAAATGCTCGATCTCCTGCGACGGCTCTGGAAGTGCAAAGGGAGGTTGAACTCCAAGCTGATCAACGAAGACAAGACGGTACCGTCCGTGGTTGCGTACGGCCACCGCTTCGACAGCCTGAATGCCGCGTACGGGCTGATCGGCTACCCGCTGCCGAAGGACTACTCCTACCTGAACTCCATCAACATGTCTCGCAACCTGCGTTCCTCGGTGTGCGAAGAGATCTGTCGTGGCGTGCGTTCGGTTCAGGGGACGGCTGAGCTGTTACCAGAACCCGGAACGCTCCTGTTGAACGGCAACGTCACAGTGAAGGTGTCTCCTACGCAAGGCCTGGTCCGCCCCGGGCCTCCGGCCCAGGTGGAATCTCCTGCTGGGCAAAACCTTCACCACGGACGTGCTGATCGTCGGCTGGCTCAAACCTCCGTCCGGATCGATCCTGGACTACTTTGTCGTGCCGGCAGTCTCGAAGCTGCGGGGCGCCCTTACCGCGCGGGAGCGGGAGAACGACGGCTTTCTGGAGATCTACCGCTGCGAAACGCTGCAGAGCTTTATCCAGGCATTCCGGTGTTGTTCCTTGTGAGGCGATCATGAAGCCAAAAAGACGGTACCCTCGCAATCCAAAGCCAAACGTGAAGACAGCCCGGCTCAAGTACAGTGCGGCCTTGCCGCTGCGGGCACAGGACACAACGGACGCACTGACGCAGCTGACTCGGATCTTCGAGCCCCTGTTCGCCGATGAGAACTTCGTCACCCTGCTCCGTGCGGAGGGCCTGACCATGGTTCCCGCACATCTCTACCCTCTCGTTGAACGGGGAAGGATCGAGGATGAAATCGAGTAAACAGGATGGTGGGCAGTGCTGGGACCAGTGGTACACGACCCGGAAGGCGAACCTGCTCAAACTGTCGGGGCCTCTGCCCACTCATCTGTGCGGCCAGGAGCTGACCTTAACCTCCTGTTGCCGCTATGCCGAAGCGCTTGTAACGAACCCGAAAGGTAGCCGTCTGCAATCAGTTTCTTCACGTATTGAAATACTGGCGCGCGCAGAGCCTGGGTTCCGATCACAGCATGAACGTTGCTTTCGCCTGCCAGTTGCTCAAGCTGCTCGGCTTCCTCAAGGTTCCGTCCCAACGGCCATTCGCAGTAGACGTGTTTGCCAGCCTTGAGGGCTTTTGACACGAGCTCAAGGTGGTTCGGCACCTTGACGGTGACCGCAACTATATCGACGTCCGGTGAGGACACCAGCTCATCCACGCTTGCAAAACTCTTCGCGATGCCCAGCGCGTGTGCCGCTTTGAGGCCCGACTCGGGTGTAGAGTTCGCAATCCCAGCGATGCGAAACCTATCTTTTAGCGAGTCGAGCGCGGGTATGTGCGCTCGTGCTGCCCAGTTACGATCCGGTTTAACACCAATGAAGCCTACTCCGAAAATCTGCATGTCCTATCCCCTTGTTCGGTATACATCGAATAACCGTATAATCGCATAGATGAGCCAGAACGGTCAGGAGTTGCAGCTGTTATGCAGTCGCGAAAGGAAGGCCTCTTGCTGACACCGCCCAGGGAACAGGACTTTGTGCTCGTGACGATCCTCCATGCGTTGAGCGATGAGACGCGCTTGGAGATTGTGCGGCGCTTAGCAAAGGGGGCGGAGCTGCCTTGCGGGATGTGTGCGCCAGAAGGGCCGAAGTCTAGCCTGTCGCATCACTTCCAGGTGCTTCGGAGTTCAGGAGTGTTGGCAACTCGCAAGGAGGGCACAACACTGCTGAATAGGCTGCGAAAGGCAGAGATTGATCGCCGGTTTCCCGGTTTCCTCGATTCTGTACTGTTAGCAAAATAAGGTCGGCGTGGGGCGGGGTTCATGCTACTCACATTGCTCGTAGTGAGAGCAACCTTCATTGTCGCAAGAAACATAGGCGTTTCATTTGTAACGTTGCATCGCTACCGAGTCAAAACTCGTGCTTAGCGACAAACCTTCGTCGCTGCATTGGAAGCAGCCCGACTGTCTCAGCCTCGTCACAAACGAAGGTTCTGCTAAGCGTTTCGACCTATCACTCTAAACAGATCTAGAACCGGACGTTCGTAGAAAACGAGATGCCGTTATTAGTTTCCAGATGGCACTGCACCAGAGGGTGAGACCCGCGCACGCTGTTACCGCGCCTACCATCGGGTCATCGTGCAACAACAGCATGCATGACACTGCGGCACCAACCAGAAGTCCTCCCGCGATGAGATTGCTTGTCATCCAGTAGGAACGAGGCAGGGCGAAAATGTGAAGTCCTACGATGAGGACAGCTGTAGGAATCATCTGGTCGGTGCTGATGTTTGCGAAGTTTGGGGTGTGAGTAGCTATGACTTCCAAGATCAAAGCCGGCCTTCAGCCAGAGCTCCAAGACGCTCTGATCGACAGAACCCGCCTGTTCGACACCTCCCGCGATCACGAAGCCGGTAGCCGGAGCCTGAGCGCGTTGTAAGGCCAGCGATCAGACGGTTGTTGGCGTCCTTTATGGAGCCCTGATAAGGTGAACCGGCCTGCGCGAACGGTTGACAACTAGCGCACGGCAAATCATCGACCGTAAGAGCGACTGTCCGCGTCTGGGCCATTGCGCTAAGAGACACTGATAGGAAACATACCGAGCCATCGCATAATCCACGTTCTATGTGCCGGTGAACTAAACCGTCATGAAGGCACAATATGGGAAAAATACATCAGCAGGCTGACCTAACCACAAACGAAGGTTTTGGTAGTGCAAAACCTTCAACTTCCGACAACGACGTTTCTCGGTACCGATCCGGATTGAGGCCCAGTCCGCTCTCTCCTACACCGTCCAGGGTAGTAGGAAAGAGTCGGTGCTACCGTTGCGCATTATCGCTTTCCCACCCGCGCGCATTGCCCAGATTGCTTCGAAATGATCTCCCTCCGCTCCCTGTAAGCTGATCGCATCTCCTGGTGCAACGACGAGGGTGGCGCCTTCGCGCAAGATCACTCGCTCCGCGTTGAGTAAAAGGTTGCCGATCCATTCAGTACTGTGGAAAATTTGCCCTGCGTCGAGATCGTGTTCAGGTGTGGAGCCCGGCTCGAGGCGCACCCTCCTACGCTCAGTTCGCGGGATCCTCGGGCAGGCACGCGCGACTGCAAGGGTTAGTTTGAGCGCAGGCTGCCGCGAGGCGCCGGAACCGGAGGCAAGAGGCAAGCCGTAGCTCCCTTCACCAAACGATTCCCGCAACGTGCGGTCTGCGTCGTGTCTTGGCCCCCTGCTGCATCGAGATTCATGCGGAAGACGGAGTGCTTGTCGGAGTAGAAGGCAACAGGGCAGCCGTGGCTCTGGAGAGAGCCCTCGAGTGCTTCGAAGGAGGATGACGTGCTGTCATTTGACATGAACCGCAGTGTGCGCGAAGGTGCCCGATCCCACCATGAAGAGCGCTAAGTGCGGCAAGACGTCGAGCGTACTCGGGAAGTCAATCATTCAGGGCTTCAGGCTGGCAAGCCTGCTGCTAGATGAAGTGTCCGACGAATAGAAGTACACGCCCGACAGCCAGCGATTCTGCGAAGGCGTTCGATGCTTCAAAAAGGGCCAGACACCACGTTCGTGGTTCCCTTAGCGTCGTACATGTTTTCCAGCTCTACAGATGCCAGGCCTAAGAGGTGATCATGGTCTGATCGCTGCCTCCTTGCCTAAGAAATTTCACTTCTAGAGGGTTCTTCAATTCGACGGCAAGCTTCCAAAGAAAAGACTGATATGGCCGTTGTATTCCCCTTGAGCTTTGGCCACCTGTCCCATGGGACCCATGGACTGCGGGCCTCCAAATTTGTTGCCAATCGCCGGAATGGCATTCAGGAACGAGACTCCGGAAATCGGAAAAGGGACGGCGACCTGCCCGAGCAGAGTTAGAGGCGGGATTTTTGGAGTGAAGGTTTGCACATAGATTGGAGCATCGCGGGCTTGATCCACGATCGCGGTGATCGGGCCCTCGGTTGTATCGAGTTGCAGCCAGCGTACACCGGAGTAGAAGCCTTTAAAGACTGGGTAGCTGAAGTGCTGGTCTGGATTGAGATCCTCCGGATCGCCGACCACTGTGTTGTTGTAGGGTCTGCTCCAGACATCGAGCGTGCCACCTGCAAGGCGATCCTGATAGACGGGCGCTGGTCCATTGCCAAGGAATCGCATACCCCTGACATAGGCTTCGGGATAGTCGAACCCTACGCCAAAATACTCATGGTCGCCGAACAGGTTATAGACGTAATCGACGGTCAACCAACCATTGGATTTTAGACGATAGATGATTGACTTCATCGGACCGTCAAAAACGGCAGAGACAATCACGTTATCTCCCTCGGATGTTTGCGTGAGCGAGGTCAGCTTGGACTTGGGGGCAACGACGGGCGCCGGAGTCGCGGGTTGTGAAGTCCGTCCACGAATAAGGTTGAGCCTCGGTTCCATCGCCACCACACGAGGACCGTTGACGAGCGAAAAGGGGCTACCCTGACGCGAGGCAGAGACCAGCAGCCCCGTCACTTTACTGATCTGCAGTGCCAGGTCGGCCGCTCTGAGCGTCAAGGTATCACCAGAATCGGTCACGATAGACTTTGCTGTGCTCGGCGTCTGCTGCAGCGAGTTTATTCGATCCGGAAGTCGTTCAGCAGGCCACACGTAGGTCTGAATTGTGTTCCCTGTCGGGTCCTTGATTGTGAGTCGAATTGCATCGGCTACCTTCGTTCTGTTATGGCTTGGAGCAAAAGCATGCAGCCCCCAGCCAATCCATACTCCCGACCTGCCAGGAGCCAGCGAACGACCATGATCTAAGCGTGATGTCACCACGATTGCGTCGGAGTTCGCCTCGCTTGGCTGGCGAAAATCGATCGTCTGCCATTCATAGGTACATTGATCGGCATTTAGAAAGCCATAGCGATTTGTGACGGTGAAAGAACCCGAGTTATTGTCAGCTGGAGTAACAATAATTGGCGACCAAAGCTGCTTAATCGTGTAAAAGCTTGCTTCCCGCTCACGATAAGGCCCAACAATCCCATCCGGAGCAAAATTGCCCTGTGAGTCAAGGAGGCCGCCCTTGTCGACACGTTTTACGTCTTCATCGACAAACGACCATATAAATCCCCCTGCGCCGGCCTTGCTTTTCAGAATGGCATCCCAATAGTCCTGCAAGCCGGCACCCCCTCCGCCGTCATATAGCCCGTGCAACATCTCCGTAGGCAATAGAACGGGATCTTGCGCCAACTTTTGTTGCAATCCTTCATAGGTGGGGTAATGCTTGGTGTCGGCTATGCCAGGAGGATAGGGCGCCCACGGGTGTAGCACGGTACGTTTTTGTGGATCGTACTTTGCGTACTCGCTGTCGAGATCGAGATTAAACCCACCTTCATTGCCGTTGTCCCAAAAAAGGACGGACGGGTGGTTTACGTCATGCTCCACCATGGCCTTCACCAGCTTTTTACCAACCTCAGTGTCGTAATGCGCTTGCCAACCGTTTAGTTCATCGAGTGCATAAAGGCCAAGCTCATCGCAAGCATCAAGGAAGTGGCGATCTGGAGGATAGTGACTTGAACGGACCGCGTTGCCGTTCATCTCTTTAATCAAGCTGACGTCGTCTTTCGAAATTTGTTCGGAAAGCGTCCGCCCCGAATCAGGCCAGAACGAGTGACGTGCAAAGCCCTTGAGGAAGACGCGGTTGCCATTCACGAACAGCCCTTGTCCGGGGCGGACCTCAATCGTGCGGAAGCCGAATCTCTGGTGAACTGTATGTATAGTGACCCGATCCAAATTCAGGCGAATTTTCAGCTGATAAAGATTCGGAGTTTCCGCCGTCCAGAGCCGCGGGCTTATGATTTCGCCAGTCAGGCGATTTGTTCCATCAAGCGTGACACTCTTTGCTCTTACCCAATCTCCAACGGGCTTGCCACTCAACGCGAGCACTCGCATCTGCACGGAGCTTTTCTGAATCGACGCGCTGCTATGGCGCAGGTCAGACAGCCTGACATCCACATCCAGAGAGCCTTCAGCTGTTGCCTTGATCGCAAGATGCTCGATAAAGACCTTAGGAACTGCTATCAGGTACACCGGCCGGAAGATGCCACCGTAATTCCAGTAATCGCCTCGACGCTCCGCATGGTTTACTGACTCATTTGCGGACTCGTCATCAACGTCAACCGAGATTTGATTCTCCTGACCAGCCGGCTTGAGGAGATTTGTAATGTCGTACTTAAATGCGTAGTAGCCGCCCTGATGCATGGGGCCAGCCGATTGACCGTTGATCGTCACTCGCGTGTCGGTCATGACGCCTTCAAAGTTCACGAAAACAGCTTTGTCTTTCCACGTCGCAGGCGTGGTAAAAACGCGCTTGTACACCCCGTGGACGCGACGCCAACCACCCGGAGGGGGCACTCTTCCGTAGGTATAAATACCGAAGCCTTGCAGTTCCCAATTCGACGGCACGCCGATGGTGGACCATTTATTTGCGTTCTGGCCACCGTCACACTCAAATTTCCATGAAACGGGGTCATCTTTACCTAAACCGGAGAGGTACTGTGTTTCGGTTTCGGCCGCTTTCGCCACTGGAAGAAACAGAAGTAGGAAAAAAACAGCAAAGCTCATCGATGAACGCACTAGAGGTCCCCAGATATGTCCTTTAACCATGTATGACCAGGACGCAGGACACCAATTCTGCTCCGGCCGCCGGACTTATAACAATGGTGTGTGATTCGCGTCTAGACATCGGATGCTACTCGAGCCTTTCTACGCAGATTCCCGACGTGAACGGATAATTAAGGCTCACCGACCCCACACATTAGGGACAAGTTCAGTAAAGGTCGCGGTTCATCGGGGATTGTGGAACTCTGAATGAGAGAATTGCATCGTTACTGTGGCCAAGAATTTTGCTGCACTCACTTTTTCTCCGCAACGTAGGCCACCCGCCATACCGTCCGCGACCCATCGTCGACCACCAGTAACGAACCATCGTTCATGACGCCAACTCCCACCGGTCGTCCCCATACCTGGCCGTCTGGAGTTACAAAGCCTGTCAGGAAATCCTCGTATGCTCCGGTTGCTTTGCCGTTCCGCATCGGCACATGGATTACCTCGTAACCGCCACGCCGCGCCCGGTTCCACGATCCGTGCTCCGCTGCAAAAGCGTCATTTCTAAACTCTGCAGGGAACGCCGCCGCCGCCGCGGCGGGTTGCGGTGTGTAGAAAGTCATTTGCAGTGACGCCATGTGCGGCTGCACCAGCACATCCGGCGTCAGCACCTTGGCCCCAAGATCCGTATGCTGGCACGCCCCTGCCTGCTCGGGCGTCAGCGGCTCCCGTAAGTCCTGATGCGGCCCTGTCCCATTCGCGCACGGCAATGGCAAGCGCGGGTCACGATGCGCGCCGATGTAATACCAGGGCCAGCCATAGAAACCGCCTTCCTTCACTGAAGTAATGTAATCCGGCACCAGATTGTTTCCAAGGTTATCGCGCTCATTGGTAGAGCACCAGAGCTCGCCACTAACTGGGTTGATTGCCTCGCCCACGCAGTTCCGTATGCCAGAGGCATACACCTTCTCGAACCTGCCTTCTGGTGTGAACTCAAGCACGTCGGCACGATGGAACTCGTTTGGATGATCGTCCGCATTATCCGCGTTGGACGCCGATCCTACCGAGATCAACATGTGCCTCCCATCTTTGGTAAACACGACATCTCGGCTCCAATGGCCCCCGCCCCGCAACTGCGCGTACCCCGGCAGGTCAGAGACTACCGTCTCCGGCGTTTCACCGGCTACCAGGTCTCCTGCATGATATGGGTACCGTATCACCGTAAATGTATTCGCCACGTAGACCCACTTCGGATCGTCAGCTGGGTAAAAGTTGATGCCGAACGGATGGCTCAGGCCCGTGGAATACTTTGAGACTACTTCCGCATGGCCGTCCGCCCTTAACCCGCGCAACACAAAGATGCTTCCCGCGAACGAGTCCGACAGGAACACATCTCCATTCGGCGCCGTGCGGATCAGCCTCGGCTGCTGGAAAGTTCCTTTGGGAGGCGCATCGCCCAGCCGCTCTGAGAAGTGACCATCCGGCGCCGGCGTCGGACCCCCGTCGCCACCCGCATACAGACTCACCGTGAAGCCGGCTGGCGCTAGCGGCAGAATACCCTCCGGCCGTGCTACCACCTTGGCTCCGTTGTCCACCGCCTCTGAGGGGTTCGGCGCAGGCAGGTCCGCCGCCGTAATCTTGCGCGAGACACCCGGCTTCTGCTGCGAATAATCTGCAAAGGCAGCGGCGCCGGTGATGGTCTGTGCTTGCACGCAGGCGCAAGCCAACGTGAGCACAGCAAGTACATGGCGTGGCAGGTTCATGGCGATTTTCATACTCTCCTTGCCCTCTCCTTCTTTCAGCAGCTCCGCCACATGACATTCATCAGTTTCGCCGCTGATGGCGAACTCAGCGCGCGTTTTCTGCCTCCTGTGCGGACCAGTAAGCAAGGATGTTTCTCCAACTCACGAGTAAACCTTCGACGACATAAAGGCCTTCTCGATGATCATTTCGGTGTGTTCTACAGACTCAGTGTCGAGAATCCACGACATCCGTTATAGCCGGTAAAGGACACGGAGCGCAGTTCTATAAGCGTCGAGACCTTGCGATTGCGCTGAAAGGCGATCAGGCGTTGTACCGCGATGCTCAATGCCGTGCACACCTCGATTCGGAAAGTCAGTTGTGCCATATCCGGACTACGCCAAGCATGGTAGGACTACAGCAAATCCTCGTCAATATGGGAGTCATCACCGCCCCGGGCAGTGAACGACAGATTGCCCGTCTACAGTGCTGATTCGAATAGCTTTTTGCGTCGAGGTTGTGAACCGCGAGGGGAATACATTTAGCTGCCAGGGGGATGATAGTGGCGTAGTAACCTCGCCTCTGGTCAGCAATCCACCAGTTATGCACTCGGTCGCTGCACTGACTCGCCGGAGCATATCGATCGCGACTGCACCCGGCTCAATTGCGATAACTGTGACCAAGCAGTTCGACCTCGACGTAATGCATCGCTGCTCACGAGCATTCTGCTCGTCCGAATCGTCGGGTTAATCTTTCAGAAAGCTGGACATCCCTGGATTTAAACAGTCTACTGTCAGCCACGGCCGGGCGGTCTTACCATCTTCACCGGACAGTTGAATGGGTAGCTGTGCGTGATCTATCTGCCAAATCGCGTTCACCTTGGCGGCTTCACGCCGGTGTACCAGATCCTAAATTTCGCTGTAGGCAAGTGCGCCGTCATGGCCAGCGTCGCAGGTCCTTTGGCAGCGCACGCGCCACGGAAAGAACGGTGGCATAACTGGAAGACACTTCCCCCCACCAGCTCGGCAAACTGGCAAACCTGGCGATAGATGGATCTGACGAGCAAAGGCGGCTTCTCCAGCGCAAGACCTTCGATTGCCGCCTCTATTTCTGGAGACGATCTCCGCGATCCTGGCGAGACCTGTGAGACAAAGCCACCAGGCCCGATCGCCGGTACTGGGCTACCCACCGCTACAGAGTGCGGAACAAAACACCAGAGGCCTACGCAACGGAGCGCAACTCGCGCCCCCGATCCAGGTGTGGTTCAAGCAGGCCAAACCTCGCTGCGGCCTGCTCGCGAAGCTATTCCGGCAAGTCGGCCAGCTCAATAATAACCACAGCCTACGACGAATAGCTTTAACAGCTACAAGCCAGACGGTGTGCTGGATGGCAGGTGTGCACGCGTGGCTTTCCGAGCAGGATCAGACATGGTCCGCCGCGGGATACCTGCGCATGACGTACAGCGGTCTTTTTGGTATGCGCTACCAACCGAACAGCCTCGCATTCGCACCATTCTCCCGCAGACTGGGGCGGCGTGTCGCTGACGGGCGTGCACTATCTGTAGGCGGTGCTGACGATCCGACTTAGCGGCGCAGGCAACGTGGTCGAAGCTTCAAGTTGGGAGGCGACGAGCTTGCCGGACATGACGTGCTGGACGCTTTCGAGGGATCCACACAGTGGACATCGTGATAAATGCGTCTTACGGCTTGTACAAGGCTTTATGCCGAATCATTAAACCGCACTGCGTGGTAATCTCCTCAGCAGTTCCAGACGCAGGTGTGGCGACTTCCAGTGTGGCTTCTTGAGAAGAGGTTGAGAATGTTCGAGCGTCTTGACCGAGTTCTCCTTGCCCTCACCACATTGATCTGCTCCACCGCAAATGTCTTGCAGGCGCAGACGACGCTAACTATCGCGACCGTTAATAACGGCGACATGGTGGTAATGCAGCGGCTCTCCTCGGAGTTCGAGCGACAGCATCCTGACATCAAGCTCGACTGGGTCGTGCTGGAAGAGAACATACTGCGGCAGAAGACCACGACGGACGCGGCGACGCACGGCGGCCAGTATGACGTTGTCACGATCGGCCCCCTTGAGGCGCCGATCTGGGGCAGGCGCGGTTGGCTGTTGCCGTTAGAAGAAAGGCTGGCTCCGGCCTATCAAGTGGACGATCTGCTGAAGCCGATCCGCGATGCAGCGTCCGATGGAGGCCACCTGTACGCCCTGCCGTTCTACGCCGAAAGCTCCCTGACCTACTATCGCAAGGACCTGTTCGCCGCGGCGGGATTGCAGATGCCGGCGCAGCCGACCTATCAGGACATCGCGCGCTTCGCTAGGGCACTGCACGATCCCGCGAAGGGAACCTATGGCGTGTGTCTGCGCGGCAAGCCGGGCTGGGGCGAGAACATGGCATTCGTCTCCACCATGGCGAACACCTTTGGAGGCCGCTGGTTCGATGAGCAGTGGAAGCCGCAACTCAACTCAACGGAGTGGCACAACGCCCTTTCGCTGTACGTGGACCTGCTGCAAAAGTATGGGCCGCCCGGCAGCAGTTCGAACGGCTTTAACGAGTCGCTCACGCTCTTTGAAAACGGCCGCTGCGGCATGTGGATCGACGCGACAGTCGCGGCTGGCACGCTGTCCAACCAAAAGCAGTCACTGGTGGCGAACACCGTCGGCTTTGCACCCGCGCCGGTCGCCGTAACGCCGCGTGGCGCGCAATGGCTCTGGTTTTGGGGGCTCGGCGTGCCCACCGCAACGCGCCACCCCAAAGCCGCCGCCGTTTTCGTGCAGTGGGCGACCTCCCGCGAGTACATCCGTCTGGTTGCCGACAAGTATGGCTGGGCCGCCGTACCGCCGGGTACGCGCCGGTCTACTTATGAGGAGCCGCGATATCTTGCCACTGCGCCCTTCGCAGGGCTCGTCTACCGGTCGATTATGGCGGCCGACCCACTGCACCCCACACTCAAGCCCGTGCCTTATACCGGCATTCAATGCATTGTGCTACCCGCGTTTCCGACCATCGGCAACCAGGTGGGCCAATTGATCGCTGCCGCGCTGGTGGGAAATACCTCGGTCGATGAGGGATTGCACAGGGCCCAGTCTGCCACGGAGCGCGTCGTGCACCGCATGGGGGTCGAGCGCTGAGCATGACTGCAGCTCGATCCTCGACAGCGGTGACGACCGGCCTGCAGCAGCAGGACAGCGGCGCTCGCAGTCGCCTGCTTACGCTGCCTGCCATCGTGACACTGCTGCTATGGTCGGTGCTGCCGCTGATTGTCACACTCTGGTTCTCCTTACGGCGCTACAACCTGATGAACCCTGACCGCACCGGCTTCGATGGTCTAGGCAACTATCGGTATGTGTTCAGCGATCCTGGTCTTGGACTGGCCGTGTGGAACACCGTTCTGCTGCTCGGTTCGGTGCTGCTGATCACCCTCGGTCTTGGCACGGTGATCGCGATTCTGCTCGATCAGGAGTTCTACGGACGCGGCATCGCCCGCGTGCTGATGCTCGCGCCCTTCTTCGTAATGCCGACCGTGAGCGCGCTGCTCTGGAAGAACATGATGATGCATCCGGACAATGGCTTTCTCGCATTCCTGATGCGCTCGGTCGGCCTCAAGCCGATTGACTGGTTTGCGGTTGCGCCGCTCACCTCGATCATCATCATCGTTTCGTGGGAGTGGCTGCCCTTCACCGTGCTTACGCTGCTCACCGCGATCCAGTCACTCGACTCGGAACGCAAGGAGGCTGCGCGCATGGATGGCGCGGGGCCCATCGCCATGTTTCGTTACATTATCTGGCCGCACCTCGGCCGCGCCGTCGCCGCGACGACCATGATCGAGACTATCTTTATTCTCGGCATCTTTGCGGAAATCTACGTGACGAGCTCAGGTGGCCCAGGCTTCGCTTCGACCAATCTCTCATTCCTGATTTATCGCTACGTGCTCATGGAGTACGACATCGGTGGCGCCGCCGTTGCGGGTCTACTCGCCGTCGTGCTCGCGAACATGCTGGCGTTCTTTCTGTTGCGATCCTTCGCACGCAATCTGGGTACCTAGGACATAGACGGAACCATGACCGCCAACTCCATTCCGCACAAGCTGCTCATGACCCTGCTGGGCTGGACTGTTGCACTGGTGATTGCCTTTCCGGTGATCTGGATGGTGCTGACCAGCTTCAAGACCGAGACGGAAGCTATTTCCCGCGTGCCACATCTTTTCGCGCACGCGTCGCTGGACAACTACGTTGCCGTGCAGGAGCAGGCCAGGTATCTGCGCTTCGCGTGGAACAGCGTGGTCGTCTCTTTCGGCTCCACGCTGCTGGCGCTGCTGCTTGCGATTCCCGCTGCGTACGCCATGGCCTTCATGCCCACGCGCCGCACGCGAGGTACGCTGCTGTGGATACTGTCGACCAAGATGATGCCGGCGGTCGGCGTGCTGGTGCCGGTCTACCTGCTCTTTCGCGACACCGGGCTGTTGGATACGCGCACCGGACTGCTGGTGGTGGACGCGCTGGGCAACCTACCCATCGTGATCTGGATGCTTTACATCTTCTTCAAGGACGTGCCGCGTGAGGTGCTGGAAGCTGGACGCATGGATGGAGCGGGACCACTCCGCGAGGTTTACAACCTCCTGCTGCCGCTGTCGATGCCGGGCGTCATCTCCACCAGCCTGCTGGCGATCATTCTCACGTGGAACGAGGCGTTCTGGAGTCTCACGCTCACCACGTCGAAGGCCGCGCCGCTTACGGCGTTTATTGCTTCGTTTTCCAGTCCAGAGGGTTTGTTCTACGCGAAGCTTTCCGCGGCGTCCACCATGGCCATCGCGCCCATCCTCGTGCTGGGATGGGCAAGCCAAAAGCAACTGGTGCGCGGTCTTACCTTCGGCGCGGTCAAATAAAGAAGGGAGCGCGTTATGGCGACAGTAGAGTTACAACGACTGCGCAAAATCTATAACTCGACCGAGATCATCAAGGACATTGATCTCACCATCCACGATCAGGAGCTCACCGTGTTCGTCGGGCCCTCCGGCTGCGGCAAGTCTACGCTGCTGCGGATGATCGCCGGTCTGGAAGAGATCACCTCTGGCGAGCTACGGATCGATGGAGAGCGCTTGAACGACGTTGCTCCTGCAAAGCGCGGCCTGACGCTCGTCTTTCAGAGCTACGCGCTTTACCCGCATATGACCGTGGCGGAGAATATGTCCTTCAGTTTAAAGCTGGCCGGTGTGCCCAAAGCAGAACGCAAGGCCAAGGTGCAGGAGGCGGCCCGCATCCTGCACCTGGAGCCGCTGCTCGACCGCAAGCCGAAAGACCTTTCAGGTGGACAGCGGCAGCGTGTCGCGATTGGCCGGGCCATTGTGCGGCATCCCCGGGTCTTCCTCTTCGACGAGCCGCTCTCAAACCTCGACGCGGCGCTGCGCGTCCGCATGCGTCAGGAACTGACGAAGCTGCACCGCGACTTGAAGGCAACGATGATCTACGTGACCCACGACCAGGTGGAAGCCATGACCATGGCAGACCGCATCGTTGTGCTGCAAGCTGGTGTGGTGGAGCAGGTGGGAACGCCGTTGGAACTCTACCGGCAACCGAAAAACCTGTTCGTCGCAGGCTTTATCGGTTCGCCGCGCATGAACTTCTTTACCGTAATGGTACAAGGCATGAGCAATGCAGGTTCCGTCTTGGCGCTCACTGACGGCACAATCATCCACGCGCACGCATCTGCATCCAGCCTGCGGGTTGGAGATACCCTTACGCTGGGTATTCGGCCGGAGCACCTCGGCATTGCGACGACAGGTGCCATTCGCGCGCAGGTGCAATCGGTCGAGCATCTTGGCAGCGAAAGCTATGTCTACCTGCGGGCGAGTTCAGGCGAGGTTTTGACCGTTCGGGTGAGCGGCGAGACGGAAGTCGCCCCGGAAGAGACGGTGCAGCTCGCGCCTGACCTGAATTTTCTTCACCTGTTCGATTCGACGGGTCAACGCATTTCCCAGTGGAGTTCCCATGAGTGACAGCCCCGCAATCAAGCTGAGCGAAGCGACCCTGCACACCCTTCTACCAGAGGTACGCATCCCGGCCTACCTCCGCCACGAGCTCAAGCAGCACACGGTCCACATCGGCGTGGGTGGTTTTCATCGCGCACACCAGGCGCTCTACTTGGATGACCTGCTGGCAATACCCGGCCATGAGCGCTGGGGCGAGTGCGGCGTGGGTGTGCTGCCGGCGGACGTCCGCATGCGTGATGCGCTGTGCGGGCAGGACTGCCTGTACACACTCGTGGAGCGCAGCGGTGATGGGCAGACAGCGCGCGTGATCGGCTCACTTGTGGACTCGCTGCACGCACCCAGCGAACGCGAGACCGTGATTGAGCGCATGGCCTCGCCGGACACGCGCATCGTATCGCTCACCATTACCGAGGGTGGCTACTTTCTGGACGAGGGCACGGGTGAATTTCTCACCGACCATCCCGCCATCCAGCATGATGTGCAGCACCCGGAGGCACCCGCCACCTCCATGGGCCTGATCGCGGCCGCGCTTGATCGCCGCCGCCAGCGTGGCCTGCCCGCCTTCACCGTCATGTCCTGCGATAACCTGCAGGGCAACGGGGATATCTCTCATCGCGTGCTGCTCGGCTTCACCGCGCTCGGCAATCCTGCGTTGCAGCAATGGATCGCGGAGAATGTGGCCTTTCCGAACAGTATGGTGGACCGCATTACCCCCGTGACCACCGCCGCCGACCGCGCCTTTGTGGCCGAGCGCTTCAGAGTGGAGGACGCTTGGCCCGTCGTGGCAGAGCCTTTTCGGCAATGGGTGATTGAGGACCACTTCTGCAACGGCCGCCCGGCGTGGGAAATCGTGGGCGCGCATATGATTCAGGACGTGGCACCGTACGAGATCATGAAAATGCGCCTGCTCAACGGCAGCCATCTCGCTATGGCCTACCTGGGTGCGCTTGCCGGCTTCACGTATGTGGACGAAATTTTGGCCGACGAGCTTTTCCGCGACTTCATCGCCGCATTCATGGAAGAAGTCACGCCCGTTGTACCGTTCATCCCAGGCACCTCCGTGACGGAGTACAAACAGACGTTGATGAAGCGCTTCTCGAACCCTACCATTAACGACCAAGTCACGCGTATTTGTTCGGAAGGATCCGCCAAGCATCCCAAATGGCTGCTGCCATCCATTGCGGAGCTGAACGCGAAGAGCGGCAGCACCAAGCTGCTGAGCCTGGTGGTCGCGGCGTGGATCTTCTACCTTGGGCATGGCCTCAACGAATGTGGCGAGCCGCTCGAAATCCTGGACGCACGCGCCGGCGAGTTGACAACCCTTGCAGCGTCGGCCGGCCTGTCACCCTTACCCGTGCTGCAGGTACGAACGATCTTCGGGGAGCAGCTTCCCGCAAACGCTGCATTCGTGACGGCAGTTGAGAAAGCGATGCAGTCGCTGGCGTCGGAGGGAACCCGCAGCACCATTCGGTCCTGGATGCGTGAGTGATGGCCGCACGGAACTAAACTATTGTCTACTACTCAAGATGGCGCAGATTTTGTCGAGATAGTTGGCAGATTGCCGCCGTACTCTACGCAAGCCGAGGAAGAATGGTCGACAGGTCGCCTATTGAAGTTGCTTAAAAGCCCTATTCAATTCCGCTCTAGGAAACTTCGGGAACTTGCCTCCCGTGAGCATCATCTACGGCAAGCCATAGCAGGGGCATCCCAGCGTATGTAGTTACTTACTTCTATTTCCAAGGGAGTTTTAAGATCCCTGGTAGCGGATGGTTCCGTTAAGCCTTAGCCCCATGTTGGGAGTAGTCGATTCTCGGACCAAAGCGCCGAATGATTCGGGATTGCCTGACCTATACGCTGCCGGAAGATAGAACCGCGATGATTGCCTCGACCATTGATTGGACCTTTTGTGTGTGCTGAAGCGATTTCATAATGTAGTTTGTGATGCGTTGGTTAGTGCGTGAGTTCCTACCGCACAACACGCAAAGAATCGGTCCCACACCTCTTCCACCATTTCCGAAAAAGAAGCACAACCCGCGCTTTGGTCAGTTGCTCTTGCCTGTGTAGTCACCAAGAGAGCAATAGCCACCCTCTTACATCCTGACTCGCTCGAGAATGCCGCAGAGCGGCCCAGGTCAGCCTCTCTCGACATATTGACCTCCGTTCCATTTGCACGCATTGAAGACGATTCTGTCCCGATTTCCCATGAATATGCGGCTAGGTGTCCCATCAGACTGATTCTGGTTCTAACGAATTCTCTTTTGCGGTATTCATGAGGTCGACGAGGGTTACTGCAGTCTTGTCCTGCAGAAACGCTTGCCAACGTGTGGGAGTGTCAGTATGCCACGTGCAAATAACTCAAACTTCCTTCCCTTTATCCCTGTCACCCCAGCCCCGCTATATCGCTTGGACTTCTTCTGGGCGGCTGGAAGAACCAGAAGATTGTTGGCCGGCAAGCGGGAGCGTTCAATACCTGTGCCGTAGTAGACAAACTTCTGTTTTGTGGAGGGGCTCGGTGAAAAGCCTAGACTGGCGATATACTCGTTTCCAATCAGGAAGAAACCACCCAATACTGCGGAAGGAGCGCGCTTATTGCGCCCGGTATTCCGAGCGCTACTCCCGGTCTCGTGTTCACTTTAGGCCCTTGCCTTGGAATGTAATGTTGTAGAGTGCTATGGCTAGGTTTTCGGAAACCACGCCATAGCCTGCGGAACAATTGCAACGTCGAACCAAGCTTTAGCAAAACCGTTCGCAGAGTCCTCATGCCGTCCATCATGAGAGTGTGCTGCCGACCCTTGTACATCTCTGCAGCAGGTCTTTGCCATCGCTTGGCCTTAAGCTCGGCCCTGACGAGGCTTGATGGGCATGCGAACTCCTTTTCTGTGAGCTTTAGCTCGTCAGGGCACCCAATGTCATCTCTTTTGCCCCGTGCAGCATCCTAGAACAAGGCACTTCATGAGAGATAGTTTCCCTTCAACAAAGGATGAGCATATCGGTGCTAGGTCACAATGGAGAATCAGTGCTCAGTTCCCGGAAACGAAAGATAACGAGAGCAATTCCAATCGAGAATGCAATCTGCGCGTTCGCTGGCGTTCCGCGTTCTCGAAACTAGTTTTCAAAGGCTAAGCTCGATTCGTGGCCGCAGGAACGAGTTCTGAGAAGAGAACACCTGTGAAGAAGTGGCCCAGAAATAGGAGCCAAAGTTGCGGGTCTGCTGATCGGTTACCCGCGTGTTTCAACTTAGGATCAGAACCTTGGAGATGCAAACTTCCGCGCAAAAGACATTAAGCTTTGTAAGCTCAGTTGAGGTTTTCCATGAGCGCTTGATAACGATGATCTGTGTGGAGGAAGTCGTAAGCAGGGTCATCCTGAACCCACAGAAAATCAGTAGAGCGCTGGCGGTAGCCCTCCTCCAGCAAAGCCAGCGCATGCTCCCTGTCGCCGAGTTGTGCATAGTGAAGAGCAAGGTCAACGGGTGAAACATATCTGCTTTTCGCCTGTAGAAGCCGCTGCTTGAGCTCCCAGCGGATGAATCCTCTTGCACCACCGATCTCATACGCATGCCGGAGGTCAGCTGCAGACTTCAGGTCGCCCGAAATGATATGTAATCTGGCCAGGGCTTCCATGGCCTGCTTATAATTACCCCTGCATCGCCAGACCTCTTTCTCCAGGAAGAGCAGACCGGGATTGTTCGGAGCGGCTATCATGCGCAGCCTGACTTCAGCTAGGGCCTCATCGTAGCGGCGGGATTCTAGATAGATGGCGGCAAGAGCTCCGGGGATCTCATAAGGATCCAGCTCCATGAACTTCTTCTCTGCTTCAATCGCTTCCGGAAAGCGATGCAGTCCTGCTAGGACGTCACCGAGCAGATAGTAAGTCCGGGTATAGTTCGGGTCTAGGTGTAGGGCCAGCAGAGCCTCACGGTCGGCGTTAGCCGGATCCCAGCTACTAATTAGATAAGCACCACCCATGGCCGTATGAGCCGCAGCCAGGTCCGGTCCAAGTGCCAAGGCTCGTTCCGCAGCTCTTCTCTCCAGAGGTATACCGGTTCGCGGGTCCATGGTTCCGCCCGCGACTTCAGCGCCATAAACATCTGCAAGACCTGCCCATGCCTCCGCATAGTCAGGTTGTATATCAGTCGCTTTCTGAAAATACAGCCCTGACTCTTCCATACGGTCTGTCGGCCAGAGATAACGGCCGCGCAAATAGGCATCGTGTGCCGCCGGAGCTATAAAGCGAATCGCCTGAGGGAATGACAACACGCTGTTCAGGAGCCTCGCAATGGACTGTGCGGCCTGATTCGGCACAGTGGCATCGTTTGCGCCACGATCGAAACTCTCCGCCCAGAGATGCGAATCGGTTTTGGCATGAATGAGCTGAAGCGTAATGTGAGTACGCGTACCAACGCGTGCATATGAACCTTCGACAACGGCATCCGCGCCGAGTACCCGCGCAACCTCCGCCAGCGGGCGGCGTGCCCCCTTATACTGCATCACCGAAGTCCTTGAGATGATCCGCAAAGTCGAGTCTTTCACCAGCATGGTAGTCAGTTCATCGGTAAGCCCGTCCGCAATGTATTCCTGCCCGGGGTCGCCGGAAAGATTTTCAATCGGCAGGACGGCAAGGCTCCTGATGAGTGGCGCATTAGACGTTCGAGCGCGTTTGTATCTCCATAGGACCGGCGAAAGAAATGCCAGCGTTATCATTGCCATCGCAGCTGGCCTCACAAACCGAGGCCTGCCTGAACCACCTGACTTTGCCGCAGACACGTGTTGCTCAACTAACGCTAACGCCTCGTTTGGAAGCTTTGCGGAAACACTAGCCGCGACGGCGTGTTGAGCGATCGATCGGTTATCCTCCTCTGTCGCTGAGGGTTCCTTCAAGGAGTCCGTCAGAGGGGCAGGTACATTGTTGACCGCACAGATGAATCGGTAGCCTTGCCGCGGCAGCGTTTCCACATAGCGTGGTTGCGTCGCACTGTCGCGAAGTACTTGGCGAATCTGTCGAATACAGTAAGCCACGCTCTGGTCGAGGTCGACATAAATTCCTGCTTCCCAGACATACCTGCCTAATTCCTCCCTGGTCACGATGGCGGGCGACCGGGCAATAAGATAGGCAAGAACACGGAATGGCTGTGGCTGCAGCTTCAGCCGATGGCCTGCACGCAGGAGCGAAGCCTCGTTTGGGCGAAGCTCGAAGTCATCAAAACGGACGCGGTGCAGCGGCAAATTTTGTTCAGCATCTCCCATACGACACACAGCTTATACCTAACGCGGGCCGGTACTGCCGTCATATGAGTGTGTTGTCGCAGCTGGCCTCCAGCCTGATCCGCAAAACATTAGTCCTGCGCCACTTACCAACTCATGTCCCATGAGGAAAATTCTCATGCCGAAATCATGCAGAAGCGGGAGAGAGCGCTGCTAGAGTCCGTCACGTCGGCATGTGCCGAAAGGAGAACCACCATGAAACGTAAACATCTGCTGCTCGCCCTCGCTTTATTCCTGCTCGCATCCGTGCCCGTCCAATTATTCGCTCAGTGTGGGGCTGTTGCTAAACCTGTCGCATACCCGCTGCTAAGGAGTTTCTCCGATGCTCGCTTTCATCTCGCGTTGCAGGATGCGCGGAGCGAACACGACTCGGATCTGATCGTCGGTCTCTGGAAGATGGACTTCGAAGACCCCGCACACAACTACTCCGACAAGGGCTACTCCGTGTGGCACAGCGACCACACAGAATTCCTGAACTCCACGCGTGCTCCCTCGGTCGGCGCGGTCTGTCAGGGTGTCTGGGAGAGAGTTGGCGAGTACAGCTACCGGCTCAATCATTTCGCACTGGGGTATGACGACGGGGTACACCTGACTGGTGTTTACCACTTTAAGGAACTCGTCACGATCGACCGTTCGGGAGACAGGTTCACGGGCACGTTTTCGATAGAGCGCTACGATCCTCAGACACATATCTCGCAAGGCACCTTCAAAGGAACACTCACAGGAGAAAGAATAAAAATCGATACAGGCATTGATTCACAAAATTTCTGAACGCTCCTGCACGTGACAAGCAGTAGCTGCAGGATTTCCGCTTATCGTGGCGGGCTGATCAGGACAGCTGCAGATTGTCTTTCGCGGTATAAGGTTTATTCTCTTTCACCTCCACACCTCACAGTTAATGTGAAGAAAGGTACATCAGCATGAGTCTTACGGCTTACAACCAGCTCCAGGCACAGATTCACCAGACAGCTTCAATCGCCGGCAACCAGCAGTACTGGATGCAGAGTCAGGAGATTCTCGGCTCCAAGAAGGTCAGCAAAGCTGCTATTTCCACCAGCCAGATTATTGAGGTCGGCCAGAGCCCAAACGGCTTCGGCAAGGGGGTAATCTGGGATCGTCTCAGCGACGGGCTGCTACTCGCGCTTTTTGTGAACGCTGCAGACCCGCTTGGCGTCAGCATCAGCGGTCTTGCAGCGACCGACCATGTCACCCTGTTGTCGGCTGCCGGAATCGCATCATTTTCTGAGGACAAAGGCAATCCGCTGGTCTCCAGCATTATCGCGGTAATCGATGATGTGGTATCCGGCATTCTGAAAGCGACCGGTGCCGGTGCTGTTCTCTCGCCGCTGGTCGATGCGGGCGCAAAGTTTGCCGAGAACCAGTTCAAACCATCAAATGTGAAAACAAAGAAGAGAGACGCTTACGGGATTGATCCTGGAACTGGCGCTATCGCTCGAGAAGAAGGAGGAGTTCTGATTACTTTGCCTGCTGCAGGTGGTCCATACTACAGCGGAGACGGCGATCACAAGACACGCTGGATACAAGTTGGAAACTCACGGAGTGATGCGTTGCGTCCGCCTCAGGTCGTTCACGGTTACTTCCCGGTCCAAAATGCCGATAATTCGAGGATAGCGGGTGCAGCTGGTGACGTCTACATAACACCATGGGATTGGAAGTTTGATGACAACGCCGGCTACTACAAGATCATCATGGCTGTAAGCAAAGCTCCGCTGTCCTGACCATAATCTGGAATGGTTTGCAGTACGCTGTCCGCGCAAGATTGTGGTTCTGCGCTGGGCAGCGTATCTGCTCTATGTTCCACATGAAGAAGCATCCGCTACAGTCCGCGCAAGGGAGTGCTGCTGCTGTACTTGTATGTAAGACAGCGCACCCGTACCTGCGGAAGAGAAGTGCGGTCGTCAGCGTGCCCCCCAGCTTATTTACCCGTAGCTGCTACCGACACCTGATTGGTAGTGACATCCGGCGCTGGAACAAGTATTGGCGAGCGTATTCGTTGCCACTGTAAGTGACCTGCCGCCTCCGTCCGATGCTAAGGCTGAATCGGCGCGCTCGGGTTATGCGAGAAGATCTGGAACGCCGGCCAGAGCAGCTGATCCCAGGAAAGCCACGTGTTTCGCCCGAATGGGTATACGCTAACGCGATACCGGCAAAGTGCGAAAACGCGTGGCGTCAGGGGTCGTCATCGGCATTGTGGGATCGAGGCAGGCCAAGGTCTAATCTCGTGAGATAGCATGCATTCTCCGGCTCACCTGCCTTCAGTTCTTTTGAGGCAGATGCTCCCCTCTTAGTTCTTGCCATTCAAGGAGTCTACGGCCGCCTGCAGCACGGAATCTCGATCGATGATGACATCCTGCCTGGATAGATGAACTGGGACATCTGGCTGCACCCCCACGCCGACGAAATCTGTTCCGTCTGCAAAGCTGTCGTGCTTGGTGCAGATTCGAGCAATCCCGCCGCCGGGCAGGTCGAACGACAGCGGTTGACCTGTGCTGCCCCCAGTCGGCTCCCCGACGATCAAACCTCGTTTGGCTTGTTTAAAGGCAACGGCCATGTCTTCGGCGGCCGAGAATGTCCGCGGGCTGATGAGCAGGACAACCTTGCCACCGAAGTGTCTTGATTTGTCCGGGTCCACCGTATTTAAGGGAAAGCGCAAGGGCGTTTGCGGGTTTCCCCATGCGCGATAAGTTGCGATCCATCGCGTGGACCGGGAAAGCGACGCGGGAGTGGGCTTGTCGATCAGGGGCGCCAGCACATGTGCACCGATCGAACTACTGCCGCCGCCGTTCTCGCGGATGTCCAGGATCACGCCCTGCGCCTTACTAATCTCGGGCCAGCGCTTGTCCCACTCCTTTGCGTCGATCTCGTCTTCGAACTCGTTCAGGGCAATGTAAGCGATATTGCCGGGGAGCATACAGAAGTAAAACGGCGGTTTCGAAGAAGGCTTGTCTTCACCAACGGTGAATCTGTGCTCCGTCTTTTGTCCCTGTGGTGTCACAGTTTCCAGGGTGAATGTCGTTCCGATCATTCCAAAGAACGGAGCGTACTCAAACATGCGGGTATTGCGGTCCTGTAGCGAGGAAGCGCTGGCAAAAGGACCGATGGTCTTCTCGGCCCAGGCAATCGCGGGCATGCCGTTGATAGTGAGAACCTCGTCCCCTGGCTTTAAGCCCTGCAGGTCCGCTCCCGGATCACGCGACCCGAGCACAAGCATGTGTCCATCAATGAGCCTGGTATGAAGCGGCAAGCGCGCCATCTGGTCGTAGATCTGCTTTGGAAAATAGACATTGCTGTGTCCATCCTGCAGCTGCGCGTAGAACCGTTGAAGCACCTGATAGTAGGCGAACGTTGACGTTGTGTTTAGAACCTGGGGAATGAAGTCCTGATAGGTCTGATCCCAATTCAACTGAGGCACATGCCAGAAGTTGGCAAACCCGAATTTCGCTTGTGCCCAAAGTTCCGACAGTCCGGCAATCTTTTCCGCCTGTGAGAGGTCGGGCGTGTAGGCCGTGGCAAACGCCTTGCTTCCCCAACGGGCATCCTGCTCACTGACCAGCGCTGTCATTCCGGCCAGCACACTGGACCAGCGTGGGTCGGCATGGAGTGAGACTAGGTCCTTGTCCGTTTCCGCATCCTTGCGATCGGCGTACCCGTCCTGAACGGCAGTTTCGAGCGTTGTCAATGCTTCGCTGCGATCTCCTGCCAGAGCCTGGGAACAGGCCATGTTGTATTCCGTACCAGCGCGGTCGTCAGCAGGAAGCAAATCTAAAGCACGCGTATAGAGAGTTGCACTCTCCTTATAGCGTTGCGCGTGGTAAGCCGACTCCGCCTGCTTCACAAGAGTTTGGGCGGATGGTGGTTCGGTCTGGCAGGCCACCACGCAAGGAAGCAGGAGAGCGCCAAGCGCTAAGGCACGAAGCATATCGGACACTGTACGTCGGCGACGCTTTTCTGTAAACGCCAAATCATGTACGTGGATCGCAGGATGGTTCAACAGGGAAGGCTAGGCAAGTGGAGCGGCGAAGTGGATTAAGATTTCCAAACTCTTTGTTGAAAGGCCTGGTCTTACACTATAAACCTCTGATCCATGTAGGTCCCTCTCCCATTCTGCTTTGGCATTCATTGTGATCTGCAGCGTTATGTGGCTAGATTTACTCCAGACATATGTCATTTGCCAGTAGGACGGCGAAGGCGCATTGCTAACGGCCTGCACTACTTCGCGTTCCTCATCCCATCACAAAACACCTAGGAAGCGTATGGACCGAAGCTGGCGGTGATCATGTCGCTTTCATCATTCTTGGAAAGGATGTGCACTGCAAAGGTTCCTCCGCCGGGTTCTACACGGGTAACGATGTGTCCGGCGCGTGATTTAAGGTCATCGGTCTTCTTATTGGCTATGCGATTCTCCTGCTTTACCGAGGTTGCGAAGACATCGCGGTCGCCCGAATAGATTGCTTTTGAGTAGAGCGTGTTTAGCACGTTTACGGTCGGGTGTGCGGAGTCCCAGGTTGGGACAACAAAGACCTGCGGCTGCAATGCGCGAACAAATCGATCACCATTCGCGTTGAAGTAGCCGTGATGGTTGGCTACCGCCACACTCACAGGACCGCACACTTCGGCAGCGGGAGATTCGGTATCGCGCCAAGGATCACGACCGTAGTTGGTGTCATTGGTTAGGTCACCCCCGGTGTAGTAGCCGAACTTTCCATAGCGGACACGAACAGCGCAAGAGCAAGGATTTTCTGCGGGGTAGTCAACGGCCTTGAGTGTTGAAATTTCCGGGAAGAGCTTTCTCGTTTCCTCGCCCTTGCCGGTCCAGACCTCGCCGTTGGCGATGAGGCTGCGGATCTCAAAGCTCGGGTAGTCGGCCGCTTTGTGCCGTAGGGCAAATTGATCCTTGGACCCGGAGCGAAAGCGTTCAACGCTCTTGCCAACTCTAGACGAGAGCGGACCGTTCGGCGGAACATAGCCAACGTGATCGCCGTGCAAATGCGTGAGCAGGAATGTATCAATGCCTGAAGGGCCACTGGTGTCCAAACGTCGCTTTGCATAGCGGCCAATCCACTCCCCGGGGCGACGCTGGCCTGAAGGCAGCGGATCGCTAAGATAGGCGAACTGCCGTAGGTAGCACCAGCATCGACCATCATGGTTGTGCCATCGGGCAGGATTAGGAGCGCACTGTTGCCGCGAGTGGTAGAGATTTGGTGAACCTCGAGTACGCCCGCCATCCAGGTGGGAAGAGCTTTGAACATGGGTGCTGCAGTACGGAGCAGCTTTTGCGGGAGCACTTTCAAGTGCGGTAAGAGCCAGCGACTTGAATAGAAAGCTGCGGCGTGGAAGCATGCCCTCTATTATGCAATGTCTCCTGACGTCGAATCTTCCAAACGCGCCTCCTATGAGTTGAGCCTGGCAAGCTGCTTTTCAACGGCCCACATCGACGAAGACGTTCAATTCGAGCGTAAGGTTTACGTCCAGATCGCTCCAGTATTCAGGGAAGGCTTTGGCTTAGCCGACGTTTATGTACTAATTCGTTATAGAGAACCTGACCCTTACTGCGACGACTTGTCGATGGAAACGCTACCGTTTTATACGATAGGGGTCGTGCGCGGAGTTCGAAGTTGCATGGAGCTAGGACGCCAGTGAGCGGAATCGAGCTGGCGAAGCGAGCTGGTGTCTATAAGGCGCAGGCGCCTGTTCACGCCGGATAAGTCAGCTGAGCTGACCCGACGTCTAGGTGAGGAATAAACCATGCGACTCTGGAACGCAAACCAATCCGCGATGCCGACAGCATCCGGCGCTCATTTCCCGATCCCGCTCTGATTTTCAGGCGTTCGGGACCGCTGCCGACTCTCCCGCATAGAATGGCTTAACGCGGACGCTGCCGCAGAAGTGCAGCTGGTCGCCGCGGTAGAAGCCGACCAGCACGGCGTCGAAGCCATGGGGATCATCTTGGAAAATCGTTGTAGTGAAACCGCCGCCTGGGTGAGGGTAAAGCAAAGCGGCTTTGACGCGTGAGTTCAAGCTGGATCGAACGACGGTTTACCGCTACATCGGACGTGCAACATCAACCAGGACCATCTTGCCGGCTTCTACGATCGGCAGAACGGAATCATCGTGATACTCCTGATCGACTTTCGGGGTCTTGGGTTCTTCAACAACGCTTGGAATTCCTCGTATTCCTTACGCAAGAGGAATTATCGTGCGTTCGGGAACGTTGGGACCCACCGTCCGTTAATCAGGCGTGTTCCAGCCAACATGGTCAACATGCAGGTGGGTACAGAGGACATAATTAATGTGTTCCGGCCGCAGACCCTCCTGGCTCAATCGATCCAGATAGCAGGTGGCAAGCCGTTGTGGTCGCCATGGCTAACAAGCAGCTCGCACCCCGTGGGCTGTCCTGTCTAGCGGCAACGACTACAGGTCATTCGGCGTACCAGCCTAGGTGCGGAAAAAACCCGTCCGGCTTGGAAGCGCTTCGCTCCCATTTAGCTGCACCACGACGACGAACAAACTCTCACCGAAGTCTGCAGAAATAGCAAAGACGAAAGAACAGTCACAACGACGTGTCTACAACCTGATCCTGATAATGGTCTCCAACGACCGCGGCGTTTATAAGGACAGGCACGTGCGCAACTCATAAGGTCCAGGAGAGACGATCTCCACCCAAAGGCCGAATACATTTGCGCAGACTTGTCTTCTCGCCCAAGCTAACCCTTGCAGTCGCGCGGCGGACCGTAAAGTATAGGGAACTTGCGATTCGTTTTGAAGTTTGGCGTCGGACTCAATAGTTAAGACCTGCGGTCGTTCCGGCTGTGACGTCGATCGTCACTCCCGTGATGCTCTTAGCATGATGCGATGTGAGGAATACCGCTGTACTCGCGATGTCATCCAGACTGGGGAGTTGCTGCAGCATGGTGTCAGCTTGCATCAAGCGAAAAACCTCGTTCATTTCTTTCGGGTTTTCGCTCGATGGCCTGTCTGAAATCTGTGAGTCCGGTGAATCCCGGAACGAATGGTTACCACGCGCACACCGAAGGGACCTATCTCGGAAGCGAGATTGCGTGAGAAGGTCTCGATTGCTGAACACGCTGGTGCAAACCGGGCAGAAGATGGGTACGCGATGCCACCGCGTGTTGCGTTCCAGGTGAGGACGACTCCGCTACGCTGCATCATCATCACCCTCCCGGCAGCTGTGGCCGTAAGAAAGTGGCTCCGCACAGCGAGCGCGACAGGCTGAGTAAACTCTTTGACGTCTTGCTCCACCATTGGCATCCCTTGCACCACCTGGTAACCGATGGCACACAGCGAAAGATCAAAGAGGCACCGTCTGCAGTGACGGAGAGGATAGGCGCTTCAACCTCATCTTTAATCAGAGCGTCCGCCACGACGGCGTGGGCGCGTCCACCAGAGGCGATGTCGTTGATGACGTTCTATAATGAAGCCATCTGTCGACCGACCAGAAAGACTGTCGCGCCCTCTTTGGCCAGAGAGCGGGCAATCGTACCTCCGAGTGAATCACCACCACCGTAGATGACGGCCGTCTTGCCTTGTAGCATTGAGGCATGGTCAGGCTCCCGTGACGGAGTAAACGCTGACCTGATCCGAGATGTCCTGAGAGTCAAGCTTGCGGGGAATTTACTGGAAGACTCGGCGCGGCAGGAGCGATCCCTGTATGTCCCAATACGGAAGGTAAACCGGCTGGATTGACCTCAGCACAACGAATGTTTCTGCTAGCCTTCGCAGCTCCGGAGACAAGCGGCATTGCCGCAGTAAAGCCGCACGCTTCTCAGAATCGAAGCTGCACAACTGGTCGTTTGTGCTAACGCGCCTAGAGTGGCCGATTGCCTCTGCCCGTGGCGGAAGGGTAAGTCTATCGCGATGTGGTATGCCCTTTTCTCCCTTAAATGGCTGTGCAGCCGGCCGTCTGCTGTCTCACAGATGCTCGTGTATAACGGGCAAAGGTCCGATCTCGACAGATCACTCTTCATCTAGAGTCGGGCCTCATAGACGATATTGAATGGAGTCTCGGTCGCGCGTCGAAATCTACGAAATCCAGCCGAAGTCACGATGTCCCTTATTCGACTCTCTCCAGCCTGTGCCCCGAGACAGAGCCCGATGTCCTGCGAACGAGAACATGGCGTACACAGCAGAGTTGAAAACGAATAGTAAATTTGCCCAACCGGGTTCAGGTTATCGTGCAACGTGTCATGCGCAAACGGTTCAACGATCATCCAACTGCCATCCGGCTTTAGGGACTCCGACACATGCTTCGCGGCCCCCGCTGGGTCACCCATATCATGGAGGCAATCGAAGACCGTCACCAGATCAAAGCCTTCCCCCGGATAGAACTTGGCGGAAGCTACCGAAAACGTAACGTTGCTTAGGCCCATACGGTCCGCCGCCGCCGTTGCCCCTGCGATCGACGCGTCATGGTAATCAAATCCTGTAAATTGCGAAGCAGGAAATGCTTTTGCCATTAGCAGAGTGGAAGCGCCCATTCCACAGCCAATGTCAGCAACCTTGGCTCCGGTCTGGAGCCGGCTTTGCATGCCGTCAAGAGCCGGAATCCAGCTCCCAACTAAGTTTGCCGTATAACCCGCGCGGAAAAACTTTTCACATCCGTAAAAGACTTTCTCATCATGATCACCCCAGGGCATTCCAGCCCCGGACCGAAATGCTTCCGTAATCCTCGGCACCGCCGCAAGCGCACCAAGGGCAAACTCAAACGCGCCTGGAAGGTATGCCGGGCTATCCTCATCTGCAAGCGTGAACGCCTGCTCTTCCGTCATGCTGAACAGGCCTGAATCGGCCTGATAAGTAACATAGCCACTCGCAGCCTGTGAACCAAGCCACTCACGTACATAGCGTTCGTCGGTCCCAGTGTCCGCTGCAAGTTCGCCCGATGTCATTGGACGCTTTGCGAGTGCCTTGTAGAGACCCAGCTTATCGCCCAGGACTACCATACCAGCGTGAATGGTCGCGCCTAAATCACCAACGAAACGTCCGACAAATGCGTTCACCTTCTCCATTTCAAGCGGCATCTTGATCTCCTATGGAAAGCGCGATCAGTTTAGACCAGGACGGGACATACTAGCCCGCAATTCCGCTCAGGTTGCAAGTCTGTTGTCGCAAACGAAAAATAGCGAGAGCGGTTTGAACTGAAAATGCGGTGTGCTCGTTCGTTGATATTCCGCATTGCTGCGATTAGGATCTAGCGATGGTGCAAAGCGATGCTCTATATCAATCACGGCTAGAACAGCGGATGTTTGCTACACACCGCCTGCTAGAGATCCGCGAGTGAGACTGTTCGCTTTGTATTTACGATCAATGTGATCATCGTGCTTGCCTGTGCCCTCCTTTTCTGGCCAAGCAGGTATGGCACTCGGTGCATATAGCACAAGCCAAATAGCGCCTCATTCGCGGCCATCTTACTTACTTGGGATAGAAGCTAAGAGACAAGGCAGGCCATTGCGCCTGCCTTGTCTCTCATTAAGTGGAACTGTCAAAAGTTCAGCTTAAGCTGAAATTCAACGGTTCTTGGACCGCCTTGATCGAACGTCCCAGAACCTCGAACGGTACGGAGTCCGTTCTGCACATCGAAGGTATTTGGTCCGGTACGTGTACTGGTGTTTTCGTTGGCCCCATTGACGATTGTTCCGTCGCTTGTGTTGTTCAGGGTGGAGGTGCTGATATTGGCATAATTGGCCAAGTTCGCAACGTTATAGAGCGCAACCGCCGGTTCTATAGTTAAGCCTTCGCGGAAACGGGTGAGCTGGATTGGGTAGGAGACGTTCACATCCAACGTCCGAAAAGCCGGGTTGTTGATTGCCCTCGAGCTGGGGAGATTTGCAATCGGCTGAACTGCACCACCGATTGTAATCAGCTGAGCCTGGGTGAAGAGCCCAGCGTTGACCACCTGCTGACCGGCAGGTGTGAGACTGTTCGCGTACTGACTATTGAAGAGATTGATGGCGGACTGCAACGTGCCTGACTTCACGCGATGCATGTAGTCGCCGGACGTTGTTCCCGGAAGCAGGTCGCCGGTCGTCCCGTCGCCGTTGAGGTCGGACTGAAATATGTTGCCATTCTGGATGACCGTGTTGTCTAGCGTGAGAGAGCTGGGCGGCGCGGAGTAGAAGTGGCCGATAATCCCAATCTGAAAGCCGTACTTGAAGCGGGCCGATCCACCGAAGTTGATCTCATGTTTATGATCGAGACCTGCCCGGCCAATGATCGAGTTGGGATCGTCGTTGTTACCGGCGATGGAAGGAAAGAAGGCATCCGAGCCACCCTGGCCGCCGTTGTTAAATGTCGACACGATGCGAGACAGCGAGTAGGACACTTGGATATTTGCAGAGACAATACCAGGTGCTGGGTGCGACGCTACCTGACGGAAAACCATCTGGAGAGCGTCGTAACCGGTGCGGCCGATGGGAAGGATGAAGTTGCCATTACCGAGAAGTGCATTGTCGCCGGCGAACGCAGCACCGGTTGCGGGCGTGAGACCGGAGTTTGCAGCGGGAAGGCCCCCGAGGGCCTCGTTGCCGGAATCGAGACCGGCTGAAGCGTAATCCACAATTGTGAGACCGTTGCGGATGCCGCAGGCAACATCAGTGGCACCGCAACCGACACTGGTGTTTGCGGACGCAATGGCGGCCAGTGCCGCCGTCTTGTTAAAGGTGCGAGCCGCACCTACATGGTTCTGGTCGACTTCCGTCCCGACCTTCAAGGTTGCGTTGTGCACGTAGTCAGCACTGAGGATGCCTCCCTTGAAAAGTTCGCGCTGGATGCCGAAGTTGAACTGGGTGGCATATGGCGTTCGGTATGGGGCGCCGTACAAACCAGCTACCTGGCCATTTGCCCCGACGTAGCCACCGTTGGAACTGAGCGAATTTGCCTTGGTGTTGGTTTGGTAGAGGCTTTGCAGGGCAATGGCGAACGGAGCGGCAGCGGCGATTGTGCCGGTGCACACCTGGGCGATCGTCTTGGTCTGGCCGCCAGCTTTTGCGGTGGTCACGGTCGTTCCATCCGGCAATGTCAGGCTTTGGCTGCCGCAGATGGATTTGTCGGCAAAGAAGGCGCCGGTTTGCAGGAGACCCGTGCGAGCGTTGGTGGTGTTGTTAAAGACGTCGTTCTCGTAAAAGATACCGATTGCACCGCGGAAGACGGTCTTGGCATTGCCGGGAGCATAGTTAATTCCCAACTGCGGACCGAAGTTGCCGTAAGGCTGACGAACCTTTGCACCAAACTGCGACCCGTACAGGCCGAAGATTGGAGTGGTAGCCGACTTACCCTGGCACGGGTCGTATCCAGCGGTAAAGTTGCCCACAGACTCAGAGGAGCAGAGCGGTGTGGCGAGATCCTGGTTCGCGCGGCCTGTATCAACGCTCCAACGAACACCAGCAATCGCGGTAAAGTGCGATGTAATCTTCCAGGTGTCGGCGATGTACGCCGCTTCACGCCAGTCGGAGGTGCCGCCGGCCGGTAGGCCGAAGCCGGAATGCTCGGTAAAGAAGCCCTGTCCGTTACCGAGAACGATGGAACTGGGGTGATAGCTGTTCAACGGATCAGTCGGGTCTGCACCTCCGAGGAGCGTTCCTGGTGTTTCACGAACGCGCGGGGCCAGGCCGAAGAAGGCCGCGAAACCGCCACCCTGGATGCGGTTAAGGCTGTAGCCGTAGCGCAGGTTGTGTGCGCCCTTGGTCCATGTACCGTCATAGCGAAGCTGCTTGTCAGATTGGAACGTACCCTGGGGTGCGAGGTCGTTCGGACCGGAATAGAAGCTGTTAGCGACATTTTGGAAGTTAATACCCGGAAGGACGGTGAAGGCATTGGAGGAGGCGTCGCTGATGAGGTTATGAAACTTCTCGTAGGAGCCGCGGAAGGAGTGGGTGAAGTGACCAGAGGAGAAGTCGGCGCCAGCGGCGATTCCAGGCGTGTTGTCCCGGTTAGCGTAAAGCTCGAAGCCGGTTCCACCAGAAGAATCGATAGCGTTCACGTTGTAGTTCACACGCGCGAAATAATGGCCACTGAACGGGCCACTGTAGTCGAGACGAATAGTAGAGTAGGTCTCGCGGTATGGTGTGGTGAGAGAAGGATGTGCTGCTGAGATGACGGCGAAGGTTGGACCAAGTGGAACCTGCGTGGAGGAGTCCTGCTTGATGCGTTCCGCATTGCCAAAGAAGAAAAGCTTGTCCTTGATAATGGGCCCACCAACACTGCCACCAAACTGGTTGCGCTGAAAGGGCGGGTTGGAGGCCCCACCTGAGGCGAATCCGGCACGGTAGTCCTGGAATTGGTAGAAGAGCTGACCATGGATCGTATTGGTACCCGATACGGTGGAGACGAGAACCTGGCCAGTAGAGGTGACGTCGCCGCTCACGTCCTGCGTCGAGCGATTGAGCTGGAACTCGTTGATAGCACCCTGCGACACGTTGAAAATGGTTGTGCCGACCGTTTCATCTGTGATGTCCTGCCCATCGAGAAGAATGCGGGTCGTGCGGCCTGAAACGCCCGAAACTGAAATTGCCGAGTACCCGGCCTTGGTGGGATCGAAGGTTTCGCCTGCCTGCAGAATGACACCCGGCTCAATCTGGGCAACGTCGAGAAAGTTGCGGCCGTTGATAGGCAGCGAGCTGATCTGTTCTTTGGTGATCACGTCTGAGACGCCACCCTGATCCGTGTTGACCTGAACCGCACCGGCTTGAACCAAAATTTCCGTAGTAGAGGCGCCAACGGTAAGCCTGAAGCTGCCCGGAGTTGCAGTTCCCGTGCGAATGACCGTATCAACGGATAGTGTCTCGAACCCGGGAACCATAACGGTAACGGTATAGGCACCTGGATTGAGTGGACCTAAGCTATAAAAACCTGATTTGTCAGTCTTAAGATCTTTCCTGTATCCAGTGGCTGTCGAGCTGACAGTTACCTGAGCATATGCGACGGATGCACCGGAAACGTCGGAAATGGTGCCTTGAATCGCGCCACCGTTCGATGAGATTGCCTGCGCGAAGGCTTTGGGTGCGAAAGTCGCCGGCGAAGAAAGCGTCACGGCCGCAATAGTCAAACTGAAAACATTTTTCTTAATCACGTAGGAGCCTCGGTCAGCCGCAGTTTTGCTCCAAATGAGCGTCTAGAAAGGCTGCACAGTACGCAGCACAGAAGATGAACTTGTATTCATCAAACGTACACGCAGAGTGCTCTCAGGAAAAAATTTTTCGCAAGAGGCCAGCCACACCAATCAGCCTTGTACTCAGAAGGGTCAAGCTGGACGGCTCAGGAGCAGCGTTTAACCCATCCAAATCTAGACTGCATCCCGACCCGGAAAACCTCCTCCAGGAGGCCCAGCTGATCGCTCTCGTGCTGGACGGCGTGACGTCCGAGCACTCGCGGCGGAGTTACCGGACCGGGCTGGTAGCCTTCT
>CAXUHM010000025.1:0-54904 GCA_964250935.1 uncultured Terriglobus sp.
GCAAAATCTGAGGACAGAAAGTGTGATTTGTGCAAAACGCATTTCTTCACCCAATCACGCCAAAACGGAATCGACGCCACTCCAACCTTGAGATGGTTGCTTATCTCTTTGCAATGAAAGTACTTGAATGCAATGGCCGACATTACAGCAGAGTAAACACGCCCATAGAAGCACAGGCCTTTCCTGATGCGCTGAAGCAATCCACAATGTTTTCCACAGCAATCCAGACTACCCGCGCAAAAAGGGCGGCAGAGTCGCTCTGCCGCCCTTCTTTTGTCCACGTCAAATCGCAGAACGCCCCACAAAGTTACTGGCGCGGTGTTGCGGGCCGTGGCGTCGTTCCACGCGGCGCAGTGCGCGTCGGTGCAGCCGTACCCGGTGCTGCCGGCGGCGGTGCCGCAACACCCGACGACGTGTTGTACGCGTCGATAACAGCACGGGTAATGTCCGTCTTCGTGTCGGCATACATGACATTACTCTGCTGTGTATTGCTCACGTCCAGCACCAGCGTAAAACCCTTCTGCTGTGCATAGCTCTGCATGGTGCCGTTCACCTTGGTTGCAATGCGGCCGTAGGCTTCCTGCAAATCCTGCTGGTAAGCGCTGCTTGCAGCCTCGCCATCAAGCTGCAATTGCTTTTCCTTGGTGTCGATCGTGCGCACCCGGCTGGCCTTCTCGGTATCGCTCAGGTTGGGTGAGCCCTGCAGTTGCTGCTTCAGGCTGTCCACTTCCTTGCCGGCTGTGTCGATCTGGGTCTTTTTAGGCAGATACTTTGCCTGCAGATCGGCAATGGCCTTCTGCCCCTCATTGGTGGCGAACACTGCAGCTTCAAAGCTGATCAGCGCGATCTTGGCAGGAATCGCCTCGGGCGCAGCGGTGGTTGCGGGTGCCGGAGCGGCGGTCTGGGCAAACAGTGCGGGAGATGTGACAAGGGAAGCAGCTGCGACGGCGAGCGTCGACACGGTACGGAGAAGATTCATGCGAGTGGTAGAGCTCCTTGAAAATGAATGGGCGGCTGACAGCGTGGCTTCGCCCCTGCGACCGTGGGAACGCATTTGGTATGTCGCGCCCTGTGACTACGGCGGACCGGCGGCTTGTCTGGTGCGCACGGCACATCGTGCCAACGCGACCCAACGCCAAACCTCAAACAGTATAGGTCTGCCACTTGGACGGGTCAAACAACGCCCTGTCATCTTCCGTCATTCATCGTGGTCTGCCGCCGCCAGCCTCCCTCTCGCGCCGGCAGAACCATCCAAGCGTTACCGCGCCGCTTCCGTCGGCAACTGCGGCTTCACCCACCGCTCCACACGTTCCTGCAACAGGTCCAGCGGCAACGCACCACCGCTCAGCACCTCGTCGTGAAAGGTCCGGATGTCGAACTTCGGCCCAAGCTGATCGGCTGCCATCTGGCGCAGTTCACGAATCTTTAACTGGCCCATCTTGTACGCCAGCGCCTGGCCCGGCCACGCAATGTAACGATTGGTTTCGCTCTGCGCCTGCGTGTCGTTCACATCGTTCGCATGCATGTAATCGATGACCTGCTGCCGCGTCCAGCCCTCGTTGTGAATGCCGGTGTCGACCACCAATCGCACCGCGCGGAACAGCTCGCTGTTCAGGCGGCCGTAATCGCTTACCGGGTCCGTGTAAAAGCCCACCTCTTTGCCCAGCTGCTCCGCGTACAGCGCCCAGCCTTCCACGTACGCCGTCGATCCGCCGCCGCCATGCTGGCGAAATTTCGGCAGACCGGTCATCTGCTGCTGCACCGACAGCTGCATGTGGTGTCCGGGAATCCCCTCGTGGTACGCCACAGCTTCATCGTCGACCCGCGTTCTTGTTGCAAAGTTGCTCGTTGCCACCGAGACGCGGCCTGGCCGTTTCCCGTCCGGCGTGCCCGTTTGATAGTGCGTTGCCGCCGCCGCCTGGAACGGTGGAATCGCTTCCACCGTCACCGGCGACTTGGGCAGCACGGTAAACAGTGCGGGCAGCTTCGGCTGCATCTGCGCAATGGCAACGCGAAAGTCCTCCAGAATCTGCTCCGAGCTTGTCGGGATCCAGCGTGGGTCCTTTGCAATGGCTTCACGAAAGCTCGCCAGGTCCGCGTAGCCCTGCTGCTTGGCAATGGCCGTCTGCAGCCCAGTAATGCGCGCAACCTCGCTCAAGCCAATTGCATGAATCTGTTCCGGTGTCGCGTTCGTCGTGGTCAGGTTTCGCACGGCAACAGCGTAGCGGTGCTTGCCGTCGGGCAGGCTCTCCACAGAAATGGCGGTGCGCCCCTTGGGTGCGTACTCCGTCCGTAAAAAGGCGGCAAAGCTCCGGTATGCGGGAAATACGTCGGTCGCAATCGCCGCGTTCACCGCGTCCGTCAGCCGCTGCTTGTCGGCATCGCTGAAGCTGGCGGGGAATTTCTTCAGGGGCAGCACAAACGGATTTGCCGCAATAATGCCCTCGCACTGGCCCGGCAACAACTCAATGAGAAACTTCGGCGGCATCAGGCCGTCATGCTCACCCGCGCGCAACACCTCGGTCGTCTGCGTCAGTGCCACGGGAATCGCGTGCAGCCGCGCAACGTAGTCCTCGTAGTGCTTCACACTGTCAAATGGCATCGACAAAGGCAGGTCCGCCAATCCCGTATGAATGCCGTTTTGCTGGTTAACCGACATCTCGTAGTTCTTCAGCGCGTACTCCTCGTCCGCACGCTCGAAGCTGCGCTGCAGCAACCGGTGCGACAGCGCATCCTGCTCACTCATGCCGCTCACCGGAATCGCCGCCAGCCGGCCTTCAAACGTCACCTGCATGGCATGCCGGCGTGCGATACCCGCCAGTGATTCGTCGGCCAATCGGTCGTTGTAGCGGTAGTCCCCAACGGCGGTCGCACGTTCCGGGTTTTCGCGGAGGCCCGTTTCGTAATACTCGTCGAACAGCTTGTTCTGCGTAGCGACCCGATCGGCAACAGACGCGGCGACGGGCGTCTGCGCCACGGCGGCACAGGCAAGCGGGGCGAGCAACAACACGGTCAGCAAACAACCAGGATTCAATTGGGGATTTCTCATGTGTGCGCAAGAGTATCAGACCCGGGACGAGGCCATTCTGCACCCTGCCGGCTGTAAAAACGGCGGCCATACCCTGCCACTAGAAGGCTGGCTACCTAGCCCGAGCTTCACTGTCGGCCATTGTCTTTTGGGTCCAGGGCTCGATACCCGCGTAGAAGCAGATGCGTTTCGCGTGCGCTCGCTTCGGCATGCACGGCGCGTTCACGTTCCACACGATGCCCAACGTCAGAATCCAGAGAGGCAGTCGCCCTTGGCTCGAGTGCGGAGCTTCGTCCCATGTCAAAGCCGGTCCTGCTTCGTTCAAGCGCACGGAGCTTTGACGTGCACACCTGTATCTGCCGAGTCACCGAGGCATGGCCACCAAGGAATCACAGACGGGAACACGCCTGCACAGCCCAGGCACAGTGACCGTCACCAGAACCAGCGATGAAAGGAACGCCGGATACAGCAGCGCCAGGCGCCGACTCTTCGACGGAGACGGTAGCCGGAGTGCCACCCCTGAAGCTGGCGTGGATGGCCTGAGCATTCGCCGTCCAGCACCGCTGCAACATACCCCTGAAATGACAGGCGCAGCATGCTTGACACCGGGGAAGTGCGTCCCCTTGAAGACCTCCTGGAGTGGGCCAAGGGATGCGACCTGAGGGCAATTTCCACAATTCAAAACGCGTAGCTGGCGCATGGAACGCGCCATGAGGGGATGAGGCGGCCAGCTCGCGAAACGTCATGAAAGCCATCGAACCGTCTCCAGCTGAATCGTCCGAACAGCGCGCCTAAACTCAGACGAAGTTTTGCAGTGACGTCGGCGGACGGACAGGTTGGTGCACTCTGGCCGTGAACACTGTCTCGAGGCGAGCGCCCCCGCACATCCCTTTCGCGACGGCAGCCTACAGAAAAAGCCGGATGCCGGCGATCCCTGCTGCTCCCGCATCCATGCACGCGGCGGCATCCAGTGGCGTCACGCCACCCATCGCCAACACGGGCAGGGGATGGACGGCACGGCACACTTCTGCCAGCAGGGACAGCCCGGTGCCTTGCTGTACCCGCCGGCCATCGACCCACTTCTCAAACACAGGCGCAAACAGCAGCAGGTCCACCCATGCACACGCTGCCTCGGCTTCGGCAACGGAGTGGCACGCCGCGCTGACCGGCCGTGGCAGTACGTTCACCGGCTGTGGCAGTATCGGCCGGCACCCATGGTCGCGCGCTAGGGGTTCTGCCTGCAACGACGCGGCATGCAGGGACCGCAGCGACGCAGAAGACAGGTGCATGCCGACACCTTCCGGCCATGAAGCTCCAACAACATCCCCGGCCGCATCAGGCGCTTGATCCGTCGTGGGTGCGGGCCACGGGGCATTCAGAACTACCCGCGTCTTGCCGTGTACCGAGACAATTGCCTCCAGCAACCGCAGCGCAAGCGCCGCTGTCTCGTCAAACGGCAGGTCCTTCTCCCGCAGCTGCACGTAGTCGACCCCTTGTGCAGCAAGCCGCTTTACCTGCTCGATCAGCGCTGCCTGCATTACTGGTTCAGTGTGCCCGGTGCGGTGCCGGTCCGTAATGGCGTAGCGCAACATTGGGTGGCCTGATGGCAGCTTTGGCTTGGCGGTGCTCTGCCCGGCTCCGTGTTCGACTAGTCGTTCCCGTCAAGATGGGGCAGCTCCAGCGACACCAGTTCGATGCGGGTTGTACCCTCACGCCGCTTCAGGATGGCCAGGTGCTGGCGTAACGGCGAACCCGCTTTCAGTTCCAGGTCGTCCGGATCATCATCGTCGATGTGCACCGTTTTGACGTGCTTGTCTTCGGAACAGGTCAGACCCATGCCGGTGCGCTTCGGCATGCCCACGGCTTCGTGGCCATGACAGGCGATCACGTCGCTGTATTGCGCCAATGTCTTCCGATAAAACGCCTCCACCTGCTGCTGGCTGTCCGGTGTCTGTAGTGCCGCCGCCAGCACCTGGAGCTTGAAGCTGCCAAACGACAGGTTCACATCCGCCGAATGCTTGTCCTGCTGCGACTCCGGCGCTGTGCGCGCACCCGGATACGCGGGTAGACCCACCTTGGCCAGGATCGCTGCAGGATCGGTTTTGACGTTCAAACCGCCCAGCGGCGTCTCGATCGACACGTCATTGTTCGTCCCGCCATGGCGGTTCACGCGGCAGCCCGCCAGCGGCAGCAGAACGCCGCCCAGCAGCGCCACGGTCCAGCGCACCCGTCCCCCCATTGTGGCCTCCTCAGAACGCCTGTTCACCACATGGTACGCGTGGACCTTCGGCCTGGTTCCAAGGTTCGAAATGAACCTGTGGGACTCCGGATCCGCCCGTTCTGGGCCAAAGGTAAAGGGGTGTTTGGCCCAAAACTTCATGGATCGGGAAAGAGGACGGGTCTTCCACAGGGAACTTGAAATTACGCCCCGAAAGTGGTGCAATTTGCTTGACACGGCAGCAGGTAGGGCGCAAGACTTGGTGTGGCTGGCAAATAAGGTACCACCCGTAGCGTTGCTGAGATAGATTCGGGCTCTCACAGGGAGAAGCCCGCGGAGGCAACAACGTTCCCGGACCCGGTCTCTTCCTCTGTCCGCTGTTCCTGTCCATTGAGCGAGGCCCCACTGTTCCCGGTGGGGCCTATTTTTGAGCAACTTTCCTCGAATGTTCGAGTTTAAGCGTTCTGCTGGACCAACACATTGCGTTATAGACTCATGGCGTTGAGCAAACACAACTTCGTCGCTCCCGGGAGTGCGCACGTGGCAGAGGCCGAGGGTAACCGCAAAGCTAAAAAAGTCGTCGCCGGCCTGACCGACCCGGTCATTCCCGACAAGCTTTACTTTCGCATTGGCGAAGTCGCAAGCCTGCTCGGCATCGCGGCCTACGTGCTTCGTTTCTGGGAGGGTGAGTTCCCTCAGCTGCATCCGAACAAGGGCGGAACGGGCCAGCGCCTCTATAGGCGTCGCGATGTGGATATGGCGCTGCGCATCAAGCGCCTGCTTTACAACGAGGGTTACACCATTCCCGGTGCGCGCCAGATGCTCAAGGCAGAAGTGCGCGCCCAGCAACCGGAACTACCGCTTGCTCTGCCCGGAGCGACGGCTCCCATTCCACAAAAACTACGCAACATGCATTCGGAGCTGCGGGAAATAGCCACCATGTTGGCGCGTCCGCTGCCTGGAACGCGCCGCCTGGGACTTGTTGCCGGTGAGCGTGCGCCGGAGCGCAAAGGCCTGCACCTTACCTCGCGCAAACCTTCGGCGAAAGCGCTCTTCGACAGGGCCAGCAGCCAAATGCCGGAGAACGGGCTGGATTAGGCAGAACTGACGGCTGAGATACGTCTCGCACTTTTCTAGCGTGTACCGGTTCCTTCATCGTTCAGTAGCGGTCCGCAGGATACGATTGGTCCTGTTTAAGTCCCAACACAGACGGCAGCGGGTTGCTCGACGTCGTTTGAGGGGTGCACAACCGGATGGTTACCCTGGCTGGACTCCCTGCAACGGAACTGGCGAATATAGCCAAAATCCTCGCGTTGCCGATCCTGGGCAACTGGCCGGTGCCGGGTCGGCCAAGCGGTCGCAGCTGGCTCCGGTCCCCGCCGAAGCACAAGGAGGTAGGGCGGCCAGTCCGTGGCGTCGCCATCCCTACGCGTAAGGTGCTAAGGTGGGCAGCGCCGGAGACTGCTGACCATGGCTGACTATATTCTCGCGCTCGACCAGGGAACGACCAGTTCACGCGCGATTCTGTTTAACCGCGCCGGCCACATTGCCGGCACCGCACAGCACGAGTTCAAACAGATCTTTCCCCCAGAGGGGCAGGGCTGGGTCGAACACGACCCCTTCGAGATTCTGACGTCACAGCTGAGCGCCGCGGTCGAGGTGCTGGGTCGTGCCGGCGTGCGACCTCGCGATGTCGCGGCGATCGGCATTACCAACCAGCGCGAGACGGCCATTGTGTGGGATCGCAGCACCGGCAAGCCGGTCTATAACGCGATCGTGTGGCAGGACCGCCGCACCGCCGACACGTGTGCCCGGCTGGTTGCCGATGGCACGGAAAGCGAGTTCCGCAGTCGCAGCGGCCTGCGGCTCGACCCCTACTTCAGCGGCACAAAAGTTACCTGGATCCTGGACCATGTGCCTGGTGCGCGAGACCGTGCGGACCGCGGCGAACTTGCGTTCGGCACCGTCGATAGCTGGCTCGTTTGGAACCTGACCAGCGGCAAACGCCACGTGACGGACCGTACCAACGCGTCGCGCACGCTCCTGTTCAACATTCGGGAAGACCGCTGGGACGAGGAGTTGCTGCGCCTGTTGCGGGTGCCGCGCAGCATGCTGCCCGAGGTCGTGTGGTCCAGCGAAATGCTCGGCCCGGTGTCGACGACGCTGGGTCTGGAGGGCGTGGAGATCGCCGGCATCGCGGGCGACCAGCAGAGCGCGCTGTTTGGCCAGATGTGCACGGAGCCGGGCGATGCAAAGAACACGTACGGTACCGGCTGCTTCCTGCTGCAGCACATCGGCGAGACCTTTCGGCTAAGCGAGCAACGCCTGTTGACCACGCTTGCCTGCTCCGTCGCACGCAAGCCGGAGTATGCGCTCGAAGGTTCTGTCTTTATCGGCGGCGCGGTTGTGCAATGGCTGCGCGACGGCCTTGGCCTGATCGCAAACAGCGGCGAGGTGGAAGCCCTGGCACAAACGGTTGCCGATAACGGCGGGGTGTTCTTCGTGCCCGCGTTTACCGGCCTTGGCGCGCCGCACTGGGATCCGTATGCCTCGGGCATGATCATCGGCATCGGCCGCGGAACCGAGCGCGGCCACATTGCGCGTGCCGCGCTGGAAAGCGTCGCCCTGCAGGTGACGGACGTGCTGCGTGCCATGGACAACGACACGCCCGCACCGCTGCAGGAACTGAGGGTGGATGGTGGAGCGGCGGCAAACGATACGATGATGCAGTTCCAGGCGGACCTTTTAGGTGTGCCTGTCCATCGGCCGGCATGCCTGGAGACGACGGCGATGGGTGCGGCTTTTCTTGCCGGTCTCAGCACCGGCTTCTGGTCCGGCACCGAGGAGATCCGCCGCGGGCAGGGCAAGGGACGCATCTTCCAACCCGCCGCCGATCATCGCAACATGGACAAGCTGTATGCGCGCTGGCAGGAGGCGGTTGGGCGGGCAAAGGGGTGGAATGCGCCGGGCGGGTCTTGACGCATCGGAGATGCCTCCCCATGATGGATATCCGGAGGGGGACGCATGGCCCAGGCACGGAGTGCCAACGTTTCAGCATGGGTGAAGCCGGGCGAGTTCGCATTCACCGCGGAGTTCCATTTCAAGAGCGATCCGGTGATCCTTGAGCGCGATGCGCAGACTGGCTTCATCACCCTTTCGGAGAAGCCAGTTGCGCCGGTCGCTCGAAAGAATTTTGATGGTGAGGCAGAGGGCTCCGATTGCAAACTTGAGCGTGACATGGCACCCATGGTGGATTGCGAGCTATTTTGACCGACACCTCCATGTCTATGCTGGATACGAGTACAGCGAGCGAGCTCATCAACGGTCAATCGATCGCCAAACGCCAGCGACCCCTCGTGGAACAGGAGTGGGAGCACTCGTGAGTTCCACGACCAACGGAAGCGGGGTTTCTTGCTGGACTGTCGAAGAAGTTGCCTTTGATTCATTGCTTCTCGCGTCGTCCTTCGACTGCTGTGGAACCAAAGGCGGCGGCAACTCGTGCAACTTTGGTTACGCAGGCGCTCTGTTAGCTTGAGTCTTGGTCCGTTGCACCATCGGGTGGCGGCGCATGCTCACGCGGAGCAGGCCATCCTTGTTTCTCATAATGCGGCCTTTCACCGCCTGTGGTCTTTCTGTCAATCGGGGACGGGGCTACGGACCTGTAGAGTCGAAGGGAGTCATACCAATGATTCGTGAAGCGATGCTCGAAGCCGTCCAGACCCAGGGCACCACGCCGTGGGACATCGTGGTGATTGGCGGCGGCGCGACCGGTGCTGGGGTCGCGGTGGATGCCGCCACACGCGGCTACAAAACACTGCTGCTGGAGCGTGAAGATTTCGGCAAGGGTACCAGCAGCCGGTCCACCAAGCTGGTCCACGGTGGCGTCCGTTACCTGGAGCAGGGCAACGTTTCCCTGGTCATGGAAGCGTTGAAGGAGCGCGGCCTTTTGCGGCAGAACGCACCACATCTGGTCCATGACCTGCCATTCGTTGTGCCGAATTACTCCTGGTGGGAGGCTCCGTTCTACGGTATCGGCATGAAGATTTATGATCTGCTGGCGATCAAATACAGCTTCGGTAAATCTCGCGTGCTGAGCCGCGAAGAGACTCTGCAGCGCCTGCCCACCATCGCGCAGGAGGGGCTGCGCGGCGGCGTCGTTTACCACGACGGCCAGTTTGACGACACCCGCCTGCTGACCCACCTGGTGATGACCGCTGCAGACCATGGCGCGACCGTGCTCAACTACGCACCCGCGACGGAGCTGCATCGCGACGACGACGGCTTTGTGAACGGCGTGACGTTTGAAGATCGCGAGACCGGCATACGCACGCTGGCGTACGCGAAATGCGTTGTCAACGCGACCGGCATCTTTACCGACGAAGTGCGCCGCATGGCCGAGCCTCAGGCGGAGACAATGGTCTCGCCATCGCAGGGCATTCACCTGGTGCTGGAGCAGAGCTTTTTACGCGCGCAGACCGCCATCATGGTGCCGCGCACGAGTGACGGACGTGTGCTGTTCGCCATCCCGTGGCACGGCCACACTGTGGTCGGCACCACCGACACGCCGATTGACGCGCCCAGCTACGAGCCAAAACCGCTGGAAGAGGAAATTGCCTTTGTGCTTGAAACTGCCGGTGAGTATCTCAGCCGCAAGCCCACGCGTGACGACATCCTGTCGATCTACGTTGGCATTCGGCCCTTGGTCAAAGCTGCCGGCGCGGACAGCAGCAAGACCAGCGCGTTGTCGCGCGACCACACCATTCACATCGACGGTAGCGGCCTGCTGACCATTGTGGGTGGCAAGTGGACGACGTATCGCCACATGGCCGAAGACACGGTGAACCACGCCGCAACCCTGGGCAAGCTGCCCGACGTTCCATGCCAGACCGCCAACCTGCACGTCCACGGCTGGGCAGAGGACAGCCAGAATCTTGGTGAACTGCAGGTCTATGGTGCCGACGCGGATGCGATCCAGGCACTTGCCGCATCCTCTCCCGAGCTTGGGGAGCAACTGCATCCGGACCTGCCCTACCTGGCCGCGGAGATTGTCTGGGGCGCTCGCCACGAGATGTCGCGCAACCTGGATGATGCGCTTAGCCGCCGCACCCGCGCCCTGTTGCTCAACGCGCGTGCCGCCATTGCTGTTGCGCCAAAGGTCGCGGCGTTGCTGGCGAAGGAACTTGGCCGCGACCAGGCTTGGCAGTCACAGCAGGTGACGGAATTTCGTGCACTTGCGGCGCAGTACCTGCCGTCGTAACGGAGCCGCCGCCGCAGGCCTGGCCACCCGCGTGGCGTGCTGTGTACATTGGGTGCAACTTCTGAGGAGATGATTTCAGTGATTGCACGCGGCCCGCTGCTGGGCGAATTCATGGGAACCTTTGTGCTGATGGTGCTCGGCAACGGCATCGTCGCCGGCGTCCTGCTCAAGAAATCGAAGGCAGAGAATGCCGGCTGGCTGGCCATCACCACGGCCTGGGCATTTGCCGTGCTCAGCGGCATCTTTGTCGCTCAGCTGTTCGGCTCGAACGATGCACACCTGAACCCGGCCTTTACACTGGCGTTTGCGATCAAGGGTCAGGAGTACAGCAAGCTGCTGCCATTTATTGCCGTGCAGATTGCCGGCGCCTTCTGCGGCGCTGTCGCCACATGGCTGTTTTACTTTCCGCACTGGCAAGGGACGGACGACGCTGCGGCCAAACTCGGCGTTTTTGCCACCACTCCGGCAATTCGCAGCTACGGATGGAATCTGTTTTCCGAGTTTCTCGCGACCTTTGTCCTGGTGCTGGTCGCTGGCGGCATGAGCTCGAAGCTGGTGCTCACCACCGGTGCGGCTTCCGGTCTTAGCCCGTTTCTGGTTAGCTGCCTCATCTGGGGCGTTGGTCTTTCCCTGGGAGGGACGACGGGGTATGCCATCAATCCGGCCCGCGATCTTGGCCCGCGCCTGGCTCATGCGCTGCTTCCGATTGCAGGCAAGGGAGGCAGCGACTGGGCGTACGCCTGGGTTCCTGTTCTGGGTCCCATGCTGGGCGCCGCACTTGCCGGCTGGCTGCTGTTTCTCCTGCACGCTTAGTGGCTCGTGGCCGCTTCCACGAGAAGGCGTGTCGAGATCATTGCTCGAGGTGGAGCAGCCGGGCTGCCAGTTCATCTCGCGTAGGACGGAAAAGACCGCCCTTGAGGTGACTCCTGGAAGGGAGGTACGCTGCTTTCCGGCACGGAAGCAGCTTCCATGTCTCACGTTTTGCCAGTGCAATTGGAAGCCGCGAAGGTCGAGTCCACTGCACTTCGCTGGCTTTCCATGTGTGTTGTGCCGTGCTACTTTGCTAACTCAGCCTCGATGGCTTCCAGGACCGCCGGCGATCCGGGAAGTGTGTCTGGAGAAAAACGCGCCATCACCTCGCCTGTCCGGCCGATCAGAAACTTCTCAAAGTTCCACATCAATTCGGGTTCGGCGAGGGGTTCAATGCCGTAGTCAATCAGGCCCTGCTTCATGTTGGCCTTGCCATCGCCGGCCGACGTCGGCTTGCGATGAATCAACTCCGCATAGAGCGGGTGCTTGTGTTCCCCCGTAACCTGGATTTTGGAAAACAGGGGGAAACTGGCGCTGAACATGCTCTGGCAGAACTGCTGGATTTCAACATCGCTGCCAGGTTCCTGTCCAGCAAAGTCATTTGCCGGAAACCCCAGAACCTCGAAGCCGCGTGCGTTAAAACGTTGCTGTAGCGCTTCAAGTCCTTCATACTGTGGGGTTAACCCGCACTTTGAAGCGACATTGACGACCAGCAAAACACGTCCACGGTAATCTTCCATGCTGCCAACGCGGCCATCGATATGGGTGACGGGGATGGTGTACAGATCAAGAGGCATGCCAGCAGTTTAGCCGACGACCAGAACGGACGCGCGTACACCGCTGCTTCGCCTATGCCAGCTCTCAAGATCGCCGTTAGAGCGCGATGAAGAACCTTCCAGCGCGATGCAGGGTTAGAGTGCGATCGATACCTTACGGCGCTTCTTTTTGTAAGCCGCCAGGTCGTCCTGCCAGGAACCGAGTGCGGCAGCCAGCGGCGATTCTTCCCCAAGCGGGACATTGCGCTGCAACCGCGCTACCTGTGCGCCAAAATTGCTCGTCTGACCGGCCGTATCTTCCATCGTGGCCACTGCGGTAGCGGTTGCCGCGGGCGAAGCTTCCGTGTCGGTGACCACTCGACCGTCTACCCAGCCTTCCGGGCGCAGAGAGCGCGGCAATTCACGGTCGGAGAATTCGATACCACTTGCCGCAAGGGACTTTGCGGTGGTAACCAGACCTTCACGCTTCAGAGACAGCTTGCGAATCGCCGCATCGCGCAACGCATCCGTGGCAAAGATTTCGTGCTTTACCAGGTGGATCATTTTGCGATCGTAAAGGTCGATTTCGCGGTGGACGTCGCGGAGGAAATATTTGTCTTGTACAACAGTGCGCATCAAGAAGATGCTCCTGGGCCGGTGGGCCGAATCACAATCCGTTACGGTTGGGAAAGAGGCGCCTCAGCAACAGGGCGAGTCGCCGTGGGTTGCTGAGGTATTTTCATTGACATAGGCGGCAAGCGCAAATCGCCAACACCAACGCACTACGCTTGAACTTATGTCGGTCGGCACTGGAAGAAATGCCGTCTCCATGTGCGAGTCTACGCCTTCCCGTCGGAAGTGTACGCGACGCATCGCAAACTTCGTCTTTTTCACACATAGGATCGACACGCAGTGTTATGGCTCTCGCCTTGCAAGAGCCACGGTCTACCGTACAAGGCGGCCTTGAACCGCCACACGTGCCGGCCAGCACTCGAATCGCAGGAAGGTTCCGCAGATGCCCCGGGGCACCCCACAGAACCTTCTCAGTACGTCCACTCCGCTCCGCTCCGGCCCGCGCCGAAGATGAGGTTTAGACCGCCTGAACGTTCTCCGCCTGCCAGCCCTTGGGGCCCTTCACGACATTGAACTGGACGCGCTGGCCTTCCTGCAGCGAGCGGAAGCCCTGTGCCTGAATGGCGGTGTGATGGACGAACACGTCTTCGCCGTTATCGCGCGAGAGAAAACCGAACCCTTTGGCATCGTTGAACCACTTCACTGTACCCTGTTCCATTGCTAGTCCCTGTCCTTCGTGCAAGCGTTAGTTGTCGCTGAAATCAATGCAGCCTGTGCAAATGCATCTGGTCTTGGCCAGCAGAGTACCAAAACTGATTCGAACGATTGCGCACAGACTACCACGATCTTCAACGATCCTGCTAACGAATCTTAATCCCATTCGTCCACAAAAATTCAAACATTTCAGGCGCTCCGCCCGGGCATAAGCCCGGCCGCGGCGCACGCCTGCTCCAGTTCGGCTACGCGGTCCTGCAGCTCCAGGACAAGTGCGCGCAACGCAAGGGGTTCCTCTTCTTCCTGCTGGACTGGGCCGCCCCCACGTGTCTCGGGCATAGGGGTCACTGCCGCGGATGCGATTTCCGGCGCGCCGCAAAGCAGGTGGGTGTAGCGTTGCTCTCGGGACCCCGGCTGTCGCGGCAGTGCGAGAGTGAGCGGCTCGCGGCGCGGCGAACCCTCAAGTGCGACTGGTTCTGCCATGCGATGCAGCGCCGCAAGCACTGCCGCAACCTCGTCAAAGGCAAACAGCCGTTCCGCCCGGCCACGCAACTCGCCCGGCGTTTGCGGCCCGCGCAGCAGCAGCAGGCAAAGCAGCGCGGCCTCATCGCGGCGCAGCGCAAACACGGTGCGCGCCCGATTCTCAAACCGCTCTACCCGGCTGCCATGGTCGACCGAGACAAGATTCTTATCCTCAAGCAGGCGCAGTGCAGCATGCACATCGCGTTCTGGCAATTGCATCACCGGCTCGCGTGAGCTTTTCTGGTTGCAGGCTGCCACCAGCGCATTCAGCGAGAGTGGGTAAACCTCCGGCGTTGTCGTTTCCTTTTCCATCAGCGATCCCAGAACACGGGCTTCCACGGCCGTCAGCAGCATGCGTCCAGCATAGCCCGCGGCCCTGTTCTCTGCGCGTCTGCTCCTGCGTCCCTCTTACGCCAAACACGCTGGCGACAAGTGATCTACGCGCAGGAGTCACCGGCTGCATCGCAAGCGCGGGCGACCGTCACGCCCGCGGCGGCATAGATGCGCTCCATCGCTTCCAGGTCGCGCAGGCCGTCTTCACCCGGTGTGGGCAGGGTCGCGCCGGTCGTCGCACTCTGGGCGAGCGCCTCCGCTTCCAGCCGAAAGTGGGACGGCATGTCTTTTGGGCAGGATTCGTCCAGTGTTGTGCTTACGCCAGTTGCCGGGTCGGTCACCGTTCCGCGCAGACGGACCGGCTCACGATGGCTGAACGCCGGGTCCAGCCGCAAATTGCCTGATGTTCCCTGAATGGAAAAGTCTCCAGGAAAGCGCTCCAGGTACGACGACCTGCAGACCGCCTCGACTCCTGACGGGAACCGGCTTACCCAGTTCACCGACATCTCCAGGCCGTTGGCATCCGTCGTTGCCTGTGCCGACTCGCTGACCGGTTCCGCGCCGGTAAAGTAGCGCGCCGCGTTCAACGAATAAATCCCGACATCATAGAGCGAGCCACCGCCGCCGAGTGCACCGTTGCGGCGCCAATCCTCCGGGCTCAGCGCAAAGCCAAAGCTCGACTCCATGCGTTGCACGGTTCCCAGCGCACCGCTCCGGAGAAGTTGTCGCGCGCGCTGATGCATGGGGTCGTACGGGCAGCGGTAAGCGACGGATAGCAGCACGCCTGCTGCGCGACAATCCGCAATCATGGCGCGGCAATCCTCCGCGGTACTCGCCATCGGCTTTTCCACCAGCACGTGCTTGCCGGCCATGGCGGCATGCGCTGTAAACTCCCGGTGCATGCTGACCGGCAACGCGAGATACACGGCATGGACGTCGGTGCGGTCGCGCAGCGTGTCGATCGCGCCATAGCCGCAGGTGTGCGGCACGTCATACTGCCGTGCCATGCGCTCCGCCTTGCCCGCATCGCCGCTCACCAGCGCCGTCACGCGCGCTTGGGGTGAATCACGTAAGCCCTTGAGAAAGTGTTCGGCAATGCGCCCAAGACCAACTACCGCAAAGCCAAAGGTGGCGGTGGGCGGGGGCTGTGGCGAGCGCCCCAGCAATCGCCCGAGCGCGCGTGACAGATCAATCATGGCTCCTACGCTAAACCCTTGCGGATGGTTTCCGCGCAGTGGTGCAGGGGAAGGCCGGTAAAATTGGATCCATCGTGCCCAACGCCGCCGCCGAGACCGCCGCATCGCAGGCCGTGGTCGTCACCCATGCACCACCGCTCGATCTTCCGGAGTCCCGCGCGCGCGGTTGGCGACGTCTCTTCAGCGCCGGGCCTATACGGTCGACGTCGGCGGCGTCGCTGCTCACCATGGGCGCGGCGCTTTGTTCCAGCGCTCTGGGCCTGTTGCGCAGTACCCTGGTCGCGCATTATTTCGGACCGGGTCCGCAAACGGCGGCGTACTTTGCGGCATTCCAGCTACCAGACCAGATCCTCTACCTGCTCATCGGTGGTGCGGGCTCTGCGGCGTTTGTCTCGATCCTGAATCGGCACCAGGAAAACGGTACGGAGGCGGAGGGCGACGAGGCCATCTCCGTCGTGCTGAATGTGCTCAGTTCGGTGCTGATGCTGGCGGTCCTGCTGGGTGAGGTGTTTACCCCGGCGTACGTGCGCGCAGCCTTCCCTGACTTTCAGCGGCTGCCGGCGGAGTTCGCCCTCTGCGTGCATGCGACGCGCATCCTGCTCATCGGCCCGTTGTTTTTCTTCACCGGCAGCGTCTTTGGGTCGCGCCTGCTGGTGCGTAAAATTTTTGTGTATCAGGCTGCCGGAACCGTGCTGTACAGCGCGGGCAGTGTTCTTGGCGCGCTGCTGCTACACCGGCGGTTTGGCATTTCGTCGCTGGCCATCGGCGCCATGGCGGGCGCGCTGTGCAGCCCGCTACTCAACATCGCAGGCGCGCGCCGCATTGGCATGCGCTGGTCGCCCCTGTGGCAGGTGCGGCACCCGGCGGTGTGGCAGTGGCTGCGGCTCAGCCTGCCGCTCATGCTTGGCGTATCGCTCACCACCACGGACCAGTGGATTCGCAACTGGCTCATCTCCGGCGACCCGGCCAACTTCTCGCGGCTGCAGTTTGCGCGGCAGATCTTTTCCGCACCCATGAACGTGCTGGGCCCTGCCGCCGGCATTGCGTCTCTGCCCTTCTTTGCGGCGCTATGGGCCAAGGGTCAGGTGCCGGAGTTCAGTGCCGCCGTCGACCGCTCGGTGTCGCGCATGATTGCCGTGTCCGTCTTGTTGAGTGGCTGGATGATTGCCCTGGCGCCGCTGCTGCTGGCCTTTGTCTTGCGTGGTGGGTCCTTTGCCGCCAGCGACACGGCGACCACAACGCGCTACTTTGTCGCGTATACCGTGGCCCTGTTCCTGTGGACGTCGCAAAACCTGTACGCGCGAGCCTTTTACGGCGCAGGCGACACGCTAACACCGATGATCAGCGGAACCGTCGTGACACTGGTCTCGATTCCGGTCTACTGGCTGCTGTACCACGCGCTTGGGCCGGAAGGTTTGGCGTGGGCCGCGGGCGTCGGCATGCTGGCCCACACGGGCGCGCTTGCTGTGTTGCTGCACCGGCGCCGCATGGTGAGTCTTGCCGAGCTGGACTTCGCGGAGATCGGACGTGCGTTGCTTGCCAGCATCCTTGCCGGTTTGCTGTTGATCGTTTTGCGTTTGCAACAGCCTGCCGTTCACGGCAAAATCGCGACGCTGCTGGTCGTGGGCGCCTTCTCGCTCGTGTGGGCAGCTGTGGTCTTTGGGGTACTCCACCTGAGCGGATCGCGCCTGCCCGACATCGTTCTTCGCCGAAAGCGCATGGGCTGAAGATGAGCTACTTCCTTACGTCTGCCCGCCTCGGCTTTCGCCACTGGACCGAAGCCGACCTGCCGCTTGCAACAGCGCTGTGGCAGGACCCGGAGGTGACCCGCTACCTGGGCGGCGCCTTTTCGCACGAACAGGTTCAGCAGCGGCTCGCCCTGGAGATGCACCGGCAGCGAACACTCGGCATTTCATACTGGCCCGTCTTTGACCGTGCAACAGGAACGCATGCCGGCTGTGCCGGTCTGCGGCCTTTCCATGACGAGCAGGGCGTCTGTGAAGTCGGCGTGCACATTGCAAGGCCGTTCTGGAGCGGCCGCTTCGGCGAGGAGGCTGCGCGCGCAGTGATCACCTATGCCTTCGATGTGCTCAACCTTTCTGCGGTCACGGCGGCGCACAACCCGGCAAACATTCACAGCAGGGCGCTCATTGGGCGGCTTGGCTTCGACTTTACCCACATGGAACCGTGGGGCGCGCAGGAGGAGCTGCACCCGTTTTACCGGCTGGAGCGAAATTCGTCCGCGCGCTGAAGCAGCACGAAGTCGGGAACCGGTGACGCCTGCGCGGCGGGTGTGTAGTGGTCGCGAAGATACAGGCACATCGGCAGGGCAGCATTACCCGTGTGCTTTACCGTTGGCACGTACCACGGGTTCAGTTCGGCGCGCAGCACCTCGTGCAGGTACACGGCATCCGGTGTCCAGCAGAAGCCCCGGTACGCTGCCGGCACCAGCAGCAGGTGGTCCTGCCGCTGTTCGATCTCGTCGAGTTTGGCCTGCACAAACCGCTCACTGACCAGGCCGAAGCCAAAGAAGCGACCCGTGGCAATGGGCAGCGGAACGGTCGGAAGTGCGGGTTGCGGGTAGCCGAGCGGCGCAAACAGCGTGGGTAGAGAGGTGCCCCGCAACAGCATCTGCACAGCGGCGAGCTCGGCCGTGGTCGCCGCATCGCCACCTGTCCCTGGCGGGTGCAGCATCTGCCGCGCATGTGCCACCAGGTGAGGCCCAAACGTGCGGTAGAAGCCCGGCACCACCTGCGTCCACAGCACGTGGCCGACCAGTGCCGCAGCCAGCGCCATCGACGGCACGCGCATGCCCGGCGTTCGCCACACGACCAGCAGCACAACCACAACGGCAGCCAGCGTGTTTACCAGCAGGTGGCCCGCATCGGCGCGGCCCAGTGCCGACGGCAGCAGGCACAGCGCAACCGCGACCAGGTAGAGTTTGGGACGGTCTGTCGCGCCGTCGTAAAAGCTTTGGAGAACGACGCAGCCCGCAATGATGAGAAGCGCCACCAGCAGGACCGTTCGCGTGCTCAGCAGAAGCGGAAAGTCGTAGCCGCCGCCGCCGAAGTCCAGCATGGTTTGCAGCAGCCCTGCCCGCTTTGCCGCCGCCAGCAGCACACCGCAGGCGACCGCAAATAGCACTAGCGGCATGGCGACCGCGCGTGTGCGTACGCATACCGCAAAGAACAGCAACGTCGCCAGCAGAAAGCCGATGCCCTGTTCCGGCGAGTAGAGCAGCGTAATGCAGACTCCGCCAAACGCCAACACGAGCGCGCGGCCAATGGATCGCCGGTGCACTTGGTACACCAGCACGGCAAACCACGGGGCAAGCACGTAGCGCAGCGGTGTGTAGTTCAGCCCGCCACTGTAGATGCTTGGGAGCAGCAGGACCAGCAACGCGCCAAATGCCGCGACGCGATGCCCAACGGGTGCGGCCAGCCGGCGCACTCCATCCCACAGCAGCGCCGTCCCGGCAATCCACGCCGCCCCCCAGCACAGAAAAAAGCTGTTGCGCAGCGAGCCGTGTGTGAGCCTTGAAAGCCACACGACTGGGTAAAACATAAGCGGACCATAATCAAACGTCATGGTGCGAAACGGACGATACCCGAGATCGAACATGGCATACCGATCGAGAAAGTAGTCTGCCTCGCTGCCCGGGCGCGACCACGGCGCACGCAGCCACATGGCCGCCGCCAGCAGGCCGGGAAGCGCGATCAGCAGACCCACAAGCAGCCACACCCAGGCACGGTGGCGCAGCGGCGGCTTGCTCTCCAGCCCCAGGTGCAGGCCCCACCCACGCGTCCACAGGCCAAACCCAAGGGTTACGGCCAGCAACGTGACCAGCGCAAGGTGGTTATTGAAGCCGACCCGGTACGACATGGAAATGCCGTTTGACGGTGGCAGGGCAAACGGCACCACAAACACGGCAAGCACACCAGCAACAAAGACGGCAGCCCGTAAGAGCTGCCGCCTGTCCTGCACTGCACTATCCGCGTTACTTTGCGTCATTAAACTCGTCGAGCCACGCCATCTGAATCGCTTCCAGCAGGCCCTCATTCGACTTTGCCGGGTCGCCGATAAAGCCCGGGATCGCGGTGACTAACTGATGCAAATCGGTAAAGCGCACGGAAAGCGGATCCATCTCCGGGTGCGCTTCCTGCAGTTGGATCCCGATCTCTTCGGTGTCGGTCCACTCAATCTCACGGGGCATCGTTACTCCTTTCCGGCTACAACGGCTGCAGGTTTGCCTTCCTGCACATAGTTGCGGTTCCACGCCGGGATGTCGACCAGGTACGTGCCGGGCTTTTCGATCACCGACTGGCAGCCCAGCCGCGAGTTTGTCTGTGGTCCGGCAGCCAGGTCGATGCGGTCGAGCTCGTCATCTTCCGGGTCACTCAGGCCGCTCTCTCCCTGCTTCACGTGCACGTGGCACGTGGTGCAGGCGCATACGCCGCCGCATGCATGGTCCAGAAATACGCCATAGTTTTCGGCAACATCCAGAAAGCTCATGGGCCGCCCGTGGCCGTCGTACGGCAGCGTCCCAAAGGCAAATTCGACGGTCTTGTTCTCCGGCTGAAACGTCACGCGCACAATATTTTCCGCGGGTGGCACGGAGAGGTCGACGAACGGCAGATCAACGGTATGGTCACTCATGGTCCGCTCCATTCTACCGAAACCGGAGAAGTCTTAGCGTCGGCCGTTCAGCCGACAGCCCTCACCGCGTTGCGGTTGGGCATCCTTGAACCGAGAGTCGGTCTACGGGGCCAACTTGAAGCGCTGCAGATGTTTCCACGGCCCACCCAGGTAGCGCCACAGGTCCAGGCCGACTGCCCTGCATTCCCATGGCGCAAACCCCGCCTGCAGGACTGCTAGGGTCTCCCGCGCAACCGCCGGTTCAACCTTGTTCTGTGCCACCACGTGCGGACGGAAGCCCTGCCGGTCCTGCGCACTCAGTTCGCCGGCAAACGCTTCGCTCAGTTGCCGGTGTAGCCGCGTGGCTTCCGGCGACTGCAGAAAGAACGCAACCCCGCGACCAAGCGCCTTGAGCTCGGCCACACGCATTGGGAACACCGTATGCGACGCACCAACGTGCGCCAGCGTCAGCAGAGTCGCTTCGTTCTCGGGCAGGGAATGAAACAGCGAGAGGTGCGCCGGGATGCGGTTCAACTCCGGCGGAAACCACCGCTGGCGCAGCGCCTCAAACCGCTCCTGGGCGTCGTGGTCCAGCGCAAGTGTCAGCACACAGCTCAAGCGCGCACCGGGGGTAGAAAAGCACCCCGCGGCAGCGAGGCGCCTGAAATCGCAGCCGGCGGAAAAGCAACATTGAGCCTGATGAGCGTCATGGATGGGTCAGGCATGAGGAGCACAGGTAGATCAGGGACGAGGCTTCAGCGTTGGCGGCCCGAGCGTCGGTGGGGCCGCGGGTGCGGTGGAACCACCAGCCGGCGACGTATTCTGCATGTTTGTCTGGAAGGCCCTGGTTGCTGCTTCAAATTGGGGAGCAAGCGCGTTCACCGAGGTCTGGAGCAGGTCGACCGTCTTTTGCGAAAGCTCGGGTGACTTTGCCAGGTAGTCCTGCCCGGCTGGCGTTTTAAAGAAAGCAAGGATGCCGTCGAGGTCTGTCTCGGTAAATGCCGCCATGTACAGGTCTACGACTTTTGGCCGCAACGACGTCCAGCTCGGCGCGGTGGAGGCGATCTGGCTCATCTGCTGCAGGTAGTCGGTGGCGAGCTTCTTCTGCTCGGGCGAGGTAGCGCCTGTGACCATGGGCTGGCGCGCGGCCAGTGTCTTTACGCGCGTCGGCACGTTCGCCAGCATGTTCTGCGACACGCTGTCGGTCTTGGTCACGGCCAGCATTTCCTCCACCTTGGTGCGTTTTGAGGCATCGTCGGCGCGGGCGACCTGGGGTACGGCAAAGGGCAGCGCACTGAGCAGCAGTGCGGCAATCGGGGCAAACGTACGGCGCATGAATTCTCCAACGGATCGGGTGCGGTGCAGCCACTCTGGAATTGGACGTTTCCGGAAGGGTCCCGTCACTCGACTTTCAGCATACCCGTATCTGCCGGAACGGGTCGCGTGTCGCCGCACAACAGCGCGCGACCGCGCCATGCGCTGTGCATTCCGTACACAAAGCCACCGAATCCCGTGCACCATCAGCCGGCCTGGAGCACTTGCCACTCCCTCAATGCGGGTGCTTGGCCGACATCTCCTGCACAAACTGCATCACTGCCTCGCGCAGCTTGGGCTGCACCGTGGCAAGCTGCGCCTGCGAAATTGCCTGCGACTTGGTGATGATCTCCGGCTGTTTCGCGATCATCGCTGTACCTGTCGGCGAGCGGTAAAAGGCCAGCATGCCATCGATCTCCTCTTCGGAGTAAGTCCCGGCATACACGTCCACAAACTGGGGTTCGAGCTTCGGCCAGCTCACCGCATCCTGTGTAATTGCCATGATCTTTTGGAGAAAGGCATCAATATCCTTTTGCTCGTCAGCCGATAGCTTCACACCGGGGAACATCGTCTTCATCAACGACTGCGCCTGCGTCACCTGCTGCGACGCTACCTGTTGCAGGCTCTTGTCGATCCGGATGAGTTTGAAGAGCTCCTCGATCTTCTGCTGCTTGGTCACCGCATCGGCACGGGCAGAAAGGGCCCCGGCAAAGGCGAACGTGGCGGCAAGCGCCATGGGAACGAGCGAACGGCAGCATTTCATGTCAGTTCTCCTTGGGTGTGTCGCTGATGGGGAGCGGCGTGCGCGCAAAGTAGTACAGCGCAAAGGCGAGCGCCGCAAACATCAGCACCGCGACAGGGTCGTGGTAGAACGGATTGGTCGCGCTGAATCGTGCAAATTGCCAGTGCCCCCCGCGCTGCTCGGAGATGCCCTCGATTGCCTTCAAAGCGACACCGGCAAGCCCAATTAGGCCACCCGCGGCAATCAATCCGGAAGCGAACAACGAGCCTGGGGAGATCTCGTCATTGTCCAGGTCGGTGAGTGGTTCGTTGCCCGTCAGCGCGCCCTCTGCCTGGTCCAGCGTCTCGCCGCTTCGCATCATCACATTGCCGGGTACCTCGCGGGCCATGCGGTCCAGGTCAAGCGATCCGTCCGGTTCCGCCTCCATCACAAACACTGCCGCGGCAGCCGGCTCTGCGGCCAGCACACGGAGGGCGATGGCCTCGCGCTCGCGTTTTGCAACATCCCGTGCGCGCGCTGTCGCCACCGCACGATCGGCCATCCAACGCACCAGCCCGCCGGTAAAGATGGCGAGCGTTGTTGCGATGGACAGATACGCGCCAACGGCAAAGGTCAGCGAGCGGACGCCCAGCAGCTCTACGCCCAGCACCATTGCCACGCCCAGCAGCACAAGCGACCACGGCAGCTTGCGGCTCAGGATGCCGTTGATGACCGTCGCCATCAGCCGGCCCTGCGGCGCCGCCGCCTTCTCGCTGCCGATGCCCTGGATCCACTGGATCACCAGCTTGCCTGTTGCGGGATCGTAGAGGTACTTGCCGTCTTCCAGCGTCGACGAGCCGATTGCGTTGATCAGGTGGTAGCGCGTCGCGTCATTGACCTCGCTCTGCGCAACTGCCGGAGCGTTCTGCGGGACGCCACCGCCCGCTGCTGTGTCGGTCACACTCCCGTTCACCGCCGCTTTTGCCGACAGCCGGATGTGCGGCCGCTTGAAGTTGCCTTGGTCGTGCACGCCCTCCGGCAGTGCCGCCATGTTCAGCGTGATGGCACGCGGCAGGCTGCGGAACTCCTCCAGACCGGTGTTCATCAGCTTGAGCGTAAACCCGATGAAAAACACCGAAACGACGACACCCACCATGATGGCGAGCTGCGTCTTCCACGGCGTTGCACCAATCAGGTAGCCGGTCTTCAGGTCCTGTGCGCAATCGCCGGCATTGCTCGCCGCAATGCACACCACGCCGCCGATCGTGATTGCCAGCGCTCCAAACGCCGGTGCGGTCCAGCCCTTTACCAGAAAGATTGCGGTGGTTGCCATCAGCGTGGCAATGGTCATGCCGCTTACCGGGCTCGCGCTTGACCCCACGATGCCCACAATCCGCGCCGACACGGTCACGAACAGAAATCCGAACACCACGATCAATACCGCCGCTGCAAGGTTTGCCAGCGCGCCCACCTGCGCCCCTGGCACCGGCTTGAACTCCAGAAAGGCCCACATGATCGCAATCAGCAATGCACTGCCGCCAAACACGACGGAGTTGGGTAGATCGTGCGCTGTCCGCGCCACCAGTGGCATCTTTGAAGCGCCACGGCCCTGCGCTCCGTCTCCGGAATGTGGGGTGCGGGTCTCGTCAACGGTCGCTCCCACACGTCCCGCCGCTGTTGCTTCCCGATATGCCGTCGTCTCCGTTACTGTCGCAACCCCGTCCGCGCTGCTGCTCGCAATCTCTACCGATCTCTTTGCTTTCAGCGATCCCGTCAGCGCGCCCACGATTGTCGGCAGCGTCCGCAGGAGCGTCAGCAGCCCCGCCGCTGCCACGGCGCCCGCACCCATCGGCCGAATGTACGTGCGCCACAGGTCGCTCGGCCCCATGTCATGAATGGGCACAGTGCCCGGATACAGCGGTACCGGCACATGCGATCCGAAAAAGTAAATCGCCGGCATTAGCACCAGCCAGCTGAAGACGCCACCCGCCAGCATGACCCCGCTCACCCGCATGCCGATGATGTAGCCGACGCCCAGGTACTCCGGCGTCACGTCCGCCCGGATCGCACCGCCCCGCAGCAGATGCTGCGCGCCGATATCCGGCGACCAGTTTGGCTGCGCCGGCCAGAGCCCGAAGAGATTTTCATTCTGAAACAGGGTGTACAACGAACCCAGTCCCAGCCCCAGAAACACCCGCGACGCAAAGCTGCCGCCACGTTCTCCCGCCATCAGCACATCCGCACACGCCGTTCCCTCGGGGTAGAGCAGCACGCCATGCTCCTCCACGATCAACTGCCGCCGCAGGGGAATCATGAACAGCACGCCCAGCCACCCGCCAAAGAGTGCCAGCGCAAAGATCTGCGCATACTCCAGGTCGAAGCCGAGAAAGATCAGCGCCGGCAGCGTGAAGATGACGCCACTGGCGATGCTCTGCCCGGCATTGCCGGTGGTCTGCACAATGTTGTTTTCCAGGATCGATGCCCGCCCCAGGACGCGTAGGATCGAGATGGACAGAACGCTGATCGGGATGGAAGCCGCCACCGTCAACCCCGCCCGCAGCCCCACATACACCGTCACTGCCCCGAACAGAATCCCAAAGACTGCCCCGATCAGCACCGCCCGCACCGTGAACTCCGGCGGCGCCTGGTGCGCCGGAATGAACGGCTTGAACGTGGTCTTCGGTGAAGCAGGGGAGGGAACAGTGCTCGTCGCCATATCCGGTTCAATCCTTCAAACCCACAGCCTCAACGCCGGGCCGCAAGTGGAGCGAGTGTATCAGTCAGTCGGCGGGTGAGCCTGAAAGTCTAGGGAGTTTATCCAAGAATAGAAAAAAAATCCTATACATGGATAAACTCCGTAGATATGAATGGCGTGGAGAACCCATTTTCACCAGGAGCCGGAACTCAACCGCCGGAGTTGGCTGGTAGAGAAGCAGTACTAAAGGACGTCGAAATCTCGTTAGACCGATCCAAAGCCGGCGTGACTACGCGAAGCGCCGTCTTCGTCGGTCTGCGTGGAGTAGGTAAGACCGTTCTACTCAACAAGGTCTTGGAGATGGCGCTCGAGCGAGGCTTTCTGACCGTGTCCGTGGAGGCTCACGAAAACAAGAGCCTGCCTGTTCTCCTCCTCCCACACTTGCGAGGGCTCCTGATCAAGCTCAACTCTTACGAGCGAATCAGTGCAGCTGCTCGGAAGAGTCTCCGTGTCTTTAAGAGCTTCGCTTCAAGCTTCAAAACGAAGATCACGTTGCACGACATCGATCTTGAACTCGGCATTGAGTCTGAGAAAGGGTTGGCAGACAGTGGCGATCTCGAACACGATCTCGGGCAACTTCTGGTTTCGGTAGCTGAAGCGGCAAAGGACCAGGATGCACATGTGTGCATTTTGATTGACGAGTTGCAGTATTTGAACCAGCAGGAGATGAGCGCGCTCATCATGGGTCTGCACCAGGTCTCTCAAAGAAATCTGCCTCTGCTGGTTTATGCTGCGGGGCTCCCGCTGATCCTGGGTTTAGCCGGGAAATCCAAATCCTATTCTGAGCGGCTCTTCGCCTTTCCCAAGATTGGCGTGCTTGATACCGCAGATGCTCGCCGAGCTATCCTCGTGCCCATGAAGGCCAGAGGAATTACCCTGCACCCGGACGCTTTGGCGGAGATTCTTGCGAGAACCGGACGCTACCCATACTTCCTGCAGCAGTGGGGCTACGAGACTTGGAACACTGCTGCAAGCTCCCCGGTCACTCTCGTGGATGTCATTGCAGCAACCCAACGGGCGATTGCTCAGCTTGACGAAAGCTTTTTTCGGGTTCGCTTTGACAGAATGACCAAGAGAGAGAAGGAATTTCTTTTCGCAATGGTTCAAGTCGGTGGCGAGACGCAACGATCAGGCGACATCGCCGAGTGCTTGAACGTTAAGGCAACGTCCATTGGCCCCCTCCGTAGCTCCCTGATCCGAAAGGGCATGATTTACAGCCCCGCACATGGAGACAATGCGTTTACCGTTCCGCTGTTCGACGATTTCCTGAAACGACAGGTGCGAAACCTCTAAGCTGCGGACTGTTTGATGTCTAGAGACGTAGATTCCAGCACCGGGTATGCTATCCCCGACGACCTCAAATCAAAGGACCCCACGCATGCGCATCGCTCTCATGACCCGCGAATATCCGCCACACGTCTACGGCGGTGCCGGCGTCCACGTCGAATACCTCAGCAAGGAACTCAGCAAGCTTGCCGACGTCTCGGTCTACTGCTGGGGCGAGCAGCAGTCCCCGGAGACCAACCCCGCGGTCTTCGGCCAGCAGGCCTGGGCAGAGATCGCCGACGGCGCTGCCGGCAAGTTCAAGACCGCGCTGGAAGCCATGAGCCTGAACCTGACCCAGGTCAAAGACCTGCACGGCATCGACGTCGTTCACACGCACACCTGGTACGTCAGCATGGCGGGCTTTCTGGCGCAAAAGCTTTACAACATCCCGTTTGTGCTCACCACGCATTCGCTTGAACCCCTGCGTGCCTGGAAGGCCGAGCAACTCGGCAGCGGCTACGTGATGAGCAGCTGGATGGAGCGCACCGCCATCGACGCCGCGGACGCCGTCATCGCGGTCAGTGAAGGCACGAAGAACGACATTCTGCAGGCCTATCCGGAGATGGACGCAGGCAAAGTCCATGTCATCTACAACGGCATCGACCTGATCGAGTACCAGAAGACCGACGCCACCGACTCCCTCCTCAAATACGGCATCGACCCTGCCATCCCCTATGTCCTGTTTGTTGGCCGCATCACCCGGCAAAAAGGCGTCACCCACCTCGTCGATGCGTTGCAGTATCTGCCTGAAGGAACGCAGGTTGTCCTCTGCGCTGGCGCCCCTGATACGCCGGAGATCGAGGCCGAAATGCGCGTCATGGTGGACAAGGCCAGGGCTCGCAACCCGCTTGTTACCTGGGTGGACCACATGATCACCAAGCAGGAAGCCATCCAGCTCTACTCCAATTGTGCGGTCTTCTGCTGCCCTTCGGTCTATGAGCCCTTCGGCATCATCAACCTCGAAGCCATGGCCTGCAAGGCGCCGGTCGTCGCCTCCGCCACCGGCGGCATTCTTGAAGTTGTCGTCGAGGGCGAAACCGGCTACCTTATCCCGTTCAACCAGGACCCCACGACCAAGTTTCCGTCCAACCCCGAGCAGTTTGCCAAGGATCTTGCGGAAAAGCTCAATGTGCTTCTTGCCGATCCCGCCAAGGCGAAGGCTTTCGGTGAAGCTGGCCGCAAACGCGTGGAAGCGAAGTTCGCCTGGTCCACCATCGCCGAGCAGACCCTCAAGCTCTACCAGGATCTCGTCGCCGCGAAGCAGGGCTAGGGTACGGGTGCGGCCAAGCTCCGCAGGGTGCTGTTTCGAGTCATCAGCGCAACGTCTTTTGCTACTTGAAGGAGAAGTTCACCGAGACGGTGGTGTCGACTTCCGTCGGTACGCCATTTAGCAGGTACGGCGTGTATTGCCATTGGCGTACCGCATCCAGAGACGCTTGTGCCAGCGATACGGAAGGGGTGCTGATTACCTCCAGCTGGTGGATCTTTCCGGTTAGATCTATCCTTGCCGCCATCGTCACTGTTCCGGAAACATGCGCGTACTTTGCTTCATCCGGGTAGCGCGGTGTTACTTTGTTGATAACTTTTGCGTTCACGATGCCTCCAGGCAAACTCACCACTTCTGCGGAGCTGTCTGGACCGTCTGGCAGAGCAAAATCTGCTTCCTTCAATGACGGCACCGCCCTAAACGTCATCACGTGGATCGCGGCGCGTGGCGTTCCGCTCTGCCCGATAGCCACTTCTTCCGCCACCAGGTGTTCCCCAAGCCGCACAAGGTGGTTATAGGTCATCGTCAACGCGTAGCGTTCCTCCACCAGACGAATTACCCGTGGGTTTTCGGAGATGCAGTATGCAGAGGGGAGCTTGTCTGCCTGGCTCGACTTCAACACCACGTCGGCAGGCGCCAGGATCACGCAATCCATTTGCACTGCACCGACTTTGAGCGGTTTATAACTTGCCGTGATCCCGTTCAGTCGTTCAGGGGTTGGACCCGGCGCCAGGAGGGCATCGATGACTCGCTTCTCCATAAACGAACCCTCGAAACTACTCCCCGAGAAGCGTACCTTTCCATCGCGCGACACCTGTGTCCAGGTCAGCCCTCGAAACGTGACGATGCGGCGCTGCACCCCGGGTCGCAGCCACTCCTCGACGAGCGTGCCATTCCCCTCCGGCTTGCCCAGGTAGTCGAACGTTTCAAACTTCGCTTCCAGGCGAAAGGGCGGAGTTCCTGCGCTTTCAAGCGTTTGGGTCTGGGACGCCAGGGACAGGTTATGTCGCATGTCCTCCGTGGCAGGCACAAGAGATTGCGCACTCAGAAGCTTCCCTGTGGAAACCAGGAGTACCGCCAGAAAAACAGAAGAACGAACCACACACCCTCCAAAGCTGAATCAAGCAAAGCTGCAAATGTATCGAACGCGTTCCTGCATCTCAAGGGTGCATTGCGTCAGTCTTTTCCACTGCATGGTCCAGCGCTGCCTCTGGAATCAACTCACGCTCGATCAGGGCAAATGGCACCATGCCGTCGTTGTTGAACCGGTCCAGAAAATCGCGCAGCACAAACGGCTGGTCCGCCTGCTCCTGCTTCTCGCGCCACTCCGTCATCAACTGATCCAACTGCACCTTTCCGACAATATACGACGTGCCATACCCCGGCTGCCGCAGGTACAGCGCCTGTTCAAACGCCGTCAACGTATCGCCCGCCGTTGCATAGCGGCCCGGCGTCCACTTGCCGTGGAACTGGCCGGCCTGCTCCAGCGTCATCGCGTTGTCCTGCACGTACAGCGCGGCCAGTCCACGTGCCGCGCGGTTTGCGAGCATGTCCCACACCAACTCCTTGGCGCGCGGGTTGTCGTCGTACAGGCCAGCGTGCAGCATCAGTTCTTCAAACGCCGTGGCAAAGCCTTCGGCACGGGTGTCCCAGATGTTTGCCTCGCTTGCAATTCGCCGAATCGGACTCGGGTTTGGCTCGTCGCGCATGCGTCCCAGGTCGATCCAGTGGTAGTCGTGGCTCAGCAGCAACATGGGCTCACGAAGAATCATCTCGGTAAAGAAAATGCGATGCCCCGTCGGGTAGGTTCCCAGCAACTGCTTGCGGATCACCTCCTTAAGGTAGGGCTTGTCCGGAATGATCTGCTGCTCTACCAGGAAGCTCAGGAATTTCGTCACCCGCTGCTCCGCCATGGCACTGAAGGCTGCAGCATCCGGCGCGGGCAGCAGCTGCGGAAGACTGCGGTTGTGCTGCTGTTCCAACGCCAGTGATGCCTGCGATCGCTCCAGTTCTCGCCGCAGCAGCGTCACCTGCTCTTCCCATGTGTACGGCACCAGGTGGACGTTCTGCGCGTACCACGTGTAGCTCTCCCGACCCACGCCACTCGGTCCGGTCTTGGTCGGCGCCGCTGCATCCAGCCACGCCACCAAATCTTCCGTCGCGCGCTTCGCCTCGGCAACGGCACCGCGCAGTTCCGGGGATGCGCCCTGCAGTCCAACATGCTCCTGCGTGCGACCGATGGTGCTGATGGTCAGGGTGCCGGCCTGCAGTTCCGCCAGCACCGCTGCCTGGTTGCGCAGCTCCTGCGTGCCGTACACCCAAAGGTCGCGCGCATTGCTGTCACGCAGGTTGACCTTGGCCTGGGCCAGCAGAGCAGGCACGATCCGGAGCTTCGCCGCCAGGTCCGCACTGTCCGCCGCTGACAGTGGATACCGGTACTGGTACAGCGCAATCTCTGGTACCGCCTGCGGTCCTTCGCGCAATGGCACATCGGTTCGCTGACCCCAGACCACGGCATAAAAGGCGGGGTCACGCGCCCACGGCCGAAGCACGCGCAGGTCGAAGTCCATGCCGTTCATCTCCGCGTGCACCAGCCGCGCATCGTCGACCTGCTGCACCGTCCAGCCATCGGCAGAAATGGCTGCGAGCCGTTGCTGCCACCCTGGCAGTGCCGTCGCGCGTGCGGCAACCGCCGCCGCCCTATAATCCGGCACAGCCGTGTTGGGCGGCAACGAGAACGTGCGCCACCGCTGAAAAAGCTCCACCAGCTCCGCATAGCTCCTCGATGCAGAAGAAGTCGTGGTCGACGTCGTGGTCCCCTGCGCCCGCGCCACTGCCGACACCAGCACCGGCGTTGTTGACAGTGCAATCAGGGACAAAAGCAAAAACACTCTGCGCATGGGTATGGATTCACCTCAACACGGCAACGGACACATCCACTGCCGCCGGCAGTGGATGTTCTGCGTCAGTTCCCTTGTATGCCCCCTAGACTACAGCCATGTATGCAACAGTCTGCAGGTGCAACTGCTAGGCCACCGCTACATCGTCCATTTCCTTGGCGTATACCTGGTGCGTCACATGTGGCAGGTCGACGCCCGTGTGCATGTTGCGCACCGCCTGCAGCAACTCGCTGTCGGCCGTTGTCATGCGCTCGCGGCTGCGCAGGTACTCCAGCCAGCTCTCCATCAGAAAGCTTTCTTCCAGCCGCTCCGGATTGTTGCCATCACGAAACACACCCCAGCGAATTGCGCCGCTGCGCAGTCGCACATCACGCAGCTGATGAATGGCATGAATGAAGTCGTTGTACCGCTCCGCCGGGACGGTGTAGTCGATCATGATGCGTACCGGGCCGTCCTCCGGCTGCGGCTCCAGCTCCAGGTGCGGCACCGGCCGTTTGAACTGGTAGGGCGACAGGTCTGGCAGGGCTCCCCGCAACACATGCAGGCGCAGCGTGAGTGGCAGGCTCACCAGCATAAAGGCCGCACTGCTGCATAGCGCCACCTTCGTCGAGCTGTGTTCCGCCACGTAGCCCCACAAAACCGACCCCAGCGCCAGGCCGCCCTGGAATACCATCTGGTACATGCCCAGGGCCCGCGCCTGCACCCATCCCGGCGCGTTCAGCTGCACACTCACGTTCAGGGTGCTCATGGTGCATGTCCACGCAAACCCGCCGGCAATCAGAAAGAGAATGATCGGCCACGTTTGCCGCGCAAACGCCAGCACCAGCAGCGTTCCAATGTACTGAAAGCTTGCCGCCGCCAGGATCTGGTCGGCGCTGAACCGGGCTCGTACCTTTGCCAGCAGCACTGCGGCGACGACCGCGCCCAGCCCCATCGACCCATTCAAAATGCCGTAGCCAAGGGCGCCCTGCTTCAGGTGCTTTGCGGCCACCACCGCCAGCAGCGACCATACCGCGGCGACGCTGAAGGTAAACAGAAACGCTCGCAAAAATACGGCCTGCAAGACCGGCGCGTACCGCAGGTAGCGCAGGCCGGTTTCAACCGATCCCATGATCCGCTCGGCCGGCAGCGCACTTTTAAACAGTGGCTTGCGCTTCCACACGTACAGCACCCAGATCACCGCGGCAAACGATCCGGCGTTCAGCGCGAACACCCAGCCCGCACCGGTACTCGCCTTTACAAAAGCCGCGACCAGCAGGCCGCCCAGCGCTGGCCCCAGCGCGCGCGCCAGATTGTTGCTTGCCGCCGCGAGCGAAACCGCATTCGGCAGTTCACTTCGCGGCACCAGCTCCGGCACAATCGCCTGCCATGCCGGGTTGTTCATGGCGCTGCCAATGTTCATGAAAAAGGTCAGCAAGAGCAGCGTCACCGGACCAATCACACCAAACAGCGCCAGCACCGCCATCAGCGCGACGGCAATCATCTGCCAGGCCTGCCAGAACATCAGCAGCCGCCGGCGCTCGAAAATGTCGGCGGTTGCTCCGGCAAAGAGGCCAAACAGCAGCACCGGCGCACTCGCCGCCGTCTGCATCAGCGCGATTAGCAGAGGGCTGCCGGTCAGGGCCGTCATCAGCCACGTGCCTGCCGTGTCCTGCATCCACGTGCCCAGCCCGCTCACGGTTGAGGCAATCCACCGGTCGCGAAACAGGGGGATCCGCAACGGCGCAAATCCATCGGTTGCCGCCGCAGGCTTATGGTCGGACACCCCTGGCGTCGGTGAGATCGCGGGCGCAGTCGCGGCAGGCGCAGACGGCTGCACCGAATCCGAACCTCCAACCGCGACCGGCATGCCTGCAGTCTGCAGCTCCGCGCCTAGTGTCCCCGCGCCTAGTGTCTCCGCGCCTAGTGTCCCCGCGCCTGACTCCGCCCCTGGCGCAGCGTTTTCAGCATTGCTCATACCCCAGCCTACCAACCTGCACCTGTGACACTCTGCTCGCCTGCCCATGCTTGCCCGTTCTCGCGTGCAAACGCGCCCGTTCAACAGCGGCTCCGGCATCCTCCCTTGTCCAGCTTCGCGCCTCCAACGAGCAAAGGGCCCCAACAGGGCCCTCGTTACAGACTCTGGGTCGTTCTGTGCGTTTAGAACGCTCCCAGTACCGCTCCAACCACGGCAACAATCAGCGCCACCAGCAGCGCGTTGACAAAGTTCTTGACGCGGAAGCCGCTCACCAGCCGCGCCGCGAAATAGATCATTAACGCGTCCACCAGGAAGTAAATCAGGCCCGGCACCAGCCATGTCAGCGGAAACACCACCAGCCGCAGCAGCAACCCGATCGTCGCATTCAGCAGCCCAATGACCAGCGCCGCAATCAGCGCCGTCTGAAAGTTATCGATCTCCACGCCCGGTAGCAGGTACGCCGCAACCGCCAGGGCAACCGCACTCAACAGCCAGACTACAAGCAGATGAATCATGCCCAGCTTGGAGAACGCGAATCCTCTGCAGGTTGTGTGCCAGCAGGCAATTCGTAGTGGCCGGCGCTCGCGTAGCCCCCATTGCCAAGGTCCGCGTTGCGCGGGCGTCAGTCCGCGCGCTTCAGTTGCACCAGCGTTTGACGCACGTTTTGTCGCGGTGCCCACACCGGCGACACCAGGTCCGGCATCGGCTTTGCCTGGAAGATCTTCCGGGTCTGCCGCGCGATGAACCTCGCCCATGTTTTGGCCTTCTTGCGTCGCGCACTGTCTGTTGAAATACCGGTCCCCGCATACATCTGCCGGTACAGCTTCGACAGCAGCACAAACGCGACCCGCGCCCGCAGCGTCGGCGTACATGCAGACCGTTTCCAGATGGCCCCGAACTCATAGAACCGGTCCCACACTGCCTGCGTCCGACGGCTGATCTCCCCCGACTCCATCGACGGATGCGGCGTAAACATCTTTGGCCGAATGGCCGTTGGGATCAGCCAGTAGCGTGTCAGCGGCGTGTTATTCACCGCTTCAACTTCTTCCTTCTCCGCCTGCGCTTTCTCCCACCGGCCAAAGTCCACCGTCCCCGGAAAAGGTGTCATCATCACAAACTGCGCAAAGGTCACGTCCGCTCGCATCGCAAGCTCCACCGTCGCGTCGAACGTGCTCGGCTTGTCGGACGGTAGCCCGAAAATGAACGATCCCAGCACGTGCAACCCGTGCTTGCGAAACAGTTGCAACTGCTCCACCAGTCGCTCGCCGGAATAATTGAAATCCTTGTACACCGATTTCAGGCCCTCTGGCGTCACGGCTTCCACGCCCACCAGCGCGCCCTTGATGTTGGCCCGTCGCATCGCATCCAGGTACTCCCCATCCTCCGCGGACTCCATCGTGATCTGCGTAAAAAAGACCATGTCCTTGGGCAGCTTGGCCAACTCCGCCATCAACAGAAAGCGCTCGTTGCGTACCGCCATCAGGCTCTCGAGCTTCTCCTGGTTGCCCTGCTCGCGCGCCAGTCTCAGATCCGTCAGCGTCACCGGGTAAAAGTTGTCATCGGCAAGCGCAATAAAGCGAAATCCCTTGCGCCGCAGGTCGATAATTTCGTCGATCACCCGTTCAAACGAACGCTGCCGCGGCTTTTGCCCGTCCGTGCGCCACACGGAGCAGAACGAGCAGTGTTTGGGGCATCCCCGGATCGTCTGCACTGATGCCCACATGTACTTGTCGGCCTGCATCAGATCCCAGCGCGCCGACAGGAACTCGTTGCCCTCAATCTTGCCGCCGTTGTAAATCCGCCCCGCCATGCCGCGCTGCAGGTCCCGCAGCACCGTGCCCCATGCAATGTCACCGTCGCCCTTCACGACATGGTCGGCATAGCCGTGCTCAAATGGCTCCTCCGGGAAAAGCGTGGCGTGGATCCCGCCATATACCACTGTCGCGCCCCGCTCGTGGGCAAGCCGTCCCACCTCGTAGCCCCGCAACGCATTGCCGGTGTGTACGCTGATGCCGACCACATCTCCCGCCGCAATGGTGGCCGCGTCCAGCGGCTCGATGGATTCATCCACCAGGATCGGATCGCCGAATTCTGCAGGCGTCGCCGCCGCCAGGACAAAGAGCCAGCGCGGTGTAATCACCGCCGTTCCAAAAGCATTGTCACTGGGGTTGATCAGGTGTACGGGCACGGAGCCCTCCTCGCGGAAGATCACTGGGCCCGACAAAGGGCGATCTCCCAGAGGGTGTGGCTGCGTTTGTTTGTTTCTGCGACCCGAGATGCAAACGCACCCTGATCATACGTCAGCATGTGTCACGTATCAGACATATAGCCTGCCGCCGTCAGTCGGCACACTTCAAAGAAGCGGCCCTTCGTCGCGTCCTGCGGAAAGGCAGCCAGGAGCCTTCTCGACCGCAAAAGCTTCGCTACGGCAGGTCTTCTACCTGGTCCCAGGTGCAAAGCCTGAACACGAGCATGCAGGACGGGGCACCCGTGCAGGTAGCCCAATCACTTTAAGCCCCTGCTTCTCCCGCCTACTTGTCCAGTGCTTCTGCCAGCGAAGCCGCCAGATCGTCCACATGCTTCTGCAATCGTTCCGGCTGTGGCAGCATGCCGTGCACGTCCAGCGTTTGCTCCACCAGCCGCGCATGCTCGGTTGCATCCATGTAGCCAAACATGCCCAGCGATCCAGCCAGCTTGTGCGCCACCTCCAGCGCCTCCGACCGCACCTCCGTCGCAAGGGACCGCGATTCGCTGAAATTCCGCGCGGTCGCCTGCAACAACGCGATCCGCTCCCGCGTCTGCGGCAGCTGTCGCTCCCAGATTGCCGCAATCGCGGCGTTGTGCTGCCCTGTGCTCATGCCCAAAGCCTACCGGAACACCTTGCGACCTTACCCGCGCTGTGCCCGTGCCGCACGCGGCAGTCAGCGGGTGCGCCACCCTTCCCGGATGCATCTCGAAGCCCACGGCCCGGCCTGGCGAAGTCGGCTGCGTTAGTGCAGCGCTTCCGCATACGCTGCATACACCCGGTCAAACACCGCATCCCAGCTGCACCCGAGCGCATACCCTCGAGCCGCCGCACGCATTGCTGCCAGCCGCTCCGGGTCGCGTACGAGGGAAGCGATTGCCGCCGCAAACTCGCCCGGCGCACGCACCAGGCCGGTCTCGCCATCGCGCACAATAAATTTTGGGCCGCCGCCGTGCGTCACCACGGCCGGCACGCCGCTGCTCAGCGCCTCCAGCACCACGTTGCCAAAGGTATCGGTCTCGCTGGGAAAGACGAACAGCTCCATGCCCGCGACCATCTCGGCCAACGCTGCGCCCTGCAGAACGCCACAAAACTCGGCATCGGGCAGCGCCGCCCGCAGCGAATCCTCCTCTGCCCCATGGCCAACCAGCCGAAACCGCGTGTGATGGATGCCCAGCGCTCGCAACTCCCGCTCCACGACTGGCAGCAGCGCCACGTTCTTTTCCACCGACAGCCGGCCCACATACCCCAGCACCACCGCTCCATCCTGCGCCGCGCGCCGCCGCCGCGCCGGATCGAACAGCTCCGTATCCACCCCACGCTCCATCCGGTGTACGGCCTTGCCCGTCTTGGCCTCCAACATGGCGCACAGTTCTGCGTTGGGTGCGAACAGGACGCGCGCCAGTCGATAGAACCGTGCCGTCGCTTCCAGGGTTGCAGCTTCCACGGCACGACCCGCCGCCGGTACCCGTGCCCCAAGCCAACCCATGCGCCGCGCGGCATACTCGTGCACATTGGTGTGCCAGCTTGCCGCCAGCGGAACCCCATGCCGCCATGCGAACCACGCCCCAAACATGCCAAGTTCGCTCGGCCCGGTGATGTGGATCACGTCCGGCTCAAAGTTCCGCAGCACCGCATCCAGCACTTGCCCGTGGCGCCAGAACAGCGGGTCAAACTGTAGATCCTTCTCCATGGCAAAGCTGGCCCGGCTACGCGGCAACTCCAGCGACGTCACCGTTCCCTCCTGCGCCAGCGCCGGCGTCCGCTTACCCGCGCGCACGCACAAAAACGGTAAAGCCTTCCGCCGTGCGTATGCCGCAAAGTTGCGACTGGTATGGGCCACGCCGTTCACCTCGTGAAAGCTGTCCGGCAAGTACGCAACGCGCATGCCGAAAAGCCTAGCAGGAGTGCGCCGCCATGCACGACTCACCAGCTAGGCAGGAGTCATTAGCCACGCACGCGCCGACAGGCTCTCCTTCCACCCCGAAGCTGAACCGACCTGCCTCGTCCGCCGGCGGAGTGTGTGCTCATTCCCACGGAGCAGGAACGTTGTGCCCCCTTTGGCAAGGCATGTCTGGATGCGCGGACGCAGGAGCGGTCCCGCAGGCGGCGCTCGGCTTCCTCGAGCTCGCAGGATGAGACACTCCCTCATGACCTCGTCTGCGCAGGCCGATCCCGCGCTCGTCTCGCTGCGCACCGCGCTGCAGGCCATGCTGGCGCATCCGTTTGGTCTTCTTCGCGACTGGAACTGGAAGGCCGCCGCCATCTCCGCACTTCTACGCGCCGGCATCTTTCTCGCCGTCAACCTGCGTGCCGGCACCGGCAGCGCCATCAAGGCCATGCTGGTCGAAGCCGCCTATGCTACCGTTGCCGCCGGCCTTGCCGGTGCCGTTACGCAGCGTCTGCGCCACGCTGAACCTCGCCGCCAGACTGCCGCAATTGTCTGGCTTGCCCTGCCGTCGCTCCTGCTTCTGGCGCAGCTTCTTCTCCACCACGCCATGGGGACGCCCCGCCTGCGCAGCAGCATGCTCGCGTCATTTCTTTTCGCGGCCTTCGCCAGCGGCTTCAACTGGTTCGCCATGGCACGCGGCGCGTTTGTTACCGGCGAACACCGCTCCTTTGGCAAAGACCTGTTGCTGGTGCCGAAGCTGCTCGCGCAATTCATTCTCTGGCCGATGCGCAGGAGGTAAGACAGTCGCAACGCAGCAAAGACAGTCTTTGCCCGTGCATTAACCCGCGTCTCCCGAGCGCCTCTACTGTGGCGCGCGCGGCGAGAAATACCCCTTCTTCGCCCGCACCTTGAATCGGCTGTCCAGCGCTACCAGGTAAATGCTGCGGAATGACCCGTCCTGCTTCAGATCCGCCGGCCGGTAGCGCAGTGAGTACTGCGACCGCAGCTCTTCCTCAATGGCGTGAAATCCCTGCGCAACATCCTCAATTCTGTTGGGAAAAAAGGTGCGCCCGCCTGTTGCCTCGCTGATACGCTCCAGCACCGCATCGCCCTTGTCTTTGGAGGGCGAGACGTTGGTCGAAATGGTGTACACGATCGTCTCTGCCCGCTGGCATTCCTTGATTGCGTCCTGCTCGTACGCCCGGCTGTAGTTGTCCTCGCCGTCGCTCACAATCACAATGGCCTTGCGAATGTCGCCCGACTCCCGGACCGTCAGCATCTGGTCGCGGCAGGTGGTGTACAGGGCATCATAAAACGCCGTTCCGCCACCCGGCCGCAGCCGGTGGATCGCCTGGTTCAAAAGGTCGATGTTGTTGGTGTAATCCTGCGCCAGCTCCGTTCGCACGTCGAAGCCGGTCACAAATGCGGAATCGCCCCGTCGCAGAACCTGCAGCAGAAATTCGCTGGCCGCATCCTGCTCAAACTGAAAGCGCGATCGGATCGAATTCGACGTGTCCAGCATGATGCCGATGCGCAGCGGCAGATTTGCCTGCTGTGTAAACCGGATCACGCGCGTTGGCCGCCGCCCATCGTCCAGCAGGCCGAAGTTTTGTTGTTGCAGACCCGTAACAAACCTGCCCTTGCCATCCGTAACGGTAAAGATCAGGCTCACTTCCGGCACAAAGGTGCGGATTAAACCGGCATTGCCCGGCTGGTCCGGATCCGCGTTCTTTACCGTCACGCTGCCGGCATCGGTGGTCGGCAGGGAAGGCACCGAAGCTGCCGGCTGTGTTTGCGGCGGTGTGCTCGTGGATGCGCCACCGCTCACGGACGAAGGCGTTGCCTGCGGCGCGGTGCCGGGCGATACGGACGCAGCAGCCGGCAACGGCGCAGACCCACTTGCAGGATGCTCATCCGCTGCTGCCGGTGGCAATGCTGCTGCCGGTGGCAATGCCGTTACGGTTGTCTTGGCCGTTTGTGCCTGCATGCAGCCGGCAGACAGAGCCAGGGCCAACAGCACAGAGGAGCGCCATGCGAACGTGGCGAGAACAGGGCGGTGCTGCGGATGGGGTTTTGCGCAAAGAATCACGAGGTGAGTTTACCAAGGGGCCGGGACAGTTGGCTTGTGGTCATGCGGCTTAAGCTCCGAACAGGCACGAGACGCGATTCACACCGCTGCACGAATCTCCTCCAGCAACAGCAGCAGCTCCGGTGCAGGCTCCGCATCTAGAGTCAGGGGCTTGCCGGTGACCGGGTGCTGCAGCTCCAGGTGCGCCGCATGCAACCAGTTTCGGTCCAGCGTCGGCGCGTCCACGGTTAAAACGGCACCTGTTTCCGCATCCGCGACCTGCGTGGTGCGCGGTGCAAGGCCCTTGATGCGTGCCGGCGCGCCATAGACGGTGTCGCCCACCACCGGGTGCCCAAGCGCCTGCATGTGCACGCGAATCTGGTGGGTGCGACCAGTTTCAATCTCGACCTCCAGCAGCGTAAAGTCCCCCGCGCCGCTGTGAATGCGTTCCAGCACACGGTAGTGCGTGGTTGCTGCGCGCGCCTCGCGTCCCCGGCTGGCAAAGTCCTCATCGTCCCGCTCGTTCGGATGACGGTTGCTTTCGCGCCCGTGGCTCGCCGTGGTCATTACGCTGTCTTCAGTGCGCGTCGTCATGCGCGTGCGGCGTACCGGGTCGCGGCTAATGGGCAGGTCAATCGTTCCCGCATCGTGCCGCACGATGCGATGCACCAGCGCCAGATACCGCTTGGTCAGCGTGTGGTCATGAAACATCGTGGCAAGCGCGCTGTGCGCACGGTCGTTCTTTGCCACCAGGATCAACCCGCTTGTGCCCTTGTCCAGCCGGTGCACAATGCCCGGCCGCAATGGCCCGCCCACGCTTGAAAGCGCATCGGCATAGTGGTGCAGCAGCGCATTCACCAGCGTGCCGCCGCTGCGCGCCTCATCCGTCGGCCCACTGCCTGCGTGCACCGCCATGCCGGCCGGCTTGTTGACGGCGGCCAGGTCGTCATCCTCATACACAATGGTCAGCGGAATGTCCTCTGGCGTGGCATGCAGCGGCTCCGGCTGCGGCTGGCCGGTCACCACCACACCTTCGCCCGCCTGTACACGATACCCCCGCTTCTCGCTCCTGCCGTCGACCGTCACTTGGCCTTTGTCGATCAGCAATTGCACCCGCGATCGCGAGAGGTACGGCAGTGCCTGCGCCAGGTACTGGTCCAGTCGCGCGTCCTGCGCTTCCACAGGGATAACCAGCGTCTGTTCCGTCGCACCCTCAATCCGTTCAACCGGCTCCAGTGCAAGTTCCCGCCGAACGCCCATCGGCTTCGGCGCACCGTCAAACATGCGCTTTACCGCCGCATGCTTCACGGCTACCTGTGATCCTGTCTTGCGCGAGGTGCCGGCCAGCCGCATGGCTGCCGCTTCCGTCCGCGTCGGCAAAGGCTTCGGTGCGACAAAGCCCGCTTCTTCCAGCGCCGCAATATCCTGCAGCACGGCTTCCTTGCGCGGCTTGGCCGGACGCGACCGCCCACCCCTGGCGGCGTTCTCCGCTTCCAGCGCAGCCGCCTCAAACAGCACCCGCTCGGCCTCGCGATGCCGCAACTGCTCCACCTCGTTCGCCGCGTCACGCGCCGCCCGGTAGTCCTTTTTCACCGACGCGCGGCGTTTGCCCTTCGGCAGCATGTTCTTGCTAGGCATGATTCCTCTTCCAATCCATCCACAGCAGCATTCCCGCCGCAGTCAGCGCCACCAGCATAAGCTGGTCGACGCGTAAGAAACCCGGCACGCGCGCCTGTGGCAGCAGGTAGCCGGGACGAAATTCATCGGCAATAAACCGGCCCACGGCAAATGCACTTAGCCCTGTTCCAAACGCCAGCCCCGGCCGCCGCTGCCGCAACAGCACCACCAGTGTCAGCGCACATCCTACCAGTGCAAGCAGGGCGGCATACAGCGCAACGGGATGGTGACCCGCATCCCCGGAAGCCAGACTGCCCAGCGACCGCGCCGTGCCACTTCCCAGATCGGTCCCCGCAAAAAAACTGCCCACGTGCAGAAACGTTGCAAACAGCAGCACCGCTGGCGACACTGCATCCAGTGTACGCAACCAAGGCAGGCGTTCCAGGGCAGCGTAGCCCGCACCCGAAAGCAACGCCAGCAACAGTCCGAACCGCGTGACCGTGGGCAACGTCAGCAGCAGGGAAGGGTACGTCATGAATGCCCGAGGTGATTGCAGCACCAGCGCCACCCGCGACAACACCAGGGTGCCGAACGCCGTCCACACGCACAGGCTGCCTACCCGGTCTGGAGAAACCCCCGCACGCGGCGCACAACATTCTGCCAACAGGATTGCGCAGACCAACCCAAGCGCGGCCAGCACGCCGTACGTGGGCACAACCACATGTCCAACCTGAAAAAGCCGCGGGTACACCTTTTAAGAATACGCGGTGCGCGACAAGGCCTGCTGTTCCCTCGGCCCTGATCCCTGGCTCGTACGTGAAGATCCCTGACTCGTGCGTGAAGAAAAGGCCGACCCACTGGGCCGTGTGCGAAGCGCCGGTGAACCCGTCTTAGACGGTGGGATCCAGCCGTGCTTCTTTAGGCTTTCCGGACTGGCGGACATAGCACACCGAAGCATGTCTACGAGCCGAACCCCTGTTCACTGAATGTTGGTTCAACCAGCGTTGTTCACCCACCTGCTTTGCAGGCCGGCCTTCTACCGAGAATCTACGCCCAGCCCCTGCCGTTTGCAACCACCTGCCACATCGCGTCACACCCATTGCGGGAACTACGGCGCGGGCGCCGGCTTGACCTCGGCCGTCTCCGTTCCGCGCGTCTTTGCCTCCTCGCGCGCACGCTTCACCAGCTTGTCGATGCGGCCGTCCGCCATCGACCCCGAACCCACGTTTTCTGCCGTCAGCACGCCGTCCGAATCGATCGTGAAGTAGTGCGGAATGGCATTCACCCCGAACGCCTCGCTCAGCTTGTGGTCCATGTCGCGATACTGGTTCCACGTCATGTGGTGGGCATCGATAAAGCTGCGCCACTTGCCCTCGTCGCTGTCCCACGAGATGCTGACGATTTCGAACGGATCGTTGGCATACTTTGCCGCCAGCTTCTGCATGTGCGGCAGCTCCTGGTTGCACGGCCCGCACCACGTCGCCCAGAAGTCGATCAGCACCACGCGGCCGCCCACGTTGTCCAGGTTAAAGCGCTTGCCTTCCAGCGTCGTCACGGCAAAGCTGGGCGCCATTTTCTGGCGCACCATGTCGGGGTTCGCGGCCATGTGCTGTGCACGCACCCGGAGCGAGTTGCTTGCCGGCGTGTGCGCCACAAACTGGGTAAACGCCTGCGACGCTTCGGCGTTTTTGCCCTCCAGCGCAAGCGCCATGCCGTCCAGGTAGAGGGCGAGGGTGTTCGTGCTGTCGTTGGCCGCCGCCTTCACAAACGCGGCGTGTGCCTGGTCCAGCAGCTCCGGCTTTGGCTTCTCGCGGCCGCTCTGGCTTACCAGCGCGTGGCCCAGGTACATCTCGGCGGTGGAGTGGTCTGCCGGTGTGCTTGCCGCCGCATCCATCTCGGTCGCGTACCTGGCCGCGTCTTTCCATTCGCCCAGGGCCTCGTCCGCCTTAATGATGCCGATGAGGCATTCCATGCATTTGCCGCCGGCAATCTTGTTTGCCTTGCGCCACGCGTCCAGCGCAAAGCGCATGTTGACCGGCTGTTTCGCCATCAGCATCGCTTCCTGGCGCGATTTCAGAAAGGCAGGATTGCTTTCATATGCCGGCGCGGGTTCCACGGCGAAGCAGACAAGCGAGGGCAGCAGCAGCGCCGCGAGGGCGGGAAGAAACTTGCGAACGGAGGAGGTTTGCACGACCGTAGAGTACGCCATTACCCGCCAGCAACGGCAAACTTTTTGTGAAGGCTTGCTGCTTTCAGTTCCGCCGCCAGCGGGCATTTACCCCGCAATGCGCTCGAGGTAATCTCCATCCAGCGCGCCATCCAGCATCTTCGACAGAGAAGTTGCGCGCGTCCGCGTGTGCGTTTCGGCGTGGTCCAGCGAGGCAATCAGGTTGCGGTGCCGTTCACGTAGCTCCACCAGTTCGTCCGCAATGTTGAGCGCTGCCAGCACCGCCACGCGCAGCGAATCCACCGTCGCGCCATGGGCTGAGACCGCGCGCATCTTGCCGTCTACCATGGCGCCCAACTGCGCGATGTGCACCGCGTCCACACCGCGCAGCTGGTACAAGCCGTCATAAATTTCCACTGTCACTGCGCGCTCGCGGGGTGTGCGGTCCATCTCGTCCTCTCATGTGCCGCGTCACGCCGCACAGGGCAGGGAACACGGCACTGTCCAGCAAAGTTGCAAGGGTTACAGCAGGTCGTCCATTTGCTTCAGCATGGCATCCACACGCATCTTTACCTGCTCGCGCTCCTGCTTCAGCGCGGCAAGCTCCACGCCCATGGCGCTGTTTTCATTTGACGCGTGGTCCAGCAATTCCTTCAGCGCGACGATCTCCTGGTCGGCGACAGAACGCAGCTCACGCTCTTTGCGGATCAGTTCCACGGTACGCAGCACGCGCTGCTCCAGCGCCTGAAACTCGTCGACACTCACGGTATTGGTCATGGGCAATGCACCTCGGCAGCCGCGCTTGGCGCGCCACTCATGCGAAGTATAGGGTGCGAATCGCAATTGCCAATGCGCATATCCATGCGGGGGAACCACAGCGAATACACCTGGTGCAGTTTGCGCCGCTTTCGTTCAAAGCAGGTCCATTAGCTTCACTCGCGTGTCACAAAGAGGAACGGGGTTGGCGGGTTCATCAACGCCAGCCGCTCCGTAACCCTTTTTCCCGAACGTCACGGTTGGCTTCGCCAGCCTGTTCGGGACACCAATCCCAGGCAAAGCAACGCCAGAATCGCCCTATTTCCGCTTCCAGGTAACGCCGGCCTTGCCGTCCTCGAGCACGACACCCTTGTCCAACAGTTCGTTGCGAATGGCGTCCGCCCGCGCAAAGTTCCGCCGCCGTTTCGCCTCTGTCCGCTCCGCAATCAGGGCCTCAATCGCGGTGTCGCCGAAACTCAGCTTGCCCAGCAGCTCCGGTGCAATCTGCGCATCGCGATGCTCTGCCTGGGCCCACGCAACGGCGGCGCGCGTGCGCTCGTCATCACGATCCACCAGCACGTCGAACACCGCGTCAAATGACCGCAGCAGCTCCGCAATCGCCGCCAGATCGTCCGCCCTGATCTGACCGGCGTCCAGCGCGATGTTCCCGGCGCGGACCACGTCGAACACCGCGGCGCGCGCTTCGGCCGTATTCAGGTCGTTGTCGAGCGCGGCAAGAAAGGCGCTGGTCTTTTCTGCAATAACCTTTCCCAGCAACCGGTCGCCGCTTTCACTCGCTGTCGCTGCGCCCACGCGCTTTGCAAAGGTCCGCAGGCGCTCGATCGCGCTGGCACTTTCCACAAGCCCATCGAACGTGAAGTTCATCTGGTGCCGGTAGGGCACACTCAACAGCAAAAACCGAATCGCCGAAGCCCGATATCCCTTCAGTAAGAGGTCGCGCAGCGTGTAGAAGTTCCCCACGCTTTTTGACATCTTCTGTCCCTCGACCAGCAGAAACCGCACATGGAACCAGTGCCGCGCAAACGGCTCATGCGTTGCGCTCTCTGACTGCGCGATCTCGTTCTCATGGTGCGGAAACATCAGGTCCTCGCCGCCCGCATGCAGGTCGAACGTGTTGCCCAGGTGCTTCATCGCCATCGCCGAGCACTCAATGTGCCAGCCCGGCCGGCCGCAGCCCAGGGGTGTGTCCCAGCTTGCCTCGCCCGCCTTGCATGCCTTCCAAAGGGCAAAGTCGCGCGCGCTGTCCTTCTCGTACTCGTCCACATCCACGCGTGCGCCGTCTTCCATCCCCTCCAGGTCCTTGCCGCTCAACTCGCCATAGGCCGGAAACTTCGCAATGCGAAAGTACCAGGACCCATCCTCCGCGCGATACGCGATGTCCTGCGCCTGCAGCCGTTGAATCAGGTCGACCATCTCGTCAATGTTTTCGGTCGCGCGCGCAATCACCTCTGGCCGCTCCACGCCCAGTGCGTCCATATCCTCGAAAAACGCGGCCTCGTACTTCGCCGTGTACGCGCCAATGTCCATGCCGGCGGCTGCCGCGTTGCGAATAATCTTGTCGTCCACATCCGTAATGTTCATGACATGCTTCAGGCCCATGCCGCGCAGCCGGGCGTAGCGCCGCAGCACGTCCACGTGCAGAAAGGTGCGAAAGTTGCCAATGTGGCCGTAGTCGTACACCGTCGGTCCGCAGCAGTACATGCGCAGCGTGTTGTCGCGCTCCGGCACTACCGCTTCCACGCGGTTGCCAAGGGTATTGAACAGGTTCAGGCTCATGCGGTTGGGAAGCGGTGCGCGCACAGCGGCGCTCATCGCGGTCTGTTCCTGAAGGGACTTGCGCACATGCCCGGGCCGGCAGAACTCGCCGTCGCCTGCTGCCGCAGTCGGTACCCCACAATTTTAGCGGACGCCCGCTCCACCAACGAAGTTGGGTGCCCCATGTCTCGCGTTTGAGACACGGTTGGTCCACAGATTAAGAGCGTCTCCTCGTCATTGAGACCGATCCGGTTCCTCCTGCTCACTGCACTCTTGCAGATGAGGGTGCGTAAAGCGCCAGGAACGCGAGCTATCCCAGCCGCATCTGCGGTGTCGCATTCAACGCTTCCCCCGCAAACTCCCCCGCAACGAATCGCGGCCATGCCGCCGCCGCAATCATGGCGGCATTGTCGGTCGAAAGTGCCGGCGTTGGAAACGCCACCGCAAATCCCTCCCGCGCCGCGGCCTCGGCAAACGCGGCACGCAGCGCCCGGTTCGCCGCCACGCCGCCGCTCACCACCACGCGCTTCACGCCGAAGTGCCGCGCCGCGCTTACGGTGCGGCCCACAAGGTTCTTGACCACCGCCGCCTGAAACCCCGCAATCACATCCAGCGCGGCACCGTCCATCAATTCCCGCGCATCCTCCAGCGTTGGCGCGGTCCGCGCTTCAAACGCAATGCGTCGGTCTGCCGCTGCCGCCAGCATGCCGTGGGTCTGCAGATGCCGCAGCACCGCCGTCTTCACCCCGCTGAACGAAAAGTCGAAAGTCGGCGACTCCGCCGTTCCGCGGTCGATCACGCCCAGCTTGAACGGCACCGCCGCCGCATCGCCAAACGCCGCCAGCCGATCCATCCACGGCCCGCCGGGGTAGGGCAGCCCCAGCATCTTGGCCGCCTTGTCGTACGCCTCACCCGCCGCATCGTCCACCGTGCGGCCCACATTGCGGTAGCCCCACACGCCGTTGCGAACGTGCGCCAGGTACAGGTGCGTGTGCCCGCCGCTCACCACCAGCGCCAGCAGCGGCTCCTGCCTGTCTGGCACGCCCGGGTTCCCCATGTCTCGCGTCTGAGACATGGGTTCACCGCCTCCCGCCGCCTCCATCAGGACGGCATGAATATGCCCCTCCAGATGATTGACCGCGATCAGCGGAACACCCAGCCCGAAACTCAGCGCCTTGGCAAACGAAATGCCCACCAGCAGCGCGCCGGCCAGACCCGGACCCGCCGTTACCGCCACCGCGTCCAGGTCGGCATAGGCCACGCCGGCTGCGCTCAGGGCCTCCCGCACCACCGGCACAATATTGCGCAGGTGCTCGCGCGATGCCAGTTCCGGCACCACACCGCCATACAGCGCATGCATCACAACCTGCGAGCTCACCACGTTCGACAGCACCACGCGCCCGCCGCGCACGACGGCCGCCGCGGTCTCGTCGCACGAGCTCTCAATGCCCAGGATCAAACCTTCTGCCACAGCACTAGCCTAAGCCCGCCGCGACCGCGCGCGCCCAGCCGCATCCAATGCCCATGCAGCAGGAACCGCCCTCCATCCCGCACGACCCAGCCTTTCTCGCCGCTCTGCACGTTGTTCAGACCCTGCGCGGGCAGGGCTACCAGGCCTACTTTGCCGGCGGCTGCGTGCGCGATCTCCTCCTCGGCCTTGCCCCCAAGGACTACGATGTGGCCACCTCCGCACCGCCAGAGAAGGTGCTGCTCGGCTTCCCACGAACCTTCGGCGTTGGCGCGCATTTTGGCGTTGTCATCGTCTGCAGCGAGCTCTCGCCCAATAGCTGCGAGATCAAAACCGAGGTCGCCACCTTTCGCGACGACGGCACCTACGAGGACGGCCGTCGGCCCACCACGGTCACCTACTCCGACTCGCCCGAGCGCGACACCGCCCGCCGCGACTTCACCATCAACGGCATGATGCTCGACCCCGTCGACCTTACACCGGAAAACCTGCAGGCCCACGTGCTCGACTTCGTCGGTGGCAAGGCCGACCTCGCCGCCGGCACGGTCCGCGCCATCGGCACGCCGCACCGCCGCTTTCAGGAGGACAAGCTCCGCATGCTGCGCGCGGTGCGCTTCGCCGCGCGTCTTGGCTTTGCCCTTGAGCCGCAAACCCTGCACGCCATCCAGCAACAGGCCGAAACCATCCACCAGGTCAGCAGCGAGCGCATTCGCGAAGAGCTCACCAGGATGCTGACCGAAGGTCATGCGAAACGCGCCTTTGAACTGCTTGACGAAAGCGGCCTGCTGCAACAGGTGCTGCCGGAAATTGCCCGCATGAAGGGTGTCGAGCAGCCGCCCGAGTGGCACCCCGAGGGGGATGTCTGGGTCCACACACTCCTCCTGCTCGACAAGCTTGAAGCCGGCGTAAAGTCGACGCTTGCCTGGGCCGCGCTCCTGCACGATGTCGGCAAGCCGCCCTGCTACCGTCCGCCTCAGACCGGCGACGAAAAACCCCGCATCCGCTTCAACGGCCATGCCGAGGTCGGCGCAACCATGTCCCGCGTCCTGCTCAACCGCCTCCGCTTCAGCAACGAAGACACCGACCAGATTGTCTCCCTTGTCGCTAACCACATGCGCTTTGGCGACGTAAAGGCCATGCGCGAATCCACCCTGCGCCGCTTCTTTCGCCTGCACGACTTCCCGGAGCACCTCGCCCTGCACAAGCTCGACTGCACCAGCAGCCACAACCTGCTCGGCATGTATGAGTACGCCAGCGAGCGCTTTTACGCCGTACCGGAGGAGCACCACAGCCCGCCGCCGCTGCTCACCGGCCGCGACCTCATCGACGCCGGCCTGCAGCCGGGACCGGCCTTCAAGCAGCTCCTCCAAAGCATCGAGGATGCCCAGTTGGATGGAGCCGTCACCACTCGCGATGAGGCCTTTGCCTTTCTGCAAACCCTGTGTGCCCAGCTTGCGATGCCCGCCCCCTTGGAGCCGGCCCTGTCCGCAACAGGATCTGCCCAGTGACCGCGCCCAACGGCGGTCCGCAAACGCAGGAGGTTCTTGTGCTTGGTGCGGGCATCGCCGGTCTTGCCGCGGCCGTCACCCTTGCAGAGGCAGGCCACAGCGTCACCGTGCTTGAAGCCAGCGACCGTGTCGGTGGCCGCATTCACACCGTGCACGCAGGCGGCTGCGCCGTCGAACTCGGCGCGGAGTTCGTCCACGGCAAGCCGCCGGAACTGCTGCACTTGCTGGCAAACCTCGGCCTGCACGCAACCGAACGCGAGGGCGCCATGGTTCACCATGCCGCGGACGGCAGTCTCAGTACCGAGGATGGCCAATGGATTCGCAACCCCCCACCGAACCCGGCAAGCCGGCCTGAGCAGGCCTCCGGGGAAGATCCGTTTCAAACCATCGAAGACCTGCGCCTCTGGTCTGAGGCCCATCCGGAGCAGGACATGACCTTCGCCGCCTGGTGCACGCAGCAGGGTGTTCGCGCTGAAACCGCAGGCATCGCCGCTGGCTATGTGGAGGGCTTCAACGCCGCAGATGCGAACGAGATCTCCATTCGCTCTCTCGCGCTGCAGCAGGCGGCAGAAGACCAGATGGAGGGCGACACCACCATGCACGTGGATGGCGGTTACGACCAGCTTGCGCAAAGACTCGCGACCCGTTTGCGAAACGCGGGTGGCGTCGTTCTCTTCAACCATGTGGTCACCCGTGTGGCATGGGCTGCCGGCCATGTGGACGTTGGCTGCACCGGGCAGCACCTCCTCACCGCCGCAAAGGCCGTCGTCGCTCTTCCGCTCGGCGTTCTGCAGGCCGGTGCTGTCGCCTTTCATCCCGCGCCCGCGGATCTGCTGCAGCAGGCAGGACGCCTGCGCATGGGCAACGTCTGCCGCATCAGCCTTGTCTTTCGCACGCGCTGGTGGGCCGATCTCGAGCCCTCGCAGCCGGCCTTACAGCGCCTTTCGTTTCTGCTGCCTGTCCACCGTCCCCATGGGTTTCACGCCCCGGAGTTTGGCGTCTTCTGGACAGGGTATCCCTCGCTCGACCCCGTCCTCACAGCCTGGTCCGGTGGCCCGTCTGCGGACGCATTTCAGGCGCTGGATGATCACCGCATCGCACACCTCGCCTGCGCCAGCCTGGAGCGAATTTTCGAACTTCCGCAGGATGCCGTGCTCAACCAGCTTGTCTCGCATCACCGGCACGACTGGAAGGGCGACCCACTCGCCCGCGGTGCCTATTCCTGGGTGCCGGCCGGCGCTGTCGATGCCTCTTCGCGCATGTCCCAGCCCGTCGATGCCACCCTCTACTTTGCCGGCGAGCATACCGACACCACTGCGAACCTCGGCACAGTTCATGGGGCCCTGCGCAGCGGCCTGCGTGCTGCAGCGCAGCTTCTGCACCCTGCCTGAAGCGCGCAGAGCACGGCGGACCGCCAGACCCATCACCGAATCTTGCGAAGGTAGGGCAACGGCAAAACCCTGCCGCACCAGATCATAGTCGGCGCTGCTCGGCAGCCTCGGTGGTTCGTCAGCCTGCGCAGCCACGGCAGAACTTCACATCAGGACCCCGCGTCGAGGCTGCCACATCAAGGCTGCCAGGTCAGGACTTCCACGTCAGACGGCTTCAGCCTCGGCGGCCGCCACCGCGCGTTCGCGGCCGCGCACGCTGCGTGATGCCGTCACAATCGCCACTGCGGCCAGGATCACACCCATGGCTACCCACTGCTGGCCCTGCAGCGACTCGTGGAGAAACGCAGCGCTCAACCCCACCGCCACAATCGGGTTCACATACGCATACGTTGCCACCTTTGCCACCGGCACCCGCGCCAGCAGGTAGGTGTACGCGCTGTACCCCACCAGCGACCCAAACACCGTCAGCCACAGCAGCGCCGCGGCCAGTCCTGGCGTCCAGTGCGCACTCTTCCATCCGCCCGCTGCCGTGCCAATGGCGACATTCACCACGCCGCCCATCGCCATCTGCCAGCCAGCGGCCAGGATCGGATCCACGGTCGACCGGAGCCGCCCGGCCAGCAACGATCCCGCCACCCACGCCAAAATCGCCACCGCCAGAATACTTGTGCCCAGCACCAGCGCACGCTCCTGCGCGCTCTGGCCAACGCCGGCCGCGTGCGTCGTCAAGCCGGCGCGCAGCACCGGTGCCAGCAGCAGGCCAAGGCCGCCCAGCCCTAGAGCCGTCCCCATCCAGCCCACGCGGTTCAGCGGCACGCCGCCCGGGATAAACGTCTCGAACAGGGCAATCAGCATGGGCACGCTCGCCGCCAGCAACGCGGCATACCCCGCCGTCACGTAGCGCTCGCCCCATCCCAGCAGCACGTTGTTGCCTGTCAACAGCAGCAATCCGACGGCTGCCTGACGCAATAGATCCGCCCGCGTAATCCGCACCGACCCCGTCCGCCGCCGCACCCAAAGCAGCAGCACCAGCCCTGCTCCCAGGTATCGAAATCCGGAAACGAATCCCGGCGTTAAGAACGCAACGGAGTAGCGAATTGCCACAAACGTCGATCCCCAAAAGAAATACACACACAAAAACGCAACGGGAATGCGCCAGCGATGACCTTCCTGAGGTGAAGTGCCGTCATTGGCCTTCTTATTCACATCTACCTTTAACTGCAAACAGACAGCACGCGAGTCGTAAGAATGACCAAATTAAAGGATTGGAGCAAGCAGCCGAGCTGACCTGATCTGGCCATTTCTGTCCACCGTCACATCTAGTTCTAGTGGATGTTCGCCCACCTCGAGGAGAGTCCGTTGACGCATGGCATCCTGAGCCTCAAGCTGAGTCGACTTAAGTTCGTGCGCTGCTGAACGGAAGATTATCTCGATATCAGCCTTAAGCTGCTTCTTCTTTGCTTCCTCCGTGTCTCGAAACGAAAACAGTTCAGAAAGTGTGTCGATTTTTGCCCTAAGTGCGATCTGAGTCTCCATGCTTTCCTCGTTGAGGCTGCGCCAAAGACTCAAGACATCGTTTAGACGAGATACTTTCCAACTGCTTGCTTCCATGTAGCTATTCAGTAATGAAGCGCAACAAACGCGCAACGATAAAGCGAACGACGCTGCTTGTAACGTACGCGTACTCTTAGAGGCCGCTGATGTCAGTGGCTCGGAGTCCGCCGTGACGATGCCGCTTAGGTCGTTACTCTTTTTGATGGCTTCGCAAATGTGTTGAAGGTCAAGCAGGCAGGCCCTCGCGACTGCGCTAGCATTCTGCTCAACTTCTAAAAGTTGGTGATGCAGCGATGGTGTACGAAAAAGAAATGAGGGGTCCCGTAGTAACTCGTCCGTAATGTTATCGAGCAAGTTGCAATCTGCTTGCAACCGTCCGACACGATCGTTCTCAAGGAATGCCATGATGTCTGCAACGCCGACCTTTATCTGCTTTAGCGTCTTCTCTATATCCGCAAGGTACTTCTTGCCTACTGCAATCGAAGCCAACTCCCATGCAAGGACTCCATTGATGGGGAAGTGCGCGACCGGTTTTAGCAGACCATGAGACATGATGCGGTGAGAATGCTTGTCGACAAGAATAGATCGAAACCCGTCACCCGATTGAGAACGCATCAACTCGCCTGCGCCATCAAACAGCACCCTGAACGTCTGAGTGTTCGCCATGCTGGCGAGAACCGAAATTTTCAGGAGGTCAGCGGCTTGCCCCAAAAGCGGCTTGAGCGAACTCGCCGTTGCGGGGCTGATTTCAATCGTTTTCCACGCCCGATGATCATTATTACGCAGCAACGGCCGTCGAATGCTTAAAACTTGTTTTCCCGCAGGGCTTTGAAGAGTTAATGCTACCGGCTGGAATGGACGCTTTGAGGGTTGGTTTTCGAAGGAGGCTTCGTCATTCTTCTTGACCGATTGCTGACCGGTGCGGCGACGTTTTCGTTCTGTATGGAGGGAATACGCGAGACCCATCACCAAAGCGCAGGCAACAAACAGACAAAGGCTTAATAATATGTTGCGCGTATTCATAGGTCCAATCTGCATTCCGGGAGATACGCCAGTTTAACGGGTTTGCCTTATCGCTGCGCAGCGAGAGATTGATGACCACACAGCCCCTCATAGGCACGACCACTGGTCAGGTAATTGCTCCAATTCCACCTTCGCCTTTCCATCGCCATGCTTTACCATCGCTGCTAGATGGATTTCCTCACCCAGAAGCGCTTCGCCGACAGCGGCCGGGACAAGCGCGACCACAAGCGCGAAGCCGATGTCGCCCGCGTTGTTAGCGGTGCGGCGCGCAGTGGCGACGAGGATGAGTTTGAACTCAAACTCCGTCCCGTGCGTCTGGGGGAGTTCATCGGCCAGGCCAAGATCAAGGAGCAACTCGCCATCGCGCTTGAAGCCGCGAAGAACCGTGGCGAAGCCCTCGACCATGTGCTCCTGTTCGGGCCGCCCGGCCTCGGCAAAACCACGCTCGCCACCATCATCGCTAATGAGCTTGATGTCGGCTTCCAGCAGACCAGCGGCCCCGCGCTGCAAATCCAGGGCGACCTTACGGCCATCCTGACCAACCTGCGCGAGCGCCAGGTACTGTTCCTCGACGAGATTCACCGCCTGCAGCCGGTGCTGGAAGAAAAGCTCTACACCGCGCTCGAGGATTACAAGCTCGACATCATCATCGGCCAGGGCCCGGCCGCGCGCACGCATGTCATGGAAATCCGGCCGTTCACCTTTGTCGCGGCAACCACTCGTCCAGGCCTGCTCTCGTCGCCGCTCCGCTCACGCTTCGGCATCCTGCTCCGGCTTGAGTTCTACACCGACGACGAACTCCGCTTCATTGTGGAGCGCTCGGCGGACGTCCTTGGCGTGCAGGTCGACACCGACGGTGCGGCCGAAATCGCCATGCGCTCGCGCGGCACCCCACGCATCGCCAATCGCCTGCTGCGCCGTGTGCGCGATTATGCCCAGGTGCGCGCCTCCGGGGTCATTGACCTGGCCACGGCAAAAGCCGCGCTCGAACTGCTGGAGGTCGACGCCCACGGTTTCGACGAGCTGGATCGCCGCCTGCTCCGCACCATCATTGAAAAGTACGACGGCGGCCCCGTCGGCCTCAACACGCTGGCCGCCGCCCTGGGCGAGGAAGAGGATGCGCTCGAAGAGGTCTACGAACCCTTCCTCATGCAGATTGGCTTCCTTAACCGCACCCCCCGTGGCCGCGTCGCCACGCGCCTCGCCTACGAGCACCTCGGCATCGCGCCTCCCAGCAAAGCCGCACAGTACGACCGCCCCACGCTGTTCTAGCATCAGCGGCACCGCGCACGGTCGGCGTAGGCTGGTTCCAACATCGAATCCGCTCCCGGGGGTACGATCGGTGTACAAAGGTCCAGGCAGGGCATAGCTGTGTTGCATCGTGTCGTTCATCGGCGAACATCGGTCGGGCGAGTGCTTGCCTGCCTGCTCGGCGCATGGATCCTCACCGGCATCCCCACCGCCGCACAGTTCTCGGCCTCGCCGTCGTTTGCATCCTCCGCCGACCGCATGCGTCTTAACCTCGCCTATGCCGAGCAGATGCGGCCCGCCGGTCTTGCCGCGCTTACCGGATCGTCGGCCACCACGCTGACCCGGCTGGAGCATGCGCCGGAGCTTGAACGCGCTGTCGCCCTTGCTGCGCTCGACCAGGACGGCACCCTGCCCTACCATCTCAAGGCAACCTTCACCCTCGCCGGCGACGCCGCCACCAGTCGCACCGGCACGGTCCAGGCAGACCGCTACAACGACCGCTGGTCCAGACTCGTGGTCACGCTGGATGGTCTGCGTTCGTCGCAGTGGGTCGTGGATGGCCACCGCGTTACCGACGACCGGCTGCCGGCTATCCCTTTCGGACTGCAACGCCTTCTGCGCGCCATCTTCCATCCGCTGGGCGACGCGACCCTGGCCCGGGTTCCCATCACGGCAGACACGGTAGCGCAGGATGGTCTGCAACTGCACTGCACCGTGGTCGGCAAGCAGCCTGCCCTGGAAATTGGCATGGTTCCGGCCAGCCGCTCGCTCTGTGTCGATACGTCCACCGGCGATCTCCGCCTCGACGTCGCCGGCTACGGCTTTCGCACCGTCTTCGCAGACTTCCAGACCCTGGGGAATCATCGCGTTGCCGGGCACCTCCAGGTGCTGCAAAACGACAAGGTCATTGCGGACATGAGCCTTAAGCTGGAGGTTGCAGGCGACCTCACCCCTGCGGACTTCGCCGACGACACGCGGCAGGCAAACGCCATCCTCTTCCATGAGCCCAGATTCTGCTGGATGGCCCGCCCGTCTCAAATGCACAATGACCTTGAAACACTGGACGTTCACATCATTCCGCTGGACGACACAACCCTCAAGCAGCGTCCATCGCTGGTCGTCGCGCGCACGCTCATCGGAACCGATGGCCGCGTCGCTGATATTGAGGTGCTCGGCGACGCCAACCCCCAGCTCCGGGCAACGGCGCTAAAGGTGCTGCGCGTCGCCAGCTTCCACCGTCGCGAGTGGAAGGGGCAGCCCGTCACCGTGGAGGGTCTGCTCCTGCTGAGCTCACCCTGAGACTGGCCTCAGCCTGGAACCCTCGCCGTGTGCGCGTGGTCCGATCTCGCCCACGCACAACGAGCCTCTCTACTGGAGAGGCTCGTTGTGCGTGCAGGGTTCATGGACGTTACGAAGCGGATTCCACCGCAACCGGCTCGCTCATTGTCACACCCGTCGTCCGCGATGGGCCGGCCTCGTTCGCTCCAGGCTTGCGGATGTCGATACCACCCTTGAAAAACGCGCCATCCTCAATCGAGATGCGCGCGGCAATCACATCGCCGGTCAGCGAGCCTTCACTGCGAATGTCGATCCGGTCCGATGCCTGGCAATTGCCGCGCACCTTGCCCAGCACCACAATCTCACGTGCCGAAATGTTCGCTGCAACCTGGCCGTTGCGACCCACGGTCACACGATTGCCGGGCAGAGTGATAGTTCCCTCAATTAGACCGTCGATATACAGCGATTCTGAACCGGTGACCTCGCCCTTGATCATGAGCGACTTGCCGATCGTGGCCTGCTCGCCTGCGGGCACAGCTGCCTGCGGCGTCGCACTGCGCGTGCTTGGCGCCTCAAAGCTGCTGGTTGTCTGGGCGGGTGTTGATGTCGTCGGGCGGAGGGGCTCAGGGG
>CAXUHM010000026.1:0-50218 GCA_964250935.1 uncultured Terriglobus sp.
CCGACCGCCAGGCCGACCCCACCCGTAGCAAGGCCGCCGACCAGCATTCCAACACCGGTACCGGTGCCGATGAATGCGCTACTACGCTTGCCCTTCCCCTTCTTCGTTCGCGTTAGGCTGCCGGTGGTGATGGGGTACGTCTTGCCCTGGTAAGCGATGGACGTCAGTCGCAGGCCGAGGTACGAACGACCCTTGAAGTGGCCGCGCCGGTGCGCCTCGGTAACGATGCCATTGACGCGAGTGCCACGCGGCAGCACAGCCCTGCCACCCTCCGATACAGCTTCGGCAAGCTCACCGGTAAAGTGGTCACCGGCATGGCTGTGCTTGACGGAGATGGCTTGGTTGAGACGAATCGAAAGCCCCGTGCCGGCGGGAACGGTCAAGTCGGTCGGAGCAAAAACGATCTTTGCGTCGGGTGCGGGCGCCATGGCTGAAGAAGCGGTTCCGGAGGTCTGAACCGACGGCGCTGTGCCCTCGGGAGGAAGCGGAGCACTTGCAGAGGCGGCTGGCGGCGCAACACGCGGGCCGCTAAACGTGACGGTATTGCCGGGTGCGGGCCGCGCACCGTTGCTCCAGTCGGGCTGACCCAGGACAGGTGGTGCTCCCGCGGGCGTGATCGTGGAATGGAGCACCGGTGCGGCTCCCGGAATCCCTGCCGGCTGAACCGTGGTGATTGTTGTGTTGCCGTTTTTGTCGACCGAGATGATCTGCTGCGCCTGGCCGGTGCTGGCCACTGCCGTCCTGGCTTGCTCCACCTGCTTGTCATAGTCGGATTTGCAACCGGCGATCGGCATGACCAGTGCTGCGGAGAGCAGAGTCGCACGAACGACGTGTCTGGATGCGATGGGACGCGAAAGGCTAGGCATGGGCATCTCCTCGAAAGAACCGTGGCTGCGCGTGGGATGCGTGTCGGCTATAGCCGTGCTGTCTGCACAGGGTACTTTCTTGCGTCCCTCGGACGGCTGCCTGAACACTACTGCGGCGCCTCGTACACAACCCTGCCGCCGGCAATGGTTCGGTACACCCGGCCTACCATGCGAAACCCGCTGAACGGCGTGTTGCGTGACCGCGACAGGCTTGTCGCTGGATCGTACCTCGATGTAATCGCAGGATCGAAGATCAGCAGGTCGGCCGGCGCACTGGTGGCGATGCTTCCCAGATTTGGCAGATTCAGCAGGGTTGCCGGCGACGAGGTGAATAGTGCCAGCGTCCGTCCCAGAGACATGCCGCCTTCCGCGTGCAACAGGCGCAGTGCCGTGCCGAGCGCCGTTTCCAGCCCGATGATTCCATTCGGCGCGCGCTCAAACTCCACGTTCTTTTCCCACGCCGCGTGGGGGGCATGGTCGGTCGCAAGAATATCCACCGTCCCGTCAAGCACCGCGGCAACACAGGCGCTGCGGTCTTCTGCCGTACGCAGTGGCGGGTTCATCTTGTAGCGGGTGTCGTAGGCGACAGAACCCTGCGCGGCATCACCGCCGATCGCCTCGTGCGTAAACGCCAGATGGTGCGGCGCCACCTCACACGTTACGTGCAGGCCACGCCGTTTCGCAGCGCGAATGTGCTCCAACGCCATCGCTGTGGAAACGTGCTGCACATGCAGGTGTGGCTGCAGTTTGGTAGCGCGCTCAATCTCTTCCAGCAGGTGGATGTCGCGCTCCACGATGGCGGCCTCTGCGGAGATTGGCATGCCGCGCAGACCCAGGCGAAAACTGACGGTGCCATGGTGCATGCTGGCGCCGGCGGTCTGGCGCGTGTCCTCTGCATGCTGCGAGATGGGTACACCCAGCCGAGCCGCGGCCGTGAGTGCCTGCCGCATGATCGCGTCTTCCAGGATCGGCTTGCCGTCGTCGGTAAAGCCTACCGCACCAGCCTCATGCAAGGCGTTGAAGTCTGTCAGTTGCTGGCCCATGCTGCCCATGGTGGCGGCCGGCATGGCGAGCACGCGCACCACGGGCTGGCGATCCGGGGATTGCACAAACCGCAGGACCTCCACGGAGTCCACAACCGGCGTAGTGTTCGGCATGGCGACAACCGTCGTAAATCCACCTGCAGCCGCGGCAAGTGTGCCAGTCGCGACGGTCTCCTTGTGCGTCTGCCCCGGCTCACGCAGGTGCACGTGCGCGTCGATGAGGCCTGGAGCGACGAACAGGCCGGTGCAGTCGATGACCGCGGCGTTCAGGTCGTGCGCCGGCGCGTCCAGCGCACCCGCAGAACCTGTATGCAGGGTTCGGACAAGGCCGTCGACGATCAGCAGTTCGCCCGGCGTTTGCAGATCGCGGCTGGGCTGCAGCAGCGTGGCATTACGCAGGTACAAGGCGTCGCTCATGCGGCCTCCAGTGTTGCTGGCGAAAGTGCGCGCTGCAACAGTGCCATGCGGACCGCCAGCCCATGCGTTACCTGTCGTTCTATGCGTGACTGCGGTCCGTCCGCCACCGCCGAATCGATCTCAAGCCCGCGCACCATGGGTCCAGGATGGAGCACGGGAATACCCGGGTAGGGCGCGAGGCGGCGCTCATTCAACTGGTACTCGGCGATGTACTCCGGCAGAGCAAGCTGCAGGCCGTTCAGCCGTTCGCGCTGCACGCGGAGCATCATGACCGCATCGGCCTGGGCGAGCGCACGGTCGAAGTCACGCTCAATTTCCAGGCCCGGCCCAAGCGCGAGAGCGTCCTCCGGCAACAGGGCTTCAGGACCGCACAGCAACACGCGCGCACCCAGCGCAGGCAGCAGCATGGCGTTGGACCGGGCCACCCGCGAATGACGGATATCGCCTGTGATCACGACGGTCTTGCCGCTCAGCGTGTCCGGCCGCAGCTCCGCGGTCAGCGCAAAACTCTCAAGAAGCGTGCGTAGATCAAGCAGCGCCTGGGACGGGTGCTCGTGCGTGCCGTCCCCTGCATTGAGAACCGGCAACCCTGTAGAACGCGCCAGCAGATCCGGCGCGCCACTGCTGTTTGATCGCAGGATGATGCATTCTGCGCCCAGAGCACGCAGGGTAACGCCGGTGTCGTGCAGGCTTTCACCCTTCTCGATGGACGAACTCTTGTCGCTCACCAGCGTTGTCATGGCGCCGAGCGACTTTGCCGCAAGCTCAAACGACGTGCGTGTGCGGGTGGACGATTCGTAAAAGAGCAGGGCAACGCGGCGGCCCTCCAATCGGCGGCTGCGGACCGCAGGTGTCTCACCTTCCAGCGTGGCGGCAAGCCGAAACAGCTCGGCAATGTCCGGAAGCGAGAGGTCGCGAATGGACAGGAGTCCGAGCGGCGAGGGGACGATAGAACTCATCTGAACTCGATTGTAGACGGCGTGCCACGTTGCTCCTCCGCCATCTCTGCCCATTTTGGAACGGCCTGGCGAACCCTGTTGATGAAAAGAGTAACGTGCACCTCGTTTGCACCCGGTCTTACGCGAGGATGTTCAAAGACCCGAGTTGCAGGAGCAAACGAGTGCAGGAAATTTCGTTTACGGTCATTCGTCGCGCAGACAATACCGTTTCCATGAGCGTTGCAGAGCCTGCAGCCATTCGCGTCGCAGGTCAGTCGACGTTTCGAAGCGTAGTTGCGATGGAGCGTGCGCTGCAGCGCGTGGGCCTGCCACCGGCACTGGCCAGGCAGGACGGCCAAAGCCCGCCGTTGCGGGTAAGCCTGGTACAGCTTTCGCGGTTGGGATTTTTGTAGACAGCACGCCGCGGGGACTATGCTGAGGGTATGTTGTTGCCACTTGCGCTCCTGCTTGGATGGGTTGAACAAACACCCGCACCCGAACCGGCACCGCTGGTCACGCTGACCGGCATCGGCGTGCAGATTTACAGCTGCGGACCCGCAGACAAGTGGGTTCTGAGCGCACCTGAGGCGAACCTGTTTCGTGAGCGTGAGCAGGTAGGAACGCACAGTGCCGGGCCGCGCTGGACATGGAAGGACGGGAGTGCCGTGACGGGTACGCTGGTATCGTCCACGCCGTCCACCGATCCGGTGAACAATATCCCTTCGCTGGAGCTGACAGCAACAGCGGTGCCGGGAACGCGCGGCTTTCTATCGCCTGTGACGCGGATCACACGCACGGAAACACAGGGCGGTGTGGCACCGGCAGAGGGCTGCAGCGCGCAGGTACGTGGGGAAACGCTGCGGGTGCCGTACGTTGCGACGTACCGATTGTTCGCGCGGTAAGCCGAAGCGGTCAAAGCCGAAGGGAACGTCTTTTCGCGCGTCCTTGCAGATCAGCACTTCCAATGCAGGTCGCCATTGAGGAGCGATGGCGGAGGCAGCAACGGCGTTTGCAGTTCAGCGCTTCTCGCTTCCGGCAAGAACGCTCCCATAAAAAGCCTCGTACTGCGGAATGATGCGCGTGGTGCAGAATCTGTTCTGCGCGGTCTGCCTTGCCGCCTGCGCCATGGCTCTGCGGCGGGACTCATCCTGCAGCAGGGCGATGCCGCCGCGCGCCATGCTGTCGACGTCGCCCACCTCGTAGAGGAGGCCGTTGACACCATCATCGACAAGTTCCGGCACGCCGCCCACGCGGGTGGCGATGCAGGGTACCCCGCAGGCCATGGCCTCAAGCGCAGCCAGGCCAAAGCTCTCCATGGAGGACGGCATCAGCATAAGGTCGGCAAGGGACAGCAAATCCTGCACGCTGTCCTGCTTGCCCAGAAAGTGAATGCGATGCTGGATGCCGTGCTTCAAGGCAAGATGCTCGGCAAGCGAGCGGTCCGGTCCGTCGCCAATCAGCATGAGCCGTGCCGGCATGGCCTGTGCGATTCGCGCGAACACCTCGACCACGTCATCCACGCGCTTAACCCGGCGGAAGTTGGACAGGTGCACAATCAGACGTTCGCCTGGCTCGCAGTACTGTGGGCGCAGCTCCTGGGCGACCGCTCCGTTCGGCTTGTACACGTCGCAGTTTACGAAGTTGTAAATCACCTGGATCGGTCGCGTGATGCCGAAGCCGGCGATGGTCGACTGCTTCAGATCCTCCGAGATCGATGTCACGCCATCGCTCTGGTCGATGCCGAAGCGCGTGATGGGCAGGTAGCCAGGGTCCTGCCCGACAAGGGTGATGTCCGTGCCGTGCAGGGTGGTGATGAACGGCAGCCGAATGCCCTTGAGTTCCAGCATCTGCCGCGCAAGCAGGGCGCTGACCGAGTGCGGAATGGCGTAATGCACGTGCAGCAGATCGAGCTCGTAAAACTCTGCGACCTCTGCCATGCGCGACGCTAGCGCCAGGTCGTACGGCGGGTACTGGAACAATGGGTAGCTGGTGACCGCGACCTCGTGGAAGAAGATGCCGTGCTCGCGGCCGGTCAGGCGAAACGGCTGCTGGTAAGTGATGAAATGCACCTGGTGGCCGCGCGCCGCGAGCTCAATGCCAAGCTCCGTCGCGACAACGCCGCTGCCGCCGTAAGTGGGGTAACAGGTGACACCGATTTTCATAGAGGATTGCCGGCAGACCGCAAACGCATTTACATGCTCCGACTGGGTGTTTTACCGAAGAGATACCCGAGTAGCAGGGTAATGATCGGCAAGACGGTACGCGTCACGATCAGATCAAAGATATCGGTAAGAGACTGGCGATACTGGTCGTAAATTTCCTTGTGCGTCTCCAGCGAGGACCGAATGTCATTCGGGTTCAGCCCTGTTACAACCGGCTCAGGCGGCAGGTGCGTCAGGTAGTAGACCAGCAAACCTGTCGCCACCAGCAACATCCAGACCAGGCCACCCGCGACAAAGATTGTCCCCCAGCGCTCCAAAAAACTGGTGGGCTGGATGCTTGTTACCGAGCCTGCCCGGTCTAACTCGATAGTCGCCACGGAGGACAGTGGGACAAGTTCAGGGGTGCTAGGCATACGTCAGGGCAGGATCACCACTTGACGAACGACGCCATCGCCATCGGAGATGGACACGTGGTTTGGTCCGCTGTTGTCCGGCACCTTCGATTTCAAATATTGATAGGTGGCAACCGCACTTCGAATGACGTCCGCCTTGCTGCCGCCATTGGCTAGGCTACTCAGGGTTTCATTGAACTTGTCGTCAATATCAATGGTGTACCGGGGCATGGATCTCCTCACTGCAATGCTACTGCAATTCTACTGCTTGGATGCGCCCTAGTCGACGCGTTCCACCAGCAACACTCCATCACTCCCGTCCACCTCACGCAGCTTGACCTCGACGATCTCGCGTGCGCTGGTCGGCACGATGCGGCCTACAAACTGCGCCTCAATTGGCAGCTCCCGGTGGCCGCGGTCGATCAGGACCAACAGGCGCACAGAGCGCGGGCGGCCATGGTCGAAAAGGGCGTCCAGCGCGGCGCGAATGGTGCGTCCGGTGTAGAGCACGTCATCCAGCAGGATAATGTCACGGTCGGCGATGTCGAAGCCGATCTCTTCCTTGTTCACGGTTGGGCGCGGTCCCGCCGTGCTGAGGTCGTCGCGGTAGAACGAAATATCGAGCGAACCGGTCTGCACCGGCTGCTTTTCAATTGCTTCAATCATCCTGGCTATGCGCTGCGCCAGCGGTACACCGCGACGCTTGATCCCGATCAAGCCAAGATTTCCGCCACCGTTGTGTTTTTCAACAATCTGGTGCGCCAGCCGGACAAGCGTGCGGTCGATTTCACTGGCAGAGAGCAGGCGACCCTTTTCCCGCATTGTTGTGGCGGCCTGCAGCGGTTCCGTTGGTTCGTTCAACATAGCGGTGATGATACGGAGCGTGTTGCCGCTCCGCAACCCGGCGGGAGAGCGGTCCCACTGCCGGGACCTTACCGACAGCCAGACTGCGACTCGCGCTATGAACGGCTGCGCCGCTGCTGCCCACGCAGCAGTAAGCCCGCGATTGCGCCCGCCACCGTGCCCACCGAGAGAAGCAGCGCGAATGTCAGGATGTAGACGAACAGAAAGATGCCAGCGCGCATCTCGGGCCAGGCCATCACGGTAAGCCACTCCGGTGACAGTGGCGTTCCGGATTCACTCATGCGTGTCTGAAATTGCTGAAACGCCACATCCAGACCACCCTGCACAAGGCGCGAGTGCATGCCGTAGCGCACCACGAAGCCGGCGATGCCAGCCAAAACGGTAAGCGCCGCGGAGAGCAGGAGCGCCAGAACAGCACCCAGACGCGCGCCCATGCCCGGGGTAAACAGAGGGTACGGTCGACGACGCAGATAGGCGGCGCAGCTGCCCAGCGTCAGCAAGGGCAGCAGCAGCAGAGTCAGCACACCCCCACCCCCGGTTACAACAACCTCCGGCTTTAGCAGCGAGGGGATCAGTCCTAAAAGCGTCGCGACGAACAGCACACGAAAGGCCAGCGTCCACTCCACCGCACCGGCCTGCGTCGCTGCAGGTGTACCGGCGGTATCGGCCGCTGTTGCCGTCTCAAGTGCATCTTCCGGTACACGCAATTGAGGCAGACCGCATACCGCACAGAACGCGGCGGGAGTTCCGTCAAGCAGCGGAAGACTGCTGTCGCAGCGTGGGCAAAGTTCCGGCATGGACTGCTGCAAAGCTAACTCACGCGATTGAAAAGGTGCAACGCGCAAGGTCACGCAGGATGTGCGATTTGCAGCAGAGACGGGAACTTTCTGTTGCGTCGCACATGCCACGGCGGTCTCTGCCCGGCAACCGGGGAAACGCCCATCCTGCCGTGCGGTTACAGGCTGGATTGGACAAACCGCTGTGATAATCTCACGGATGTTAGCAAGCTGCAAAGAACGGCTGGATGTCGCAATTCTGCCGCTCCGCCAGTCCTCAATTTCTGTCACAATACCGCGTTTCGCCACCAAAGGCAGCACACCCGATGAGTACGCCTACGCCAAGCACGGCCTTCGACCTGATCGTAATTGGCTCCGGTCCCGCCGGCCAGCGCGCCGCCATTTTCGGAGCCAAGCTGGGGAAAAAGGTGGCATTGGTCGAATCGCGGGAAGTGGTGGGTGGTGCATGCATCAGCACCGGCACCATCCCGTCCAAGACGATGCGTGAAGCCGTTCTTCACCTCTCCGGTTATAACTACAAATCGATTTATGGCATGAACTATCGCGTGAAAGAGCGCATCACGATGGCGGACCTCGCCTTCCGCGTGCAGCATGTGATCAAGACCGAAATCGACGTGACGGAAGCGCAACTGAATCGCAACAATATCGAGATGCTGACCGGCATCGCCTCCTTTGAGGATGCAAACCACGTGCGCGTGGCAAACTCTCGCGGGTCGACAGTCTACGAGGGTAAGAACATTATTATCGGCACCGGCACAAAGCCGGCAGCCAGTGACAAGGTACCGATCAACGGGTCCACGATCATTAATTCGGATCTGATTCTTGAGTTGAAGAACCTGCCCAAGACGATGATCGTAGTGGGCGGCGGAGTGATCGGCGTCGAGTACACCTGCATGTTTGCGGCACTGGGTGTTCGCGTCACACTGATCGAGCGCCGGCCGCGGTTACTGGAGTTTGCCGACCAGGAAATTGTCGAAGCGCTGAGCTACCACCTGCGCGACAGCCGTGTCACCATGCGCATGAATGAAGAAGTGGAAAGCGTCGTGGAGAATGACGACGGCACCGTGACCGCCGTGCTGGAAAGCCGCAAGAAGGTTCAGGGCGATGCTTTGCTGTACGCCGTCGGCCGGCAGGGCAATGTGGACGAGCTTCTGCTGGACAAGATCGGCGTCAGTTCCGACAGTCGCGGCCGTATTCCCGTCGACAAGGATTTCAGGACCAAGTGCCCATCCGTGTTTGCCGTGGGCGACGTCATCGGCTTCCCTTCCCTGGCGTCGGTATCGATGGAGCAGGGCCGCATCAGCGCGGCGCGCGCGTTTGGTGATGAAACCATCCTGTCCAATCCGAGCTATTACCCATACGGTATCTGGACCATTCCTGAAATCAGCTTCCTGGGGAAGACCGAAGAGCAATTGACCGAAGAGGACGTGCCCTACGAAGTTGGTGTGGCTTACTACCGCGAGATTGCACGTGGACAGATTCGCGGGGATACGACGGGGCGGTTAAAGCTCATCTTTAACCGTGAAAATCGCATGATCCTTGGCGTGCATATCATTGGCGAAGGCGCCAGCGAGCTACTTCACATTGGCCAGGCCGTCATGGCGCTGGGTGGCACCGTTGACTACTTTGTGGATACCGTCTTCAACTACCCGACACTCGCCGAGTGTTACAAAGTTGCCGCGTTCAATGGTCTGAATCGCTTACGCAAGGACTGACCGCTCACCTCTTCTGAAAAGGTTGAAGTTGTACTGCTGTGGAGTCTCTCCGGTAAACTCCGCACATGCGCGCTCTCTTTGTGTTCCTGTTTTTTCTCTTCTGCTTGCCTTCCGTTCCAGCCTTTCCACAAACTTCATCTACGGCCGCTTCAGAAGCGATTCTGACCCGTGCCCGCGCAGCGACCGTTGTGATTCTGGCGGGCGAAGGTGCGGGACGCCTGCACTTAGTCGGCACCGGCATTTTGATCCGGCCAGATGGAACGATCTTAACCGCGCTGCATGTTGTTAAAGGCGCCGCCGAGGTGCAGGTAAGACTTGGGAATGGAGAAGTGTTCGACCAAGTAGACATGCTGGGATTCGACGAACGCAGGGACGTCGCGGCGCTGAAAATTCCCGCAGCGGGACTGCCTCATTTATCTCCCGCAGCGCAGTCGGAGCAGACCGTTGGTGAAACGGTGTACGCCATCACAAACGCAAATGGGCTGAACTGGTCGGCCACACGGGGAATGCTGTCCGCCACACGACCTGCAGCAGACATTCCAGGAGCGGGAGAAGGATTTCGGCTCTTGCAATTCACGGCACCCATCGGGCCAGGATCAAGCGGCAGCGCTCTTCTAAATGCATCAGGAGAGGTGATCGGTGTCATCACAGGTGGTGCCGCAAATGCCGGCTTTGCGGTACCGATCGCCAATGCAGTTGGGCTGGCGGACTCTGCCCAGCGCACACGATTTGGGAGTGGAGCGGCATTGCAACTGCCTGCAAAGCGGATTGCGGACACGCCACAATCAAGCGCCCAGCTGGATGGCGTCAACCCAAAAGGGCTTCTGCAACGCGCAAAGACGCTCTACCTGGTTTCAAAGACTTCGTTTTTGACCATCGACACACTGCAGCGCGCGCTGCTGCTGCAAAAGGCCTGGCCAGTGTTAGGTCTAACCATTGTGACCGATCCAAGATTGGCCGATATCAAAATCGAAATCGATCGTCCGCTGTTTACCTACGTGCATACGTTTGTCCTGACGGACGAGCACACGTCCGTTCTGGTGGGCGCTGGCAAGGTCACTGCGATTGATGGGACCGTGGCTTCCGGCAGCATTGCGAAACAGGTCGTTGCCTTGTTTCAGAGCTCACACGACCCCTCGCCTCAGAAGTAGCACAGCCGTGCCGGCATGGGACAGATCCCAAGAGGTACGGGCGCGTGCCTTGGTACACTCGCCGCATGCATCTTCGTTTTCTTGCTGGTATCGCTTCCCTCTCCCTTTGCCTGTCTGCGCTTGGCCAAACGCCCGCGCCGGCGACCGTCGCTGAGGCGCAGGCCTTTCTGGATCGCGCCAACGCCGTTGGCCTGAAAGCTGCAACGGACGGATCGCACGCGGAGTGGATCGCCGAGACCTACATCACGGAGGATTCCGAAGCGACTGGCGCACTTTTAAATGAGCAGGGCAGCACCATTGCGTTGCAATTAGTTGCCGAGAGCCATCGCTTCGACAAGCTGGACCTGCCTCTGCCCATGCGGCGGCAGCTGATGTTATTACAGGTAAACGCACCCGCCGCGCCGCACGACCCCAAACTACTGGCGGAGAGCTCGCTGATTGGTGCACAGCTGACCGGCATGTACGGCAAGGGCAAGTACTGCCCGCCCGCAACCGGCGCTGTGCCCGCGCCGCCGTGCATGGGTATCGACGCAATCTCGAACGTAATGGCAACCTCGCGCGACCCAAAGCAGCTGACCGACTTGTGGGTAGGCTGGCACAGCATCGGCGCGCCCATGCGTGACCGTTACGCGCGCATGGTGGAGCTGGAGAACGTGGGCGCGCGCGAGCAGGGATACAAGGACACCGGCGAGCTTTGGCGGGCGGGGTATGACATGACGCCGGCGCAGTTCAGCACTGAGGTCGATCACGCGTGGACCCAGCTGGAACCGCTCTACACCGAGCTGCACACCTATGTGCGCAACCGGCTTATCGCGAAGTATGGCGACGCCGCCAGGCGTCCGGATGGGATGATCCCGGCGGAGCTGCTGGGCAACATGTGGGCACAGGAGTGGGGCAACATCTACGACATTGTCGCGCCCACAGATCCGAAGCTGAACCAGTTCAAGCCGGTCGATTTGCAGGCGGCGCTTCGGAAGCAGATCGGTGAGAAAGACCCGGCTGCCGCACTGGCTCAGCAGTGTGGGCGCGAATACGTTGCTGGCACGATACCGGACGGCTGTCAGCCAGGCAGCGACACTTTGCATGCGTCGCAGCTTGCCGCCGGCAAGGACATGGTCCACTACGGAGAGAACTTCTTCAAGTCGCTGGGCTTTGCGCCGCTGCCCGCAACGTTCTGGGAGCGGTCCCAATTTGTGCACCCGCGCGATCGCGACGTGGTGTGCCATGCGTCCGCGTGGGACATCGACCAGGTCGACGACCTGCGCGTGAAGATGTGCATTGAGGTGAATGCCGACTACTTCACCACGGTGCACCACGAGCTCGGCCATAACTTTTATCAGCGCGCGTACAACAGGCAGCCGTTCCTGTTTCGCAATGGTGCCAACGACGGCTTCCACGAGGCCATCGGTGACTCCATCGCGCTGAGCATTACACCGGCGTACCTGAAGCAGCTTGGGCTTGCCGGGCAGGAGCCGCCGGCCGAGGCGGACATTCCGCTGCAGTTGCGCACCGCGCTGGACAAGGTCGCGTTTCTGCCGTTCGGCCTGGTGCTGGACAAGTGGCGGTGGCAGGTGTTCAGCGGCGAGATCAAGCCGGCGGACTACAACAAGGCGTGGTGGGCGCTGCGGGCAAAATACCAGGGCATCGCGCCACCTGTGGAGCGGACCGAGGCGGACTTCGACGCCGGCGCGAAGAACCACATTCCGACTAACGTGCCGTACGCGCGGTACTTCCTGGCGCGGCTGTACCAGTTCCAGTTTTACAAGGCCATGTGCGACGCGAGCGGGTATACGGGACCGCTGAACCGTTGCTCCTTCTACGGATCGAAGGCCGCCGGCGACAGGCTGAACACGATGCTTGCCGCGGGACAGAGCCAGCCGTGGCAGGTCACGCTGAAGCAGATGACCGGCACCGACCACCTGGACGCACAACCCATGCTGGACTATTTCGCGCCACTCTATGCCTGGCTCAAGGTGCAGAACGGGGCAAAATAGCACGCGGGTGTGGCTTCCACCCAGGTGAATTCTTTGCAGCGGGGTTGCAAGCCGTGACGGTGCGGGCGCATAATCCGGCCCACGGAGCTTCTTGTGCTTACGGACAGTGGTTGATGCCCGTCTCGCTTCACGTGGAAGCTCAATCGAAGTTTGCAGATCAGGAAAGCAGGACGCCATGGGTGGAAAAAAGACGGTTGGTTTAACGCTGTCCAAGCGAATTGTGGCGGGACTTGTGGATGAGAATGGCGTCGCGGGTGAGTTGCGCGGCTATCCCTTTGACACCGAAGACGCCGACGATACCCTGATGGAGATGCCTCGGGAGGCGCTGATCGCGGCAATGTGCGAACAGATCGTCGCCGTGGTGCAGGGACTGCCCGGTACTGGCGGCGCGAGCGAGGGCATCGGCCTTGTGCGCGACGCTTCCACCGCGGCACCGGCACGGGAGAACGTGATTGACGCCGTGGGTGTCGCGCTGCCGGGCATTGTGCGCAACGGCATCGTGGACGACGCACCGAACCTGCCGCAGTTGAAGGGCGTGCGTGCCGCGCAGGAAATCGGCGAGATGCTCAAGGCCCATGGCATCGACGTTCCGATCACCGTGATCAACGATGCGGATGCGGTAGCTGCCGGATTGGCCGCGTCGCAGGGCAAGCTGCAGCACATGATTCGCGTGTGGACCCTGGGTACCGGCATCGGCTTCGGACGCTACCCGCTGACGGAAGGCGTCGGCGAGGGTGGCCATACCACCGTGACGCTCGACGAGAAGGAAACCTACTGCGGTTGCGGCGGACGCGGCCATATCGAAGGCATCATGGGACACCGTGCCATGCGCCTGCGCTTTCTGGACATGGAGCCGGAAGACGTCTTCGAGGCGGCGAAGAAGGGCGACGCGCGCTGTGCCGATTTTAAAAAGCTGTGGCATCGGGCACTTGCCGCCGGCACAGCATCGAGCGTACACGTGAGCGGCGCCGGCAAATTCTACGTCACTGGTTACAACGTGCGCTTTGTAGATGTACCGATGCTCTACCAATACATCGAGCAGATGGTGCACATGAGCCCGCTGCAGGGCTTCAGCATCGAGACGCGGCCTGAAGACGCGCGCAACGAAGTCGTGGGTGCGGCGATCATCGCACGGCAGGCAGCAGAACAGGTTACGGAGACCATGCCGGTGGCGGTTGGCGCCTGACATCCCTGCCCTTGTCGCTACACTGAAGCCATGGGGTTGAGCGGGAGCGACGGGAGCGCGACGCAGGCGTTTGAACAGCGGCTGGGTTACAGCTTTCGCGATGCTGCGCTGCTCGATCTTGCACTAACGCACCGTTCCGTTGCAGAGGAAAACGGCCGCAGTGAAACGACCGCGGACAATGAGCAGCTCGAATTTTTGGGCGATTCCGTGTTGGACCTGATCGTAACGGAACTCCTGCTGGAGCGGTTTGCGCACCGTCGCGAAGGCGACCTGACCCGCATGCGCGCCATGCTGGTCAGCCGCGAGAATCTTTCCGCCGTCGGAGGCAATCTGCGGATGGGGGAAGCCCTGCGGCTCGGTCGCGACTTGGAGGCGGCGGGCGGCCGGGCCAAGACCTCGCTGGTGGCCAACGCCGTCGAGGCGGTGCTTGCGGCGGTGTATCGCGACAGTGCGCCCAATGGCTATGACACAGCGCGCCTGCTGGTAGTTCGCCACATCTTTGAGCCGCACCTGCCCACCCTTACCGAGGTGGCGGAAGCGGGCGCCGCATTTGGTGTGATGGGTGATTGGAAGTCGGCCTTGCAGGAACTGCTGCAGGCACGCGGCGACGGTGTGCCTCGGTATCGCACGGCAGCCGAGCTGGGCGAAACCCAGGCGGATCGCCGCTTTGTGGAAGAAGTGCTGCTGGGCGAAACGGTACTTGGCCGGGGAGAGGCGCGCAATCGGAAATCTGCGCAGAAGGCGGCCGCCGCAGAAGCCTATCGGCTTCTCACGTCGGAGCAGCACACGCTGGAAGCCGCGGCGGACACTGGCGCATGAGAGAGCCGGCCCAGGGCACGGGCATGCCCGCGGCGGTCGCTCTGCATGGACCGGGTTTGCACCCCGTTGGCACAGGACCGCTCGGCTTTCCACGCACCTTTCTGACCGCACTGCTGGAAATTCTTGTTTCACTTGCGAGGCTGAGTGTGCTCTCGCTTTTTGTCGTGACCTTTCTCCTGCAGCCGTTCCAAATTCCGTCGGGATCCATGGAAAAAACGCTGCTGGTCGGCGACTTTGTCCTCGTTAACAAACAGGTATTTGCGCCTGCCGGGCGGTGGCGCTTCCTGCTGCCGTACCGCGAGCCCTCGCACAATGCACTGGCCGTCTTTCACTACCCGGTGCATCCCGAGGAATTGCTGGTCAAGCGTTTGATCGCGCTGCCGGGCGACCATCTGCACCTGCGAAACAACCACGTCTACCTTAACGGGCAGCAATTGGATGAGCCGTTCGCGCAGTACCGGAATGCGGGTCGGTCCAGCTTTCGCGATCGCTTTCCTAACCTGCAGGAAGCTGACCCGGCGGTGGAAGCCGCTTGGTGGACCGAATTGCGCAGCCGCATGCGCGACGGGGAGCTGCCCATTCCGTCAGGGAGCTACTTTGCGATGGGGGATAACCGCAACAACAGCCAGGACAGCCGCTTTTGGGGCCTGGTGCCGCGCGCCAACATTGTGGGCCAGCCGTTGCTGGTCTATCTTTCGGTCGACCGGGGCAGAGGAGGCGTGCGCCTTAGCGGGGAACGCATGGTGCGCGTGTTGCGTTAATGTCCTACAGCGACGCAGCCGGTCTGCAGGGGCGGTACACTGTTCGCTGCGGAGGTATGCCGGTGTCAACGGAAGTGCTGAAGGAAGAAGACGGAACGCTTCGAGCGGTCGATGGCAACAGCGTGACGTCTTCTGCGGCGACTGATGAAGAACGCCACGAGACATTGCCCGAGTCCCTTGCGGGAACCGCGTTTGTCTTTGTTATCGGCCTTTTTTTCATGTCGTTTCTGGCGCAGAATTACGTGATTCCGTCCGCTTCCATGGAAAAGACGCTGCTCATCGGGGATCACGTCGTCGTGGACCGCAGCACCATCTCTCCGCAGAACTTTGCGACGGGCCTGTTTCACTATCGGGACATCCGGCACGGGGACATTATCGTGTTCGTCAAACCCAACCCGGAAGAGCCGGATCTGGTGCTGGTGAAGCGTGCCATTGGCCTGCCGGGCGATCGCATCCATCTGCAGGATGGCATCCTGTACCTGAACGGTGTGCGGCAAAATGAGCCACAGATCAGCCTGCCTTCCGGAACCGAAGGCAACGACGGCATTGAAGCCTATCGCGACAATTTTCCCAATGGAACACCGGCGTATAACACAACGACCTTATGGGATGTGGACCGGCCCGGCTTCGTGCAGAACGGGGATCTTGTCGTACCGCCGGGCAAGGTGTTTGCCATGGGGGACAACCGCACCGGCTCACTCGACAGTCGCTTCTGGGGCTTTGTGCCGCGCGAAAATATCATGGGTCGGCCCATGTTTGTGTACTGGTCCTTTGTGACACCGGCCGACCAGATCAACAAGACTGGCCTGGCCAACACGGTCGCATGGTTTACCCATGAGCTGATCCACATTTTCAGCGACACCCGCTGGGCGCGCACCGGGCACGTGGTGCGCTGACGCATGAAGACGCAAAGCCAGGCAAGCCAGCTTGCCGAGCAGCAGCGGCGTGATGAGCGGGACCGCTGGAGCGATGAAGCCATCGACCGCGCACCGGTTCTGGGCAAACGCGGCGCGCGCCGGCTGCTGTGGGTGGCTCTTGCCGCGCTGATCGTCGTCCTGCTGGCCACGCTGCCGCCGCTGTTGAATGTAAACCGTTACCAGCGTGGGGTCGCCTCGGCCATCTCCGGGTCTCTTGGAAGGCCCGTCCGTTTCGACAGCATCGAGCTGCACCTGCTGCCGCTGCCCGGCTTCACGATCCACAATTTCGTCATCACCGAAGATCCCGCGTTTGGCGCAGAACCCGCCATGCGAGCCAATGTGGTGGAAGCGCGGATCCGGGTCGCCTCGGTGTGGCGACGGCGGGTGGAGATCTCGCGCATCAGTCTGCAATCGCCCTCGGTCAACCTGGTACGCAACGCTGCAGGCTTCTGGAATCTGCAGGGTGTCGTCACGCAGGCAGCACAGGTACAAAGCGCGCCCACGGCACAGGTGCGCGCGGGGGATGCACCGCGCTTTCCCTACATTGAGGCGTCCGACGCTCGCCTGAACCTGAAGTTTGGGGAGACCAAGCAGCCCTACTCCCTTACCGACGCCACCTTCGCCCTTTGGCTTCCCAATGAGCAGGAGTGGCACCTGCGTCTGGCAGGCCGGCCCATGCGCACCGACACCGACGTCAGTGACGTGGGCGAACTGCGGGTGGAGGCGACGCTGGGTCGCCGTGGCAGCAGCACGGCGCAGGGTCCGTTGACCCTGGACGCAAGCTGGAAGCCGACGCCACTGGGCGAAGCCAGCAAGCTCGCGATCGGCCGCGATACGGGCTGGCGTGGCAGCTTTTCCGGCGAGTTGCACCTGCAGGGGACACCGGTGGCGATGCACGTTGCAACGGACCTGCACATCCGTAACCTGCGCCGCACGGAATTTGTCCCCGCCCAGACGCTGGAACTCGATGCCCATTGCGATGCGCAGTCCACAGGCGTTTTTCACCAGTTGCATGGCATTCGGTGCGCCCTTCCTACCGCCCAGCAGGGCTCATTGCTGGATGAGTTGCCCTTGTTCAAGGCAACCGAAGCGCCGACCGCGCCTGATGTTTTAACGCTGGCAGCGGAACTGCCGAACGTCGCCGATTGGAGCTCAGCTACCCTGACCGTGCAGCTTGAGAAGGGTTCACCGGAATGGATACTTCGCTGGATGCGCTTGTTCTCCACACGCATGAAGCCGCAGGACACCGTCGGCGGCACATTTAGCCTAATTGCACAGCGTGACCCGCTCACCATGGGCAACGGCTGGAGTGGATCAGCCATGTGCACGTGTACGTTGCCGGTTGTGGATGGCAGGCCTGCAGGGGACAGCCATTCCTGGGTCATTCGAGCTATTCACTCCACAGACACTGATCCACCGTTGGTGTCGACACCCGAACTCACAATCGTTGCGCGACCGGAAGAAGCAACAACACCGGGAAAGCCCGCGCAAGGAAATGCCATGCTCCCGGACGACATCTCGGGAACAGTGAGCATGGCTGGAACGAGGATGCACTACCCTGAGGCGGAGATTGCGCGACAACTGGCGCAGGTGATCCCCACGCTGGCCGATAACCTGCCTGCCGATCTGACCGGACCGGTCAACTCTGAGCGGAGCTGGGGAGCTGTCCAGGTGTGGAGTGCGACGGCGCCTGTACCTCAACCTGCGCCACACCATCATCGTCATCCACGCCGGTAAAGCAACAGTAGCGCGCCAGGACGTGGAGATCGGGTCTGCGTGGCTTTCATCACTCCACCTGGCGGATCGCCTTTCAGTCCGGTTCCATTGTGGCTGCAACCCCACGTTCGCGCCAAAGGCCACGTTGTTTAGCGCACGTTCTCGGCCAGGGTGATCCCACGGTGGTGGGTCATGCTTCGCTGCTCAGGGACCGTTCCGTCATTCACGGTGACCTCTTCGGGTGCGGCCTCAAACGGAACGCGGACCGTCGCTCGACGATGACCGGCAATGCGGAGATACAGGGTGTTTTGCAGCCCACTGCCGCGCACCGTCACCGGGACTCCCGCAACGGCATCTCCATTGTTTTGCACCTCCACCGCGACGAGCCAGGAACCATCACGCGGAGCAATGCGATTGCGAGAGGCAGTGGATTCACTCTCCTGCTGCGCTGGGTCGCCGGGTTGGGGTACGGGTTCCGCGCCAATCGGTCCGCCCACGGGACGACGCTCCGATGGCACGGTGTTCGTCACCGTGCCGCGTTCAATCCGCCTCGGCGCGACATTGACGATCTGCAGGTCAGGCAGGCCCGCATCGCGGTCGATCCAATCGGCAAAAAACCAGTGCAGGTCTTTGCCGGACGCGGTCTGCAGCAGCCGTTCGAAGATCACCGTGTCCATGTTTCCTGCGCCTGCACCTGCCGGACGCGTCGCGATCCAGCCGACAAGTGCCTGCTTCAGGGGAGCGTCTCCGGCAATCTGCCGAAGCATGATCAGCACGGAGGCACCTTTGGTTCGTGCGCACAGGGCGTCCACACAACGTGCAAGCGGCACCGGCACGTGCGAAGGTTCTGCCTGCCAGTCTGCAAGCGCCACGGTAGCCGACGCCTGGCTAGTCAGCGCGGCATCCCGGGCGCCATTGCGTTCAAGCGCCTGCAGACGAAGGAACTCCGGCAATCCCTGACCCAACCAGGGCACGGGGTGGGCAGGCAGCCACGCCGCGGCAAGGGGGTAGGCCAGAACGGGTGCAAGCTCCTTCGCATCTCCCGGCTCCGCTGACAGAGGTGCCACCAGCAGGTCGTCCGCGGCAAAAGGCTGTGCGCCGGGCAACGGCATGTCGAGTACGTCGAGAGGGCGCGCGGGCTGCGTTCCCAGCCATTCCTCCAGCAACGGGCGCAGGCGGTCCGCAGCCTGCCCATAAGCGTCCGCCGCGGCAAGAGCGTCTGTCGCCACGCGCAGTGCAGCTCCCCGCTCCGGCGCAGCAGTCAGGAACAGCGAAGGCAGTTCCGCGCCCACGGCGCTCATGGGCCACTGCGCTGTGTACAGCCGCGGGTCACCGGCATTCTGTGCGGGATCAAGATCGGCCTCAGCATTGGCGTCGGAGGAAGCTGAGATGCCTGAAGCTGCGGTCGGAGTGGATGGGGAGGAACCCGTGGCCGTTTGCACCTCCGCTGCGATCGCCACCAGCGGTTGTCTCGTGCCAAGGGCGAATGCGGCACCGGGGGGCGGACCGTTCGTCTCCACGGTCAGGCGCAGCGACATGCGGCTGCTCTCGTTCCGCAGCCGCTGCTCATCTGCGATGGCCACGAAATTACTCTCGCTGCCAAGCAGCGAAACCGGCGCGGCCGCGGGCATCCACAGCACATTCCCGAATCCGCGCAGGCCGGTAAATCGGTCCGACACGGTATCCCAGTCCGACAAGGCGGCGCGGTCCGCGGGTGCTCCCAATCGCAGTAGGCGCTCCGTGCTGGTCCCGAGTTTTCCGCCGTAAAACAGGTCAAGGCTCGCCGTTGCGCCGGGAGCAAGTGGTTGCGGCAGCATGACCACCAGTTCGGTCGCACTCCCGGTATGGTCCGCATCGGTGGTAATGCGCTGCTGGTGCAGCGGCAGTACTGAACCGGTGCTGCCCTCTTTCGGCAGCAGGCGAACGCTTTGCCACAGCAGCGAGGATGACACCTGCAACACAAGCCGCGGCAGGGCTCGCGCGGTGCCGTTCTGCAACAGCAGTGTCGCGCGGGCTGAGGTGTCGCCATTTTGCAGGTTCAGGTGCAGATCGAGCACGGTCTGCAGCACCCGCGCTGCACCGCGTTCCTCGTCGGTCACGCCGGCAAGGGCCGGGTCGCAGGCCGGCGGGCACGGGGTCGCGGCATCGCCGGCGGCAGATAGCTTTTCTGCCGCTGACGGACTCGCGGGAGGCACGCTCGATGCGGATGCCGGAGACGCATCGTCCACGGAGGCGTGACGCTGCAGACCGCGTGGCGGCGTACGCCGCCGGACGGACGTGGAAGCCCCATCGGCTGGGACAGGTGTCTGGGTTGCAGGGGGGAGAACTTCCTGCGGGGGTGACGGGTCGGTTGGGCTGGCGTGGCGCTCAAACAGAACCGTTCCCTGTGGCAGGGCGTTGGGTGTCTGGGACGTGGGTGTTTGGGACGTGGGTGTCTGGGACGCGGACGTGGACGGCGGCACTGCCTGCTGTGCCGGTACGCACCGGACGCCCAGCAGGACCAGCGCAAGTGTGCAACCGCGCGCCAGGGTGCCATGGAAGGCGTGGGATGTGGAAAGACCGGGAGCGTTCAGGAGCCAAGACCCTTTCGAGGTTTGGACGGCTGCGGCGATGCTTTGTCGTGCTCGGGCGCAGTGGCGGCACGGCGCTGACGCGCGGCCTCGTACAGCACAACGGCGCCGGCGACCGAAACATTGAGCGACGGCACCGCGCCCAGCATGGGAATACGCAGGAGAAAGTCGCAGGTGCGTTTCGTCAGGTCGTGCAGGCCGGCGCCCTCCCGTCCCAGGACCAGGCAGCAGTTGCCGGTAAAGTCGAAATCCGTGTAGTCCCTGGAGCCGCGCTCGTCGAGGCCGATAATCCAGATGTTTTCTCGTTTCAGCTGCTCCAGCGCTCGAACCAGATTCGTTACTTTGGCCAGGCGCACATGCTCCGTCGCACCGGCGGCAGCTTTGGCCACGGTGCCGGTAACGCCGGCCGCACGCCGTTCCGGCAGCAAAACCCCATTTACGCCAGCGCCGTCGGCCGTGCGCAGCAGTGCGCCGAGATTGTGCGGATCCTCTACGCCGTCCAGAGCCAGCAGCAGGTGCTTCATGCCATTCGCGGGCGGATGTAGCAGGTCTTCCAGCGTCAACGCCCTGCGCTCCCGCAAAAAGGCGACGGCACCCCCATGCGTCTCCGTTCGCGTCATCCGTGCCAGTTCGTCGCGCGAGGCAAAAGTCACGCGAATGCGGCTGGCGCGACAGAGTTCAGCCAGCGCCGTAAGCCGAGTGTTGCTGCCGTTCTGCAGTGCCACGTGATCCAGATCGGCAGGCCGGGTGCGCACCGCTTCCGTGACCGGATGCACGCCGAAGAGAACTTCCATCCGGTTAGTGTACGATTTCGCGGCAGCCGGACGTATACTTGGGTCAGAGCCGGCAGACCTTTGCTGCCTTGGCGTGACTTCACCTGGAGCGTTCGGGTTGATGCGAGTCGAGCAAAAATCTGCACCCGGGCGCGTCTTTCATAGCCCCAAAGGCGTCCGTGTTGATGTGTCTACTGCCTCGATCCCCGTTCGATCTGGCGGCTCTTCTTCTGCCGCGCGGTTCGCCTTACTTGGACCAGCTGCGGCCGCTGCGATGGCCGAAGCTGCGGCGGCAGAGAATGCTGTCATTGCCCAGGGCCTGAAGCGACAGGACACGGCGTTGCTCGACCGGCTGATCGACACCTACCAGCACCGCCTTATGCGTTATCTCACGTTTCTCACGGGTCGCCGCGAGACCGCCGAAGATCTGTTCCAGGAGACGTGGATTCGCGTGTTGCTGCGGGGTGCCCAGTTCAACGGCAAAGCCCGCTTCGACACCTGGCTGTTCACCATTGCACGAAATCTCGTCATCGACCTGTCGCGCAAAAAGACCATGGCGTCGCTCGATGAGATGCAGGATCCTGGCGAGGATGAACGCCCTTTCGAAATCCCGGCAGAAGATCCATCGCCCTATGAGCAGTTCCGCACGCGGGAAAACGCGGCGGAGGTTGCCGCCATTCTGCTGCAACTGCACCCGATGTATCGCGAAGTGCTGGTGCTGCGCTTTCATGAGGAATTGCCGCTGGAAGAGATTGCCAGTGTCACGCGCTCGCCACTCAGCACCGTCAAGTCCCGGCTCTACCGCGGACTTGCCGCGCTCAAGCCGGAGTTGGAGAAGGTGCGTACCGCGCGCAGGGCGAATGCCACGGCGGGAGTCTCATAATGGCAGCACCCCATGACCTGCACGACCCGCATGACCGGCCAGCCGACCGCGACACCACCCATTCCCTCGATCAACGTGAAGCCGCCGTTGCTGACCAGGGCAACTTCAGTGCCAACGCACGCGCGGCCATTGTCAATCGCACCCACCGCGTGGTGCGCGCGCGCGCCCAGCAGATGCAGAAGCAGCGCAGCAACGTGCGTGGCCTCGTGGTGCCCTTGCTCATCTGCAGCGCGCTCATGCTCATGCTCAGCTACGCCGCCTGGACCGTGTTCAGCGGTAACGCCGCCGGTTTCGGCGGTGTCGGCGCAGAGCTTGAAGAGGAAGCCGGCAAGCTGCTGAGCGGTCCGGCAATGGACACGGGTGGCCCTGGATATGTATTGTTTCTGTGGTTTCTGCCGGTCAGCGCTGTTGCCCTAGGCACAGTCATGTTTCGCCGGTCGCGCAATCTCAGGGATGACGAGGTAGGCCGGTGAACTGGGGATTCGACAACAATGCACGGCCGGACGTCGACAAGCAGGACAGCGAACTCAGCCTCATCCCGTGGTGGTCGGTTGCGCTCTCCATCGTCATGTTTCTGGCGGTGCAGTTTCTCTTCCATCACGAACCGCCACCGCCGCAACATCATGGTTCGCTTCCCATGCGCTGGTTGTTCAGCTATAGCTGGGGTACCGCGCTGGCAAGCTACGTTCTGCTCATCGGGTACATCAGCCGCGACGTAAAGCGCCGCAACATGAGCCCCGGCATCTGGATGCTGATGGCCCTTGTGATGCCGGGCGGCATCGGTGCCATCGTCTACTTCCTGCTGCGCCAGCCGGTGATGACCCGCTGCCCAAGCTGCCGCACCGAGCTTGCAAACGGCTTTCACTTTTGTCCGCAGTGCCAGTTCCAAATGGCCCCGGTGTGCGGCCAATGCTTTCGCGGCGTGCACATCACCGATGCCTATTGCGTGCAGTGCGGCCACGACCTGATGGAAGATTCCATGCCGGCGCGCCTGCGATCGTATAGCGACTAACCCTGCTCCGCGCCCTAACGATAAGCGACCCAAACCTCTGCCTTCGCGTCTCATCTCGTATGAAGATGACGGGCAACACCATTCTGATTACAGGCGGTGGTACAGGGATCGGGCGCGGTCTGGCCGAAGCGTTCCACAAACTGGGCAATACGGTCATCATCGCGGGACGGCGGCAGAGCGTGCTGCGGGACACGGTCAAGGCGAATCCAGGGATGGAGTTTATTGGCCTCGATACCAGCGACGAACAGAGCATTGCCAACGCGGCAGAGCACCTCGACCGCAGTTTTCCGCAGTTGAATGCCGTGCTGCACAGCGCCGGCATCATGAAAAACGAAAACCTGCAGAACGAAGATACCGCAACGACCAAAGAAACGATCGCGATCAACCTGCTTGGTCCCATGTTGCTGAATGCAGCACTCATGCCACAGCTCCTGCAACAACCGAAAGCCACTATCCTGACCGTGACCTCGGGCCTGGCATTTCTCCCGCTTGCCATGACACCGACTTATTGTGCGACCAAGGCGGCCATCCACTCGTACTCGCAATCCCTGCGCTACCAGTTGAAGGACACGGCCATCGATGTCATCGAGATCGTTCCGTCGTATGTGCAGACAGAATTAATGGGGGAACGCCAGAAGTCTGACCCAATGGCCATGCCGCTGGACGAATACATCCAGGAAACCATGCGGCTGCTCGAAAGCAACCCGGACGCACAGGAGATCCTCGTGGATCGGGTAAAAGCCTTGCGCTTCGCAGAGCGGGGTGAGTTCGACAGCCTTTTTCAATCAAGAAATGACGGCTTTATGAAGGCGCGCGCCGCCGAGATGCCCGGTAAAAGCTAACCGCCTCTCCGTGAAAGCAAGTCATGCCAGGCGCGTCCTTCGCGTCTGGCACTTGCTTTGTTGGGAGGAAATTTCCCTTGACCATCGAGGGCATGCCATTTCTTCTTGGGACACCTTTCTGGGAGGAAATGCGCGATGCACTCACTCGACACCTATCTGACCTTTGACGGCAACTGCCGCGAGGCCATGGTCTTTTATGCGGACTGTCTGGACGCGCCGTTGCAGATCATGGGTGCGGAAGACGGGCCCTGCGCGCCGCAGGATGCAGGCCGCGTTCTGCATGCACGCATCGTTAAGGGCAACCTGCGGCTCATGGCATCGGACACGATGTCGATGACACCGTACCGGCTGCAGCCGGGCAACAACTTCAGCCTGTCGCTCGACTGCGAAAGTGCGGAGGAGCAGGATGCCGTATTCGGCAGGCTCGGTGCAGGCGGAGAAGTTCGGATGCCGCTGCAGGATATGTTCTGGGGGGCACGTTTCGGCCTGCTGACCGACAGGTTCGGCATTCAGTGGATGTTCAACTTCGAGAAGAGCGCGCAGGCATCGTAGACCAGACCGCAACGGGAAGGCGGCGACGCGGAGAGTGGTGCCGATCTCGACAGAACTTCCCCGCGACTCTCGACAGCAACACGCGCGACAGCGCTGCCACCGCACCTGCTTCCGGACGAGCGACAGATTGGCTATGCTGCCATCTGCCTGCCGCGTCCTGTGACAAGTGCCAGGGCCACGCTGCACACCATAAAGCCGGCCGCCACGTAGTACGGCAGACCCGGCAGGTGCAGGCCGCTCCAGTCGCCCACGGCTTTGGCGAAGAGCCAGGTAAACAGTCCCGGTCCCAGCATGCCGGCAATGCCGCGCAGGCTATTGATGGCGCCCTGCAACTGTCCCTGTTCTCCGGGACCGGCCGTACGGCTCATGATGCTTTGCGTGGCCGGCCAGGCAATAGAGGTAAGGTTGAGCAGCGGAATGGACGCTAGAAACCACCACCCGTTGGGCGCCGCGGCAAACCCGATGTAGCCGAGCGCGCCGCCGGCAAGCCCATAAATGGTCGCCTTGCGATCGCCCACCAGCGCCGACGCGCGACGCACCAGGAAGAAGCCGTACAGGATGGTGATGGCGCCCAGCGCCGCGAGCGAGTTTCCGACAACATGGATGGGCCAGTGATAGCGATACTCGGCATAGATCACGTACACATTCAACAGCGAATTCTGCGCCAGATAGCCAAGTAGAAGCACAAACGAGAGACTAACCATGGTGCGCGACCGCGAGAGCAGGTGCACGGAGCCGACAGGATTGGCGCGTTTCCACGCAAAGGTGCTGCGGTTTTCTTTCGCCAGCGATTCCGGCAAAACAAAGTAGCCGTAAATGGCATTGCACAGGGAAAGCGCGGCTGAGATCCAGAACGGCAGGCGCGGGTGAATGCTGCCCAGCCAGCCGCCCAGCGCCGGCCCCACAATGAAGCCGAAACCGAATGCGGCCTGCAGCATGCCGAACGCTGCGGCGCGCTTTTCCCGTGGTGTGACATCACTCATGTAGGCCTGCGCTGTGGGCACACTGCTTGCGGTGATGCCGGCAAGAATGCGCCCGATCAGCAGAAAGCGCAGTGACGGTGCGAGCGCCATCAGCACATAGTCCAGGCCAAGGCCGAAGTTGGACAGCAGAACGATGGGCCTGCGTCCAAACCGGTCGGAAAGCGAACCAAGCACGGGGGAAAAAAAGAATTGCATGGCCGCAAAGGTCATGCCGAAAATACCGATCATCTCCGCCGTGCGTGCGGCGGAATTGCCCACAAAGCCGGAGATGAGGCTGGGCAGTACCGGCGCGATCATGCCCAGTGCAAGCATGTCCAGGCCAACCGTCAGATAGATAAAGGTGGCTGCCGCACGCTGCCTTGGGCGTATCTGCACCGGGTTTGGCGCCGGGTCCGTCACCGGGTAATCGGTCGGGTCGTCGACGCCGCCGCTCGCCGCAACATTCACCGCCAGATCAGCCTCATCCACCTCCAACGCCTTTGCTTTTGCCGCATCTCCGTCTCTCATGCCGTCCTGCTGCGGCCCAGCAGGTAAAACTCCGCCAGCTCCAGGTCACCAGGCTGCGTGATTTTCAGGTTCGCCGGATGGCCCGGAACCACGGCAACGGTGACGCCGGCACGCTCCAGCAGGCTGGCTTCGTCTGTCCCCTGAAAACTGTCGGCCTCGGCTTCCGCAAACGCCCGGAGCATCAGGCCGACCCGTGCGCCCTGGGGCGTCTGAGCCTGCACAACGCGCTCCCGCGGAATGGTCGACGTGATGATGGCGCCATCGGCGGTACGCTCTACCTGCTTGATCGTATCGACTGCCGGCACGCCAACGATGGCTGCACCATGGCGGGCAATGGCCTCAATGGTGCGCTCAATCGTGGCCGTATCGATCAGCGGGCGCACGGCGTCGTGCACCAGAACAATGTCGTCAGGCTCGGTGACCAGGGCACGCAGCGCATTGGCGACACTAGCCTGGCGATGGTCTCCACCAATGGCAAACTGAACACGCTCCGCAAGGCCATGCTCGGCAAGCAGCAACGCAACATGCTCCTGCTCCGCCGCGCGCAGGGCAAGCACGATGGTCGAAACGGACGGTACCACCGCAAACGCGCGCACACTGCGCACCAGCACCGGCTCGCCACCGAGAACAAGAAACTGCTTGGCCGAAACACCGGGCATCGCCATGCGTGTGCCCAGGCCTGCCGCCGGAAGAATGACGTGAACCTGCATCGCCTCCAGTGTAGACGCTTCCCCGCCGGGTACCCTTGCGTCCAGAACCGCCGCATCCCGGCCTTTTCTGCCGCTCCATCCGCGCGTACCTCCCCCAATCCGACGTTTCGTGCGCACCTCATCGCGCTGCACAGCAAACACTTCGATATGCTGGAAGCGGCCGGCACACGCAGGCGGAGGTCGAACGCATTGGCAGGCATGAGGATTGGGTACGGCTTCGATTCACACGCCTTCAAACCGGGCGTTCCCCTGGTGATCGGCGGCATGAAGATCGAACACACAGAAGGTCTGGCCGGCCACAGCGACGGCGATGTTCTGCTGCATGCCATCACCGATGCCCTGCTGGGCGCGGTGTCCGCCGGCGATATTGGCACGTTCTTTCCACCAAGCGATGACCGCTGGAAGGGTGCCGATTCTTCCCTCTTCCTGCAAACAGCGCTGGAAGAGGTTGCCACTGCGGGTTACCGCATCGTGAACATCGATTCCGTGCTCATTCTGCAACGACCCAAGATTGTGCCGATTGCCGGAGACATGCGCGAGCGCGTTGCAGAACTGCTGGGCGTGCCGGCGCGCGATGTCGGCATCAAGGCAAAGACACCCGAAGGCCTGAACCAGGATGGCGTTGCCGTCGCCCACGTGACGGTGCTGCTGGAGGCAATTGCCGAGCCGGATGTCCCCAAGCGCATGACCGCGGAGATTGAAGACGATGCTGAGGTGGAGGTGGTCGTCCGCACCCTGATGGGCGAGGCCCACGACCTGCGCAGGCTGGGCCGCAAACCTGCCTTCGATTCCGATGATTTAACCTAGCGCAAATTGCCGCCGGGTGGCAGAATGCTTCCACGGCGCGTGCGCAGGCACGATCGTCCTGGAGGGCAGCAATGGACCAGACCACCCCCGATCCAGCGCAGATTCAGCACATCGTTGCGACCATGGTGCCGATCTTTGGCATCATCTTTCTGCTCGTGTATGCGCTGATCATCGTGCCCCTCTGGTTTGCCTTCAAGAAAGCCGGCCTGTCCCCGTGGCTCTCGCTGCTCACCCTGGTGCCGCTTGTGGGCTTCCTCCTGCCGCTGTACGTCCTTGCGTTTGCGCGCTGGCGCGTCATCCCGATGCCAGCGGAGTATCCAGCCTACCCGCCCACCCATTATGTCCAGGCTGAGTACCCGCAGCAGCATCTTCCCGCGGCCTACCCGCCACCTCCCGCCGCCTACCCGGCACAGCCACAGGCATCCGTTTACCCGCCGCCCGATCCGTCCAACAAGCCCTGACCACGAGTCCCACCACAGGCCCTGACCACAAGTCCCGATCAGTACCCGCCATCCCCCGCGAACACGGGAGCGCAGCAAACACGCGCCTGCGAGACTGTCCGGCTCTTCGCACTGCTACCCTTGTGTACGGCATGAGTGCAGATCAGAGAGCAATCCAGGCAGCAAACCCCAAGCAGCAGGGCCCCGTGCGCGTGCGCATCGCGCCGTCACCCACCGGCGATCCCCACGTGGGTACGGCCTACATCGGCCTTCTGAACGACATCTTCGCAAAGCAGCGCGGCGGCAAGTTCGTCCTTCGGATTGAAGACACGGACCGCACCCGCTTCGTCAGCAGCAGCGAACAGATGATCTTTGACGCCCTGCGTTGGGTCGGCCTGCAGTGGGATGAGGGGCCCGACATCGGCGGACCCTGTGGCCCCTATCGCCAGAGCGAACGCACCGACATCTATCGGGAGTATTGCCAGCGCCTGGTGGAGAGCGGCCACGCCTACCGTGCCTTTGAAACGGCGGAAGAGCTGGATGCCGAGCGCAAGGCACAAATGGCCGCCAGGCAGCCGCCCAAGTACAACGGCCCTTCGCGCCACTACACGCCCGAGCAGGTGCAAAGCGCCCTGGCAGAGGGCAAACCCTACACCATTCGTCTGCGCGTGCCCCAGGCCGAGGACAACCGTGACGCCGGCGCAGGCGACACCAGCACCACCTTTCAGGACCAGTTGCGCGGCGACATCACCTTCGACCACTTCAACGTGGACGATCAGGTACTCATGAAGTCCGACGGCTTCCCCACCTATCACCTCGCCAACGTCGTGGACGACCACCTGATGGGCATTACCGATGTGATCCGGGCGGAAGAATGGATCAGCAGCACGCCCAAGCATGTGCTGCTCTACCAGGCGTTTGGCTGGGACCTGCCGCGTTTCTGGCACATGCCCCTGCTGCGCAACGTCGACAAGTCGAAAATCAGCAAGCGCAAAAACCCCGTTTCTCTCATTTACTACCGGCAGGCCGGTTTTCTGCCGCAGGCGATGCTCAACTTCCTCGGGCTCCTGGGCGGCGGCATGGCGCAGCCAACAGAGCTGGAGATCGTGAGCAAGGGCCTCGACACGAGCAAGACGGACCTCTTCACCTTCGAGGACATGATCGACCGCTTCGACTTTAAGCGCATTTCGCTTGGCGGCCCCGTCTTCGATCTCGTCAAACTAAGGTGGATGAACAGTGAGTACCTGCGGGGCATGAGCGAGGAGGCATTCTTCGCTGCGATGAAAGCGACAGTCTTCTCCGATACCTACCTGCGCGAGATTGCACCGCTGGTACAGACGCGCATCGAAACGCTCGGACAATTCGGCGATCTGGCCGATTTCTTCTTCAAGGACGACGTCCTGCCGACGCCAGACGTTTTCGTTCCCAAAAAGCGCACGCTGGAAGAAACGCTCAGCTTTGCGGCGGAACTGCTGCCTGCGCTTGAAGCTGCGGACTGGAACACCGTGAGCATCGACACCGCATTGCGCACCCTGCTGGCCGCGCAGGAGTGGAGCGTCAAGGATGCCTTCATGCTCCTGCGGGCCATCCTGACCGGCAAGACCGCATCGCCCCCTCTGCTGGAATCACTGGTGGTCTTTGGCAAGGCACGGTCGCTCGACCGGGTGAGACGTTTTCTGGACACCCAGAAGAAGCTGATCGCCCTCGCTGGTCGTAGATAAGACGGGACGGTTCCGCAGTTCGCAGGCTTACCCTGACCCGTTCCGGAACCAACTCGCGCAGCGGTCCTCAGCAAGGCGAAATTCATCTGGCGCCGAATCCATAACGTCCGCAGGCTCTACTCCCACTCCGCTCCACGGTCGGTCTGCGCAGCACGCAACTGCACCAGGCACCCAAGGCCCGTTCCAAGCACCCCGCCAACCGCGTCCAGCAGAATATCGCTGACCTCAAGCGGTGTGCCGTACTCCCAGTGCTCGGCGTACTCGGTCATGCAGCCAAACAGCGCAATCGTCGCCAGGGTCAGCACCTGCATCCTGCCGGCAGGCATGGTGCGCGCAGCCAGCACGCCCAGGCCGCAGAAAATCATCAGGTGAAACCATGGATGCAAACGCCCATGGGAATGCAGGAGTGTCCGTTGCTTGGCCGGGATGACGACGGCCGCCGTAATCGCCAGCACGGCGATCCCGGTGTACATCGCTGCTCGCCTCTGGTCTTGGTTCATGGCCTTAGCTTAGGGATGCCCCGCCGACGACGGATCGACTTTGAACAACAGAGGCTATAGCTGTAGCAGTACCGGACGTTATCTGGCCACAAACGGCTGTTCCACCGGCAACAGCTTCGGCGGGTAGCAGGCAGATGCGTCGCAGGCCTGGTAATGGAGCGCAGCCCTCAGGGTTTGCGGTCCTGGCTGCGCGGTCACGTGAGCCGTCAGCACAAAGTCGCCGGAGTACACGTCCAGTTTGTTCTTTGGTTCAAAGCTGAAACTGTAGGGTGTGCCCTCTGGAAAATCAACCGTGCTGACCTTGCCGTTGGGAAGATCCTCGACCGCAATCTTTGTGGGAATCAGCATGTCACTCTTGGGCGCATGCGAGTTGATATGAAACCCCGGATCCACGTGGAAGTGCAGCACGATGGTCGCCGGCCGATTGGCCGCAACAGTTTGTGGCTCCGCCGCAAATACCACGTGGCCGCCCTTCGGTGCAGACGCTCGTTGGCCGATGTCAAGCGCCTGCGCATAGGCAAAGCCAATCTGGCTGTTCCATGCCCGCGCATTCAGTGCCAGTACGGTGACGGCGACCACCACCAGCGGCGCCATCCGAAACCGGTTCATCCATCGTTGTGAGTTTGTCATCAATCAGCTTCCCGGCTGCAGAATCTTCTGCACGTTCGCTTCGGCCTCATCCTTGCTGGCCAGGCCCACTGCCTCTGCACGGATGATGCCATTCTTGTCGATGTAAAAGGTCGCCGGCAGCATGTCCAGCCCGCCATAAGCATCGCCGACCTTGTGGTTGCTCAGCAGAATGGGGTAGGTTACGCCCAGCTTCTTGGTCGTCTCGCCGACTTCCTGCTTCAGCACATCCTGCTTGATCTCATCATCTTCGTCGATGCCGACAACCTGCAGACCCTGGCCCGCGTACTTTTGCTGAAACTCCTGAAACCACGGCATCTCTACCTTGCAGGGAGCACACCACGTTGCCCAAAAATTCAGCAGCACGGGCTTGCCTTTCAGGTCCACCAGCGACACGGTCTTACCATCCATATTTTTGAGCGTGAACACTGCTGCCGGCTTGCCGCGCAGGTCTGGCGCGGAGCCGAACTGTGACGCTGCCGCATCCAGCGAGGCGGTTGCACCCGGCTTGTCGACGCTCAGCGTGGCCTGCCGGTCACGCGCAAGTGCTTCGTCGGCTCGGCGCGTACGCAGGTTATGCAGGCCCGACCACACCAGCAGGGCGACGACAAAGACAATGGCTCCGGCAACAATGGCATTACGCATAGCTGGAATCTCTTTCACGCGGGTACGGGAGGTACCACTATCAGAGCAGATGAGCTAGCTAAAGGTTACGATGCTTACCGCCCCTTTACATCGGCAAAGTGGAGGAGCCGCGAAGCCGATGTTCGGCGACGCCCGTAGAATAGCCGCAGAGAAAGCGAACCCGGGAGCCCATGCAACGCTGGTCCAAACTGTTTATTCCTACCCTGCGCGACGTCCCCGCAGATGCCGACGTCGCGAGCCATCAGCTACTGCTGCGCGCGGGCTACATTCGCCAGCTTGGTGCCGGCATTTACAGTTATTTGCCGTTGGGCACACGTGCCGTCAACAAGATCATCGCGATTGTCCGGCAGGAAATGGACAAGATCGCGCAGGAGTTTTACCTGCCCGCGCTTCATCCGCGCGAGGTGTGGGAGGAGAGCGGCCGCTGGACCGGCATGGGCGACAACATGTTTCGCCTGAAGGATCGCAAGGGAGCGGATCTGGCCCTGGGCATGACGCATGAGGAAGTGATGACCTCGATTGCGCGCAACGAGATTCGCAGCTACAAGCAACTGCCGCAGATCTGGTACCAGATCCAGACCAAGTTTCGCGACGAACCGCGACCGAAGTCGGGGCTGCTGCGCGTGCGCCAGTTCACCATGAAAGACTCCTACAGCTTCGATCTGGATGCAGCCGGCCTGGACACCAGTTACGATCTGCACGACGCGGCCTACCGGGCCATCTTCACACGCTGCGGCCTGGATTTCGTCGCCGTGGAAGCCGACTCCGGCGCCATGGGCGGCTCCCAATCGCAGGAGTTCATGGTCTATACCGAGGCGGGTGAGGACTGGATCGCATCTTCACCGGACGGCACCTACGCCGCGAACATGGAGAAAGCCACATCGACGCTGGCCCCCGTCGAAGATCTGCCACCCACCGGCGATGGCCTGCCCGAACTCGTGCACACGCCGGAGCAGCGCACCATCGACGACGTGAGCGCATTCCTCGGCGTCACCAAACAGCACCAGATCAAGACCATGGCGTACATTGCGGTGTTCGATGGAGTTCATGGTTCCGCTGGTGTCCCCGTGATTGCACTCGTGCGAGGAGACCACTCCGTCAATGAGTCGAAACTAGGCGCACCTTTTGGAGTCCGTGATCTCATTCCTATGGGACCAGATCATATCGAGAGGACTTTCAAATGTCCGGCCGGCTATTTGGGCCCTTACAAACTTAGTCCAATTGACTCAGATGCTCTTGACTTTGTTCGTGCGAATGGCCTACTTCCCAAAACACTCACAGGCGCGAATTTCACGACTCCTTTCAGAGACAATTCTGGACATGCGATTCGCTACTATTACGAGCATCCAGTTGTGATCCTTGATAAAGCTTTGGAGAAACGGGCCAACCTCATCGCCGGCGCAAATCAGGAAGGCTACCACCTGCGCAACGTCACCCCCGGCCGCGACTTCGGGTGGACCCTTGCCGCAGACATACGCAATGTGGCCGAAGGCGAGCCCGACCCGCTCACCGGCCAGCCGTTGCGCCTCGGCAAAGCCGTCGAAATCGGCCACATCTTCAAACTCGGCTACAAGTATTCGCAAAGCATGGGCGCGCGTGTGCTCGATCGCAATGGCAAGGAAACCACGCCGATCATGGGCTCTTACGGCATCGGCATTGAGCGCATTCTGACTGCTGCCATCGAGCAGAGCGCGGCACGGCTCGGCAAAAATGACCGTGGCGAGTGGAGCTACACGCTGGCAGCCAGCATCGCACCGTTTCCGGTCGTCGTCACCGTCACCAGGCAGAGCGATACCACGCTCGCCCAAGCCGGCGAACGCATCGCCGCCGCTCTTGAAGCAGCAGGCATCGACGTGCTGCTCGACGACCGTGACGGCTCTGCCGGCACCAAGTTCAAGGATGCCGACCTGATCGGTGTCCCGTACCGCGTCAACGTCGGGAAAAAGCTGGCCGAAGGTCTCGTCGAACTGGTGGACCGCCTGGCCGGCAGCACCTCTGACGTGGCAGTAGACGCCGTGGTCCCAACGCTGCAATCGCTGCTCTCGGGTGGGGCCGCAGTCTAGTCTTAGTCGCAGACGTTAAGGAGCATTCATGGCAGTGAAGGTAAAGCTGGGCGGCGCGCAACGGCGCTACGACGAGGACGGCCTTCCCCTGCCAGGACGGCGGCGCAACCGGCCGCTGTGGAAGCGGCTGCTGACATTTTGTGCAGTGGTCGCGCTGGCGTGCCTGCTGCTCGGCGCAGGCATCTTTGGGTACTACTACCTGGAGTATCAAAGAGTGGTGGATGACCGCCTTGCCGCGGGCCCGCTCTTTGCCAGCACCTCCCAGATCTACGCCGCGCCCAAGGAGATCCGCCCCGGCCAGCACCTGACCGCGGCCGCCATCGGCGCTGACCTGCATCGCGCCGGCTACAACGTCAACCCGCAGCTGGGCCAGTACACCCTGCAGGGTAATTCCGTCACTATCAGGCCCGGCGCACAGTCCTTCCACTCACCCGATGGCGCAACCATCACCGACGACGGCGCGCAGGTCACGGCGATCACGGCCGACAACGGCGTGCAGCTGCGCAGCTACGAGTTGGAGCCGCAGCTGATTACCGGCTTGAGCGAAGACAAGAACCGCACCAAGCGCCGCCTGGTCACCTACCAGCAAATCCCCAAGTCGCTGGTGGAAGCGGTCACGGCGATTGAGGACCGGAGATTCTTTGACCACAACGGTGTGAACTTCGGCCGGCTTGCCGAATGCTTCATCGAGGACACCACGAGCGGACACAAACGTTGCGGCGGATCGACCTTGACCATGCAGCTTGCCCGCGGCTTCTTCCTTTCCCCAGAAAAAAGCTTCAAGCGCAAATTGATTGAAATCATGATCACGCTGCAGCTTGAGTCCCGTTTCAACAAGGAACAGATCTTCGCCATGTACGCCAACCAGATCAACCTGGGCCAGCGCGGGTCGTTTGCCATCAACGGCTTTGGCGAGGCCGCGCAATCGTACTTCGGCAAGGAGCTAAGGCAGATCGACGTGGCGCAAAGCGCGCTGCTTGCCGGCATCATCCAGCGTCCCAATTACTTCAATCCGTTCCGCCATCCGGAGCGCGCCATCGAGCGTCGCAACCTTGTCCTGAAAAGCATGGTGGAAACGGGTGCCTTGAGCGAGGGAGAGAGCGAACGCGCACAGGGCGAACCCCTGAAGCTTGCGCCACAGGATGTCGACGCCAGTGAAGCTCCATACTTCGTCGATCTGGTCCATGAGCAACTCAGTCAACGGCTGGGGGACACCACGCAAAGCGGCACCCTGCGCATCTACACGTCGCTCGACCCTGACTTGCAGAAAGCCGCAAGCGATGCCGTCACTGCGGGCATGGCCAACGTGGACGCCGAGGTGCGCCGCAACCACCATGGCAATGAGCCGCTGACCTATCCGCAGGTGGCCCTGGTTGCACTCAACCCGCACACCGGCCAGGTGCTTGCGCTCGTCGGCGGACGCAACTATGGCCAGTCTCAGCTCGACCGCGCCGTGAGCAAGCGGCCAACCGGTTCTATCTTCAAGCCATTCGTCTATGCCGCCGCAGAAATGGGTGCCGTAAGCGGCCAGCAGCTTGGCACCACTGCCGACGCGGACGGCAACGAAACCGGCGGCGGCTTCTTTACCGCCGTGACCTCGCTCAGCGACATCCCGACCACGTTCACCTACGACAACGGTCGCAGCACGTATACCCCGCGCAACTATAAGGACAGCTTTCACGGCAATGTCACGGCGATCTACGCGCTGGCACATTCGCTCAACAACGCAACCGTGTCCCTGGGGCAAAAGGTCGGCTTTGAAAACGTTGCTGCGCTGGGCCGTGCCAGCGGTGTCGCCGCCGCGCGCGGAACCCCCGCCGTCGCACTCGGAGCGTACGACGCCACGCCGCTCGACATGGCAGGCGCCTACACCGTGTTCGCGAACGGCGGCGTTCACATCAACCCGTGGATGCTCAAGGCCGTCCGCAACGACAAGGCCGACATTGTGGCCGATTTCACCCCTGAAGCGCATCAGGTGATGGATCCCAAGGCTGCATATCTCACGCAGTCCCTGCTCGAAGGCGTCATGAACTTCGGCTATGGCATCGCCGTGCGGCAAAAAGGTTTCAAGGCTCCCGCTGCCGGCAAAACAGGCACCAGCCACGACGCCTGGTTCGCCGCGTACAGCAGCAATCTCATCTGCGTGGTCTGGGTGGGCAACGACGACTACACCGACGTCAAGCTCTCCGGCGCGGTTGCCGCCGCGCCCATCTGGGCAGAGTTTATGAACCGCGCCATTAAGCTGCCCCAATACAGCGACATGAAGGAGTTCACGCCTGTGGATGGCGTGACCAACTACAAGATCGACCGGGCGAGCAATCTGCTGGCGGACGAGACCTGTACCAGCGACTACACGGCGGCGTTCCTCAACGGCTCGCAACCACAAAGCACCTGCAGCCGCATGGGTGGCGGCCAGGACAGCCTGATGGGCGCCGTTTTGGGCTACGACGGTGGCAGCAGCGGGGTGTCCCCCAACCCGCCCAACGAAACAGACGGTGCTCCGGCGAACGGCGAGCCGAAACACCACAACATCTTTCAAAAGCTGTTTGGCGGGGGTGAGAAAAAAGACCCACCGGAGCAGGCTCCACCGCCGCAGTAGCAGCTCGCGTAGGAGCACCGCCGCAGCGGCATCCTGCGCACAATCGGCAGCGGGTTTCTACGCACGATCGTCTTCCACCTGCGCGTCCTCCCACAGCCGCGGCGTCCAATGCGCTTCGCGGTGGAGCAGTTTGTCGGACGCCTGCGTTCGCCACCAGTTCCCAAGTCCTTCCATCTGGAGCATGCGCCTGGCATACGCAGGATCAAACGCAAGGTACATGCAGCGATTGATTGCAGAAATCGTCGCCTCCGGATCGGCGCGATGCTCAACCGTCCACGCAGCCTCTGCCAGCACACTTCCACTCTCAAGCACACGCAGGTAGAAACCCGTCCGGTTCTCACGAATCGTGAGCTTCACCCAATCCGGCCGGCCAACACGCCGTGCCAGGTTGGCGCAGGGAATCCGGGGCCCGCTGACCTGGGCCAGTACCGTGCCCAGCCGAACAACATCGCCCACGCACACCGCGTCTTCCGTCAAGCCGCTTAGGGTGAGGTTCTCTCCGACCGCGCCCGGCGCAAGCATTACAGCATACGCTTCCTTCCAAAAACGATAGTGATCGGTCAAATGGACGCAAAGCGCGGCATCCGGACCTCCATGATATGGCTGCGTCACGGCATCGCCAACAATGCCCTGCTGCGTCACGAACACAGGCCCAACCGTTCGCTGACGCTCGATGGAGGAGTGCCACGTCCCCTTTGCGTCGGTCAGAGTCTTCGGACCGCCAACAAAGATCGCCTCAATCCGCCCTGTTAGCCCCATGACATTATCCCCATGATCTCAGCCCCATGACGTCAGTTCCATACCGCCATCCAGTGTGTTCCCTCCAGCGTCGTCAGCTCTGTCCATGATGAAAGCGCCTTCGTCACAGGGCCGTTCTCACTTCTCCAGTTCTCGTTTCAGCCGGGTAAGCAGGCGCTGCGTTTCGGCGTCACCGGGTGCCAGGCGAGCAGCTGCCTGCATGTGGGCCAAAGCGGCCGTCAGGCGGTTCTGGCTGGCAAGTACGATGGCCAGCGTCCGTTCCGCATCCGCATCCGCGTGCACGGCAAGCGCTCGCGTTAAATCGGCCTCAGCGGTACCGAAGTCGTTTGCGGACGCCGCAACCTGTGCCCGATTGTAGAGTGCCTCGAAGTTTGTCGCATCCTGCGCCAGCACCTGGTCGAACACGGGTACAGCCTCGCCACTGCGCCCCTCGGCAAGCAGCGCAGACCCAAGCCCGTCCTGCGCCGCCAGGTCCTTCGCATTCAGCGTCAGCAACGTGCGGAACTGCGCCTCGGCAGCCGGGAAATCCCCGCGCTGCAGGTCGATCTTGGCGAGGTCGAAACGTGCATCGGCGTATTGTGGATCGGCTGCGATCGCCGCCTGAAAGCTCCCCTGCGCAGCGGTCGCGTCACCCCCCAGGAATTGCACCGTGCCCAGCCCTGTCAGCACACGCGGGTCATTCGGCTTCACCTCGAGCGCACGTGTGTACAGTGCGCCGGCCTCGGTGTATTCGCCGGCTTCCGCATCCATCGAGGCTAGATTGAACAGCGCCGTCGTGTCTCTGCCATCTTTGCGCAGCCGGTTCTGCATCCATGCCTTTTCCAGCGGAATCCGCGCGTCGGTCGCGCCTTCTTTCGCCAGCGGCAGCACCTGCAGCCACAGGTGTCCCATCTCATCGCTTGAAGCGTTGCCCGCGCGGACACGCACCGCCGGCGTATGTGGGTTGCGTGGATTGGATGCACTGTTGTCATAGGTATAGCGCATGTGCAGCACCGTCCCTTTGGGCAGCGGCAGCGGCGTCCTCAGCCGGTAAATCGCCTGCCGCTCGATGTCCCAGTCGCGCACCAGCACCAGCCATTGGGTCTGGCCGTCTGGCAGCGTGGCAAAGCCCTCGAGCCGCTTGCCGAGGTAGTGCGCATGCGGATACACCGCAAGCACCTCCACCCCTTCCGGCAGCGTCAGCGTATCTTCCACGACAAAGTGCGCATCTCCCGCGGGAATGTCCAGCGCGTCATCATGCTCCAGCTGCAGCAACATCGGCAGCTGCGTTGCCGGCGCTTTTGCAAAATACAGCCCAATGCGTGCCTGTATCTGCTCGACCTTTCCCGTCGGTTTCAGGTGCATGTTCAGCACCAGGTCGTTGCCGGGGTCCAGTCGCCAGGGCATCGTCTCCGGTTCCACCAGTGCGGTCGAGTCCGGTTTCCAGAAAAGAAAGTGCGAATCCGGATCGAAGTTCTGGCCGCCGTCAATCGTAATGTCCATGCCCGGGACGCCACGCTGCCAATCGTTCGGGTAGGCGCGCCGAAGCGCTGCCGTCCGGTCCAGGATCACGTTCGCATGGTGCACCACCTGCGGTGACCCGGGCTTGATCTCCATCGCACGAATCCAACGTGTCGCGGTCACGTTTGCCGGCAGGGCAAAGTTCCAAAAGACATCCGGCCCGCTCGCCGGCACCTGCGTCGGGCTGCTCACCGTTAAAACCAGGTCCGGCTTGCCGAGCTCCCACTCCGACGTGTACACCGGCGTTTTCGGCCCCTTCGCGGCATCCCCCTGCGCCATCCCGCCCGCGACCCACGCCTTGATCGTCGCAATGTCGGTCTCGCCCAGCCGGCGACTGTCCTGAAAATCTCCATGTCCCGGCTCCGGCAGCCACGGCGGCATGTAGCGCGACGCCGTTACCTGCTCCATCAGCCCGCCCCACCGCTGCGCATCGCGGTACGTCAGCAGGCTGAAAGGCCCGGAGCCGCCCGTACGGTGGCAGCTCGTGCAGTTTTTGTACACAATTGGCGCAACATCGCGGGACCACGTGACCGACGACTCCGCCGCGTGCACCGGAGCCGCCGGCACGAACGAGCCGATACCTGTTAAAACAAGCGCCACCCCGGCAACCGACACGGCCGCCGCGAGCCGCCGCATTACTTGGCTCCCACGCGCATCGTCGGCGTGCCCTCTGCCGTCACAATGGCGCAACCCACCGCCGGTCCACCGGCCGGGAGCACGGGCTGGTGTGCCAGTGCCGCCGTGACGGCGTTCTCCAGGTCGTGATGCTCCGCATGCGCCCGCTCCAGACCAATGTGCACATACCGGTCGTCGATGCGTCCGCGATACGCCACGCGCCACGTCGCACCCTCATGCAGCAGCAGCACCGCCTCTGGTGTCGTACGCGCACCCGTGGCGTGCACCAGTACCGCTTTGGTGTCGAGCCGGGCCTCCGCCTGCGGCGCCTTGTATTCCGCCTGGTGCTGCCCCACCCCCGCCGCCGTCTCGTACGGGTTGGCATACACGTAGCGCGTCAGGACCGCCTGTGCCGCGAACCGCGCCGACAGCCTCTCCATCTCCGGAAAATACCGGTTGGAGACGGGACAGTCGGAGGCCACAAAAAACAGCACAACGGCCTTTGCCTGCACAGGATTTAGAGGCGCAACCAGGTTTGCAGCCAGGGTCATGGACTGCGCACCCAGCAGGGCCGCCCACAGGGGCGCTCCCAACCAGGCGAGATGATGGGTACGAGGAACAGGCATCACCTCAATCCTAAGCAGCGCGACGCATCTCTGGCAATGCGGCTGCTCCGTGATGTTCGAGCACCGACTCCGGCTCACCTGCGTGGCGCGTCCTTTATCCGTCGCAGGCTGCCACAAACACCCGGCTCAGCAGCCCACCTTACGCCGCCGAATCGCGCCATTCCAGCCAGCCGGAGCCTGCACCGCCGCGCCATCCGCGCCCACCTGGGCCGCCGACGCCATCCACGGCTGGCATCCCGGGCACCAGTACGTCGACCGCGCCCCCGGACCCTGCTTGCGCATCTCCACCAGCGCGCCGCACCGCCTGCACTCCTGCCCGCGTCGCCCATACACCCACAACCGGTTCTTCTCATTGCCGCTGTTAGTGGTGCGCCGATTGCCGCTGTACGTCACAATCCCGTCGCCGCCGGTCGTCGTCGACCCATCCAGGACGTTCGCCTTGAGCCACTTCTGCGACACCTCAGCCATGCGCAGCATCTCGTCCGCTGTGACCGTACTCATCTGCCGAAACGGATGCACGCCCGCATAAAATGCCACCTCGCTCTTGTACACATTGCCAAGCCCGGCAATCACGCGCTGGTTCAGCAGCACATTTGCAATCTCCTCCTCAGGATGCGAGGCTGCCCGCGCCTGCAACGCACGCAAGCCGAGGTCTGGCGTGAACTCGTCGCTCAACGCATCCGGCCCAAGCTTTGGCACACTCGATTTGCGCTCCAGCGATGCCGCCGTGTGGAACTCCGCCACCGGCACGTTGAACGCCACCGCCTGCCAGCCTTCCACCTCCAGAAACGCCCGCATGGCGCGCTTCGGCGACCACCACTTCTCGCCCGTCCTGTACATGTGCCACGACCCGCTCATCAGCATGTGTGTCACCAGGATCAGGTCGCCCGACAAAAAGACCAGGCACCACTTCCCCCGCGACTCCACCTTTTCGATGACCCGCCCCACCACCGGCCGGTCGTCGTTTACCGTCGCCAGGTGCGCGTACCCTGTCTCAAACCGCGTCACGGTCTTGCCCGTCAGCACCTTGCCCAGCGCCCGCGCCGCGCGATAAATCGTATCCCCTTCAGGCATAACGGTTAGACGCAGGCCATCGGCATTGAACGGACATCTGTTCTAGGCGGCTACAGGGTCGGTATGCCCATACCGATCGGCAAGCATCTGCGTCCACTTCGGGCCACCGCGTCCGCCTCTCGCCAGAAACGGCACGTCCAGATTGCCATCGAAGTCGGGAAAGTGAACCGCAAACCCATCACCCTCGATGTTGAAATGTGCCAATTGCGCGTCGGTAGCGTGCGCAATCTCCTCCACCTCTTCTACTGGCAGCGGCAGACGACGCCCATCTTTCAGAATAAGCAAAAGCAGCCGAGGCCCGGGTAGGTATTCCACCGCGCCCACGGCTGGCGGTGCAGCATGGGTCTTTGCATACTCCACAGCGGCATCGATCTCCGCCTCTATCGCTGCCGACAGCGGCTCGGCTGCCAGCATGTGTGCCTTTTCCGCGTCCGCTTGCTCACCCATGGGTCACCTCCCAAAGCGATAGTAACGCCGACCGGTGCTCCATTGCCAAGCGCAGCACGTATCGCACGTCTCCGCGATTTGCATTCGCCGGTTGCAACGAATCGCGGCGAAGCGACACAGAACCACTTTCCTCCAACGGCAGCATAATCACTAGCCGTATGCTGCCATAAAACACGTGCACATGCGGCGGTTCATGGTCATGGCTCCACACTGTGAAGCGAACACCTTCAAGACGAATCGATCCCATCAGCAGCCTCGACGCTACAACTGATTGCGGTTGTACCATGTGCGCAACCGCCACAGACACCAACAAGTTCAGTCCGTTTTGTGAGCCTGCACCAAGACGCCTGCTAAGGGCGATCTCACCAGAAAACATTTGCGCTTCATGTACTCCCATGGAGTAGCGTTATCTGCCGAAGAAGCTTCTGCGTGTACTGTCAATGACGATCACCCAAAATTTCCCATACTCCTGGCGAAATGAACGATTCTTACCGATAAGCATCAGTTGCATGGGTGAATCACCTCGTTGGCCAGAAGAGACTCTATCGTGATCGAGAATCTGCACGAATTATCGATCACCTTTGCCTTACCGGCGAGCACATCTGTCAAGAACACAGGTTCTTTAAGAAGGACTACTACGGGCCTGAAATACTGCCCTCTCCGATACCCAACCCGCCGTTCGCTTTGACTTAGTGCAATTGGTCCTACTCCTCTCCTTCAAGCGGAGTTGCAAGCCCGCACCTACATTAAGAACTCCGACCTTGATCGATGTTTAAGCGATTATCGAGAACCCTGACCGATCAGTCGTTTTCGGTAAAAGCCGTAATGCGAGTCATGATCTTCGTAGGTGATTATGGAAGCTGCAGTGGGAGTAGCCGTTGATTCCAAATCACACTGAACAGGATCGCTGGCTGTTGGTTATTCGAACTAAGAGGCAGCAGAGCACTTTGGGAATACTTCGTCCTTGTAGAGAATCTCTTAGGCGAAGTTCGACCAACTTCGTGTCGACCCCAACTTCGTGTCGACCCCAACTTCGTGTCGACCCTAAGTGATCGCTTGTTTACATCTCTTAAGCTTCAGCGCTAGCAGGCTCACAACAATTAGCGATTGCATAGCAGAGTCAGAAAGGTAAGGTTCTGCGCGTCACATCGCTGCAGGCTATAACCAGTCGACTCGCTATCTTCAGTAAGCTCGCAAAGATAAGGTTTAGCTGATAGATGAAATTCTCTCCGGGGAAACGCTCGGCAGCGCCGGCAGATTCCGCCGCAAATTGAAGCCCATGGGCGCTGCCTGAAACCCTGCATCCAGCAGCACGCGTGCCATCGGGTGCTCGGCCACCGCGACGTTGTTGATCGTCTGGATCAGCATGCCGATCCGTCCGGAGTTGTGGGCCTCGCCCGGATCCTCGTTTAGCCGGTTCGCCGACGACTGCGCCATCACCACGAAGTACCGTGCCAGCGCGCGCATCACCTGGGTGCGCTGCGGATCTTCTTCCGGCAGGAACGCCTGCACATTTGGATTGCCGCGCCGTAGATACGCAACCAGAGCGCCGTCAGCCAGCACCACCCGCGCGCCAACGGTACGCGTCAGCGATCCGCCATCGGCCGGCTGCGGCCACTTCAGCAGTGCACCGTACGGGTTCGCCGGGTCGGTCGCCGCCAGTACCAGCATTTCGGGGTCCGTGTCCGGCCGCTTGGTCCGCAACGACCGCAGCAGGTCCAGCGCACTCGGCATGGCAAACTGCACCGCGCCCAGGTCCGCGGCAAAGTAGCCCCGACGAATCTTGCCACTCTCCTCCAACGCCTTCATTACGTCATAAATTGCGGAAAAGCCGCCCGGCAGATTCTCGGCGTGCGCCGTCTCGCGAAACACAACGCCATACCGCTGCAGCAACTGGTGCGCTTCCGCGTGCGACCACGCCGTCGCATTGCGCACGCCGTCTGCCATGGCGGGATTGATGGCCCACCGTCCCTGCACGGTCGGCGGCGTTGTCCTGCGTGAACGGAAGCTCGCTGCCTGGTTATGCGTGCGGCGCTGCGGCTTGCCCTGATGATTCGTCGTTCCTCGACCGTTTACCGCGTTCCGATCCGTGTACGCGCGCAGCGATTGCAACGAATCGTTGGTCACCGCGCCCCGCCACACGAGATTCCATAGCGCCTCGATCGTTTCGCCCGGGTAGCCACCGCCGGCCGCCGCTCCGTTGCGCGCCTCCGGATTGCCGGTCGCCTCGTGGATCGGCTGAAAAAACGACGCTCCATGCCCGCGCAGGTACTCCAGAATGCGTTCCTCGCGGTCCTTCGTCGCAGAATTGTCTTCGAGCACACTCGCCGCCTGACCTGTAGCAACCGGCGGCCAAAGCAGCGGCAGCTTCTCTGCAAGGTACAGGCCGATCCGACCATCTCGCTCCCCGATGGGGTCAAACCCGGCCCACGTCACCTCACCTGCCGCAACCAGCGTGTCCAGGTCCGCAGGCTTGTAGCCGGCGATGCGTGCCGGCAGGATTTCCGTCTCCAGCAGCGATGCCGGCAAGGGCGCCCCCTGGAGCGTTTCGATCACATCCAAGAGTGCATCCAGACCGCGCCGTGGCGTCAGCACGCCCTGCCAGTGGGTAAACAGCCGTGCCAGCGTCTGCTGCTCCACCGGTTCTACTTCCTTGCGCAGCCGTGCCAGCGACCGGCGCCGAATCGTGCGCAACACCTCCGCATCGCACCACTCTCGACTGAAACCGCCGGGTCGGAACGCACCCTCGACCACACGCCCGGTCTGCACCAGGCGCTGCAGCACCGCCTCCGCAGTCTCCGCAGGCACCTTGAAGCGTGAAGCTGCCTCCGCCGTGGTGAATGGTCCATGGGTGCGCCCATACCGGCGAATCAGGTCGACAATGGCATCCGGCGATGCGCTGAGAAACGCGGTCGGCAATCCCGGTGGCAACGGAATCCCCAGCGCATCCCGATACCGCGCCGCGTCTTCTACCGCGATCAGCCGCTTTTCGCCGGCGATCATCAACTCCAGAACGCGCCTCGACTTTTGCAGCCGATCCACCGTGATCGCGACTTCGGCACTCACCACGCGCCGCAGCACCTCCGCGCGATTCAGATCGCCCAGGCGCAGAAGCAGGTCGTGCACGCCGTCCATGTTGCGCGCGCGGTAGTCCGGCGCAAGCATCTGCAGCTGCTCTTCGGTTTCCTCAATCGCGTTCGCATCCAGCAGTTCGCGCAGGTCCGCGTCGCCCAGCAGCTCGCGCAGCTGCTCCTGGTCGATAGACAGCGCCTGAGCCCGCCGCTCTGCCAGCGGCGCATCACCGTCGTAGATGTAGTTGGCGACGTAGCTGAAGAGGAGTGCCGCTGCAAAGGGCGAAGGTGTTCTGGAATCAACGACATGAACGCGAATCTGACGTTGCCCGATACTTCGCAGAATCTCGCTAAGTGCAGGCATATCAAAGACATCACGCAAACACTCCCGGTAAGCCTCCAAGAGCATCGGAAACTGTGGATATCTTGCGGCGACGGAAAGCAGGTCGTACGCCCGCTTGCGCTGCTGCCAGAGCGGCGCACGCCCGTCTGCCCGGCGACGCGGCAACAGCAACGCCCGGGCGGCCGCCTCGCGAAACTTCGCGGCAAAAAGTGCGGTCGAACCGAGCTGCCGCTGCACGAAGTCCGCAGCCTCCTGCGGCTCCGGAAAGAGGTCATCGGTCTCCGGTGCCTTGTCCGCCTCGGGAAAGCGAATCACAAAGCCATCTTCGCTCCACATGGCCTCCACATCCGGGCCACCCGCCGCGCGAATGCGACCCATCACCGCCATCGCCCACGGCGCGTGGACGCGCGACCCGAACGGTGTCATGACGCACACGCGCCAGTCACCCAGCTCATCACGTACACGCTCCACGACGATGGTGCGGTCGTCGGGTACCGACTCCGTCGCGAGTTCCTGGTCGCTCAGGTAGCGCAGCACATTTTCCGCCGCCAACACGTCCAGGTCGTGCTCGCGGGTGAGCCGCACCAGCGCCGCACTCCGCGGCATGTCGCGCAACTCACGTACCAGCGTACCGATGCGCCGGCCAAACTCCAGCGGGCGCCCAGCCTGGTCCCCATGCCAGAACGGCATCTTCCCGGGCTCACCCGGTGCCGGAGACACCAGCACGCGGTCATGCGTGATCTCGTCAATGCGCCACGTGCTCGCGCCCAGAATAAACGTCTCGCCCTGGCGCGCCTCGAAGACCATCTCTTCGTCCAGCTCGCCCACACGCACCGGCTTGTTGCGCTCGCCGGAAAGAAAGACGCCAAACGTGCCACGGTCCGGAATCGTGCCGCCGTTCAGGATGGCGATCTTCTTGACGCCCGCACGCGGTGTAAGCCACTGACGCTGCCGGTCCCATGTGACACGCGGCCGAAGTTCGCCGAATTCATCCGACGGGTAGCGCCCGGCAAGCATGTCGAGCACACCCTCGAAAACCTGCACGCTGAGCGAGGCGTAGCCCGCGCACGACCGGATGATGCCGAGCAGCCGGTGATAGCCGATGCCGGGGAACTCCTCTTCATCGCTGCGGTGTTTTTTCGCCCGGTGCATGGCCTCGGTCGCGTCGAGCGGGGGATGGGCGATGAGCGCCACCATCTGCTGCGCCAGAACATCGAGCGCATTGCGCAGGTACCGCGTGCTCTCCACGTGGCCTTCGTGCATGGCGCGCGTGACGGCGGCGCAGGCGATCAGGTCCGCGCGGTATTTGGGAAAAATGATGCCCTTGCTGGCCGCGCCGACCGTGTGACCCGCTCGGCCGATGCGCTGCATGCCGCTCGCAACCGAGGGTGGCGCCTCAATCTGGATGACCAGATCGACCGCGCCCATGTCGATGCCAAGCTCCAGCGACGAGGTTGCGACCAGCGCCTTGATCTGCCCGGCTTTCAGCAGCTCTTCAATTTCGCTGCGCTGCGAGCTTGCCAGCGACCCATGGTGGGCACGCGCAATCTGTTCGCCCGCAAGCTCGTTGATTGCGCCGGCCAGCCGCTCTGCAATGCGCCGCGCATTGACAAACAGGATCGTGGATGTGTGCGCACGAATAATTTCCAGCAGCCGCGGATGGATGCTTTGCCAGATGCTGGTGCGCTTTGGTCCCTGCGATGCCGGACCGCTTGGCGACTCCTGAATCTCACCAAGCCGCGCCATGTCCTCGACCGGCACTTCGACCGTCAACTCCAAGGTTTTGCGTGCACCCGCGTTCACAATGGTGACAGGTCGAAAGCGCGGCGCGTTGACGTCGAGCGAGGAAACAGGGGAAAGGTCGGAGGAACCAGCGAGAGAACCTGAATGTTCTTCGTCAGGCCTCTCGCCCGGATCTTCGCCGAGTGCAAGCGCCGTGGCACCTGCCTCTTCCGCGACCGCGGCGGTTGGGCCCTTGACGGTGGAGGAAGCAGGGAACAGGGCTGAGGGAACAGCGTTCAGGTTTAGATCTTCTTCTCCGGGCGACTCGTCTTCGGACTGTTGCGACCCTGTCGAAGCGTCGAAATGTGCGCTCCCGTCCGTGTGCCCTGCTGCCTCTCTCCCAAGCTCCGCATTCCGCGCGCCGCTCCCTGCTTCTGCCTGTTCCCTGTCCCCTTGCTCTGCCTGTTCCCTGTTCCCCCGCTCTTCCTGTTCCCTGTTCCCAGAATCCCCCTCCAGCGTGGCAAACCCGTCTGCGCCGCCCAGAAATCGAGCCACTTCTTCCAGCGGCCGCTGCGTCGCACTGAGGCCGATGCGCTGCACCTTGCGCCCGGCAAGCGCCTCCAAACGCTCCAGCGAAAGCGCCATGTGCGCACCGCGCTTGCTCGGTACAAGGGCGTGAATCTCGTCGATGATGACGGTGTCTACGGTGCGCAGCGCCTCGCCGGCATTCGAGGTCAGCAGCAGGTACAGCGATTCTGGCGTGGTGATAAGGATGTCGCCGGGGTGCTTGGCAAAACGCGCGCGATCCGCGGCAGGCGTGTCGCCGGTACGCACGGAGATCTCCGGGATGTGGACCGGCACGCCCATGCGCTGGGCCATGTTGCTGATCCCCGCCAGTGGCGATCGCAGGTTACGCTCCACGTCGACCGCGAGGGCTTTGAGCGGGGAGATGTACACGACACGCACACCTTCGCCCTCAGGAAGGATCTGCGTTTTGTCGGCCTTTGCGGAACGCTTGCCACGCTTTTGCGGCGCGACACGCACCGGCCGCGGACCGTCCTGCAACATGAGCTTGTCCAGGCACCACAGAAACGCGGTGAGCGTCTTGCCGGTGCCGGTCGGCGCGAGAATGAGGGTGGACTCGCCGCGCGCGATCGCCGGCCAGCCTTCACGCTGCGGCACTGTCGGCCCTTCAAAGACCTGCCGAAACCACTCCGCCGTGACGGGGTGGAATTGCTCGAGCACGTCTGCGGAGGATGTTGCCTTTTCCGGTTCAAGCACGTCGACGCGCGCTGCATCGAGCGGCGTCTGCTTTGCTGCTCGTTTTGTCGCTGTTTTTGTCACGGTCCGGTTCTTACGATGCGAGGCGGCGAGGTTTGGACGGTAGCGGAATGTCGACAAACGCGTAGCTGCCGGGAACCGCAGCCTTAACAGCCTCCACAACCCTGTCCTGGTGGGGAGCGATGAATTGCCAACGCCCTGAACCCAGCACCAGCGGCGAGATCACCCGTCCTCGCAGGTTTTGTTGGTACTCGAGGTTCTGATCAGCCGTCACAAACAGGTTGAAGCGCGCCCGCTCCGCCGCCTGAATCAACTCGCCATTCTTCAGAACTGCCCAATTCAGCTCATAGGCGGTGCGGACGACGTGACCCGTCAAACAACGGCGCAACGGGCGCGGAACATTGTTGTCAAACAGGATGAACAAGGCGGGGAGCCGTCCTGGCATAGGTGAGCAGCTCTTCCACATCGTCCAGATCCAGATCAAACATTTCCGCGATGTCGATGGCCTCCACGCCATCCTCCCAGTTTTCAACAATCTGGTCGGCGGAGATGCGGATGCCGCGCAGCGTCGGCACGCCACCCGTCTTTTCCGGATCGGTTTCGGTGATGGGGCAGTTGGACCAGTCGATGCCTGTCATCGTTCCCTCGCTTGCTCTCCAGTTTACGCCGCTTGCATTCCTGTCGCACGCACCGTAGCCTTTGGATTCTGCCGGAGCGCCTGGGCTCTCGCGGGAGGACCACACGGCCGTGCTGGACGAAACAACAACCCAACAGCTAGTGCAGGCCGCGCGCAGAGCCGCCGCGCAGGCCTATGCACCGTATAGCGACTTCCATGTGGGTGCGGCTGTGCTGCTGCAGACGGGGGAAGTCGTGACGGGCTGTAACGTAGAAAATGCCAGCTACCGCCTGACCTGCTGTGCGGAGCAGACGGCGATCGCGCGCGCGGTCGTGGAGCACGGTCCGGCCAGCCGCGTCGTTGCCGTTGCGGTGGCGAACCTGGACGCAGCCGTTGCCTGCCAGCCCTGCGGCGCCTGCCGCCAGACCATTGCAGAGTTTGCCTCGGCCGACTGCCCCATCTTTTACCCTGGTGCCGGCGGCAGCCCTGTCACGTGCACCCTTGCCGACCTGCTGCCTGCCGGCTTTAACGCGGCCTCGCTGCAGTAGGCCTCGGAAGGAGACCATGCCAGAGCCGGACAGCTTCCACCCCGTCGACGTGATCCGGAAGAAACGCGACGGCCACGAACTGAACGAACAAGAGATTCGTGACTTTATTGCCGGCGTCGTTCGCGAGGAGATTTCCCCAGCGCGCACGGCGGCACTGCTGATGGCGACCTTTCAGCGCGGCCTTTCTTCCCGCGAACTTGTCGCCTTGACCGAAGCCATGTGCACCAGTGGCGAAGTGTTTGACGCAAGCGTGCTGCAGCGGCGCACGGTGGACAAGCACAGCACTGGTGGCGTCGGGGACAAGACGTCGCTGCTGATTGCGCCGATTGTGGCGGCGGCCGGGCTCGCGGTGCCGATGATCAGCGGCCGCTCGCTGGGCCACACGGGCGGCACGCTGGACAAGCTGGAGACGATTCCCGGTTACAACACGCAGCTGACGCTGCAGCAGTTTGGCGCGGTGGTGGCGGACTGCGGCGCAAGCATGATCGGCCAGACGAAGAATCTCGTGCCGGCCGACCGCATCCTGTATGCCCTGCGCGACCACACGGGCACGGTGGAAAGCCCCCCTTTGATTTGCGCAAGCATCATGAGCAAAAAGCTGGCGGAAGACCTCCATGCGCTTGTGCTGGATGTAAAGACCGGCTCCGGTGCGTTTCTTGCGACAGACGCGGAAAGCCGGGACCTTGCCGAGCTGCTGGTGCGCACCGGCAATGCGGCGGGCACGCGCACCGTCGCCCTGCTTACCGCGATGGACGAGCCGCTGGGGCGGTTTGCCGGGAACTGGGTCGAGGTGTGGGAATGCGTGGACATTCTGCAGGGTCGGGCTCATCCGCTTTCGGCGGGTACGATCGCGCTCTCGCTGGAACTTTCGGCCTGGATGATTTTTCTCGGTGAAGGCGCGCCCTCGGTTGAGGCTGGGCGCAACCGTGCGCGGCAGGTGCTGGACGATGGGTCCGCATACCGCCACTGGCTGCGGATGGTGGAGCTGCATGGCGGCGCGACGGCTGTGTTTGCGGAACCTGCACGCTTTCACACGCCTGGCGCAACCCGCGTGCTGACGGCGTGGCGCGCGGGCACGCTGGCGGGCATGGACTGTCGCGAGGTTGGCTGGGCGGTGCAGCGCCTGGGTGCCGGAAGGGAAGTTCCGGGAGGTCCCGTTTCGGCACATGCCGGGATTGAGATGCACGCGAAGATTGGCGATGCGGTGGAAGCAGGCGCGCCCCTGGTGACGCTGTTTGCGGATACCCCGGCGCAGCTGGAGGAGCCGGAGCACCTGCTGCGATCGACCCTGCGCCTGGTGGACGGGGCTGTGCCGCGGGTGAACCTGGTGCACGCGGTAATTGGAGCGTAGAGCGCGGGCAACACCGGTGCGCCTATAGACTGCCCAGAAAGTGGAAGCGCCATGCCGATGCTTTCGCCGGTATAGTCGAGGGCAACGCTGCCATGCCGCCTGCCGCGATCGACACCTCCGTTGTGATTACCACCTGCAGCCGCGCAAGCAGCCTGTCTGCGCTGTTGCACAGCATTTTGCCGCAGATCGAGGCGGCGCCGTTCGCGGTGGAACTTGTTGTCGTGAACGACGGGTCAACGGATGAAACGGCAGGCATGCTGGAGGCACTGGCCGCGACGAGCCGGGTGGAAATG
>CAXUHM010000027.1:0-37280 GCA_964250935.1 uncultured Terriglobus sp.
GGCCTGGAAGCTGCTGCCTTTTTACGAGCACGCTTTTTCGGGGGGATTTTAGCAATGGCGGGTGCAGCGGTCGGCGCGGGTCGCGGGGTGCCGCATGCGATCGCCATGAGTTGGTCCTGGGCGTTGACCGGGTTTGGGCCGGGTGCGGGGCGCACGTAGGTGCCATCCGCCGTGAGCAGGCGGGCTTTGACGGTGTCGTCCAGGTAGAGCTGCAAAATCTGGTCCCGCAGGCGCGAGCGCAGGGCTGGTACCTGGACCGGGAAGACAGTTTCGCAGCGATCGTACAGGTTGCGCGGCATCCAGTCTGCCGAACCGCAGTAGACCTCGCTCGTGTCGGCGTCAGGACGGGTGGTTGCCGGCTGTTCCGTCGCGGCTTCGGTGTTGCTGACCGTTGCGGTGTTGTTTTCAGTGGCGCTGTGGCTGTTGACGGGTGAGCCGTTGCGGAACCAGAAGATGCGGCTGTGTTCCAGAAAGCGGCCGACGATGGAGCGCACGCGGATGCGTTCACTGAGCCCGCGTACACCGGGACGGAGGGAGCACATGCCGCGGACGATAAGGTCGATTTCGACGCCAGCGTTTGACGCGTCGTACAGCGCGCGCACGGTTTTGCCATCGAGCAGCGCATTCATTTTGGCGATGATGTGGGCGGGCCGACCGGCGCGGGCGTGGGCGGTTTCGCGGGCGATCAGGTCGAGGATGCCCTGCGCGAGCGTGATGGGCGCGACCAGCAGCGGCTGGTAGTCCGTCTGCTCGGTTTGTGCGGTCAGGAAATTGAAAACCTGCTGCGCTGCGCTGGTAATGGCCGGATCGGCAGTCAGAAGGCTGATGTCGGTGTAAAAGCGCGCGGTCACCGAGTTGTAGTTGCCGGTGCCAAGGTGGGCATAGCGGCGCGTGACGCCGTCGGCGTCGCGGCGCACGAGCAAGGCCAGCTTGGCGTGTGTCTTTTTGCCGACGACGCCGTGGAAGACCTGAACGCCGGCGTCTTCAAGCGTGCGTGCCCAGCGAATGTTCGAATCCTCGTCGAATCGCGCCATAAGTTCGACGACGACGGTCACGTCGGTGGTGGGAGCGGCCTCGAGCAGGGCGCGGAAGAGCGGGGAATCGGATGAGGTGCGATAGAGGGTCTGCTTGATGCTGACGACCTGGGTGTCGTGCGCCGCGGCTTCCATGAAGCGCTCCACGGCGCTGTAGGAATCGAACGGGTGGTGGAGCAAGACGTCGCGCTCGCGCAGGGTATCGAAAATACTTTGCGGCTTGCCGGCTGCGTCGCGGTCCAGTGCGTTCTCACGACCCGTGAATTTGGGAAACTTGAGGTCGGGACGGGCAATTACGCCATAGAGATCGGCGATTCGTGCAAGGTTGACCTGGCCATCGGTGCGGAAGATCTGCCACCGGTCCAGGTCGAAATTCTGGCGCAGCTGCTCCAGCATGCTCTCGTCGGCGCCGGCTTCAATCTCGAGCCGGACGACGTCGCCCTTGCGCCGGTTGTGCAGCTCTTCGCGGACGCTTTCCAGAAGCGATCGCGACTCCTCCTCCTGCAGGTACAGGTTGCTGTTACGGGTGACGCGAAAGGGTGCGCAACTGGCGACGGTGTACCCGGGAAAGAGGCGTTCCGCGTGCGCCTCCACCAACTCCTGCAACGGGAGGAAGTGGAAGGAGCCGGAGGGTGCGGGTAGCGGAACCATGCGCGGCAGGGAACGCGGGACGTTGACGATGCCGAGAATGCTGACGTTGCCTCGCTTGCGACGAAGCAGCAGAGAAAGGCAGAGGGCCTTGTTGAGAACGCGTGGAAACGGGTGTGTCGGGTCGATGGTGACGGGTGTCAGGATCGGATCAACTTCGCGTGCGTAGAACGCTTCAGCGGCTTCGCGGCTTGCTTCGTCCAGATCGGTCCAGCGCAGCAGGTGTATGCGTGCGGCGCGCAGGGCAGGCTGCAGCTGGCGCGTCCAGCAGTCGTACTGGGAATGGCTGTAGGCGTGCAGGCTGTCGGCGAGGCGGTTCATGCGGTCCTGCTCGCTTAGGCCATCATCGTCCTCGTCGGCCGAAAGGGTAAAGCCGTCCTCAATGCGCTGCAGGATGGAGGCGACGCGCACCTCCATGAACTCGTCCAGGTTGGAAGCGGTGATGGCAAGGAAGCGGAGCCGTTCGAGCAGGGGATTGGTGGCGTCCTGTGCTTCTTCCAGGACACGCGTGTTGAAGCGGAGCCAGCTTTCGTCGCGATTGAAGAAGAGGTGCTCCGGCTTGTGTTGAGGCGTGCTGGTGGATCGGTGCGTGGCCATCCCTGTCAGGGTAGCGCAGCCAGCTGGGTGAGGGTAGTCGCGGCGGGTGAGGATCACGCCGCCCGGCTGGAACGGGTGCGCTGCGAGCAGGATCGGTTTGCGAGCGCCAAGTTTACCCGTGATGGCAGAGGATCGTACGCAACGCGCAACCGAAATGCGGGTCCTGACCATCTATCTGGAAGAGATACCAGACAAGGGGACGACCACGATGAACAGGATTGCTGTAGGCATGTTCGCTGCTACGCTGGCCGCAGGCACCGCGTTCGCACAGACTGCGACGCAGGACACCAAGAATGCCGGTCATGAGACGGCAGCGGCGACCAAGGACGCTGGCCGTGCGGTCGATACCGGAACGAAGAAGGTTTACCACAAGAGCAAGCGAGGCACGAAGAAGGCGTACCACTCGACCGAGCATGGGACGAAGGTTGCCACCAAGGATACCGAGCACGGGACCAAGGTTGCGACCCAGGACACGGAGCACGGCACCGAGAAGGCCTATGACGCGACGAAGCATGGGGCGACGGTGGCAACGAAGGACACGGAACACGGCACTGTGAAGGCCTATGATGCCACGAAGCATGGGACGACGGTGGCGGCGAAAGACACGGTTCACGGCACCGAGAAAGCTGTGGACGTGACAGGGCGCGACACCAAGAAGATTGGCAAGAAGATCATTGGGGACAAGAGTCCAACCACGACGCCGCACGACCCGCAGTAAAGTTCGAAGACAAGAAGAGGCGTGATGCGATCACGCCTCTTCCTTTGGCCCAAAATTACAGCCTGCGAAGCCAGAAGATCATGCGGTCCGGGGTTTGTGCTTTTGGTGCAGGTATAGAGGCGTCGCAATCACGATCAGCGTGATCCAGAACACATCGGCACTCAGCAGGTGGAGGACCTGGATCCACGTGGGAGCCAAAAGCAGGACGTCTGCGGCGCCAATTACAATCTGCAACACCACATTCAGGAGCAAGAGGCCTGCCGTGCGTGTTCCGCCATTGCAACGCAAGGCCAGCACCAGGGCGATGGATGCGAGTGTCGCGAGGGCGGAGGCCGCCGGGTGCATCCATCGCATGCGGATAAGCAGGGGTGAATGCGTAGCAAAATCGGCGGACAGCGCGGTCCGCAGATCGGGTGATGGATACAACGTGTCGGCAAGCGCTGCAAGCGAACCGGTGGCGCCGGTAAGAATCGTGGCCAGAATCGCAAGCATTGCAGCTGCACGGACGTTTGTGCGAACCAGTGATGGTGGAAGAGCCGGGCCGAGCAGAACGGCCGTGGCAGCCGTCGCACCCAAAAGCAGCAGCGTGTTTGTGAAGTGCACGGACTGCATGACCACACGCGCGCCGGAGGTATTGTTTTCGACCAGGTGCCGGAGCACAAGGACGGCACCGAGCGCGCCTTCACTGAGGAGCAGAAGACCCGCCGCCACCGAAGTTCGACGGGCCGGGTGACGCCTGGGCGTCGCGTAGAAGGTCCAGCCGATGAGCAGTGCAAACATCATCGTGGAAATACCGGTAAGGGAGCGATGTGTGAACTCAATCAGGGTGGTGAGCTTCGGATGGTGAGGCAGTAACTCGCCATTGCACAGCGGCCAGTGCGCGCCGCAGCCAGCGCCGGAGGAGGTAGCGCGCACCACCGCACCTTCCAGAACGACCAGCACAAAAAAAGCGAGCGTAACCCACGCCCAACGCCGCACGCCGACGAGGCTGCGGATGTGAGTGGGCGTAGGTGCGATGTGGGTTGCCACACTTAGCCTGCGGCCAATTCTTTCGCGCGTTGTGTCGCGCGTTTTACGGCTTTGATGAGGGTGACGCGGAGGCCACCCTCCTCAAGTTCCAGGATGCCATCGACCGTGCACCCCGCCGGAGTGGTGACGGCATCCTTGAGCAGGGCAGGGTGATAGCCGGTTTCAAGCACCATGCGGGCAGAGCCGTAGGTGGTCTGTGCGGCTAGCTGCGTGGCAATGTCACGTGGCAGGCCGACGTTCACACCGGCTTCCGCAAGCGCCTCGATGATGATGTAGATGAAGGCGGGACCGGAGCCGGACAGACCCGTCACAGCGTCCATGTGCTTTTCGTCGACGATCACGGTTCGTCCAACGGTACCGAAGATCCGTTGTGCGGCGGCGAGCTGCCCTTCTGAGACAAAGCGGCCGCCACACAGCGCGGTAATGCCGGCAGCGAGCATGGACGGCGTGTTCGGCATGGCGCGGATAACCCCGAGCTCAAGGCCGGCAGCCTCTTCAATCGACGAGGTTTTGACCGAGGCTGCAAAGGAGACAAGCAGCTTGTCGGTGGTCAGGGCTGGGCGAATCTGCTGGACAAGTGCAGGCACCTGCATCGGCTTTACGCCGAGCAGGATGACGTCCGCCTCCCTTGCCGCCTCCAGATTGTCCGTGGAAACGGCGACGCCATACTGGGTGGAGAGAGCGAGCGCGCGCTCCGGATGCGCTACCGTGGCGATAATCTGCTCGGGGTGGAGCAGGTTGTTCTTGAGAAACGCCTGCAACAGGATGCCGCCCATTTTGCCGGTGCCGAGAACGGCGACCTTGACGTTCGGCATGCTGGCGGCAGGCTGCGGGATCTCGTACGTTTGGATCTCTTCATTCATATGTGGTTCGAATCCAGTCGTGTGAACAATGCCTGAACACCTACGCTTGCGTGCTGTTCAAGGCGGCAGTGGCCTGCTTTGTTCCTGCTACCCATTCTGGCTAGAAGTGTCCAAGGCGCGGCATTGAGGTCAATCGCGTCGATTCAAGGAGTTTACCTACGCGATCCACGTCAGGCCATTGTTCGTACGGAGGTGTCACTCAATGGGACGAGCGTGGGTCGAGTTGCCCTCGTGACCCTTGCCTCAAGGATACGCTACCCGGAACCGTCGCAGGACGAAAACCGCCTCGTCCTGCCGCCGCGTGCGTGGCGTGCGTGTTGGGTGTTTATCGCTTGCCGAAGACGTCGCCCATGCGGCGAATCTGCGCACCAACGCCGCGCAGTTTTTCCTCGATATGCTCGTAGCCCCGGTCGATGTGGTAGACGCGGTCAAGGATGGTTTCGCCATCGGCGACCAGCGCGGCGAGTACAAGCGAGGCGGACGCCCGGAGGTCGCTGCACATCACTGCCGCGGAGGAAAGGGCGGTTTTACCCTTGACGGTGGCAGTGCTGCCATGCACCTGAATGCTGGCACCCATGCGGTTCAATTCGCTGACGTGCATGAAGCGGTTTTCGAAGATGTTTTCCGTGATGCTGCTGGTACCTTCAGCCTGCGTGGCAAGCGCCATGAACTGCGCCTGCATGTCGGTGGGAAAGCCCGGATATTCCACGGTGGAGATATCCGTAGCGCGGAGGTGGCCTTCGCTGCGCACGCGGATATTGTCTTTGCCGACGTCGATGCGGACCCCGGCTTCTTCAAGCTTGCTGATCACAGCGCCGAGGTGGGCGGGATTGCAGCAGTCCACGTTCAGGTCGCCGCCACTGATGGCGCCGGCGATCAGGAAGGTGCCTGCCTCGATGCGGTCGGGATTGATGCGGTGCTTGACGCCATGGAGTTTGGAGACACCCTGAACGCGAATGGTGCCTGTACCCGCGCCATCAACCTGTGCGCCCATGCCCGTGAGCATGGCGGCAAGGTCGGTGACCTCCGGCTCGCGCGCGCAGTTTTCCATGACGGTTTCGCCGTCGGCAAGCACGGCAGCCATGAGCAGATCTTCCGTGCCGGTGACGGTGATTTTGTCAAAGACGATGTGCGCGCCCTTGAGACGGTCGGTCCGGGCTTCGATGTAGCCGTGTTCCTGGGTGATCTTCGCGCCCATGGCCTCCAGGCCTTTGAGGTGCAGATCGATGGGGCGTCCACCGATGGCACACCCGCCAGGGACGGCGACGCGCGCCATGCCGGTGCGGGCGATGAGGGGACCGAGAACCAGTGACGAGGCGCGCATGGTCTTGACGATTTCGTATTTTGCTTCAGGGTCGCTCAGCACCGCACATTGAATGGTGGTGCGATGTTGCGCGCGGCCGTAGCCGAGTTCGCAGGTGGCGCCCATTGCTTCCAGCAGCCTGCGTTCGGTCTCGATGTCGCGCACCTGGGGAATGTTCTCCAGGATGACTTCGTCTGCGGTAAGGATGGCAGCGGCCATGCACGGCAGCGCCGAGTTTTTGGCGCCGGAAATCTTGATGGTGCCGAGGAGGGGATTGCCTCCGCGGACGACGAACTTGTCCATGCTGTTGAGTGTACGAAAGGACGCTGAACGTTGCGGGCATGTTGTGAGGCGCGGGTGCCAAGGTGGATGCATGTTCCCCCGAACGAGAACGGCCCACGCGGGTTGGCGTGGGCCGTTCCGTCTCCTTGGGGAGAGCTTAGACGCCCGTGGGGGCGGCATTCTGCCGCGCTTCATGGGCCTTGTGCATCGCCTTCATCTGCTGCATCTGGTCGGGTGTCAGTACACCGGCGAGTTCCTGATGCGTGGTCCTGGCGATGGCATGCATCTGCTGGTGCTTTTCCTCGGGCGACAGCGCCGCGTTGGACTTGATGGCCTGCAGCTTTTGCTGACGTTCGGCCAGGATCGGTTCCAGCTTTGCTGTCTGGTCGGCCGTCAGGTTCAGCTTGCGGCCGAGCTTGACCGCCATTGTGTGCGGGTCATGCATGCGGGGTGCGGGCGTGGGTTGCGCCTGATTCTGCGTTGCAGGATCGGTCGCCTGGGCGTCCGCAACCGATCCTGCAAGTGGGAGAACCAAGGTGAGTGCGAAGAGTGCGGATACGAAGTTGCGGTTCATGATGTGGCTCCTCGCGACCCTCGTTGCGTGTCGCTTGTAGGAAGTAGACCCGCGGGGTGTGAAAGGTTGTGGCAAGAGTGGCCGGCGTGGAGCGCGTCTTTTTTTGCAAATGCGGGTTGCGCTTCTCGCGGCTGTGGCTCTACTCTGAACACCTAAACACAACATTTCACCGGGCCTTTATGGTCGGACACGCCGTCTGGCTGTCGATGGCGCATGCTGCTCACCACGCGTTCCTTGAAGGGGATCGATTGATGGCTTTGACTCGCCGTACTTTTATCCAGCGCATGGCTCAGCTTGGCGGCTACTCCGCCGCGTACTCCACGATGCATGCCATGGGCCTGATCCCGTTGCCGGGCCCGTCGGCTTTGCCGGACCTGCCGGGAGACTACGGTAAAGGCAAGAGCGTGGTCATTCTGGGTGCGGGCATTGCCGGCCTGGTCAGTGCGTATGAGTTGCGCAAAGCCGGCTTTACCGTGACCGTGATCGAGGCGCGCAACAAGCCGGGCGGCCGGTCGTGCAGCGTCCGCGGTGGCGATGTGGTGACATTTACCGATGGCACGCGGCAGGGCTGCACGTGGGAGCGCAATCAGTATCTGAATGCGGGCCCGGCGCGCATTCCATCGCACCACACGCACCTGCTGGACTACTGCCATGAGCTGAATGTTCCGCTTGAGGTGGAGATCAACTTCTCCCGTTCGGCCCTGATGCAGGCCGACACGCTGAACGGCGGCAAGCCCGTGACGGAGCGACAGGTGGTGCACGACACGCGCGGCTACATGGCCGAGCTGTTGTCGAAGGCAGTGCGCCAACACGATCTGGACAAAGAGCTGAGCAGGGAAGAGACCCAGCAGATGCTGGACTTTCTGCGAACATTTGGAGATTTGCAAGCAAGCGGTAAGTACACCGGGAGCACGCGAGCCGGCTTTATTACACCGCGCGGTGCGGGGCCAGTCGTGATGAAGCTGAACGAGCCGCTGGCACTGAAGGAGCTTTTGACCAGCGACCTGAGCAAGGGCGTAGTGTACGAGGAACAAATTGATTGGCAGGCGACGATGTTCCAGCCGGTCGGCGGCATGGACCGGATTGGCTATGGGTTTGCGAAGGTCGTCGGAGACGCGATCATTTACGAAGCGCCGGTCGAGCAGATTCAAACGGGTCCAGGGTCCGTGACCGTGTCGTACACCAAGGCCGGCAACAAGCAGACCGTCACGGCAGACTGGTGCATTTGCACGATGCCCATCTCGGTGCTGGCGAAGACCGCGAATAACTTCACGCCCGCGACGCAAAAGGCGTTTACCGGGATGCCGATGACGGCGCTGTACAAGATTGCGTGGGAATCGCCGCGGTTTTGGGAGAAGGACGATCGAATCTACGGCGGCATCAGCTTTCCAAAGCAGACCGTGGATATCGTGTGGTATCCGTCGGACCGGCTCTTTTCACCGGCGGGCATTCTGATCGCAGGCTTTAACACGGAGCGCGTGGATGCCACCGGCGAGCTGACGCCCTTTGGCAAGATGTCGACGGCGGAAAAGCTGGACGCCTCGCGAACGGCGGTGGAGAAGCTCCACCCTGGCAAAGGCGGCCTGCTGGCGAAGCCGATGTACATTTCGTGGGAAAAGACGCCACACTCCCTTGGCTGCTATGCCAACAATCACCTGGCCAGCAGCGACGCGGCGTACGCGCAGCTGGACAAGCTGGAAGGACGGACAGTGTTTGCGGGGGACTACCTGTCGCACCTGGTGGGTTGGCAGGAGGGTGCGGCGTTGTCGGCGCACCGGGCGATTGCGCGCATCGCGGGAACGACCTCGGCGTAAGACGCGCCGTGTCGAGGCGATACAGTGAGAACAATGTTGCCGCGCCTTTCATCGCTATGGAGGACTCGCCATGCCTGCGGGATTGCCCTCGTTCTGCTGCTGGTTGGGGCGGTGCTGCGCTGCCCGCCGATTGTGCTGCGCGGCCGTGTATGGGCCGAAGAGAGCAACGTGATGCTCGGACGCAACTGGTCGCTCACCTTTGCCCACACGCTGGGTGTGACCCAGTTTGGCTATTACTCGCTGTGGAACAATTTCTGGTCGGCTGTGGCCATTCACCTGGTGCCCCTGCAATTTGCAGCGCACCTGTTTACCGGCACCGCGCTGGTCGTGTTGCTGCTGACCGGGTACCTCGTCTACCAGGCGGAGTTTCTGCGAACACCGGGAGTAAAGTTTGCCGCTGTGCTCGCTCTGCTGGTCACGACCGGGGACGTGGAAAGCTGGTTGAACCTGATCAACAGCCAGTTCGCTTTTGGCTTGTGGTCGGCGGTGATCCTGTGTTGCGACGCGAGCAGGCTGCAGGTGCGGCGCGGCCTGGCGCTTGGCCTTGCGGTGCTCAGTGGTCCGATAACGGTGCTGCTTGCGCCTCTCTTCTTCGCGCGGGCATGGCGGTGGCGCACGCGCGGCGCACTGGTGCAGGCTGGCATTGTGCTTGCGGGGTCTGTAGCGCAGCTGAGCCTTGCTGCGACAGCAAAGACGGGCAATCGGAAGCTTCACCTTACGCCGTCGATCATTGGTCCGGTCGTCCTGGTCAAAGATGTCGTGATGCCGCTGTTCAGCCGCCCCGCAGCAATCCTCGCTGGCCGCGTGGTGCTGCGGAACACAGGGGTGGCCGTACCGCTCAGCTGGTTGATCCTCTTGTGCGCTGCCGCGGGGCTTGTCTGGCTGTTCCGGCGCAATCGCGTGTGCCTTGTGCTGCTGGGTACAGCACTTTGGCTGGGCACGCTGCAGTGCCTGTTGTCGCTGGGCGGGACATTGCTGGATGCTCAACCGGGCTTCGGCGAACGCTATGCTTATGTGCCGGATGCGCTGCTGATGCTGGCGCTGCTTGCCGCAGTCAGCACGCAGCGGGGCTCCCGTTTGACCGTTGCACGATGGCTGCTGGGTGGCGCGCTGCTTGCGGGAACCATCGATTTCCTCTGGCTGCCACTCCGTGTGCCATCGAGCTACGATGCGCCAAGCTGGTACACCCAGGGGGTGGCCTGGCAAACAGACGAACGAGTGCCTCTGCAGCCAACCCCAAACAGCTGGCCGGCGCTGCACCTGCTCCACGCGCCGCTGTAGCTCAGCAGACGATCCAGCCCTGTGCGGAAGGATTGAGGTCTGCGACGGCAAGTAGTAGCGCGCAGCACGCCGCCAGACAGATTTAGAGCTCGAGGCGGGAATCTTCGATGGCGAGCCGAACGTTGCCGTCAGCCTGCTGCAGACGACGCACCGCCTCCATCTTGTCGACGTTGGCTTTCAGCATGACGGCAGCCGTGGGGATCGATTTTCCAGCGGACTTGATGGTGCGGATCGCCACATCGCGCTCGACGCCCGTGACACGCTGCAGGACGCGAATGCCACGTTCGACCAGCTTCTGGTTCTTCATGTGAACGTTGACCATGAGATTGTCATACACGTAGCCGAGCCGGGTCATGGCACCGGTGGTGATCATGTTCGTGATCATCTTCTGGGCCGAAGAAGCCTTGAGGCGGGTAGACCCGCTGATCACCTCGGGGCCAACTTCAGCCACGATCGTGATATCTGCAGCATTGGCCAGCGAAGCGTCCCGGTTGCAGATGATGGCAGCCGTTTTTGCGCCGCGTGCGCGGGCATATTCCACAGCGCCTACAACGTACGGTGTTTGCCCCGAGGCGGAGATGCCGATGACGATGTCTTTGCGGGTGGGGCGGCGTTTGGCGATGTCACGCTGGCCCATTTCAGGCGAGTCCTCGTTGACGTCGGCGGCGCTTGCCAGAGCCTTCGGGCCGCCACACATGATGTATTGCACCTGCGCGGGCTGCGTGGAAAAGGTTGCCGGGCATTCCGAGGAGTCCAGAGCGGCGATGCGGCCAGAAGAGCCGGCGCCGACGTAGATGAGCCGGCCGCCGTCCCGCAGCGAGCGGGCGACCACATCGATCACCTGTGCAATTTCCGGGAGGGCTTTTTTGACCGCGTTGGCGACCTTGGCGTCTTCTGCGTTAATGATGCGGGCGATTTCGAGGGCCGATTTTTTGTCGAACCCTTCCGACGCCTCGTTGCGACGTTCCGTTGTTAAACCGGGTAGGGCATCTGTGTGCCGTGGATCATTTTCTACGACGTCGGTTTTGCGCGTTCTTGGTTCTTCAATCAGCGTGTCTGGCACAGATGCACCATCCCTAATTATGTCATTCTACTTCAACTAATGTCTGATGCTGGGGAGTAAGAAGGGTTACGCTAAGAGAACACAGGGCATGCTGGATCGTTTTTGCCGCGTTACTTTGCAGCGGAGCGTCAGTCCTACTACAGTGAGAGTGGCTCGCCCGTGCAGAATTCCGAACACAATTCGTTCCAGGATACCGAGGACGCTCTGCCGCGGAAAGGTTCTGCCGCTGTGCAGACCTCCCTGGTGTGGCTGCGGGACATTACCGTGGCGGGAATCATCTCACTCTTCATCATCCTGTTTTTGTACCAGCCCGTGCGTGTCGAGGGCACCAGCATGGTGCCGATGCTACAGGACCAGGATCGGCTCTGCATCAACAAACTGGCATACCACCTCGGAGACATTGAACGGGGCGACGTCGTGGTCTTTCGCTACCCCCGCGACCTGACGCGCAGTTACATCAAGCGTGTTATCGGGCTGCCGGGCGACCGAATCCGCATTGAGCATGGCCATGTTTTTCGCAATGATCAGGAACTGATTGAAGCGTATGTGCCGTCGCGCTTTACTGATGAGCGATCCGAGCCGGAAGTGGATGTGCCCCTCGGCGACTTTTACGTGATGGGAGACCATCGATCGGTGTCGTATGACAGCCGCGACTTCGGTCCCGTACAGCGGGATCTGATCTATGGCAAGGCGGCGTTTGTGTACTGGCCATTTCGCGAAGCAGGCGTCGTTCACTAGGAGCGACGCCCGCAGGTTTTCGCGCTTTAAATGGTAATGTGACCGCTGTCGCCTACGCTTGTTCGCTTGGCTCCGGTGACGGAAGCAACTGCAAGCTTCGTGAAACGAACAAGGCTGCTACTGCTGCTCGCCCAGTACTGGGCTTCGTCCACGCGGATTTGAATGAGGGTGGCGCCGGGGTCGTCAGGGCCCTCGGGGAACCAGGCGTTTGCCATCGGGGTCCAGTGCTCGTGGATCAATTCGCGGTCATGCACGACCGCGGCGCGGCCGGAGAGCGCGATGTACTTGCCATCTTTTGGTTCGGCAAAGCTGACTAGGACCTGGCTGTCGTGGCGGATCTCTTCGGTTTTGCCGCTGTCGTTACGCGTGATAAACCAGAGCAGGCCATCGAAGGGCTTGTCGGGTAGAGCCATCGGTCGTGCGTGCAAGGTTCCCTCGCTACTGACCGTCGTCAACATGCCGATGCGCGCGTCCTGAATCAGCTCCTGAATTTTCTCGATGCCTTCTGGACCAGAGTAGTTCTTCTCAGACATAGTGCCTCCACGGGCGACGGGTACTGTTCCTGTCGCAACAGCTGTTGGATGCGGCTGAGCGGGTTAATGCTGGTCGGGAAGGGTGTAGGTCAGATGGTAGTGGTGCACGCCGCCAGTGATGGTGATCTCAAGCCGGCCCTGGATACCTTTCAACGCGCCAGTGCCGGAACCGGGAACGACGGTGATGTTGGTGTCTTCAGGCCGAGGCTGATGGTGAAGCATGAAGGCGCTATGAGAAAAGAGCAGCGTCCCCTTGTGGTCGCCGATGGTGCCGGTAAAGCGCTCCATGGCGACGTAGGCCATCGATCCATTTTCCTGCGTGATGCCGGTCAGCATCTCGCCTTTGCTGGTGCCGACGATGTCGCCCGTCCATGTTTTATCGATCGTCATGCGCCCGGTATCGCCAGCTTTTGCGATGTCGGAGGGGTCAACGGGCTTGACCTTCACTTCAAAGGTGCCGAGGGCCTGCATGAGTTCTCCTTTGTGCGGGACGCCAGGATTCTCGCCCCGCTCTGCCTGAGTGGCGCAGTGGAGCGGAAGCACCAGCGCCGCTACCAGCATGCTGGGAGACACAAGGCGATGCATGCCCGGTAGAGTACCACCCAGGCGCCTTACAGATGCCGGCGCTGCCGGAACTCGCGGATGACGTCGGCGGGGTCGCGATGGCTGCCTTCAACGGCGTGGTTCATCTGCTGCATGGCACTTTCATCGATGGTGCCGGCGAGCTGCCGCATGGCCAGAGCGACGGCGGGGTGCTGACGCAAGGTATCGTCTCGCACCAGGGGAACGGCCTCGTAGGGCGGGAAGTAGTGAAGGTCGTCGGTCAACACGCGCAGGTGGAGCACGGGAATGGCGCCATCGGTGGAATTGCCGGCGACAATGTCGACCTGGTTGCTGGCGATACTGCGGTAAAGCAGGCCAAGATCCATGATGCGCGGCTCTCCGCGGAACTGCAGGTGGTATACGGACTCCATGCCGTGCAGGCCATCCGGGCGGTCTTCAAACTCGTAGCCGACGCCGAGCCGCAGCTGCTGTGCGGCCGGGGCAAGGCTGCTGAGGCTGGTCAGGTGATCGCGGTCGGCGTCGGCCTGGCGCAGGACCATGGCGAACGTATTCTCGAACCCGAGCGAGGGCTCGACGGTGATCCCGAGCGCCGCATACCTGCGAGTGATGGTGGCGCGGACCCGGTCGCGATCGCGGTCAACCGGCTGTTTGAGGATGCTGCTGAGCGCCGTGCCAGTGTACTCAACATAGGCATCGATGCGGCCGCTGAGCAGAGCCTGGTGCGCGATGTAGCTGCCGGCCAGGTAGAAACGCCGGTCCACCTTTTCGCCCTGGGCTTCGATCTGCTGCGCCAGAAGCTCACCCAGCAGGACCTGCTCCGTAAAGTTTTTGCAGCCGACCACGATCCGGCTGCCGTGCGGCGCATCGCAGCTGGTGAGGGCCAAAGAGACCAGGCTCAGCGTCAGCAGACGCAGTCCGCGCTGGAAAGGAGCATTCCGGGACAGTTGCTTCAGGAGCGGCGCGCTCATGCGTTTCGCACGGCCAAGCGTGCCTCAAGCAGGCCAAGCAGGGCGTCGAGACCGAGGGCCAGCAGCGCGGCGGGGATGGCGCCAGCGAGGACAAACCGGTTGTCCACCGAAGCCACACCACGAAAGATGAATTCGCCCAGGCCACCGGCACCAATGGCTGCGGCGATCGTGGCAACGCCGACGCAGGTTACTGTTGCCGTGCGAAGCCCCGCGAGAATGATGCTTGCGGAAAGCGGAAGCTCAACTTTGATGAGGCGCTCCATGTTATTCATTCCAAGTGCATTACTGACATCCACAAGCGCGGGTTCGATGCTCCGAATCCCTGTATAGGTGTTGCGCAGAATGGGTAGGAGGGCGTAGCCGGTAAGAGCAAGGATGGCAAGGCGCGCGGCTCGGTCGCCAAGCCACGGAACGGGGAGCAGCAGGCCGAAGAGGGCGAGCGAGGGAATGGTCTGGACGATGTTGGTGAAGTTGATGACCGGCCGGGCCCAGCGCTCGTGGCGCGTGAGCCAGATGCCGGTAGGCAGGGCGATCAAGGTGGCGAGAAGGACAGACCAGCCCGTGAGCCACAGGTGTTCCAGCGTCAGTCGTGCCAGTTCGTACCCGTGTTGCCGCAAGAAGGCGGTCATGCGGCGGGCTCAAAGCGATTGACGGCGCGGACGTATTCCGCCACTGCGGGGATCGTGGAGTGGAGAACATCGTGCGAGGCGAGGTCCGCGACGATATGCCCGGAGTCCAAGAAGATCACACGATGTGCGAGGAAGATCGCTTCCTGCAGGTCATGGGTGACGATCAGAGCGGTCTTCTGCAGTGTTGCGAGAAGGTCGCGCAACATGGTTTGCATGTCGGCGCGGGTCAGGGGGTCAAGTGCTCCGAAGGGTTCGTCGAGCAGCAGCAAGGGGGGATCTGCGGCGAGTGCACGCGCAAGGCCAACCCGCTGACGTTGTCCGCCGGACAGCTCGTGCGGATGCCGGTTCGCGAAGTCCGCCGGGTCAAGACCTGTCGCCTTGAGCAACTCCTGCGCGCGGCGCTGGCGCTCCTCCGCCGATTTCTTCTGCAACTCCAGCGGTAATGCGACGTTTCGTTGGATCGTCATGTGTGGAAAGAGGCCTGTTTCCTGAATGACATAGCCAATGCCATGGCGAAGAGAGCGAAGCTGCTGTGCAGACGTGGCCGCGCCAATCCGTTCGTTGTTCACGGTGACGGTTCCGCCGGTCGGAAGGACAAGGCCGTTCACGGTTCGAAGGAGGGTCGTTTTGCCGGAGCCGGATCGGCCGAGCAGAGCGGTTGTGGTTCCGGGTTGCAGGGTCAGCGAAATGTCATCGAGGATGTTGCGCGGCGACCCTGCGGGCCGCTGCAGACCTGGCGGCGTAAAGCTCACGTGAGCGAACTCGACGCCACCGCTGCCGGGCATGCTTACTCGGCCGTAAGTGGCTGATCGTGCGCTTCGTTCGCCTGGGAGTCCGCATCGGAGAACGTGCCGGATGGCTCGTCCAGACCGCTTATCGGTTCAGGCTCTTCGAGATCGAGGACAGGGTTGGATTCGGTCTCTGGTTCAAGTGCGACGGGCGCGTTGAAGGCCTCGGCAGTTGGCTCGGGGGTGATCTGTGTGCTGCCGGGTTGGCCTTTGACGCGGACGACGGTGATCTTGGAAAAACCTTCCCGGAACGATGGCGGACGGAGGCGTTCAGCCATCTTTTCCATGACATCGTCGGCGACACGGCGTTCGCGTTTGCTGTTGCGCTCCATGCAGACGGCGAGTGGGACGTCAAAGAAGACAGCCTGTGCCTCATACCCGAAACTCTTGGCCATCTTGATCCACTGGCGCCGTTCGTGGGCCGACAGATTGGTGGCGTCGACGTAGTTCCATGGCATTTTGGCGATGAGGCGTGCGCGCAGGAGAGAGCGCAGGGTGCTGAAGACAAGCCCGCTGTAACGCTGGTCGGTGATGTCGTCGAACAGGATGGTGCGCAGCAAGTCACTGGAAAGGGGCGTTACGCCGCGGCGCTTGTACCAGGTGGTTTTGCCGGAGCCGGGGAGGCCGATGGCCAGCACCACGAATCCTTTCGGTGCCGGTTTTTCGCCCTGGGCGGCGACAGGCTGGGCTTCTGCCGGCGGGGTGGACAGGTGCTCGGGCTGAGTTTCCAGCACGATGGCGCCGGGCTGAGGCACCGGTTCCGGCTCGTCCTGGGCTGCATCGTCTTCCGGTTCGTCCACCTGGGCCGGAGCCGAGCTGCGCGCGGCTTCAGGGTAGGAGGGCCGAAGCGCTGCGGGCTGATCAGTCGGAATTTCCTGGCCGATTTTGCCAGTTGCCTCACTATTGTTGGGACCACGCTTACTGCGTCTTCTCATGTTGTCGCGCATCCATTCGCGCGTTCCATCGCGCATACGTCTAGCTTCTTGAAGAAACCCGGCGCGCTGGTCGCGTCGTTACCGCGCCGCTGCACTCGCCTGATGACTTGTAGCATACAGGCAGGGGTGCCCGCAAAATGGTGCAGGTTCTGCGTCGAACGCCGGCGTCCGTGGGGCGATGGACCACCGGGTAGACGGACCGGCTAGTATTAGCCTAGCCCGCCTAAACTCGTATGGCGTGTGGCGGACCAAGGGGAAACAGACCAGGCATGGGAACGAATGGCACGGCAGTGAAAGTAGGGATCAACGGGTTTGGCCGCATTGGGCGTAACGTCTTCCGTACCGCGCTCGGCAACCCGAATATTGAGTTTGTCGCCATCAACGACCTGACCAGCCCCGCGACGCTGGCGCACTTGTTGAAGTACGACTCGATCCTTGGCAACCTCTCCAACGAGGTGGTGGCCGGGGACGACTACATCTCGGTCGATGGAAAACAGATCAGGGTTTTTGCAGAACGCGACCCCGCAAAGCTGGACTGGGCGGGAGTAGGCGCGCAGATTGTTGTGGAGTCGACCGGTCACTTTACCGATGCAACCAAGGCCAAGGCGCACCTTGGTGAGACGGTCAAGAAGGTGATTATCAGCGCGCCTGCGACGAATGAGGACGTGACGCTTGTGTTGGGCGTAAACAGCGAAGCCTACGATGCGGCCAAGCATCACGTGATCTCGAACGCGAGCTGTACGACCAACAGCCTGGCACCGGTGGTGAAGGTGTTGAACGACGCCTTTGGCATTACAAGCGGCATTATGACCACGGTGCACAGCTACACGAACGACCAGGTGATTTTAGATTTTCCGCACAAGGATCTGCGGCGTGCGCGCGCCGCAGCGCTAAACATGATTCCGTCTTCGACTGGTGCCGCAAAGGCGCTGAAGCTTGTAATTCCCGAGATGGATGGCAAGCTGGACGGATTTTCGATTCGCGTACCAACGCCAACAGTATCGGTCGTCGACCTGACCTTTAATACCGAAAAGCCGATCACGGTGTCTTCGGTGAACGGGGCGTTGAAGGCGGCGTCGGAGAGCGGACCGCTTCAGGGGTATCTCGGATACACGACGGAAGAGCTTGTGTCCTCGGATTTTAAGGGGGACTCGCGGTCGTCCATCGTGGATAGCAAGCTGACCAAGGTCGTGGGCGACAAGACCGGCAAGGTGATCAGCTGGTATGACAACGAATGGGGCTATAGCTCGCGGGTAAAGGACCTGATCCTGTTTCTGGTGGAGAAGGGTTTGTGATTTTTGGGTGGCTGCGGAGCGGTCGGTCGAGGCGCTGCCGTTGACGGCCGCTTCTCGTTGGCCATGAAGACTGTGCGCACTTGAAGGCGATGGCAATGGAATTAAGCGAACGCGTGCGCATGGATGCAATTGCCTCTTTGCAGCGCTACTTCCACGAGGAGTTGCAGGCGGAGCTTGGGGCGCTGCCTGCGGTCAACCTCTTGAACTTTATTCTGGAAGAGATTGGACCCGCGGTGTACAACAAGGCCGTACTGGATGCGCAGGTCCGTGTCCAGAGCCGGACGGCGGAACTGGATGCAGAGCTCTACCTGGATCCGTTTCAGTTCTGGAGCAGGTTGGAGAAACGGCGCAAGGTGAAGCGCCCGTAAACGTGCGCAGGGCGGAGTGTGAACCTGTCAGCCTTGCCGGAGGACGCTGACGGCTCCGTTATGATCAGGGCATGGCTACTCCCTCAATTCGCGATCTTGATCTGCACGGCAAACGCGTGTTTATTCGCGTGGACTTCAATGTTCCGCTTTCGCCGGACGGTGGCGAGATTCTGGACGACACGCGCATTCGTGAGACGTTGCCGACCATTGAGTTTGCGTTGCGTGCCCGGGCAAAGGTGATTCTGGCGGCGCACCTAGGCCGGCCGAAGGGCAAGCGGGTGGAAGCGATGAGCCTTCGGCCCGTGGTGGATCGCCTGCGCATGCTCCTGGACGCGGATCTGGGAGCGTCGCGCAACGTGGCGTTTTCGCCGGATGCGGTTGGACCGATCGCCGAGGAAGTGGTGGCGCAGCTGGAGAACGGGCAGGCGTTACTGCTGGAAAACCTTCGTTTTCACGAGGAGGAAGAGGCGAACGATCCTGAATTTTCAAAGCAGCTTGCAGCGCTTGCAGATGTGTATGTGAATGACGCGTTCGGTGCAGCGCACCGGGCGCATGCATCGACGGAAGGCATTACGCACTTCGTCAAGGTGAAGGCTGCGGGCTTGTTGATGGAGAAGGAGCTGAAATTTTTGGGGAAGGCGTTGGAGACCCCGGACAAGCCGTTTGTTGCGATTGTGGGCGGCGCCAAGGTATCGGACAAGATTGCAGTCATCGAGCACCTGTTGGACAAGGTCGATGCGCTGATTGTGGGCGGCGGGATGGCCTACACCTTTCTGAACGCGCAAGGGCAAAAGACGGGCAAGAGTCTGTTGGAAGCGGACAAGATTGACGTCGCGGCGGCGACCTTGAAGAAAGCAGAGGCAAAGGGAGTCCGCTTTTTGCTGCCAGTGGACCACATCCTGGCCGACCGGTTTGCCGCGGATGCCACCACAGAAGTGTTTGGTGGGACCGGAGACTTTCCGGCGGAACTGATGGCGCTCGACATTGGGCCAAAGTCCATCGATCTCTTTCTGAAAGAAATTGCCAGCGCGCAGACTATCGTGTGGAACGGCCCCATGGGCGTGTTCGAGATGCCAGCCTTTGCCGCCGGGACGATGGCAGTGGCGGAGGCAGTTGCGGCGAACTCGAGCGCAACGACCATCATCGGTGGGGGGGATTCGGTCTCTGCCGCGGTGATGGCCGGAGTCACCGACCGCATCACCCACATCTCTACTGGAGGCGGTGCGTCCTTGGAGTTTTTAGAAGGCAAGACGCTACCCGGTGTTGAAGCGCTCTTGCAGAATTAGGCGATCACCGCCCGCCACCACTGCCGCGTTTGCAAGTCAGGCAGCAGTTCCCTAAGCTGCACAGGAACGGAGATCAGGGACCGATGCGCAAGAAGATTATTGCGGCGAACTGGAAGATGTTCAAGAACCCAAGAGAGTCGCTGGCTTTTCTAGACGAGTTTTTGCCGCTGGTGCAGGATCATGACCGCGATGAGATTCTGATTTTCCCGACGGCGACCTCACTGTCTACCGTGATTGACCGGGTTGCGGAAACGCGGGTGCGTTCCGGCGCGCAGACGATGCACTGGCTGAATGAGGGTCCATTCACCGGGCAGACGTCGCCGACCATGCTGACCAGCATCGGCTGTACCCATGTGCTGCTGGGCCACAGTGAACGCCGCCTGTATGCCAACGAAAGCTATGAGCACGTTAATTTGAAGTTGAAAGCCGCGATTGCACACGACATTGCGCCTGTGCTGTGCCTGGGGGAGATGCTGGCGGACCGGCAGACGGGGTACACCAAAGACACGCTCCTGGCGCAGATGGGAGCGGCCCTGGCGAATCTGCCAGCGGAAAAGATGGAGACGCTGGTGATTGCGTACGAGCCTGTATGGGCGATCGGCACTGGATCATCCGCAACGCCGGAGGTCGCTGACCAGGCGCATTCGATGATTCGGGAAGAGCTACGTGCGCGCTTCGGCACGGAATGTGCGGAGCGTACGCGCATCCTGTATGGCGGCTCGGTCAAGCCGGACAACTGTGGCATGATTCTGCGCATGCCTAATATCGATGGTGCACTGATTGGGGGGGCAAGCCTGGATCCACAGTCGCTTGCCGCGATGGTGCACTACCAGTTTTGAGAACGCAGGGCATAAACGGTAAAGGCCTCAAGTCATGCTCGAGGCCTTTACGTTTGTGCCGGTTTAGCGGTTGTGGTGATGGTGGTGATGCCGATGGTGGTGATGATAGTTCTGCGCTGAGGCGGAGCTTACGGCACCTGCAACGGTCAGCAAGGCAACAAGCGCAAGTGCGGTGCGTGCGAACTTCTTCATGAGGAACACTCCAGTAGTAGAAACGTAACTGCTTTAGAACATGACCCCAAACCCATTGAAATGTCGCCCGGAGTCGCTCTTCTAGTAGCGACGATAGTGCCGATGATATGGACGGTGGTAGTAGCGACGGTGGTACGGCCGACGGTAACGGTGGCGATAGTACTGAGCCGACGCGGGCGACACACTCCCGGCAAGAGCGAAGACGGCAAGCAAGGCGAAAAGGACGCGTACAAAGGGCTTCATTGAAATGGCTCCAACGACCTAGTCGTGCGGACCTTTACGAAGATTCACCTGCAGAGCTTGCGGTTGTACCCGAGGAATACCTGATCGCGTCGGGCAGCAGAAAGCTGCGCTCCATCAAATTACCCGAGCAAACCACCCAGGTCCATGCCGCCCAGCATGCCACTGGTTGCGCGCTGCAGTGCGGCATCGGCATTTCGGCCTGCCTCGTTGATGGCAGCGGTAATTAGGTCTTCCAGCATTTCGATGTCGCCGGCACTGGCCTGAAGAGCCGCGGGAGCAATGGTGAGCCGCAGCAACTCTTTGCGGCCGTTGACACGTGCCATGACGAGGCCGCCGCCACTGGTCGCTTCGGCTGTAATCTCGCTGGCCTTCTGCTCCATCTCACCTTGCATTTGTTGCGCCTGGCCGAGCATGGCCTGGAGTTTGCTCATATCCATGGTGCTTCTCCGAAAGAAGGTTAATCGCGGCGCAAGTCGACGACGTTTGTGACTTCGGCGTTGAAGAGGCGCTGCGCCGCCTGAACGGTTGGGTGATCCAGAGCTTTTGCCTGTGCGGAACCGGTGCGAGGCTTTCGAGGTGCAGCGGTCTTTGTCTGCGGTGCGCCGGGAAGGAAGACGAAACGCAGGCCGATGACGCCGTTTTCGCGCAGTGCGACTTTCACGATGGCCTCGACCTCCGGACGGAAGAGTGTGGTGACCATCGCCTTAGAGAGCGAGGTTTGGATACGCAACTCGCCTTCCGCAATCGTCCATGTTGCCTCCGATAACTGCTCTGCCGCAGACGTGTGAGTCTTTGCGGCAAACAGGGCCTCGACCGCGGCGGATTGCAGGAGGCTTATCTCCGCGGCCTGCGGCGTGGTCGGTACTGCGGCATCGGACGCCGGTTGCGTCGACTCGGGATCAGGGTCGGGCAGAATCTCCGGTTCCCCGGTGGGGTAAGTCGGCGCGGTCACGAGGGGATCGTCCCATGCGGACGCTACGGGTGATTGCGGCAGATGAAAATTCAGATCCGTGGAAGCATCTCGCGGCGTTGCTGCTTCCGGCACGGTGAGGGGAGAGACGCTTGAGGGCTCGGTTGCCGCGGTCGACAGGCCCTGGATTGCAGGAGAAGTTTGGCGAGGCTCGTCCGTGCGGTCTGCAGCAAGGGAAGAGACGATATCGACGGCTGGAATGGAGGTGTTCGGGTGCGTTACCGCAGCGGTTGATCCTTCTCTCTGACGGGGCGGTGCTTCAGGACGGGGGGAGGAACTGTCTCGGTGCGTTGCGGCGGATTCTTTGATCGAGGGAGGAGCTGGATCTGTCATCTCCTGCGCATTTGCCTGGATTGACGAGGGTTCCGTTGCAGGAGCGGACGCGCGTGATTCTGCCGAGGAGCGGGGGCTAGATGCTTTCGCTGCGGCCCTGGGTGGTGGAAGAACGCGGGCGGGCTGCGGTGTCGTGGGACGCGGTAGCTGGGAGAGAAACTGCTCCATGGGCAACAACCGTTGCATGTGGACCAGTTTGAGCATGCCGAGTTCAAGGTGAAAGCGCTGCTCCTGACGGAAGCCAAGGTCGTCGAAGGTGCGCAGCATAACCTGAAGAAAGCGGGTGAGCTCCTCCTCGGTAAACAGGGAGGAGGTTCGAGCGGCACGGCGGCGCTCGTCGGGGGAGATCTGCAGGAGTTCGCTGTCCGGCGACTCCGGCGTCAGGTTCGCGATTTTGGCAACGACACAGTTGCGCAGGTAGCGGACAAACTGACGCGCAATCTGGGCGGGAGAGTTGCCGGCATCGAGGAGGCGATTGGCTGTGGTCAGCACGCCGGCGGCTTCGTTGCGCGCAACATGTTCCAGGATTTCTTCGAAGACGGTGTTCGGTACGGTCCCCATCAGGTCGCGGATTTCCTCCGCGCTGAGCCGGGGTTTGCCGTCGACCGTGGGTGCCGAGGCAATCGCCTGGTCCATGATGGAGAGCGCGTCGCGCATGGAGCCGTCACCGGCTTCCGCCAGCAGGTCGAGCGTTGCGGGGTCGGCGAGAACGTGCTCCTCAACGGCGATTTTCTGAAGCTGGCCAAGGATGTCGTCGAGCTTGACGGCGTGGAAGCTGAAATGCTGGCAGCGGGAGCGGATGGTTTGCGGGATGTTCTCGGGTTCCGTCGTGGCAAGCATAAAAACGACGTGGTCTGGTGGTTCCTCCAGGGTCTTGAGCAGCGCATTAAAGGCAGCATCCGTAATCTGATGGGCCTCGTCGAGAATGTAAATTTTGAAGCGGTCTCGAGCGGGGCGATACCGGGCGGCATCGCGCAGTTCGCGAATCTCGTCGATGCCGCGGTTGGTGGCAGCGTCAATCTCAATCACGTCGACAGCGTTTCCCTGGCGAACTTCGAGGCAGGAATCGCACACCAGGCAGGGTTCCGGCGTGGGTCGCGCGGCAGACCCGATGGCGTTCCGGCAATTGAGTGCCGACGCAAGAATGCGTGCGATGGTGGTCTTGCCGATGCCGCGATGTCCGGAGAAGATGTAGCCGTGTGCGATACGGCCCTGTTCCAGCGCGTTTTGCAGCGTGCGCGTGACGTGATCCTGGCCAACGACATCACTGAACCGGAGAGGGCGGTACTTGCGGGCTAGAACCTGGTAAGCCATTGAGTTCCAGTTTAGTCCCGTTGGAGCACAGGGTGCCTGTCGTGGTGAGGCCACGACACGGGCCGTTCACGATCCGTTCGCGTGCAGTTCAGCTGCCTTTGTTGCGCAGCGCAAACGATAAGAAGGTCGCGCCGGAGACGTAGTGCACCTGCAATTGCCCTGCTGCGGGCGGCTAGCGCATGCCCTTGCGCAGGGTGAGCGGCAGGCCCAGCTTTTTGCGGCGGCGAACCTCTGCGCGGCTGAACATGGTGCCACGGCAATTGGCGGCGTTGCAGAAGCAGGGCTGATCGTCCTCGTCGCTGTCGTGCAGGTGGTACTCGTAGGTAAGTTCTTCTCCAGCGGCGATGTCGCGCAGGGCAAGGATGAAGATGCGCTCCTGGTCCTCTTCGGTCTGGCAGTTGGGAGCGCAATGATGATTGATGAACATGGGGGCGCCAAAGCCGTCGATCACTTCGCCGCGATCGCCGATGGAGAACAGGTAGGTGATGTCGCGTTCCGCATAGCGCTCATCCGCGGCAGATTTCGAGAGACGCGATCCCAGGTACTCCAGAATGCGCGTGCCGGCGGTGATGGGCGACAGCGTGTAGCAGCCGGCGCCGTGCACGGCGGACGAGCGAATAATGAGGTCGGCAGGCATCCTGCGGCGAAGTATAGCGTAAGAGGGGTGGACCGGGTGCGATTCGACAGGTCTGCGCTGCTAGTGTCCTGTTCGTGGCGTCTAATTGAGGTGGGAGACGGGGATGCGTGCAGGAAGCGTCGTAGTCGTGCTTTCGGGAGTGATGCTGAGTAGCGGTCTGGGACGAGCGCAGACGGGTGGGCTGCCGCCAGTGGCGACCCAGGATTGCACGCAGCTGAAGGGTAAGGCCAAGAAGGAATGCGTGGCAAAAGCGGCGCAGAAGGCGAACACAACCTCTGCGGCCCCGAGCGGCGCCGATCCATTTCCATTTCCGGAAGAGCAGTCGAAAAAGGGAACTGCCGCCACGGCAGACATGCCGACCGGTGAGCCCGATCCGCCCGCCAGTTCTATGAAGCCGATGAAGGTGCCGGGTGCCGATGCTGATCTGCCGGCTGAGTCGGATGGGAGCGCACGGGACGCGGGGTCGTCGAGTTCATCGAGTTCATCGAAATCATCGAGTTCCTCGAGTTCGTCCAGCGCTGACGGGCGTCCGGCGCCGGAAGCCGATGATGCCGCGCCTACGACATCGGGATCGGATACGCCTGTCCGGCCGGGAGCTTTGAAAGATTTAGGGGGGCGCGCGGATTCCAGCGCTGCACGCCAGAAGCTGGAGCAGACGCGGGTCGAGGATGACCTGCGTATCGGTCGCTTTTATTTCAAGGATGGAAACTTTGCTGGTGCCACGGCGCGATATCAGGATGCGCTCGCCCATGACGCTGACAATCCGGATGCGCATTTCGGCATGGCCGAGGTTTTGCTGAAGCAGAATAAGCAGGCGGACGCTATTGCGCATCTACAGCGATATCTTCAACTTGCGCCAGATGATGACCATACAAAGGACGCGCAGAGGATGCTGGCAAAGCTGCGGCACTGAGGTGCCGAGCTGGAGTGGGAACCGGGGAAGGGATGCAGATCTATTCTTCGCGCACGAGCAGCTCGTCGTCGTAGGAGACCTCGCGTGGACGCCTGGCGGGCGGGGGGTGTACCGGTGCTACCGGGTGTTTCAGCGTTTCAGCCGAGATCAGGAACCGCTGTGCGTAGCGGAGGGGATCCGGTGCGATGGCCATGCGTTGCAGGTGGTAGCTCCACACCTCGTCGTAGCGGGAGGCGCGAGGAAAGGCTCGCCGGTGGATGGTGCGCGTTACCCCATTGGGTGCGGTGCGCTGAAAGACGGTCGCCGGTTGCACGTAGCGCAGCCGCTCTGGCCCGCCAAAAAAGGCCTGCGCAAAGCTGTGCGAAAAGAGAAGGTGGTTGATGCGGGAGCCCTGGCTCAGCCACTGCATGGCGGCATCGCCACCGGGCCAGGGAAGGAAGGCGTCGTTACGAAACCAGCGACGCAGTTCGAAGCCGTTGCTGCGCGCCTGGTGGAGCAGATGGTGGAGCAGATGCAGTCGGGTCATTGGAGGTAGCCCCTCAAATGCTGCTGATGAACGTCTGTGCGGAGAATGCTACCAGAGCCACCGACATCCTGTTGTGCTTTGCTCCCGTCCGACAACGAGTTTCTTCGTCTACTCTGTGGAGGGTTGAGGGAGTGCATCGCATGACAAAGAATCGGATGTACGGCTGGGTCACCGGCGCCGTGCTGGCAGGGTGTTTCGCCGCGGCTGCACCGGCGCAGGACACCTATCCCTTGAACCTTGATCCAACGGTGCGCGACGGCTTTGAGCACTTTTACAACCTGGATTATGACGGCGCGATGCAACGCTTTGAAGCCGTGCTGCGCGCGCACCCGAACGACCCCATGGCGAACGCGTATGTGCTGATGGACACGATCTTTCGGGAGTTGTACCGGCAGGACCTGTTGGACACGACGTATTATGCGCGGGAGAACTTTCTTTCCAGCGGCCGCAAGGTGGACATACCACAGCCGGTGCGGCAGAGGATTGAACAGCTAACCGACACCGCTGTAAGCCTGGCGGATGCGCGCATCAAGGCGAGCGGCAGCGACAAGGACGCGTATTTTGCCCGTGGCTATGCAAAGGGCATGCACGCGGCATTTACCACACTTGCCGATCACAGCTATGCCGGCGCAGCGCGCCAGGGTCTTGCATCGCGCAACGACAGCGAACAGGTGCTGAAACTGGACCCGAACTACACGGACGCCAAAATGGCCGTTGGCATTCAGCAGTTTGCGGTATCCAGCCTGCCGCGGCTGGTACGCATGCTGGTGGGTATTGCGGGGATCGGCGGCAACAAGGAGCAGGGGTTGGCACTGTTGCGCGAGAGTGCCACGCATGGAACAGCGACCAGGGTAGAGTCGCAGACGGCGCTCAGCCTGTTTCTAAGACACGACCGCCGCTACCCCGAGGCGTATGCCGTGGCGCGGGCTCTGGCCCAACAGTATCCTCACGACTTCCTGTTTCGCCTGGAAGAGGCCAACCTGATGAAGGATGCGGGCCATGGACCCGAAGCGATCGGCCTGTATGAACGCGTGCTGAGCGATGCGGCGAAGCCGGGCTATTTTACCGAGGCACGCCTGCAGTTGGCGTATTTTGGCCTGGGTGAGACGCAGCGCGGGCAGAACAATACCAGGGGTGCGGCGACGAGCTACCTGCAGGCATCGCAGCAGCCCAACTGCAGTGACTGGATGCGCAAGCGCGCGGAACTGAACGCGGGTGAGATGCTGGACAAGCTGGGCCAGCGGGATGCCGCGGTTGCGCAGTACCGACTTGCGGCCGCGGGCGCGGGCGATCAGTCGCAGGCGTCGGACGCACGCAAGTATATGAAGCAGGCTTACACCGGAGCTTAAGACCTGCCGTTGTTTTGGCTTACTCTGGTGAAGTGACTCAGGAAGTTGAGCCTGGTCAAAGACTTATGTCAAACTGTGATGTCGTAGCAAGAGCCTGCAGAGTGGTTGAGGGGAGTGCAGCTTGGACAGACTGATGCGTTCGCGGACGAACCGTAAAATCGCCGGCATTTGTGGCGGACTGGCGATACAGTTTGGGTGGGATGCGACTGTTGTTCGCCTGCTGTGGATTGCGCTGGTGCTGTTTGCCGGCACCGGCGTGCTGGCTTACCTGATTTTGTGGGTGGTCGTACCGGAAGAGCCGCTGACGCAGCCGCGTACGGGGCCCGCGCCGGTGTATCCGAGTACACAGCCACGCACACCGGCAACGTATGACTCCGGTGCGCTTCCGTTGGAGCCGTATCCTGCGTCGGCGATGCCGCACACGCAAGCGCAACATCCCCCGACACAGGGATCGGTACCCCAGGAATGATGATGCAGGAATGATCGAGCTTGCTGAAGCGCAGAAGGCCGGAAAGGCAACGACCGGGTCATCGCGGCCTTTTGAGTACCAGGCAGGAGAGTTATCGTGCGGCACAGTCGCGCTGCGGGAGCTCGCAGAGACGTACGGAACGCCGTTGTATGTTTACGCTGCAGACCAGATTCGGGAACGCGCCGCAATGTTTCAGCGATGCTTCAGCAGCTTGCCGCATACGGTCTGCTACGCCGTTAAGGCGAACTCGTCGCTCGCCATTTTGCAGTTGCTTGGGCGGCAGGGGTGTGGGTTCGACATTGTGTCGGGGGGGGAACTGGCACGCGTCATGGCCGCAGCAGGCGCGGATGCGCCTGAATGGTGCAGCCGAGTTGTTTTTTCGGGCGTGGGCAAGACAGCCGAAGAGATGGATGCAGCACTTGAGGCGGGTATTGGCCTGTTCAATGTGGAAAGTGAGGCGGAACTCCACCTGCTCGCAGACCGTGCGCAGCGTGCGCGCGTGCGAGCGCGGTTTGCGCTTCGCGTCAATCCTGATGTGTTCGCCGAGACGCATCCGTATATCTCAACGGGCATGAGCTCGCACAAATTCGGGATTGCGATTGCGCTGGCGCGGGCAGTGTATGCGGGCGTCGCGGTAAACCCGTGGCTAAAGGCAGCGGGTGTCAGCGTGCACATTGGTTCTCAGATTCGCCAGGTAGAACCCTTCGCAGCGGCGCTTCGCCGCGTGGTGGCGCTGGTGGAGCAATTACGGGAAGACGGTCTTGAGATCGAGCTGATCGATGCTGGTGGTGGACTTGGCGTCGAATACGGCGCTGCGCGTTTTGATGCGGCGGGTCAGGTGGAGGCATACGCGGCAGCAGTGGGGCAGGCCCTGGGCGACCTTTGTGGGATTCACCTGATGGTCGAACCGGGCCGCTTTTTGGTAGCGCAGGCGGGCGCGCTGCTTTCGCGGGTGCTTTACCTGAAGCAAAACGGCAGCAAGCGGTTTGTCATTACCGATGCGGCCATGAACGATCTGATTCGTCCAGCGCTGTACCAGGCGCATCATGAAATCGTGCCGGTAAAGCAGCCGACTCACACCGCTGAGGAAATGGTGGATGTCGTCGGTCCGGTGTGCGAGAGTGGTGACTTTTTTGCGCATGACCGTGTGCTGCCGACGCTGCAGGGGGGAGATCTTGTGGCGCTGCTGGATGCAGGTGCGTACGGTATGTCACAGAGTTCGAATTACAATACGCGGGTGCGGCCGGCAGAAGTGCTGGTAGAAGATGGGGTAGCTCGGCTCATTCGTCGCAGAGAGACCTATGCGGAACTGTTTGCCCCGGAAATGCTTTAAGCCGCGAACGAGCGGCGCGGATGCGACAGGTGGGTTACGGTTGCTATACTTCGGTGGTTGCGCGGCGCATGCCGTCGCGCGTGCACCGCGAAGAAATGTAGAGGGTTAGAAGCATGTCGGGCCATTCAAAATGGGCAACTATCAAGCACAAGAAGGGCGCCGCGGATGCAAAGCGGGGCAAAGTCTTCACACGCCTGATCAAGGAAATTACGGTCGCGGCGAAGGCGGGTGGCGGCGATCCGGATGGTAACCCGCGTCTGCGGACGGCGATCCTGGCGGCGAAGGCAGAGAATATGCCGGCAGATAATATCAAGCGCGCGATCCAGCGCGGCACGGGCGAACTGGAAGGTCTGCAGTATGAAGAGATTACCTTCGAGGGATATGGTCCGGGCGGTGTTGCCGTCATTGTGGATGTGCTGACAGATAACCGCAATCGCGCTGTGAGCGAGGTTCGCCACGCGTTTAGTAAAAACGGCGGCAACCTTGGCGAAAGCGGCTCCGTGGGCTACATGTTCAGCAAAAAGGGCGTCATCATTGTGGCCAAGGAGGCGGCCGACGAGGACAAACTTACCGAGCTTGTTCTGGAAAGCGGCGCGGACGACCTGAGCGATGAGGGCGATAGCTGGGAAGTGCTGACCGGGCCAAAGGAGTTTGAAGCTGTGCGGGATGCGGTGACGAAGGCGGGATTGAAGCCAGAGCACGCCGAGGTCACCATGGTGCCTTCGACCTATCAGAAGCTGGAGGGATCCCAAGCAAATTCCATGTTGCGCCTGCTGGACGTGCTGGAAGATTTGGACGACACACAGAATGTGTATTCAAATTTCGATTTTAACGAGGCGGAAGTCGCTGCGTAAACGTTTCAGCATGTCCTGGCTATCACTGGGCCGCCCGCAATGGCGGCTTTTGTTTGCACGCGAAAGGATTCGAGATATGCAGCTGCAGTGCTGTTTTACGTTGGCCGTCGCCATTCTGAGTGCGACTGGTCTGCTGGCCCAAGCGCGACCAACAGCGTCCGATGCTGTTTCCACATTGGCCGATGCACGCGCCTGGAATGCTGGTGTGCTGTTTCAGGGAGGCAAGGGTGTGACGGACGACCGGGACGACTTTAAGTTCCTGCTGGCGGGTGTGCATCTGGGCCGGGCACTTACGCCGCAAATCGGGAAAGGCTATTTTCGCGGGAACCTTGAGTATGCCGTCGAGGTGTTTCCGTACTGGCAATCGAATACGCCGACGTTTCAGCGGCGGACCTGCGAGCCCACCATCAATCCATTGGTGCTTTCGTGCAGCGCGCTGTATACGGTGGGGGGCACGTTCCACGGTGCGAGCATTACGCCCATCATTGTGCGATGGAATTTCACCCATGGGCGCCGCGTGATGCCGTGGGCGCAGGCCGCAGGTGGGGTGCTCTGGACCAACCACAAGTATCCGGCGTATGGTGAGGGTCCGGTGAACTTGGTGAACGATGGCCCAAATGCGGACGCGAGTGTCTGGAATTTCACACCGCAGGGGGGCGTGGGAGTGCATTATTTTTTAAGGCCGCGTCAAAGTCTGGATGTGAGCGCGAACGGTGTTCACATTTCGTCGGCAAGCCTGGGGGACCGCAATCCCGGCGTCAACGCAAGCGTGCAGTTTTCCATCGGTTACTCGTGGTGGAAAGGAACAGGGCAGTAACGATCAGAGTGTTTTAGGAACGTTGATTGTTGCAGGCGTCGGAACCAAGTGCGTCCGTCTGCCAGGCAGGCAGAAAACGACGTCGTACGGCAGGGTAACAGGCAGGCAAGCAAGTGAATGCTAACGCGGTAGTGGAGTGTGTTCCCAACTTTTCAGAGGGCCGCGATGAGCGCATCGTTCGTGAAATCGTGCGCAGCATGAAGGTGTATGGGGTGTGCCTGCTGGACTGGTCGATGGACTCGGCACACAATCGCAGTGTGGTCACGGTGGCGGGGCCGGCGCAGGCCGTGGGTGAAGCAGCAATCCGCGCGGTTGGACGTGCGTCGGAGTTGATTGATCTCACGCGTCAGGATGGGGTACACCCACGGATTGGTGCGGCCGACGTTGTGCCTTTTGTGCCTGTGAGCGACTGTACGCTGGGCGACTGCGCACAACTGGCGCACCACGCCGGGGCGGAAATGTGGCGCAGATTCGGTGTGCCGGTTTACTTCTACGAGGCAGCAGCAGTGCGCCCGGACCGTGCCCGTTTGGAAGATGTGCGTCGCGGGCAGTTTGAAGGTCTGCGGCAGGCGATGCGAACGGATTCGCGTGCGTGGCCGGACGTGGGTGCGAATGAACTCCATGCGACTGCCGGCGCGAGCGCAGTGGGCGCGCGACAGTTTCTGATTGCGTACAACGTGTTTTTGAAGAACGCAGACCTGTCTGCAGCTCGGGCGATTGCGCGTGCGCTGCGTGCCTCCAATGGCGGGTTAACCGGTGTGAAAGCGATGGGCGTTGTGGTGGATGGGCGTGCCCAGGTGAGCATCAATGTGACGAATTTTCGGCTCACGCCGATGAAGCTGGTGCATGCAGAAGTGACGCGGCTGGCAAGGTTTCAAGCGGTTGAAACGGCGGAGGGCGAACTGATCGGGTTGATTCCGGAAGCAGCTTATGAGCCGAATGCTGAATGGCTACGTCAAATACCGCAGTTCGATCCCGCGCTGAAGGTGTTGGAGCGACGTCTGGACGGGCCGATTGCGTGGCCTGAGCCGTTCCACAAGGCGAGTCTTCAGGTCGCGTGAGTTCCGTTGTACCGAGATGTTTGGAGGCAAGTGTGACAAAGAACCTGGTTCGGGGAATGCTGGCGGTGGCTACGCTGGCGCTCACATCCATTCCTGTGCGTGCCGCACAGTTGGGCAGCGACGCAAAGTCTTCCATTCCACGCGACGTGCAGCAGATTATCGTCGTGGATTATCGCGCCATGCAGAACTCGCCAGCGGCACTGAACCTGAAGGATCGCGTGCTACCGCCGGAGTTGAAGCGGTTGGAGACGGCGCTGAAGCAGAGCGGGTTGAAGGTGGATCGCGATGCAGATACGCTGGCATTTGCGGCCTTCCGCGTGAGCGGCGGCGGCGGCAGTGGCGAGCAGACGCGCACTCTTGGCATCGCACAGGGGCAGTTCCAGACGGCAGCCATTCAGGCAAACTGGGTTAAAACAAAGACGAAATTCACCACCGTTCGCAACAACCAGGTGTACCCCATGGGTGCAGCGGGGATGAGTGTGGTGTTTCTGAATCAGACGACCATGTTGTTTGGCGACCAGGGTGCGATTAAGGCAGGACTGGACGCACGAGATGGCCTGCAGCCCAATTTTCTGCAGAATGGCGAGATGATTAATGAGATGAATGTGGTGGACACTCGCAACATGTGGAGCCTGCTGGACCAGAAAGGTACGCAGACCATGATGCGCGGTGTGCTGGGAGACGCGGCAGCACTAACGGACTACGATAGCGTGAAAAACCGTATGAAGAGTTCACGCTACACCATGGACTTTCAGAATGGCGTGAAGTTTGACATGGCCGTGGTGATGAGTGACACCGTTACCGCCGCGACAGCTGCGACCTTGATGAAGGGCATGGCTCTGGTGAAAAAGACGAGTGGCACCTCGTACGAGAAGACGACCATCGATGAAACGACGATTGATTCGAACTCGGGCGTGCTGCAGGTGAGCTACTCGGCATCGGATGGGCAGTTCAGCAACCTGCTGAGCTCACCGCTGTTTACCCAGGTGGTGCACTAGGACAAGTCTCAGATCTGTAAAGCGTGCCTGGTTGCGCACCTTTGTAGAACCTGAGGCTGTGCTGGCAGTGAAGACCTGGATCTTAGGGGCCTCCCTGCTCTTTCTTTGAAAGTCGATGATGAACGCCATTCGAGGGTCAGGCGGCGGCGGCACCTCTAGCGCTGGAGCAATGCGGCCCGTTTCTGTGTGCCGTGTCAATGTTGTTTGAGCCTCGGTATCAGGCGGATGGTATGGCTTTTCTGCATTGCCGGCGGTAGCGATGTGTGACGCACGTTGCTGCCCTAATCTCAGAGAGCGATGGCGGCCGGTGGGTATGGCTGGGCAGCCTACGTGTGGATGCTGGGTGAAGCCTTCTTTGGCAATAATGATCGGCAAGTCTGCTCCGAAAAGTTCTTCCCCTGCCGCGAACGCTGCTGCGTCCTCTGGCTGTTTGGGTGAAGAGCGTTGCGTGCTGAACCAAGCGAAGCAATTGACGTGCCATTACGTCGAGCACGGAACCTGACAATCTGGTGCCGACGTCTTGAGTCGTAGCACGTGTTCCCAGTGCAAGACAATTCCTAGGCATCTGTGGGGGATCGCTGCCGGTAAGCGACGGAGTCGGAGGTGACTATCGACACCTACAACACCACAATCGGACGTATCCACATCTGCTGTCGAAAAGCGAAAAGAAAGCAGTTTGCCGGACCCGCTTTGATCGCCTCTTCGGCCTCTCGGCTGGTGAGATGATTTTCCGTTGAGCGTGACTTGGGACGCCATTCGCGCGCCGGCTACTGCGGCCCTGCGTTCGCCGGTGCGATGACCGAGCTTGATTGAAGGATCCCATCCTCATTCTTAGCGATGATCTTAAAAGTGGTTCGGAGCCGAGCTGCCGCTGTCGGTGAGGTGTTCAGGGCTGCCCAGGAAAGCCGCATCTCCTGCTTGTGCCGTCGTCCGGTAGTCCGAAGTCTTTCGGGAGCCCTGCAGAGCGACCGGCGTGGCAGTCGAAGTTACCTTGCGAGTGGGTTCGGTGAGTCCATCGAGGGAGTAGCGGGAGCGGTGTGGTCAGCCTTGTCGCTGGTTTGCGCGGCAGCTTTTCCAGCATCAGGGAAGATTTGACGGGGTTGGCGGACGCTTCCGATGGACCTGGAACTGTGCCGGCAATCAGTTCATCGCGAGTAAGATCCCCGAAAGGTGCGTATGCCTGTACTTTTATCCTGATTTTGTATCGCACGAAGTACTTTCTACCAAATATGCCACTGACTTACGTTTGGCACGCGTCGTGCTTACTCATCTAACGAACTTGCGAGACAAAAATCTATCTCGCGTAAGTACTTACTTATGTCGGAAGCAAGCCGTCATCTTCTGGTGTTATTCCCTTTTTTAAATAGCACTTTCGTGTGATTCCGCGTTACAAGGTTGTGCAGTTCATTGAAGGAAGCCATGCAAATCTCTAACCTACTCCGTATACCAGGGCGCGCTATTTGTTACAGAACGGCTACTCTTTTGTTAAAGCTTTGTGATCTGTCTGGCTTCCCTGGAAGGCGAGTGTCGGCCAGGTATGCGTCTGGAATCCCTGTTTTGCTTCTATTTTGGCTCACAGGATCGATATGGTTGCCTGCGCAACAACGGGAGACTTCCGTGCCGTTGTCTCAGCGCATGACCATCAATCTCGCAGCCGGTGTTCCGCAATACCTTGCGAATGCTTCGTCGCAGTCGAATACGCCGCAGAGTCCATGGTGGTATGAGAACTCAAAGACATCCCCGACTTATGCGACGACGAGCTTTACGGAAAGTACGGATGCTAGTGCGAATTGGCAGCAGATAGGCTTGCCTTACGAGGCAAATGTAACACGCACCTTTATTAACCAAACCTCCGGTGGGGGTCAGGGTTCACTTACTGGAAATGATAACTGGTACCGGCTGCACTTCAAGGTAGATGGAAAGTATGCCGGGCAGAAATTCCTCTTGAACCTAGAGGGTACCCATACCGGTGTGCAGGTGTATATCAATGGCATGCTGCTGCCCGGGATCAGCCAAGTGGCCGCGGATGCAAAGGCGACGCATGTCGTGGGCTTTGTTCCGGTCGTAGTCGACCTTACACCATACCTGCATGCGGACGGCGCTACCGACAATGTTCTTGCCGTCGATGTGTCACGAGGCTCCTCGTGGTTTGAGCAGCCAAACTTTTCCGGGGCGTTTCGCTTTGGCCAGGCGATGGCTGGACTTTTCCGTAACGTGTACCTCACCGTCACCAATGCCGTGCATATTCCACTCAACGTGTACTCCAATACAAAGACGTGGGGCACGTACGTGGGTACGGTTTCGGAGGTTCCTGCGGCCCAGGGTACAGCGACCGCCGCGTCTGCTGTGATAGAAGTCCAGACCAATGTCCTGAATGAGTCCGCTGCTACCCAGCAGGTGACGCTGACCACACAGATTGTTGACGCCAGTGGAAACGTGGTGGTGACTGCGCCGCCGCTGACGCAGGCTGTCGCACCCATGAGCCCGTCCGCCTTTCCGTCCTCTGCCACGCCGATGTTTGATCAGCGGATCACGGTCCAGAATCCAACACTTTGGTACCCGAACAATTCCACGTACGGCAAGCCGTACCTGTACCGCGTGTATCACATTGTCAGCGTAAACGGCGTTGTCATGGATGCGACGACCAGTCCTTTGGGCATACGCACGATTACATGGGATGCGAATTTCCCCTACTTCAACGGGCATGCCCACTATCTGTGGGGAGGCTCTGGCCGCTACGATTACCCGGCGCTCGGATCCTCGGTGCCGGATGAGCAGCAATGGAGGGACCTTGCCCAGTTTGCCGCGAGCGGCGGAAATGTGTGGCGTCCGGGTCACTCCACCAGCAGCGAGGAGTTTGTTGAAGCGGCGGATGCCTATGGCATCATGATCGATCAGCCAAGCGGTGACGGTGAAGGTTCCTTCAACAATCCTTCGGCCGACGATGCACAGCTGAAGCAGGAACTTCATCGCGACATGATCATCCGCGACCGCAGCCATCCTTCTATCCTGGACTGGGAGATGGACAACGGCGGCAACAATCTAACGCTTTCCGCACAACTGAACAGCATCGGGTTGCAATGGGACTCCATCAACCCGCGCAAGCAGGCATCGCGCGCGTACTCGCCGCAGTACGCCTTCATCGATGAGTGTGACGGTGCCGGTTGTGAGGTTGGCAACAAACAGCAGAACCCCAACAATCCAGCATTTGGCGCGGAGTACTGGGACAACGTCGGTACCGGCCGCGGCCTTGCCTGGGACTATGAGCTTGCCTTCGCCAACGGTTACCTGAATGACTGGCGCAACGGTCGCGCGAACAATACCTTTGGCATGGCCCAGTGGTACTTTGCAGATACGCCAGGGGAGGTCGCGCTCTACGCCGAGTACCAGAATCAGCCAAACATGTCGAACTACGTGCGCAGCCTTGGCTACAGCATGGTCGACCAGAACCGCTTTCCGCGACTGCTGTACTACATTTACCAGGCCAATTGGACACCCTTCTCCATCGAGCCAGTGGTTGCGTTGGCGCACCATTGGAACCGCGCGTATGAGTACACCGCCGGCACACCCCTGCAGGAGAATGCCTTCAGCAATTGCCCCAGTGTGCGCCTGCTCATCAACGGTGCCGCAAAAGATCCAGTGACCGGCGCCGCACTGGCAGACCAGGTGCCGAATCCGTGGAACGTGGCCACGAACAACAGCCTGAACCAGAACGTCACCACGATCCCCGGCCAGGTGCATTGGATGGTGAACTGGGCACCGGGGACGGTGACAGCAGAGTGCCTCGACGCGAACGGCAACGTTGTTTCCGGCGCGACCGATTCCCGCACCACGGCCGGAGCGGAAAACAAAATTGTGCTCACCGCTGTTCCGGAACTGACGAAGCCGGACGGTAGCAGCTTTCAATGGACCTCCAACGGTTCCGACGCCGCGTTTGTTGTTGCGCAGGTGGAGGACGCGCAGGGGAACCTGGTGCCCACCGCAGCGGATAACGTGACCTTTAGCGTGAGTGGCCCGGCCACGTATCTGGGCGGAACGCAACAGCTCGTTGCCGACCCCGCCATCAGCAGCTACTACCAGGACGCATTTTCGAAAGCGAACAGCGGCGTCATCAGTGGTCTGCCCTACGCCTTCTTTCACTCGCCCGGCGACCCTGAGCTGAATTTTGAGGGAGGCCTGCAGAAGATCGCGCTTCGCAGTACCTTCAGCCCCGGCACAGTCACTGTCACCGCGTCGGCGCCGGGTCTTATCAGCGGCAGCGTACAACTAGCATCAGTCGCGCCTGCGCCCCCCGGGCCGGCGCCGGCCCCCGCCCGCCGCGGACCGCCCGGGGGTGCGGCCGGGGCCGCCGCTGGGCGCGACCGCTCAGGGTCAGCTCATCGAACGCCGCGGCCGCCTCGGCACCGAGCAGCGGTACCTGGTCGCCGAAGTGCAGATCGTGCGGCATCTCGACCGGCACCAACTGCACCCCGAGTTTGCGCAAGGCCTTCAACGCCGCCTGATCAAACTGCGCGTCGTAGGTGAGCCGTGTGAAGTTCTCCTTCTGATGCGCGCGATGGCTCTGATACTCCGCTCGCTCCTTCTCCGTCACGCTCTCGCTGGGCGGCTTCAACTCCTCAAGCTTCGGCGCATCAAAGGCGGACTTCAGGTAGCCGACCCGCAACGTCTTCCAGTCAAACCCGGCATCCCAGTTGAAGGCTGCAGGCTGCACGGATCGGTCATGCCCATCCTGCCCGTGGATCGCGCTCATCACCAGCGCGCAGTCTTCCACCGAGCGCGAGATCGGGCCGATCTTATCCATGGTCCAGCTCAGCGCCATTGCGCCCGTACGCGGCACAAAGCCAAAGGTAGGCCGCAGACCGGTCACACCGCAGCGCGTGGATGGCGACGAGATCGAGCCCAGCGTCTCCGTGCCGATCGCGAAGGCAACACACCCTGCCGACACCGCACTCGCTGACCCAGCCGACGATCCACTCGATCCCTGCTTCGGATTCCACGGGTTTCGCGTCCGTCCGCCGAACCATAGGTCGCCCTGCGCCAGCGCGCCCATGCTCAGCTTGGCGACCAACACCGCGCCCGCCGCGTCCCGCCGCTCCACCACAGTCGCATCCGAATCGATCTG
>CAXUHM010000027.1:37290-45271 GCA_964250935.1 uncultured Terriglobus sp.
GATCTGCTGCTGTTCGAATCCCGCCGCGCCCCACGTGGTTGGATACCCCTTCACTGCCAGCAGATCCTTCGCGCCCCACGGAATGCCGTGCAGCGGCCCGCGCGGCTTGCCGGCGGCTATCTCCCTGTCCGCGGCCGCCGCCTGCGCCAGCGCGCGCTGCTCCGTCAGGTTGATCACGAAATGTAACGTCGACTGATACCGATTCAAGCGGGCCATCGCCAGCTTCGCCAGCTCGACCGAAGTCACCTTTTTCTGCCGCAGCATCTCGCCGAGCTCACGCACGGTGGCAAACGCCAGGGCCTCTTCGTGCGATGCGCCAGCCCCTGCCACAATCTTCGTTACCTCCGGAGCCGGCCCAAGCCGCGCGGGCCGCTTCTCGGTCTCGAGCACCACTCCGGCGGGTACCGGATCGAACACAAACGCCGGTGCCGTCGCGTTCTCCAGGTGCAGCGTGCGGATGACCTCGACTGACGCCCGCTGCTCCGTCAAGCCGTCAAGAAGCATCTCGCGCTGCTCAGGAGTTAGCACGATCGCGGCAATCGCCTCCGCCTCCGCGATCATGGCCACGGTGATCTTCGGCAACTTGTCCGCCGACACGTCCGCCGGATGCACTGGCGCGCTCGGGGCCTGCGCCGCCGCCAGCCCCAGCAGCGCCCCAGGAAACAACGTTCCGCCAATGCCGGCAGCGGCACAGGCAGAGAGCAGTCGACGACGACCGGAAGAGAACGCAGCAGGTTGAGGCATGCCCGCATTATTGCATCGGTCACCGCCATGGGTCGGGTGATGCGGTCGATGAAGCCAGCCGACGTCGTAACTCGCTATACTTCGTGTCAATCGCGCCGGCGCTCGCCGTCCACCTTGAAGGAGCCTCCCCCTTGTCCAGACCTCTCTCCCGTCGCAGCTTTGCGCGCCTCGCCGCCTCCGCTGCTGGTATCGCCTCACTTCCTGCATCCACCGCGAGCCCGGCCGTGGCGCAAAGCGGTGCCGTTCACGCGGGACATTCCGGCTTTCCGCAGGGTTTTCTCTGGGGCTCCGCGACTGCCTCCTATCAGGTTGAAGGCGCCATCAAGGAAGACGGCCGCGGCGTCTCCATCTGGGATACCTTCGCGCACACCGCCGGCAAGACGCACAACGGCGACACCGGCGATGTCGCCGACGACAGCTACCACCGCTACAACGAAGACATTGCGATCATGAAGGACCTCGGCCTCAAGACCTGCCGCTTCTCGGTTGCCTGGCCGCGCATCTTTCCGAATGGCACCGGCACCCCGAATGAGAAGGGCGTCGATCACTACAAGAAGTTCGCGGACGCGCTGCTCGCCGCCGGCGTCGAGCCCTATTGCACGCTCTACCACTGGGATCTCCCGCAGGCGCTTGAAGACAAGGGCGGCTGGCAGAAGCGACAGACCGCGGTTGACTTCGCCAGCTACTGCGGCTACTTCGCCGGGCAGCTTTCGGACCGGATCAAGCACTTCATGACCATGAACGAGATCAGCACGTTCGTGGAGCTCGGCTATGGCAACGGTGAGCATGCCCCCGGCCTCAAGCTCGATCGCAAGGCGCTGGCGCAGACACGCCACCACGCCGTGCTCGGCCATGGTCTTGCCGTGCAGGCCATTCGCGCCAAGGCAAAGCCCGGAACCAGGGTCGGCTCCGCCGAAAATCTCACCGCCGTCTGCCCCATCTTCGACTCGCCCGAGCAGGTTGCCGCCGCCAGGAAGGCCGTCGTCGAGCTCAACGCCGGCTATCTGACCGTGATGCGCACCGGCAAGTACACCGACCACTACCTGCAGGAGCTTGGCGCCGACGCTCCGAAGTTCACCCCCGACGAGATGAAAGCCATCGGCAGTCCGCTCGACTTCCAGGGCCTCAACATCTATCAGCCCACCTGGGTTCGCGCGGACACGAGCACACCCATCGGCTTCTCCGTCGTCCACGAGCCGGCCTCCTACCCGCACATGTTCAGCCCCTGGCTGAAGGTCGGCCCGGAAGGCATCTACTGGGCACCCAAGCTGGCCAACGAAGCGTTTGACCTGAAGGAGATCTACATCACGGAGAACGGCGCCTCATCCGATGACCACGTTGCGCCCGACGGACAGATCTATGACACCGATCGCACCATGTTCCTGCGTAACTACCTCACGCAGTTACAAAAGTCGGTCAGCGAGGGAACGCCCATTCGCGGCTACTTCCTTTGGAGCCTGCTCGATAACTACGAATGGGCCGACGGCTACGAGAAGCGCTTCGGCATCACCTACGTCGACTTCGAAACGCAGAAGCGCACGCCCAAGCTCTCCAGCCATTTCTACAAAGAGACCATCCGGCGCAACTCCGTCGCGTAACGACGCAACACCCTGAAGCAGGATCGCCGTGGCTCTGTGCGGTCCTGCTTTGCTGTATCCGAAGCCGCTACTCGCGCAGCTTGATGCTGAACGCAGGCGCGGGCAGACCAGCCCGGTTCTGCAGGTTCGCATCGGTCACATTCTGGTAGCCATATCGCACAGCTGTGGCCTGCGCGGCAGCGTCGCTCGACAGCAGAACACCGTTTCCCTCAATCACGGCGGAAACCGGAACGAAAGTGCCATCCTTGCCGGCGATCTCAAACCCCTTGACGCCTCCAGCTGCTTGCAGACCTTCCGCGTGGCTGAACGAGACCCGCACCGATCTCCCAGTCCTGTCGGCGGAGCCCACCAGCGGGCCCCTCCCCTCGAGCCTCTCGCCAGAACTGCTCGCCCGGGCCCCCCGCCCGCGCCGGGGGGGCGCTGTGCGCGTGCGGGGGGCGGGCGCGGCCGGCCGCGCCGACGCCGCGCGGGCTGGCGCTGGCGCTCGACCTGAGCGAGGCCGAGATCGGCCGCGCCGATGCCGGCCTGCTGCCGGAGCTCGCCGGCCTGCTGATGCAGCGCGCCGCCGGCCTGCTGCGAACCCCCTCGGGCGCGGACATGCAGGCGCTGGCGACGCTGACGCTTCGCGCGGGATGGAGCTGGGGGCCGTCGCTCTGTGCCGCGCTGGGGCTGACGCCTGGGTCGGGCGGCCTGCTGCCGCCGGAGGCGATGCAGCCGGCGCAGGCGCTGCGCGTCTGGCGCCGCCTGCCGCGCTGGGAGGAGACCGCCCCGCGTCCGCCGCCCGGCAGCCTGGAGGTCACGCCGCAGGAGGCGCGGGCGCGGCTGGACCGGCTGCTCGGTCCGCACGCCGAGCAGCGCGCCGGGCAGGCCGACTACGCCGACGCCGCCAGCGGCGCCTTCCGCGTGCGACTGGCCCGCGGCGACCCGCGCCTGGTGCTGGCGGAGGCCGGCACCGGCACCGGCAAGACGCTCGGCTACGTGGCGCCGGCGAGCCTGTGGGCGGAGCGCAATCACGGGGTGGTGTGGATCAGCACCTATACCAGGCACCTGCAGCGGCAGATCGAGACCGAGCTGCGGCGGCTGCATCCCGACCCGGCGGAACGCCGCCGCAGGGTGGTGCTGCGCAAGGGCCGGGAGAACTATCTCTGCCTGCTCAACCTGGAGGACGCGGTCGTGCAGGCGGAAGCCGGCGCCCCGGCTTCGCGCCAGCTGAGCGAGACCCAGGGCGCCGCATTGATCCCGCTGGCGCTGCTGGCGCGCTGGGCTGCCGCCACCTCGGACGGCGACGTGCTGGGCGGCGACCTGCCCGGCTGGTTCGCCGAGATCTTCGGCCACGGCTACGTCGCCGGGCTCGCCGACCGTCGCGGCGAGTGCATACACGGCGCCTGCAGCCACTACCAGCGCTGCTACATCGAGCACGGCATACGCCGCGCCCGCGAAGCCGACCTGGTGGTGGCCAACCACGCCCTGGTGCTGACCCAGGCCGCCTACCACACGATGTCGGGGGGCGGCGCGGACGAGGATCAGGTGCCGACCCGCTACGTGTTCGACGAGGGGCACCACCTGCCGGAAGCGGCGGACAGCGCGTTCTCCGCCGAGCTGTCGGGCGTCGAGGCGGCGGAGCTGCGGCGCTGGCTGCTCGGTGCCGAGGGCGGCCGCTCGCGCGCCCGCGGGCTGCGGCGTCGGCTCGACGAGCTGGTGGCCGGACAGGCGGAGCTGGAGACGCCGATGGAGGCGGCGCTGCTGGCGGCGCGCGCGCTGCCCGCTCCCGGCTGGTCGATGCGGCTGAGCGAGGCCGAGCTGCCGCTGGCGAGGGCCGAGCCCGCGCTCGCCAATCCGAGCGAGGCGCTGCTGGCGCTGCTGCGTCGTCAGGTGCTGGCGCGGATGCAGGGCGGTCGACGCGGCACCGCGGCGGGCGAGTGCGACCTGCATCCGGTCGACGAGGCGCTGGCGCAGGCGGCGGCCACCCTGGAGCGCGCGCTGCTGCGCATCGTCGAGCCGTTGCGCATCCTGGTCGCCCGGCTGGCGGCACGGCTCGAGGAAGCCGCCGACAGCCTGGACACCGCGGCACGGGGACGCATCGAGGCGATGTGCCGGGTGATCCAGCGTCGCGCGGTGACGCGGCTGGAGGCATGGATCCACATGCTCCGTGCGCTGCCGCAGCCGCCGGCCGCGGATCGCACGCCGAGCCACGTCATGTTCCTGCGCCTGCAGCGCCGCCCTGGCGCGACGGCGGCGGACCGCGATGTCGGCCTGCACCGGCACTGGCTGGATCCGACGATCCCGTTCGCGCAGTCCCTCGCGGCGCCGGCGCACGGCATCCTGATCACCTCGGCCACGTTGCGCGACGAGAGCGGCGCCGACGCGAAGTCGGCGTGGGACGCCGCGGAAGCGCGCACCGGCGCGGTGCACCTGCCTTCGCCGGCGCTGCGCGCTGCGCTGGCCAGCCCGTTCGACTATGCCCGGCAGACCCGCGCCTTCATCGTGGGCGACGTCGCACACGACGACCCCGAGCAGCTGGCCGGGGCCTACCGCGCGCTGTTCCTGGCCGCGGGCGGCGGCGGGCTCGGGCTGTTCACCGCGATCAGCCGCCTGCGCCAGGTGCAGCAGCGGCTGGCGGAACCTCTGGAGCAGGCCGGCATCCCCCTGTTCGCGCAGCACGTGGATGCGATGGACAATGCGACCCTGGTCGACGTGTTCCGCACCGAGATCGATTCCTGCCTGCTCGGCACCGACGCGATGCGCGACGGCGTCGACGTGCCCGGCCGGGCGCTGCGGCTGGTGGTGTTCGAGCGCGTGCCGTGGCCGCGGCCGGACATCCTGCACCGCGAGCGGCGCATCCACCTCTCCGGCGGCGCGCCGACGCTGTACGACGACCGTATCGCGCGGCTGCGGCTGCGCCAGGCGTTCGGCCGGCTGATCCGCGCCGCCACTGACAGCGGCGTGTTCGTGCTGCTCGACCGCCGGGCGCCGAGCCGGCTGCTCTCCGGCCTGCCGGAGGGCGTGCGGGTGCTGCGCACCGGGCTCGCCGAGGCGGTGGCGCAGACCGCCCGCTTCCTGTCGGGGCCGAACTGAGGCGCCAACTTCCCCACCCACGCGGCGTTCGATCTGTGACAAAGCCAGGGAACAATGCGATGAGCGACGCCGGACAAGACCACACCACCATCCCGATCCTCGGCGGCACGGTGCGCGAGGTGCAGGGGTTGCTGCCGAACGAGGGCGCGCTGCAGCAGGCGACCTACGCGTTGCTCAGCGCCGGCTTCGACCGCGGCGACCTGAGCCTGCCCGATGCGCGCGCCAACACGGCCAACCCGGAGGCGACGGAGAACCCGGCCGACGAGCACGACACCCGCCAGGTGCGTACGATGATGACCAGCACGCTCGGCATCGCCGGCGCGCTGATCGGCGGCACCGCGGCCTCGATCGCGACCGGAGGTGCCATGCTGCCGGTGGCGGCGGCGGCGGTCGCAGCGGCGGCCGGTGCCGGCGGCCTGACGCAGATGGGGTTCCAGGGAGCGGCCGACACGCGCGAGGCAGCGCACGACGCGCAGGGTGCCAAGGGCACGCTGATGCTCTCGGCACTTGTTCGCGACACCGAGAAGGAGAAGCTGGCGAGCTCTATCCTGCGCGAGCAGGGCGCGGTCTCGGTGGAGACGGTGGAACGGCACGGCACGGGCACCTGGGGCGCCTGAGCTCGGCGAGCCGCCGAGCCGTGATCCGCGCGACCCTGCGCGCTGCGGACGGCTGCTCGCGACGGCGGTCCGGCGGACTGCCCGGTGCGGGAAGCTAGGCCGGCTTGAGGTTGGTGGCCGCGGCCTTGCCGCGCTCCATGGCGATCTCGTAGGTGACCTTCTGGCCTTCGTTGAGGCCGCGCAGCCCGGCGGCCTGCACCGCGGTGATGTGGACGAACACGTCCTTGCCACCGTCCGAGGGCATGATGAAGCCGAAGCCCTTGGTGGTGTTGAACCACTTCACGGTGCCGATTGCCATTGACCGTGCAACTCCTGATCCCGCCCAGACACCGCGCCCGGGCTTCTCCATCCTGCGGGCCCGGTCCGGTACCCCAGATAACGTTTCGTAATGGGCTCAGAAAATCTGGCGTGAGTCAATCACGACTGCATGAGCGGTGCATCCGGAACATGATCGGCATGAACGAAGAAGGGCGACCCCGCGGGGCCGCCCTCCTCTGCCTTGATGCCGTACCGGTGGCGGGCTGGTGGATCAGAAATCCATGTCGCCCATGCCGCCGCCCGGAGGTCCGCCCGCGGGGGCCTTCTTCTCGGGCTTCTCGGCGATCATCGCCTCGGTGGTGACCAGCAGGCCGGCAACCGAAGCCGCGTCCTGCAGGGCGGTACGAACCACCTTGGTGGGATCGATGATGCCGGCATCGATCAGGTTCTTGTACTCGCCGAGCTGCGCGTCGAAGCCGTACGCGTACTCGCCGTTCTCGAGCACCTTGCCGGCGATCACCGCACCGTCCTCACCCGCGTTCTCGGCGATCTGACGCAGCGGCGTCTGGATCGCCTTGCGAATGATCTCGATGCCGAACTTCTCGTCCTCGTTCAGCGGGTGGATCGTCGCGAGCACCAGAGACGCGCGCGCCAGCGCGGTGCCGCCGCCCGGAACGATGCCTTCCTCGACCGCGGCGCGGGTCGCATGCAGCGCGTCGTCGACGCGATCCTTGCGCTCCTTCACCTCGACCTCGGTGGAGCCGCCGACGCGGATCACCGCGACGCCGCCCGCCAGCTTGGCCAGACGCTCCTGCAACTTCTCGCGGTCGTAGTCCGAAGTGGTCTCCTCGACCTGCGCGCGGATCTGGTTGCAGCGACCCTGGATGTCGGCCTTCTCGCCGACGCCCTCGACGATCGTGGTGTTCTCCTTCTCGATGTGCACCTTCTTGGCGCGACCGAGCATGGCGAGCGTCACGTTCTCGAGCTTGATGCCGAGGTCTTCGCTGATCACCTGGCCACCGGTCAGGATCGCGATGTCCTCGAGCATCGCCTTGCGGCGATCACCGAAGCCCGGCGCCTTGACGGCGGCGATCTTCAGGCCGCCGCGCAGCTTGTTGACCACCAGGGTGGCCAGAGCCTCGCCGTCGACATCCTCGGCGATGATCATCAGCGGGCGGCCGGACTGCACGACGCTCTCGAGCAGCGGCAGGATCGGCTGCAGCGAGGACAGCTTCTTCTCGTGGATCAGGATGTAGGGGTTATCCAGGTCCGCGATCATCTTCTCGGCGTTGGTGATGAAGTACGGCGAGATGTAGCCGCGATCGAACTGCATGCCCTCGACCACGTCGAGCTCGGTCTGGATGCCCTTGGCCTCCTCGACCGTGATCACGCCCTCGTTGCCGACCTTCTGCATGGCCTGGCTGATCATCTCGCCGATGTCGGTCTCGCCGTTCGACGAGATCGTGCCGACCTGCGCGGTCTCGGCGGGCGTGGTGATCTTCTTGGTGTTCTTCTCGAGCTCGGAGACGACCAGGGCGACCGCCTTGTCGATGCCGCGCTTGAGGTCCATCGGGTTCATGCCGGCGGCAACGGCCTTCAGGCCCTCGCGGACGATGGACTGCGCCAGCACGGTCGCGGTGGTGGTGCCGTCGCCGGCGATGTCGTTGGTCTTCGAGGCCACTTCGCGCA
>CAXUHM010000028.1:0-41802 GCA_964250935.1 uncultured Terriglobus sp.
GGGCGAGGGTAGGCAACTGGACCGGATCTGCCGCCTGCGCGCGCGCAACATACGCGATGGAGGCGGTGGCGAAAAGGCAGGCAATTGCTCGGCCCAAACCACGGATTCGTCGACTGCGTCTGCTGGCGTGCCCTATACGCAACTGCGCTTGCTCCCCTACCCTGCCGAATGTTGTTGTCTGCCCCAATAGATTCATGTACGCCGCCGGTGGTTGCGGAAACTTGGACCGGAACTGATTTCGAACAGAATGCCGGCTCCCCGGCACGGCGCATGCGACGTTCGGCGTGGCACGGCGTCTAGTATGTAGAGTGCCGTGCGTACTGGGAAACTGCCTTGACGTGCCCGGCCGGGAGAAGGAATGACCACACGCCGCATCGCCGCCGCTTTTGTACTAACGACCGGGCTGACCTTTGCCGCAAGCCGCATGCCGGCACAGATTGCCGGACAGCCGCAGGGCACCAACGCGTTTCATGACACGTCCATGCTGAAGCCGCCGGCGGGTCAAAAGGTCGCCATCATTGTGTTTGAAGACATGGAATGCCCGGCCTGTGCACACTCGCACCCGATCGAGCAGCAGGCAGCACAGCAGTACCATGTACCGCTGGTCCGGTACGACTTTCCGCTGCAGATGCACATCTGGAGCCGAGATGCCGCCGTATTTGCGCGCTACCTGCAGGACAAGGTGAGCCCGCAACTTGCAGATGAGTACCGCACAGCCCTGTTTGCCCAGCAGATTTCCATTGGCAGCAAGGATGACCTGCAGAACTTTACACGACGGTTCATGCAGCAACATGGGCAGAGCATGCCGTTTGTTGTAGACCCGAGTGGCGCCCTGTCTGCCCAGGTGCAGGCGGACTACAAGGTGGGTGAACGGTTGAATGTGAACCGGACGCCAACCATTGTGGTGGTGACGCCGACCAAGTACCAGGTCATCAGTGGCAATGAGGGTGGTTCCAGCGATGCGAACCAGTTGTTTCCAGTGCTGGATGCGGCCGTCGCGCAGACAAAGGGAACATCCGCGCCGCATGCCGTTCGGACTTCGGCGCGTCGATAGGCGATTCAGCGTCTTCTCGCGCAGTAGAAAACCCCGCCCATGGCGGGGTTTTATACTGTCGGAGTCTTCGGTGATCGCTCTTCCTACGACACGGTTGTCGCGGTTTGATCGGTCTTCCGGTTCTGCTGGCCGAGCTTCGCCAACCTGGATCTGGCAGGCCTCCGCAGAGCTTTAAGAGCGACCTGCGTTACTGGGCGGAAGGTGCCGTGGGTGCTGCCGTGCCGGCCTTTTTCGCGGCTTTTGCGGCTTTGTCCTGCTGCTTGAGCGCCTTGCGCTGTGCCTTCTCAGACTTAGCCTGCTCCTGGTTTGCCTTCTCTTCTTTTTTGAGCTGATCCTGCTCACTCTGTGTGGTTTGGGGCGCCGCCGGTGCAGGACTGACCTGGGCTGTGCCGGTTTGCGCATGTGCGGCGGTGCCAGGCAGCGCGACCGCGGTCAACAGGAAAGCAAGCCCGACCATTGCAGCAATATTGTTCTTCATGGAATAACAACCTCCTGAACTTGAGATGCGGGAGGCTGATTTTCGGTCCGGGACAGGCTGGAAGTGAGTGGAGGAACCTGCGCTGTCGCGGAACAGGGGGCATGATCAAGCCGGGGTCTAGTTTCAGCCAATCTGAACGAGGTCGCCATGGCCGCTGCCGTGGCCACTGTTCGGCGCTGAGGGCCGAGGCGGATGCGGGACCTGTGCACCGCGCCAGTGATCGATGTAGCTGACCTGGTGGACACAGGAGATGGTGCAGTTGGGGGCACATCCCTTTTCGCTGAGGAACTCACGCTGGATGTCGGCTTTGCCATAGCTGGCGATGGGCGTGCCAGGGTAGCCGCGCTGCTGAGAACAGTAGTGGACCAGGCCCTGCTCACAGATGTAGAGATAGCGGGAGCCGGCACGGCAGCGCCAGTCGTTGGGCATGCCGTTCGCGATGGCTTCCTGAAAGCCGTTAAAGCGGGAGTAGGAGCGGCGGGTCATTTTACGGACGCGCTCCCACACGGTACGCTCTTCGCCACCGAGCGATTTGAGCTGGCCGGAGCCGTCGTGGATGATGCCGATGGTGGACGAAAAGCCAAGCGAAAGGGCGCGGGAGGAGACGGTGTAGGCGTCTTCAGGATGCGCAATGCCGCCGCCGACCACGGAGTTGATGTTGACGTGAAAGTCGGCGAACTCCGCCAGCCAGACGAGGCGTTGGTCGAGGACCTTGAGCGATTTTTTGGAGACAGCGTCTGGCTGGACGTTGTCGATGGAGATCTGCAGGTGATCGAGACCGGCCTTATTCAGCCGTTCAATGCGATCGCGATTGAGGTTGTAGCCGTTGGTAATCATGCCGGCGATGGCACCGTTGTGGCGGATGCGGGCAATGATGGCGTCGAGGTCCGGGTGTAGCGTGGGTTCACCGCCGGAGATGGTGATCACGGAGGTACCCATGCGGCCAAGCTCGTCGATGCGGCGTTCCATTTCGGCCAGCGGCACGGGGTCGGAGTGGTTGTCGAACTCGTTGCAGTACGTGCAGGCCAGGTTGCAGCGGCGCATGGGCACGATCTGCGCCATGTAGGGGTGCGAGGTGTGCAACAGAGCCCAGCCGATGGAGGCGAGTTCGCGCAGGCGGAGGCGGGCCAGACGCGCGCGCCGGCGAAGGGGCATGGGCCGCGTGGCGGGCTTGAGTTCCATGCTGGGGCGCGGTGGCTGGGCTACGGGCGACATTGCAATCTAGTTTAGATGATGGCGCGCGGGGCGTCTGCGCAGCTACATCGCAGTGTGAAGTCCCGGTCCAAGAATGGTGACGTTGAACCGCTGGAGAATGGGGTCAATCAGCACGGCGATGCCGGTTTGCTGCTTGCTGCCGCCGCCCAAGCTCATCAGAGCGATTACGCGGCCCTGCAGGTCGCACAGGATGGTACCGGAGTCGCCCTGCAACTGGAAGCCGAGATCGACCGTATCGAGATTGCCATCGCGCGTGATCTCGATTGCGTTGTTCAGCACGGTAAAGCCGGGTCTGGGCATCGGCTGCACGTAGGGCAACGCACGCGAAATCTCGCCGCGTCGGAACCCCGTGGCGCAACCTAACTTTTTCACAAGCTGCCATTGGTATGCCTGTGTTGTCCCGGAAATGGTAAAGCCGGTGGGTCCCGGCAGTTCTTGCGTGACCTGGATGCCCGCACGTACCCGTGCGATGGAGGCGTCAAGCAGGGGTTCCCCATCCACGTAGTCGGCGACGACGTCGGTATACGACCCGCCGGTAAGGTGCGCAGGCTGCAGAATTTCCGCATCGCCCAACCCCACGCCGGCCTGTTTGAGCACATGCAGGTTCGACAGGATGTAGATAGAGCCTGCGGCATCGCGGACGAAGCAGCCCAGAGTTCCTGGACCGTTGGTGCCGCGCTGACCAATAGCACAACCGGGCCGCAGGGGAGCGCGATACTTTGTGGTGTCCCAGCCGGTAAAGCCCTGCTCCATGACCATTTGCTGCACCATGCCGAGGGCCGCGTTCAGATCATGCACCTCATGCTGCAGCCTGCTCTTTAACTCAGCCACACGCTGGTCGGAGCCGGGTGCGCCAACGGCGTTGCGCATGCCCAGCACCAGGCCGATGGCCGTTTGCACCGCCGCCGCGAAGGGCTGGGTAGACTTTAACGCAAGCGTCATAAGCAGGGCGCGGTGCAGCGCACGCTCCTTCTTTTCGTTGGTGCGCGCGGTGTTTATCTGCGCGTGTTGCGCGCCCCAGGCGGTGATGCCGGGGCCGGAGTTGGTATAGTCACCCCGCTTCAGTCCTTCGTTCAACAGGTTTCTGTCGACGGGGCTCAACGCCGTCAGCAATGTGCGCAATCCGTCGCTGATGGCGTGGCTGCCATACTGCAACTGCCCATTGGCTTCCATTTGAACGATTTCCGCCAGAGTCTCGTTGATCCGCGTCTGCTGAAACTTCGGCATGGTGCTCTGCTTTCTGCTCCGCCCCAAACGCTGGAACCGGGGAGAAGGGTCTTCGGGAGATGTGCCTTTATAGCGTGACGATTTCGACGGTACAAGCCCTTTCCGCAACGGAGCGGGCATGTGCCGCCGCTGCCGCCTTTTCGCTTCGCACACCGCTCCTGTAGACTTAAGGTATTGCCTTGCGCACGTGTACCCGGTGCCGGGAATCGTTGCGCCCTCTGCGGGGCTGCGACGGCGGGCAACACACATTCTTTCGGTAAAGACGGGACACACTTTTGTGAGCAATACGATTCGCAATATCGCCATCATCGCCCACGTCGACCATGGCAAGACAACACTTGTGGATGCCATGCTGCGGCAAAGCGGTACCTTTCGCGCCAACGAGGCCGTGACGGACCGGGTGATGGATTCCAACGACCTAGAGCGCGAGCGCGGCATCACGATCCTGGCAAAGAATACCGCGGTGCACTACAGGGACGGCAAAATCAACATCGTGGACACGCCGGGACACGCCGACTTTGGCGGTGAGGTGGAGCGCGCGCTGAAGATGGTGGACGGCGTTGTGCTGCTGGTGGATGCATCAGAGGGTCCGCTGCCGCAGACGCGCTTTGTGCTGTCGAAAGCGCTGGCAGCGAAGCTGACGCCCATTCTCGTGATCAACAAGATCGATCGCCCGGACGCACGGGTGCAGGAAGTGCTGAACGAAGTGTACGACCTGTTCATCGACCTAGATGCGGCGGAAGACCAGCTGGATTTCCCGGTCGTTTACACGAACGGCAAGGCCGGAACGGCGACGCTGGACATGGCCGTTGCGGGCGAAAACCTGCAGCCCCTGTTTGAGACCATCGAGAAAGCCATTGCGCCAGCAACGGGTGATCCGGAGGGCCCGCTGCAAGTGCTGGTCACAAACCTGGATTACAGCGACTATCTCGGCCGCCTGGGAATTGCGCGTGTTTTTAACGGCACGCTGAAAAATGGCGAGATGGTGAACATCGCCAAGCTGGATGGGACGCTGCAGGCCGTAAAGATAACGAAGCTGTTCAGCTTCAGCGGGTTGAAGCGGACCGACATTGAAGAGACCACGACGGGCGACATCATCGCCGTTGCGGGTGTGAGCGGCCTGACCATTGGGGAGACGATCACCGGACTGGAGAACCCGTCGCCACTGCCGCCAATCGTCATCGACGAGCCGACAATTGCGATTCAGTTCTCGGTCAACAACTCGCCATTTGCCGGACGTGAAGGCCAGTATGTGACGAGCCGGAACCTGCGAGAGCGGCTGGACAAGGAACTGCAGACAAACGTCTCGATCCGCGTGGAAGATACGGGTTCGCCAGACACCTTCAAGGTGCTTGGCCGCGGCGAACTGCAACTTGCCGTGCTGATTGAGATGATGCGCCGCGAGGGCTTTGAGCTCATGGTCGGCCGTCCGGAGATTGTGACCCGCCGCATTGAAGGTTCGCTGATGGAACCGGTGGAATACGTGACCATCGACGTGCCGGAAGAGTTTGCCGGAACGGTCATCCAGAAGCTTGGACCTCGCAAGGGCGAGATGGTCAAGATGCACGGTCAGGGCCGTATCCGCATGGAGTTCAAGGTGCCGTCGCGTGGCCTGATTGGCCTGCGCAGCGAGATGCTGACGGAAACGCGCGGGACCATTGTGATGAATACCCTGTTCGACGGCTACATGCCGTACCAGGGCGAGATTCCAGCGCGGCTGAATGGCACGCTGATCAGCGACCGCAATGGCGTAACGACAACGTACGCGTTGAACGGCCTGCAGGAGCGCGGCACCCTGTTTATGGGGGAAGGCATCGAGGTCTACGAAGGCATGATCGTGGGCGAGAACAGCCGCGACAACGACCTGGATGTGAACTGCGTCCGCGAAAAGAAGCTGACGAATATGCGCGCGTCCAGCGCTGATGATGCCCTGCGCCTTGTGCCGTTCAAGCAACTCACGCTCGAGCAGTGCATCGAGTTCATTGCCGATGACGAAGTCGTTGAGGTGACTCCAAAAAGCCTGCGGATGCGGAAGAAGATTTTGCAGGCAAACCGCCGGTCGCGCGGCAGCAAGCAGCTGGTCGAGGCGTAGGCTTGGAAGGATTTAGCCCCGGGGCTCTTACGAGTTCCGGGGTTTTCTGTTGGACAGGCAGAACGGCGGCTCCTGTTTGTTCTTTCTTCGTTCGTTAAGGGAAGCAAGCGTTTGATCCGTTACACTCCTCCTGCGCGTCTGCGAAGCGGGTGTAGGCCGCACGTCCAAAAAAGGCAAGGCAGTTTGGCCTCCGGCAACAATTCGACACCCGCCGCCGGAACCGAGTGGGGTGGCTCTGCTACCGTAGATTCAGATGCCTGCGCAGTCGAAGCTCCCGTTTGCCACACCCGCTTCGACGCCCATCGAACCTGCCCCGACTGCGATGCGACTCGACACCGCGCACCAGCCAGCACCCATCTGGCTGCAGCGTTTGTCGCTGGCAATGCTGGTGGTGTTCTGCCTATACCTTGGTGGGCTGCTGGTGTACCTGCCATGGTGGAAAGACATGTGGGACCACAATAGCCTGCTACTCGGCTTTCCCCGGCTGCACCACTGGCTGATCCAGGGACCGGTGCGCGGCCTGGTAAGCGGTCTTGGGGTACTGGATCTGTGGATCGGTTTTTCGGAGATCGTGCACTACCGCGAGTACCGAACCTAGCCCATGCATGCCGCACACTTTCAATGCGCCGCGTGCTATAGCTGGGTGGAAACTACGGTCGACGAGAGTGGCGGGTCACGCCAGCAGTACGTCGAAGATTGCCAGGTATGCTGCCAGCCGAACATGCTCACGATTGCGTGGGACCGCAGCGAGGGAGAGTACACGATCTCGGCCGAGCTGGAATCGTAGTCCTCGAGCGACGGTCTGCACAGAGGCATGGTCTCCCGAAACCCGCATGCCTGAAGATTGCCGATGTGGTGGAGTGCCAGACCAAAAACCGGCGGGGAGTTGCGGCCCGGGCCGTCCTGAGTGATTCCCGAAGCGATGGCGACTCAGACGTCGAGCGTTTTCAGATCGAGGACAAAACGATATTTCACATCTGACTTGATCACCCGTTCCCAGGCCTCTTCAAGCTTGTCAAAGCTGGTCATTTCAATGTCGGAAACGATGTTGTGCTCGCCGCAGAAGTCGAGCATCTGCTGTGTTTCTTCAATGCCGCCGATCATGGAGCCGGTGAAATTACGTCGGGCAATGATGGAGAATGCTGCGACCTTGAAGGGATCTTCCGGCAGGCCGACGGTACAGAGCGTGCCGTCTCGTTTGAGGAGGGCAAGGTAGGGAGTGAGATCGTGCTCGCCGGAGACGGTATCGAGGATGAAGTCAAAGCTGTTGACGTGGGGTGCGTGCCAGTTCTCTTCCTTTGTGAGGATGACTTCATCGGCACCGAGCTTTTTGGCATCCTCAATCTTGTTGGAGCTGGTGGTGAACTGGACGGTGTGTGCGCCGAATGCGTGCGAGAACTTGAGCCCCATGTGGCCAAGACCGCCGAGACCGATCACGCCAACCTTGCTGCCGGGGCCGATTTTGTAATGCTTGAGCGGGGAGTAGGTGGTGATGCCGGCACAGAGCAGAGGTGCTGCTCCTGCAGGGTCGAGGTTGCCTGGAACATGCAGGGCGAAGGCTTCATCGAGCACGATGTGATTGCCGTAGCCGCCAAACGTCAGGTTACCCTGCTTGTCTTTGCTGTTGTAGGTGAAGACGGTCTGCTGGCGGTCGCAGTACTGCTCCTCGCCGGCCTTGCAGCTGGCGCACTCGCGGCAGCTATCGACCATGCAGCCGACGGCGGCGGTGTCGCCTACCTTGAACTTGGTGACCTTGTCGCCAACGGCCGCAACCTTGCCGACGATTTCGTGGCCGGGCACCATGGGGTAGAGGGCGTTCTGCCATTCATTGCGAGCCTGGTGGATGTCGGAGTGGCAGATCCCACAAAAATTAATGTCAATCAGGATGTCGCTGGGGCCGGGATCGCGGTGCTCATAGGCAAATGGGGCGGGTGGCGTGGTGGCATTCTGGGCGGCGTAGCCCTTGGTCGAAATCATGGGTTCTCCTGGATGGGTGGGTTGAGATTGTGACTGTGCGCAACGAAAGAGGGCACAAGCTGTTGCCACGCCGTGGGTCCCCGGCTGTGTCACCATTATAGGGAAACAATGCCTACCGATTCAGAACCCGGAGTTTCCGACGCTTCAAGCCATGCAGCCTTTCGGTCGCGCAGCTTTCGCAACTACCAGTTGGCGCGCTTTCTGGTCATTCTTGGGGCCGAGGCGCAATCGATCGCGGTGGCCTGGCAGATCTACCAGATCACGCATTCGGCGCTGCTGCTGGGAGCGACAGGGCTTGCACTGTTTTTGCCCGGGGTGCTGTTTGTGCTGCCGGCCGGGCATGCGGCAGACCGGTACGACCGCAAGCTGTTGATCCTGGCGTGCTACGTGGTGCAACTGCTCTGCACGCTTGTGCTGTTCTGGCTGGCCTACACGGGCAGTCGAAACGTGTGGGCCGTGTACGGCACCCTGTTCTTTGTTGGCGTGGGCCGTGCGTTCTCCGGGCCGGCGAGCGCCGCGCTGTTGCCGTCACTGGTGCCAAAAGAAGGCTTCGTGAATGCAATGACGTGGGGGTCGGCGATCTTTCAGACCTCGAACATCAGCGGACCCGCGCTGGGTGGGTTGCTGTTTACGCTGGCGTTGCCGGGTGGCTTTGCGCGGTTAAACGGGGCACCCCTGGTCTATCTGGTGACGGTGGCGACGCTGGTTGCGTTCCTGGTGCTGGTGAGCGGCATTACGCCGCGAGACGAGGCACGTGAAAAGAAAGCCTTTACCGTGGCGACGATGTTGGCAGGCATTCACTATGTGCGGCGCGCGCGGCTGCTGTTGGGGTCGATCTCGCTGGATATGTTTGCGGTGCTGCTGGGTGGCGCGGCATCGCTGATGCCGATCTTCGCGCAGGACATTCTGCATGCCGGGCCACGTGGCCTGGGCATGCTACGCGCCGCACCGGCGGTGGGTGCCCTGCTGATCTCGGTGGTGTTGGCGCGGCGGCCGATTCAGCATGGCGCGGGCAAGTTGATGCTGGTGTGTGTGGCGATTTTTGGCGCAGCGACCATTGGCTTCGGCCTGTCCAAGTCGATTCCGCTCTCGCTGGTGATGCTGGCGATCATTGGCGCCAGCGACAACGTGAGTGTGATCGTGCGCAGCTCCATTTTGCAGCTGGGCACACCGGCGGAGATGCGCGGGCGTGTGAGCGCGGTGAACTGGATTTTTCTTGGAACGTCGAACGAGTTCGGCGAGTTTGAGAGTGGGTTGACGGCACACTGGTTTGGCGCGGTACGGGCAGTGATTTATGGCGGCATCGGATCCATGCTGGTGACGGGGTTGTGGAGCGTGTTCTTCCCTGCCCTGCGTGAGGTAGATACGCTTAAACCCGAGGAACTACTGGCGGCAAATGCGTATGGCACGGCAGAGCCGGTGGACTGAAACAGGGGAGACAACGATGGCGTTGGACGAAGAACAACCCAAAGACAACACGATGCGCAACCTGCTGCTGGGGCTGACGGCAGTGATGCTGCTGGCGATCGCCGTCCGCGTGTACTTTGTGTATCGTGCGCACCATGCACCTGCCGCAGGAGCACAGGATACGGTGCCGGACACGCACCTGACGCGCGACGACCTGGTGTTTCCACGCAACCTGCACGCGGCAACACTGGCTGACCTGCAGCAGCTGGACGGCAAACGGGTATGGGTGCAGGCAGGCGGTGAAACGGTGTATTACGCCGGGTCAGCGAAGGGCGCGGACCTGTTGACCCCGATTGCTTTCCTGAAAGGAGCGGAACCGCTGGATGTGGTTCGCTTCGTCTCCCAGAAGACACCGCAGGACCACACGGCCGACGCCTGGCTGGTCATGCTGTTCCACAAACCGAGCGACCCGAAAGCGCTGCTGGCAACACAGGTGGGCACGTCGGAAGGCAAGCAGGACAACATCGTTGCCGACCAGAAGTTTTACTATGATGACCCGCACACCCTGTACTTGTGGCCCGCAGAGATCTGGCACGCGGTAGACGAGCACACGCCGCTGCAGGGCATGAATGAGTTCCAGGCCAACCTTGCGCTGGGACAGATTACGAAGGTGAGCGGCGACGAGAAGGGCGAGCGTACCGTGAGCTACCAGGGCAACGGCAAGCCGGTAGACGTGACCTTTGAGAAGAACCGTGCAGCAAAGATTACACAGCAGTAAGCGGCGTCTGCTGTTGTGTGACCAGGGCCAGGATGCCGTCCCAAAAGCGCAGGCGCGATTGAAGGGCAAAGATGGCGGCACGTTCGGCTTCGGCCCACCTGGTCGCATCGGTTCCGCAGAGCTCGGCGATCATGCGCAGGGCCATGGGGCCGTGCTCTTCGCCATCGACTTCGATGTGACGCTCCAGGTACCAGAGAAAGTTGGTCACGGAGCCGTGCAGCTGCTGGTTCAGGTCGCGCACAAACCCTTTGAACATCTCGGGGATGAGGTCTTCGCGGCCAAAGGTGAACGCGGCCGCGGTGACGTGCAGCTTGCCCTCGTTGAGCAGCGAGAACGTATCCCACACGAAAGCCTGAGCGGGAAGTGGTGCGTTGCCCTGAGCGAGCGCACGTTCTACCGTGGCACCCTCACGCAGGTGCTGCAGCATGGCATCCACGGCACCGGTCGAAGCGCCGCACTGCCGCATGGCCATGCAGTAGATCTCAAAATGGCTCAGCGGCTTGCCCTCGAACACGTCGCTTTCTTCGCCGAGCACAATCTCGTTGATGAGGCGCCGGCTTTCCGGCAACGCCGATGGCGTCCACGGCACATCGATGCAGGTAAGGCCGCGCTGCAGAGCTTTGAGCAGGCTCATAAAATCCCACACGGCGAAGACATGGGCTTCCATGATGATTCGGAGATGCGTCACGTTCTGCAGGGCGCCATAGAGCGGGTGGGCGGCAAGCTGAAGGGAGAGCGGCTGCAGCTTTGCTTCCAGTGTGGTCAGGGGTGTCGGGTCAGGCGTCGTTTGCACTTCGGTCAAAGTCGTTCTCACTGTTGTAATCGACGCAGAAACTCCCACGCGTAGATGCCACTCTCATGACCATCGTTCCACTTAAATTTGATGGCGTAGCGACCGATGGGCTCTGCGCTGAGTGGGCGTGCGGGTGCCGTGTAGATGGGGAAAATCTGCTGCGGAACGAGCTTTGGTTCGCCGGGCAGGCGGCCGTCGGCTTCCCTGGCTTCGTGGCAAGTAGCGCAGGGGCATGCATCGCGCAGAAAGGCAAATGTCCATCGGGAATGGTGGCCGTCCTTCCAGTCTATGGAGACGCCGGTTCCGCTGGTGAGCTCCACCTGTACCTTCGCCGGCGTAATTGCCTCGGGCGGCAGCGGTTGCTCGGCCTGGGCCTCGCGCCGCGCGTCATCCAGGCTGACGATGCGAATGCCTTCATGAGTCATGAGGCTAGTTTACCGGCGAGCATGCCTGATGGACGGCGTACCCGGGATCGAACTCCGGCGTGGCGGCGATCAGCGCCCGGGTGTAGGGCTCGCGTGGGTGCTCGCAGACCTGCAGCACATCTCCGGTCTCAACAAGGCGGCCGCGTTCGAGCACGGCAACGCGATCACACAGATAGCGGACCAGGGGCATGGAATGCGAGATCATGAGGCAGGTGAGCCCGTGGCAGCGCTGCAGTTCACGCAGCAGGTTGATGACCTGGGCGCCGACCGAAACATCGAGCGCGCTTACCGGCTCGTCGAGCACAAGGAAATCTGGCCGGAGGGCGAGTGCACGGGCGATGTTGATGCGCTGCCGCTGACCGCCGCTGAACTCGTGCGGATACCGGTTCAGCGCGGACTCGGGCATGTTGACCTCATCGAGCAAGGCGCGCAGGCGATGCTGCAGGGCGTTGCCGCGCAGACGTTCGTCGCGATGGATCAGGAAGGGCTCCTCCAGAATCTGACGGACACGCATGCGTGGATTGAGGGCGGCGAACGGGTCCTGAAAGACGATGCCCATGCGCCGCCGGAGCCTGCGAAGGTCGGTGCTGGACGCCGCGAGCAGGTCGATGCCATCGAAGGTCACAGTGCCTGAAGAAGATTCGATGAGGCGTAACAGCATGCGTGCAACGGTGCTTTTACCGCTGCCGCTTTCGCCCACAAGGCCAAGGATTTCTCCCCGCGCAACCGACAGGCTCACGCCGTCCACGACGGTTGCCGCGCCATAACGCCTGGTCAGGTCGCGAGCGACGAGGAATGCCGACATGGCGTGATGCTAGCATTCTCCGCAGCCGTTGATCCCATGCACGCCGAGGATGAAATGATGCCTGCACAACCTGTGGTCTTGTTGAAGAAACCCACGTTTGCCTTTGTTGCCGCGTCCTGGACGGCGTTGCTTGCCGGTGGCCTTGCCTTTCTGGTGGGCCTGGCGCGGTCGGGCATGCTGCTGAGTGAAAAAGGCTTTTACTTCACCCTGTTCATGTATGGCTTGTTCTCTGCGGTGAGTGTGCAGAAGAGCGTGCGAGACCGGCTGGAAGGCATCCCGGTGACCGGCATTTACTACGGGCTGAGCTGGTTTTCTGTGTTGCTGACCATTGTTCTGCTGGCTGTGGGTCTTTGGAATGCGAGCCTTACACCGAGTGAGAAGGGCTTTTTTGCAATGGCGTACCTGCTGAGCCTGTTTGCAGCAATTGCCGTGCAGAAGAACACACGCGACAGCTTGGAGCCAGGGGCCGCCACCCTGGAGCGCAGTGTGTAGCGAAGCTGAGGTGCACCGGCAGCGACGACCGCCGGCAGGCGATGGCCGGCGGCCGCTGATGCGCCGGCAGCCGCTGGTGTGGAAAAAAGCCCTTTCTGCAGGCTAGAGGAAGTTGGGTGGATGGGCGAGGTGGAAACCGGTTTTCTGCTGGTAGAGGTTGGCAAACGCGATCAGGCGAGCGTCATCGTACAGCCGGCCAAGAAAGGTAAGGCTAACCGGCGTGCCGGGGCCGCCCACATTGTCGGAGCCCCCGTCCTCGGTGTCTGGTGTTTGCGGTGCGTCGTTCCCACGCAGGCCATTCGGAACGATGCAGGCAGGATGACCGGAAAGGTTCGTCGCGACCAGCTGTGCGCCGCCACTGGGGGTGACGATGAAGTCGACGGTGGCGAAGATCCGACTCATCTGCGCAATGAGCACGGAGCGGGCACGCATGGCCTGCACATAGTCGACGCCGCTGTACAGGCGCGCGGTACGGAACAGGTTGGGCCAGTCGCTGGGCCCCTGCGCGGTCAGCAGGGCGTCGCGTCCGCTGCGCAGGAGCTCATCGAAAGCGGCCGCGGCCTCAACTTCGAGCAAAGGAGAGATGGAGTCGTATGGGAGGTCGGGCAACTTGATCGGCACCAGCTGGACGCCCAGCTTGCGAAGCGCTTCGAGGGCCGCACGCTCGTAACGGTTGTCGTACAGACGGCGCTCGTGCGCGTGCTGCTCCTGCAGGCGCTCCTGCCTGGTTTTTGCGGCGGAGTGTGCGTCGGCTTCGGGCCTGGCGGCATCTGCGGCGGGAAGGCGCTGAACCGGGACAGCGAAGGCACTTTCCACGTAGCCGACGCGCAGGGTTTGTGGTGCGGCCAGAGAAACCGTATCAAATGGCGCCTGCTGCACGGCGAGGTCGCGCCCGTCAGGGCCGTGGATGGCGGCGAGCACGAACGCGGCATCGGTGGCGCTGCGGGCGATCGGACCGAGCTTGTCCATGGACCAGCTGAGCGCCATGGCACCAGTACGCGGGACCAGGCCGAACGTGGGCCGAAAGCCGGTGACGCCGCACCGCGTCGAGGGTGACGAGATGGAGCCCAGCGTCTCTGACCCGATGGCAAACCCGACACAGCCGGCGCTGACCGCGCTTGCGGAGCCGGCGGAGGAGCCGCTCGAGCCCTGTGCGACATTCCAGGGATTGCGCGTTCTGCCCCCGAACCAGACATCACCCTGCGCGAGCGCGCCTAACGACAATTTTGCAAGGAGCACGGCACCCGCTGCATCCAGCCGTTGCACGACTGTTGCGTCTTCGTCGAAGTGCTGTGCCTCGAAGCCGGCCGCGCCCCAGGTTGTCGGATAGCCGCGGACAGCCAACAGGTCCTTCGCACCCCACGGGATGCCGTGCAGCGGGCCGCGCACGTGGCCAGCGACAATGGCACGATCGGCCTGTGCTGCCTGAGCCAGAGCACGATCGTCGAGGTACGTGATGACGCAATGGAGTTGCGGGTCGAAGCGGCGCAGGCGTTGCAGGTACATCCTGGTGAGGTCGACGGAGGTGGTGTGGCGGCTGCGCAGGGCTGTGCCAAGCTGCTCGATGGAGGCGAAGGCGAGTTCGTCTAACCGGTCTGCGGTATGGGCCGGCGACGGCTGCTGCTGCACGAAGTCGACGGGGGTGGCCCTGATGTGTTTGGAGGCCACAGGCTGGACCTCACCCATGGTCCCGGAGCGGGGCATCACAAAGCCGGCGGGACGAGGATCGAAAACAACCGCGGGAGCAACGGCGTTGGGCAGGTCCAGATGACGCAGGGCGGTGAGACTGTCGCGGTTGCCCTGGACGCCCTCCAGCATCATTTGCCGCTGCTCGAGCGTGAGGGTAAGACCGGCGACGGCAGCGGCAGCCTCCAGCATTTCGACCGTGATTGCAGTCATACCGGCAATGGGTGGCATGGCTGTGACAGGGCCCGCCAACGATGTTCGTGGTGCGGCGAGGGCAAGCAGGGCACCGGGTAACAACGTTTGTGCCAGGCCGGCGGCGCTGCAGCGTGAGAGAAACTCCCGTCGATCAATCATGCGTCCCACTGTATCGTGTGCCGTTGCGAACGGATTTCGATCCCGTCCGGTACAGGGTCGGAACTCCGCAGGCAGGAAGCCTGGACCAAGTGCAGCCTTCGGCCGTGCACTCGCGCGACCGGATTCGTTCTCTGGCGGTGGAGTGTCAGGCAGGGCAAGAAGGCTTATCTGCGGCGTTACGAGCAGATGCGATTCCTTGTGAGCCGTGTGTGCTGCGGATCGACACGTGCAATCGTCCAAAGAACAGACATGCGACGACACGGATTGTTTGCGTTCCTGATGCTTGCCCTCTCCTTTTCGGCCTGCGCCCAGACGGCAGCGCACACCCGTGAGCAGCCTGTGCCGGGTGTCGCCACGCGCGAGCAGGTGGTCGGCTATTTTCCGCAATGGGGCGTGTACGACCATCGCTTTCTGCCGCGCGACCTGGTGCGTTCCGGTGCAATCCATCTGCTGACACAGATCGACTATGCCCAAAGTGCGATCCAGAACAATCAGTGCGCGATTGCCGATCCGCAGGCCGACATGACCATGGCCTTTGCCGCAGCCGACAGCATCGACGGGAAGGCCGATGCGCTAAATGCGCCGCTGCGCGGCAACCTGCACCAGATGCAGCTGCTGCATGCGCTGTATCCGGGAATGCGATTGATGATCTCTATCGAGGCCAAGCAGGCAGCATTTGAGGAGGCCGCGAAAGCCGAGCATCGCGTGGCATTTGTGCGGTCGTGCATGCAGAAGTACATCGAGGGGCATTTGGCACCCGGGGTGGAGATGGGCAGTGTTTTCAATGGCATCGACGTGGACTGGGAGTACCCGAATGCCGCGCACGCGGAGGACTTTTATGCGCTGCTGGCGGAGTTTAGGCGACAGCTGAGCGCGGTGCGGCCAGGCCTGACCATTTCCATTGCAAGCAGCGCCAATACGAAAAGCATTGCGCCCATCGACTGGAAGCGGGTGGCTGCGACGGTCGACCAGATTGGCGTGATGACGTATGACTTTGAGGGTCCGTGGAGCCACACGACGGGCTTTGTGGCGCCGCTGCGCGCGAACGATCCCGGCACGGCAACAGTTGCCACGGTCATTCAGCAATACCTGGCCGCCGGTGCGCCCGCACGGCAATTGCTGCTGGGCGTGCCGTTCTATGCCTACCAATGGCACAACGTGTCCGACGGCGGGACACATGGTTTGCTGGCAAAGGGTGATCCCCTACGCGGGAACCGGAACCAGTCGACGGCGACCGCGCTGCTGGCGGCAACACCGCATGCCAAGCTGTATCGCGATCCCGTATCGCTGTCGCCGTGGATCTATGACGGCGATAATTTCCTGACGTTCGACGATACCGTTTCGCTGCATGCCAAGGTGACGTATGCGAGCGAGCAGGGGCTTGGGGGCACGATGATCTGGGAGCTCTCCGGGGATACGGACGATCTACAACTGCTGCGAGCTCTCCGGCCGGACAAGAACAAACACGTGAAGTAGGAGCGGTAGGCACGAGCACCGATGGACAAAGCCGACGTGGCTCGTCAAGTGTGTAAGGACCACCCAAAGCCACTTCTGCACGATGGTTGCTGGTTGACATAGCGAGGATTTGCCGAAACAAAAAACAGCCATCCTCTTTTCAAGCAGGACTGTCGTACAATTTCGCCTTTAGTCCCCTACGAAGGGTCTGCGAGGTGAAAGGCATGCGTACGGTCGCGAAAACAGTGGCATTGGCATTGGTGGTCAGCGGAATAACCGGGTGTGAACGGCATTCCAAGTCGGAAAAATACTTTCTCGTCGCGGCAAACACCAAGGTGCCCTATTGGAAGGCGGCCAACGAAGGCTTTCAAAAAGCAGGGGCCGAATACATTGTGACGACGGAGATGGTGGGCCCGGAGGGAGATGACGCGGCTGCCGAGGCGGACGCGTTCAAGAAAGCCGCGGATGCCAAACCTGCCGGCATCCTGGTGTCTGTCGTGGATGCCCAGCGCATGCGACCGGAGATCGACAGCGCCACGCGTGCGGGCATCCCGATCATTACGGTGGACTCCGATGCACCCGAAAGCTCGCGCCTGTTCTTTATCGGCACCAATAACTTTCAGGCGGGCCACCTTGGTGCGCAAAAGCTTGTCACGTTGCTGAACGGCAAAGGAAACGTGGTGTTTTTCAGCTTTCCCGCGCAGCCCAACCTTGCGGAGCGTTTGAAGGGCTACGTGGATGGTTTGTCCACCCATCCCGGAATCAAGATCGTGGATGTGTTCGACATCAAGGGCGATTCCGGCGCAGCTTTTGACAAGACGCGCGAGTACCTGGCGCGCACCGGCGCAGACAAGGTGGATGCCTTTGTTTCGCTCGATTCCGTGAGCGGCAAGGATGTTGCGGATGCGCTGAAGCGGCAGAATGTGAGCGATCGCAGTGTGATTGCAATGGACACGAGCGCCGAAGTGTTGGGCCTGGTGAAGAGCGGCGATGTAAAGGCGACCATCTCGCAAAAGCCCTGGACGATGGGCTATGTGGGAATGAAGGCGCTGGCACAGTTGCATGAAGACGGGATCAAGACGTTCTCGGGCCACAACGATGCAAACCCGCATGGCACCTACCCGAGCTTTGTCGACACAGGCACGTCGCTGGTGGATAAGAGCAATGTCGACAGCTTCTCAAAGTAGGCACGTTGAGAAGAATTCGATCGGCAACCGGTGGAGCGCCCTCGCAGAGGGTGCTCCACCGGTGCTGAAGGGCACAGGAACCAGGGCCGGACAGCGAGGGCCGGACAGCCAGGGCCGGACAGCCAGGTAAGTAGGACCAGGTACACCCGGCGCCGTTCGACGAATTAAGGCCGCGTGTCCTTCAGGTCATCGTCGGCCGTGCTAGATATCCAGGTTTTTTACATCAAGCGCATTTTCCTCGATGAACTTTCGGCGTGCTTCGACATCTTCGCCCATCAGCGTGGTGAAGATTTCTTCCGTCGCGGCAATATCTTCAAGCTTGACCTGGAGTAGCGTCCGGCGTTCGGGGTCCATGGTGGTCTCCCACAGCTGTTCGGCCGTCATTTCGCCAAGACCCTTGTAGCGCTGAACCTGGTACTCCTTCTTGCCCTGCTCGATGACGTACTCGAAGAGTTCACGCGCTGTCTGTTTTTCGACCGGGTCCTGGCCGGCTTTGGGTGCGCGCTTGGTCCCTTTCACCTCGGTCGCGGTTCCAGGTGCGGCGGCAATCACGTCGGTAACGCCTTCGGTCTCGGTAACTTCTTCGGCTTCGTCCGCCGCGGCGATCTCGGCCTTGCTGCCGGTTTTCTGGATGTATTCAATGAGGAAAGGCGGCTTCAGGTACTCGGCGATGGCGGCGTATTTGCTGAGCATCATCCGCATCTCCGGCGAGTTTACGGACGCAAAGTCGACACGGCGGTGTGCGCCCTGTGCGTCGATATACTCGAGCGACCAGGTGCCGTGCTCCTCGTCACGAATGGGACTGCCGACGCTCTTGAACTGAAACTCCTTTGCCATGGCCTTGAGCCGGTTGGCGAGTTCTGCAAGCTTGTCCGTGTTTTCGAAGTCGGCGCGGTGGGCGGGATCTTTGCCCTCGTGCGCGAAGAGCTCGGCAACGGCACTGGTGACGCGGTCGTTGCGGAAGCGCTTGTCAGCCTTGTCGAAGGTACCCAGGTACTCATTCAACTGGCCCATAAACTTCGTCAGGTCCTTGCCCTCCAGCATGGGCGGCAGTTGCCCGGCGGGTGCGGTGCCGTAGCGCACGGTCATGCCGTCGGCTGCGCGCTTGACCATCACCTTGACGAATTCACGGTCATCTTTGACGTACTGCTCGAACTTGCCCTTCTTGATTTTGTAGAGCGGTGGCTGCGCGATGTAGACGTGGCCGCGCATGATGAGCTGGGTCATGTGCCGGAAAAAAAAGGTGAGCAGCAGCGTGCGGATGTGGGATCCATCGACGTCGGCATCGGTCATCAGGATCAGCTTGCCGTAACGGAGCTTGTCCAGCGTGAAGTCGTCCTTGCCGATGCCCGTGCCGAGCGCCGTAATCATGGCGCGGATTTCCTCGTGACCCAGCATCTTGTCGTAGCGGGCTTTTTCCACGTTCAGGATTTTGCCCTTGAGCGGCAGAATGGCCTGGTAGCGGCGGTCGCGGCCCTGCTTGGCGGTGCCGCCGGCGGACTCACCCTCAACCAGGTAGAGCTCGCACTTGTCGGGCTGGCGCTCGCTGCAGTCTGCGAGCTTACCGGGCAGGCCGCCGCCATCGAGCGCGCCCTTGCGGCGGGTCAGGTCGCGTGCCTTACGTGCGGCTTCGCGCGCGCGCAGGGCGTCAATGGCCTTGTTGATGATCTTCTTGGTCACCTGCGGGTTCTGCTCGAAAAAGGCGCCAAGACGCTCGTTGACGAAGGATTGCACCTGACCGGAGATGTCGGAGTTGAGCTTACCTTTGGTCTGGCCTTCAAACTGGGGCTGGGGCAGCTTGACGCTGACAACAGCCACAAGGCCTTCCCGCACATCATCCCCGCTGAGCGCTTCCTTCATGTCCTTGAACAGGCCGAGCGACTGACCCGCGGCATTGATGGTCCGCGTGAGCGAGGTACGGAAGCCCGACAGGTGCGTCCCACCATCGACCGTGTTGATGTTGTTCGCGAAGCTGAACACCGTCTCGGAGTAGGCGTCGTTGTACTGCAGCGCGATCTCCATGACGAGCTGGCCGCGTGTGGCCTCCATGTAGATGGGCTTTTCGTGCAACACGGCCTTGCCCTTGTTCAGATGGCGGATGAACTCCTCGATGCCGCCCTTGTACTTGAACGAGGCGGTCTTGGTCTCGCCCTTGGCGTCGGTCTGGCGCTCATCGGTGAGCGTGATCTCAATGCCCTTGTTGAGGAAGGCGAGCTGACGCAGGCGGCCCGCGAGCGTGTCGTAGTTGTACTCGTAAACGCTAAAGATGGACTTGTCTGGGAGAAAGTGGACCTTGGTGCCGCGCTTTGAACTGGTGCCGACCTGGCGCACGCCACTGATGGGGTCGCCCCTGCTGTAGTCCTGCTGGTAGGTGAAGCCATCGCGCCAGATCTCGACGTCGAACTCCTCTGACAGCGCATTGACACACGACACGCCGACCCCGTGCAAACCGCCGGAAACCTTGTAGGTGCTGGCATCGAACTTGCCGCCGGCATGCAGCTTGGTAAGCACCACCTGCACGGCGGGCATCTTCTCACCGTTTCCCAAATCCTTCATGTCGACGGGGATGCCGCGGCCGTCGTCAATGACGGTAACGGAGTTATCGACGTGAATGATGACGTCGATACGCGTTGCAAAGCCGGCGAGCGCCTCGTCGACAGAGTTGTCGACCACCTCATACACAAGATGGTGCAGCCCCTGCTCGGTGGTGGAGCCAATGTACATTGCCGGCCGCAGGCGCACGGCTTCTAATCCCTCGAGCACGCGAATGTTGTCGGAGGTATAGCTCTTGGAGCCCCCTTTTTCATCGCCAACGGTGCTGACTTCGGTAGGCAGGGGTGCATTGCTGGGATCAGTTTGCTGCAAGTCGAGCAGGGGCGTTTCGGTAGCCATCGTTCTCCCGGGAAAGTAAGGACAAACCGCGGTCAAAGCGCGCTCAGGACGAGGCGCAAACGCAGGTCTGCATGCCTTATTTTAGCATTCCGGCGTGGGAATCCAGGGTCACGGCGCGCGGAGGAGCGGAGCCCATTACGAAACCAGGAGGGCACTGCGTCAACGAAATCACATGGCGATCCGAGGCAGATCGTGTACCTTCAACGTTGAGCCGGCCCTGTTAACACAAAACCGACCTCCTGGAGCAGCACAGGCGTGATTTGCCAAGAATGCGAAGGCACTGGGGAGCCTCGGCGTTGACCAACTCCGCGAGTGCCGCACCACCTGCCGTAGCATGGCATTCCAGGCCGGCGACCGTGACCCCTGCCGCGTCTGCAGCGGAACAACATAGCACCGGGCGCGGTGGAACGTGGCTGCTAAATGCGGCGACGGTCTTTTGCCTGTTGTTCGGCGTTGCGTTGATTCTGCAGGTGCAGGTGGCCGGCGACGGCATGTGGTTCTGGTACGCAAAGCTCCTGTTGGCAGGCAGACACCTGTATGGCGATCTGCACCTGGCGCTGCAGCCCCTGTTTGTGTTGGTGACCGCGGCCAACATGCGGCTGTTTGGCGAGGGATGGCTGGTATCGAAGCTGCCGGCGAGCGTGCTTCTGGCCGTGTATGTGCTGGTTCTGCGTGCCATCGCGGGAGCGCTGCCGCTGCGCGACGGCCCACGTGCAGTGTTGCTGCTTGCGGCTTTTTCGTTTCCCCTGCTGTTTGAGGCGGATCGCTTCGACGACTACCACGTGATGGCGGACTGCTTTCAGGTGAGCTCCCTCCTGGTGCTGCTGCGCCTAGAACGGCAGGTGACGGCCACGGCAGTACTGAGCCGGGCCGCGTGGCTAGGCGTGCTGAGCGGCCTTGCGATGATGTCGCGCCTGAACGACGGCGGCCTGCTCTGGGCCACGGTGCTGTTGGCCCTGCTGTGGCTGGCACCGATGGGCAAAGCAGCGAGCGGCCTGCTGTTTACCGTGGTGACTGCCGTCACGGTCGTGCTGACTGTGTTCGCGACAGGAGACACGCTGGCAGCCTATGCGACAAACTCCATAGCGCGGGCAGCAGGAGCAAAAGGCGGGTCGGGCAAGCTCCTGCTCTATCCGGTGCACCTGCTGCAGGAAACAAGCACCCACTTTGTGCAGCAGGACAGGTTTCTTCTCCTGCTGGCGCTGGCCTTGACCTTCGCCGTGGGAGTTGCCTGGGTAGCACGGCGCAAGGCATTGAACGCATCAGGAGCGCGGGTGCACGCTGGCACGGCAGTGCTGGTCCTGGCGTTGCTGGCGTACCTGCCCCTGCTGCGGGCGCACCGATGGGCGATTGTGACGTTGCCGCGCATGGTATGTGCGACCATGATCCTGGCAGGCTTTGCCCTGGGCGCGGCAACGCTGGTGCGCGGCCTGCGTGCAGGGATGCAGGCCAGACGGCACGACGCCGGATGGAATCCCGCCGAAGCGCTTTTGCTGATCCCGCTTGGCCAGTTGGTCAGCGGATCACTTTCCTCCGGCGGCGAGTACCTGCCGCTCAATGCGCCAGTCGGCATCCTGCTGCTGCTGCTGCCATTTGCCTACCCGGCCTTCTTTCGGCGGCCTAACCGCACCTATGGCTATGCTGCGGTGGTTGGGCTGGCGAGTTTCTGCTGCCTGGCCTACAAGGCGGCCGTGCCCTTTGCCTGGCAGACTTATCACACCGCACCGCTATTTACGGGACGCCAGTGGTATCGGCACCCGGTGTACGGACCCATGATCCTCGAGACGGACCTCCTGGAGTTTATGCAGCCGATGTGTGACCGCGTGCACGGCGCCGCAGATCCGTCGATGCTGAGCCTGCCATTCCCGTATCCCAACTACTTCTGCAACGTTGCTCCGTGGAACGACGAGGTGCAAACCTTCTTTGACACGTCGACCGGGCAAAGCATCGCGGAACTGGACCATGCATTGGAAACCGCGCCGCCACACACGATTGCGTATCAGCGACAGGTGCTTAACCTGCTGTCTCACGAGCGGTTGTATACGCAATACAAGCCCTTGCCGCAGCGCGCGGTCGATCGCCTTCTGGTGAGCAAGCTGACCACCGGCGCATGGTCACTGGCGCATCAGCAATGCGTGGCAGAGTCGGACTGGTTGCTGATCGAGACGGTGCCACGCGCCAGTCAGCCGCCCGGACGCGCGCTTCCCTTCAATCCCGATCCGTACCGTTGCGTGGGCCGAAACCTTGTGGACGCGCTGGAAGCGGGTCGTCCTGGCCAGAGACTCGGCCGGAAGCCCGGTCAGGAAAGTGACCGGGAGGACACCATGCGCCCGTGACGGGCTTGCGTCGGCTTGCAGCAGCAGCGCCGAACCGCCACGCGACGCGGCATGTGCAGCCGAAACGATAAGCTGGTGTGCAGAGGCGCACCGAGCGCAGCGCCTCCGCCCACGATGACCCTGTCTGCAGTCCAGACCCCGACCAAAGACGTAACGAACCTGCCGGCCGCGGCAGCACGGACCCGCAACGTGAGCTTCGACCTGCTCAGGCTGGTTTTTGCCTGCATGGTCCTGCTGGCACATGCGCCCGAGCTGACCGACGGCAGCGACCGCCGTGAACTGCTGTTCGGCGTGTTGCACGCACCGCTGACCTTCGGCATGGTGGGGACAAATGGGTTTTTTCTGCTGAGCGGCTATCTGATTGTGCGGAGCTGGCTGGGCGCGCCGGTTCTAGTGGACTTCCTGCAAAAACGCGTGTTGCGCATTGTTCCAGGGTACGTGGTGGCCGTTGCGTTGAGCCTGGCCGTTGTCGGTGTCGCAGCGCCAGCCGCGCCGAGCTGGTTTCGGCATCTACCTTCCCACCACTTTTTCGCGAGCGTCCTGATGCTAAGCGCGCCGCTGACGCCGCCGGTGTTCCCACGCATGTTCCAGGCAGGGGTCAACGGGGCGTTGTGGACCATCACGTACGAATTCCGGTGTTATTTGCTGGTTGCGATGTTCGGGATGACGGGCCTGCTGCGACGGCTACCCGTGGCGTGGGTCGCGCTGACCGTGGCCGTCTTTGCCCTGAACGTCAATCTGCCTTTGGAGGTACGGCTTGCGTGGCATGGGCCGCTATTGGTGGTGGGAGATCCCTACCGCATTTTTCAGACGTCCCTGCCCTTTTTGCTGGGTGGATGCTACGCGCTGTACCGATCGAAGCTGATGTTTCGAGCAGCTCCTGCGATGGTGGTGGCAGCGTGCGGCATGCTGTGCCTATACCTGCCGTGGGCGCGGGACGGACAACATTACCTTGCCGGACCGGGATTTCTGGCATGTGCGGCTTATCTTTTATTTGGGCTGGCACACGTGCCGTGGCGGGTGCCTGCACCACTGCGCCGCATGCCCGACGTGTCCTATGGCACGTATCTATACGGATGGCCGATTCAGTGCCTGTGGATCTCCTATGCCGGCGGTTCGCCCTGGGTGACGTTCCTGGTGTCCACACCGTTGGCCATGCTGATGGGCTGGCTGAGCTGGACGCTGGTCGAGCGACCGGCACTGGCTCTGAAACGGCGGCCAACCGCCCCCGCAGCGGGTGAAAATCCCAGGGCGGAGCGCGGCGGAGCGCCGTAACTGCAGGCCGGCATTGTTGCCTGCCGGGATTCCATGTATCTTAAGAGGGTTGGCCACAACTACGAGCCGGCATTCCAGCAGGTGCGTCCGCGCCGCCTGCGTTAAGAGAGCCCAACATGCCAAAGATGAAGACCCACACGGGTGCCGCAAAGCGTTTCAAAATGACTGGCACCGGCAAAATCAAGCGTGGCCAGACCAAGAAGCGCCACATCCTGACCACAAAGGATACAAAGACGAAGCGGAAGCTGACCGCGAACGCCTACGTGTCCGATGGCGATTACGCCAAGGTCAAGCGCATGATTCCCTACGCCTGAGTCACATCAGGCTCCTCGATACTCTCTCCAGCCGCCTGCTCCTGAAACGGTCAGGCAATGGTCCACGGATCGCGTAGACGGACCCTCGGCGCAGCTTTACCGCACCGACACGAGAGAGAGTGCAGCAAGTGTGTGAAGAGGTCCACCGACGGAATCCGTCGCCTGCCTCCAGCCACTGATGTTTCTACGCATAAAGGAGAACACCCATGCCCCGTGTAAAACGTGGTACAAAACGCCGGGATCGCCGCAAGAAAATCCTTCGCCGCGCGTCCGGATACTTTCTCACAAAATCCAAGCTCTACCAGGCAGCGCAGGAAGCCGTTGAACGCGGGCTGAAGTTTGCCTACATTGGGCGCAAGCAGAAGAAGCGCCAGTTCCGTTCGCTGTGGATCGTCCGTATTGGCGCAGCGGCGCGCCTGAACGGCTTGAGCTATTCCAAGTTCATTAGTGGTCTGAAGAAGGCCGGCAACGGTCTGGATCGCAAGATTCTTGCGGATATCGCGGTACACGATGCTGTCGGGTTCGCTGCACTGGCTGTCGTGGCGAAGGGTGCGCACGACGCGTCTGCGAAGGTTGCCGCCTAACTGTCGTAAGCAGCACTGTAACGAAGTCATGAGAGGCGCAGTCATTGACTGCGCTTTTTCGTGCGCTCTTTGAGCCAACGACCTAGCGGGACTGCGTATTGCAGGTGGAGAAGGCGGAGCCGATGCCCTGCCCTGCGCTTTGAATCGGGACGCACCAGGGTGTTCCACAAAGATGGCGGCAGTGAGGTCGCTCCGATAAGTGTGGCTGAAAGCGCAGTATCGGAGTTGTCGTCGTTAGGACAGAAGTGCGTGGGCGTCCAAACGCAACCTTTTCGTTTTAGATGGTCGGCTTGGCCAACGGGTCTGCCGCGAGGACGCCGACAAAGGACCGGCGGTAGACGAACAACAGGAACACCCAGAGCGCCAGGAGCAGCAGAGCAAGAGGCAGACCACTAGGTTCCAGAAATGTATGGAACAGCAGCACGTTGGCCACAACAGGCCCCAGCAGCAAAAGGCTGAGCGGGACAAACCGGCCAACCAGAAGCAGCAGGCCACCCACAATCTGGAGCAACCCGACTACTTTCATGTAGCCGGTGCCGCCGATGGCGGCCATAAACAGGCCGGCATTGCCCGCCATGGGGTGCATGGGCAGGAAGTGCAGGACAATGTTTGCGCCAAAGAAGACAAATACCGCCCCCAGCAGGATGCGTGTGATTAGAATCGCGTAGTTCACGGGTTCTCTCCTTGCGCGGTCTGCCGCGTAGTCAACCAGCGGGTAGGATGCGGCGGAACCTGCGGAGGCTAAGCCATGTTTCCCGATTCTGCGATGGCGTTTGAAGCGACGCGCTCGATGCTGCTGCGCATTCCGCGTGTCACGGAGGCCGTGCAGTGGCGCGGGATGCACGTTTATTGGGTGATGAACAAGCGGGTGGGCGGCAAACTTTTTGCCATTCTGAACCCGGAACCCGGCGATGGCTCCCCCGTCGCGTTTGCCGCCGGACCGGAGCGCGCGCCGGAGTTGCTGGAGATTGATGGGATTCAGCCCGCACCGCACCTGGCCCGCGCCCATTGGGTTGCGCTTGCGGACTGGGCCGTGCTGCCGCAGCGCGAACTCTATCCCGAGCTGCTGGCGGCGCATGCGTATGTCAGCAATCGGCTGCCACCGCGGGTGCAGCGGCTGGCAGAGCTGACGGCAAGGGAGTACCGGCTGCACCTGCGCGATTGCAGGGCGTCGGAACAGCGGTAAAGCGTCGCGTTGGTCCCGCAGCCGTCATACGATAACAGGATGCAGCACAACGGTGTTTCTCTTTCTTTGCAAGGCCGCACCGCCCTGATTACGGGTGGATCACGCGGGATTGGTGCCGCAACGGTGCGGCTGTTCCATGGGGCCGGTGCGCGGGTGGCGTTCAGCTATCGTGCGGCACGCGTGCAGGCGGAAGCACTGCAGGCAGAGTGCGGCGGACCAGCACACTGTCTCGCACTGCAACAGGAGCTGGCCACCGTGGAAGACGGAGAGGCCCTGGTCAACAACGCGGTTGCAGCGCTGGGCAGCCTGGACTGCCTGGTGGTCAATCACGGCATCTGGCCGTCGCGCGACGTGCCTGTCGGCACCATGACCACAGACCAGTGGCGCGCGACGCTTGGTACCAACCTGGACAGTGCATTCGGCCTGGTGCGCGCAGCCGTCGCGCATATGCGGGGGCACGATGGCAAGATAAAGGGCCACATCGTGCTGGTGAGCTCAACCGCCGGACAGCGCGGCGAAGCCTTTCATGCGGATTACGCGGCCAGCAAGGGCGCGCTCATCAGCATGACAAAGGGCCTGTCGAGTGAGCTCGCGCCGGATGGCATCTACGTCAACTGTGTGGCGCCGGGCTGGGTGGAAACCGACATGAGCCGCGAGACGCTTGCCGACCCGGTCGCGTCCAACAGGATATTCGGCACCATCCCGCTGCGACGGGTGGGTACGCCGGACGAAATTGCCGCGCCGATCCTGTTTCTGTGCACGCCATGGGCCGGTTTTGTGTCGGGGGAAATTTTCAACATCAACGGCGGCGCGGTTCTGGTCGGTTAACGGTACTCAGGAGTTCTCTTTGCGCCGCAATGTCTGCTTTGCCCTGCTGCTTGCCCTGCCGGTTGCCGCCATTGCCGGGCAAGCGAACAAGCCGGTTACGCCTGCCCCGCCGCCCCCGCCTGTGGCAACGCAGGAAGACCGGATCATCGTGACGCAAACCTCGACCAACGGCACCGGTGAGGCGCGGGCGAGGCAACTGCTGCAGAAGATGGCCGACGCAATTGGTGGCCCACGCCGCATGCAGCGTAACGACTATCGACTGGAGGGTCGTACCTCAACCTTCTTCAAGAACCAGCCAACCGGGTCGACGGAATACGTCCTGTATCACCATCCGCTGGCAGGCAGCACGTACGAAGATCGGGTGGAGTTTACGAAGAAGCGCAGCGTCGTGCAGATCTGGACGCCGACCGAGGGGTTCGAAGTGACCTACAAGGGCCGCACGGACTTACCCCTGGCAGATCGCGAAGCGTACTTTCGCCGCACCCAATATTCACTGGATGCTTTACTCGCGACGTGGGTGGCTGACCCGGATGCCTTGATTATCGACAATGGCACAAGCCTGGTATCGCGGCGGCAGGCCGAGTCCGTCACCATCATCAACAAGCAGAACGAAAGCGTCACGGTCGACATCGAACTCGAGACGAACCTGCCGATTCGTCGCATTTTCAAGGTGAGAAATACCACCTACAAGGATTTTGATGAGGATGTTGAAGAGTACAGCGACTGGCATACGGAGTCAGGGATCCCTGTCCCGTTTGCGACAACGCGCTACCTGAATGGGGACATGGCATCCCAGCGCTTTGTAACAAAGATTGAGTTCAGACCGGTGGATTTGTCTTACTTTTCCGCAACCGCACCGATCGGCAAGCATAAGTAGCGGGAGTAAGTCGGCGCGCGACTTACTCCCTTGTACTTAATTCCGCAGCACTTAGCGCATAACACTTAGCGCGTGGCACTTAGCGCGCAGCAGAGAACGTCATTACCTGCACGCTGTACGGCGGGACAGTATGCTGCAGGGATGTGGATACGCCATGCAGGGTGCTACGCACCGGCAGAATATGCCGTGGGTCGGCAATGCTGTTCGTCTCCGCCGGGTTATTTCCACCAAGGGTGTCGATCGTGGCTTCTCGCGCGAGTTTGCCCGTCCCGTTCAGATGGAGCGTAAGTGGCTGCGGCAACGAGGTTGCGTTGACCAGCTTGAGATAGATGTGCGAGTCATCCGTCGTTGCGGAGTAAAACAGCCGGTCGCTGCCGCCGGTTTTGGAAGAGTCCGGCACGCTCGTCCCCAGCGCCTGCGAAAACAACGCCTGCGCGTAGTAGGAAGGGGAGCCGTAAGTCGACATGGCGTCATACCCGATCAGGTCACCCTCCCATTGCATGCCGCCAGGGTTTACGTTGACAAACAGTGGCGCGTAGCTCGCCATCACAATCAGGTCGCTATTGCGCTCAAGCGATGTCATAAACGCGGCATCGCCCAGCATGGCACCCAGGTTTGTCGTTGGCGCGCCTTCGCGCGTTGCCCACTCGCCAACAAAGACCTTCGGCCCACTGCGGTCCGCCTTGTCGTACATCTGCAGCATGTTGTAGAACTCGCCCGCCTTGCGGTAGTAGTGATCGTCGATGACATCCGGCTTGATGGAGGTCACCGGTGTTGTGGCAATCAGCTCCAGCTGTGGGTACGCAGCCTTCAAAGCACGATAGAACTGAAGGTACCTGCCGTTGTAACTGCCGGACTTATCGAACTCGTCCTCGTTGCCGATTTCGACATAGTGCAACGGAAACGGCGCGGGGTGCCCAAGTTGCGTGCGAATGGCACCCCACTTGGTGTGGCTGTCGCCGGTGAGAAACTCGATCTCGTCCAGTGCGTCGTCGACATACGGCTTGAGCGCCGCACCCGGCGCGATGTACGTGCCATGCAGGCTGTAACCGGCGTAAACCGCCAGCACCGGTTCAATGTTCAGGTCCTCTGTCCATTCCAGAAATTCCAGCAGGCCCATGCCATCGGTCGATTGGTAATTCCAGGGACTGCGATGCGTGGGTCGATCTTCCAGCTTTCCGAGCGTAGCCTTCCAGTTGAAGCGCTCCTCCACGGTGTCGCCCTCCAGGTAATTGCCGCCGGGCATGCGGAGGAACTTCGGATGCATGCCAGCGAGCATTTCCATCAGGTCGGGTCGATTGCCATTTGCGCGGTCCTTGTACGTTGGGGGAAAGAGAGACACCAACTCGAAGTCGACGGCTCCGGGCTGGGCCAGCGTTAATTCCAGGTGGTTGAGCGACGACGGCGCGATTTTGCCGGTGTGCAGCGTGAACTCATATTTCTGCCACATTCCCGTGAGCGGAGCCGTGGTCGCGGTGGCCAGCATGCGGCCGCTGGTGTCGCTTACCAGCGAGACCGTGACCGGACCGACGGGGCTGGCGGTGCTACCAGTTGCTGGCGCGACATAAGGCGTGTTGACGGAAGTTGCATCCGCGGCCAGAACAAGACTCTTTGCCGTTGGAAGCGGCGAGGCGATCTTTGCAAAAAAAGAACCGGTGTACGTGGTGTCGGGCCGGAGCGCCATGCCCCAGTAGCCTTCATTGCGCAGACCGGCCGGGTTCTGCTCATCGGCTGCGGCGACCTGCAGGCGCACGCTATGGGCCAGGTCGCCGGTTGGCCCTTCACGGGTCTCACTCTGCAGGGTGGCGCGGCCTGTGCCGGTCTCCACCGTGTCCCAATGGGCAAAGCCGGACCACTCGTGGTCGAAGGTGCGGTTGCGTACCATTTCCGCATAGAGTCCGCCGTCGTAGGAGTAGTTGATCTCCTCCGTCATGAGGCCGTACAGGGTAGGGCTGACCTTGTGCAGTGGCTTGTCTGCCTGGATGTCGATGGTTGCAGCCGTTTGTGCGAAGGCCTGAGGCATGGGGCACACGGCACATGCAAGGATGGCGGCAGTTGCAAGAACAGACGGAACGGCAGCTCGTTTCAACGATGGCATATGCCGTCCATTGTGCGGACGGAGCAGCGCGTTTGGCAATGCGCCCAGCAATGATTCTCCGTTTTGCCTTCTGCGCGCGCGGCGAAGGCTTCCGCCTCCAGGGGACCAGCCATTCCCCAGGTGCCGCAGGCGCCGCCTGGTGCTATGGCGTCTAAAACGTGGTCCAAACGTTACGGATACACTGGTTGCGTTCCAACGAGGGCTCCCAATGCGACATTTGCTCCATGCCACGCTTCTGCTCTGGGGTGCCACCCTGCCCTGCGCCCTGGCACAGACCGGCGTGGCTACCGCGGCCAGTGCCCCGGTCGCGATCGATCCTGTGCTGCGCTTGCCGGTGGCGCAGTTAACGCCCGAGCAGGTTGCGGGCATGCAGACCAGACTTGCGGACTGGGCGGGGCTTGACCGCTATCGCGAGAGCAATGCGACGCTGACACTACCGGAGCCGGGCCGCGTTGTGTTTTTCGGCGACAGCATCACGGACGCCTGGGGCAGCCGCGACAACACCGCCTTCTTTCCTGGCAAGCCGTACGTGAACCGGGGCATCGGCGGCCAGACCACGCCGCAGATGGTGGTGCGGTTTCAGCAGGATGTGGTCGCGCTGAAGCCGGCGGCGGTCCTGATTCTGGCAGGCACGAATGACCTTGCAGGCAACACCGGCCTGTCAACGCTGCCCATGATTGAGGACAACTTTCGTTCCATGGTGGAAATCGCGCAGGCAAACCGTATTCGCGTCATCCTGGCGAGTGTTTTGCCGGTGAGCGACTACCCGTGGCGGCCCGGCCTGCACCCCGCCGATAAGGTGCGCGACCTGAATGCGTGGCTGCGAAACTACGCCGCGGAGCAACACTGCACCTACCTGGACTACTACACGGCCCTGACGGATACGCAGGGGGGCATGAAGGCCGGAACCAGCAAGGACGGCGTGCACCCCACACCCGCGGGATACGCAATCATGGCACCGCTGGCACAGGAGGCAATCCATCGCACGCTGCAGCCGTAGTACGCTCCGGGTTTGACGCGAATCCCGCCAGATTCCTCCCGCGCCACCATTCCCTGCTAGCGTTAGGGTATGCTCCGCGGGATCAGCACCCACATCTTTTTGCAGCAACGCCTGCATGCCGGCCTGCTTGACGCCATGGTCGCGGGCGGTGCGCAGACGATCGAACTATTTGCCGCGCGCCATCACATGGACTACACCGACCGCACCGAGGTGAAGGAGATTGCGAAGTGGTTCAGGAGCAATGACTGCCGCGCTACCATGCATCAGCCGCTGTTTGACGGGGTGCAGGCGCCCGCGCAGTGGTCCAAGCATGTGCCGGTGACGCTGAACCTCATTGCGCTCGATAAGAATCGCCGCATTGAAGCGATGGATGAGACCAAGCGCGCCTTGGAGATGGCCGAACAGATCGATATCGACAGCATCGTGCTCCATCTGGGAACGAAGGACGACGAGTGGAGCGAACGCACGCTCGACCTGGCCATGACCGCGATTGAGCATATCAAGGCGTTTGCGCACCCCCTCGGCGTCAAAACACTGATTGAAACGCTGCCCAGCCCGGTGACGATGCCGGAGCACCTGCTCGATATTCTGCGCATCGGCCACCTGGATACGGTCGGCGTGTGTCTGGATGTAGGCCACATGAACCTGCCAGGGATGCCGCCGCTGGCAGAGGCGTTTGCGCTGCTTGGCAAACGCATCAAGGAAGTGCACCTGCACGACAATGGCGGCGAGCGCGATGAACATTGCTGGCCGGGCGACGGCACCACGGACTGGAATGCCGTGCGCGAAGGCATGGCAACGCTGCCAGAGGTTAAGGGTGTGCTGGAAATCCACTTTCTGCCGGAAACGGATGCAAAGACGATGGCATCCCGCGCGGCAAAGACGTTTGGCATGCTGGAAGCGGCTCCTGCCGCGTAACGCATACACTGGATAGGCATGTCCAACGATCAAACGCTTCATCCTGCACCGCTCTCCTCCATTGCCAATATCGGCCAGCACGAAGGCGAAACCGTGCGTGTGCGTGGCTGGCTGTACAACCTGCGCGCCAGCGGAAAGCTGCTTTTTCCCATTCTGCGCGATGGCAGCGGCACCATTCAGGGCATTGTCCCCAAGGCGGCGGTGAGTGAAGAAGTCTTCGAAACATTGAAGAACCTGACCCTGGAGTCGAGCCTGACGATTACCGGCAAGGTGCGTGCCGATAGCCGCGCGCCAAGCGGCTTTGAACTGGACGTGGCCGATGTGAGCGTGACGCAGCGCGTTCCCGACGACCAGCCCTTCCCGATTACGCTGAAGGAGCACGGCACCGACTTCCTGATGGAGCGCCGCCACCTGTGGATGCGCACACCGCGCCAGAGTGCCATCCTTCGCGTACGCGCCACAATCATGCGCGCCGCGCAGGAGTACTTCGACACCAACGATTTCGTTCGCACCGATCCTCCGATTCTGACGCCTGCCGCGTGCGAGGGAACCAGCGAGCTATTCGAGATGAAGTACTTCGACGAGGGCAACGCGTACCTGACGCAAAGCGGCCAGCTCTACATCGAAGCAACAGCGCTGGCGCTGGGCAAGGTTTATAGTTTTGGGCCAACATTTCGTGCGGAGAAATCGAAAACGCGCCGGCACCTGACAGAGTTCTGGATGATCGAGCCGGAGGTCGCATATGCCGACTTGGGCGATCTGATGGAGCTTGCCGAGAACTTCCTGAGCCACATTGTGCAGGCCATCCTGATGAAGCATCGTGCCGACCTAAAGACGATCACGGGAGACGATGAAAAAGCCGCAAAGCTCGAGAAGATCCAGGCGCCCTTTCCGCGATTGAGCTACGACGAAGCACACGCGATGCTGGAAGACGCTTACAGCAAAGGCCTGATCGAACAGCAGCACACCTACGGCGACGATTTCGGTTCGCCCGACGAGACCTACCTCTCCAACCAGTTTGACCGGCCGGTGATGGTGCATCGCTACCCCGCCGCGGTCAAGGCGTTCTACATGCAGCCCGACCCGGAGGACGCGAGCAAGGCGCTGTGCGTCGATGTACTTGCACCGGAGGGGTACGGCGAAATCATTGGGGGCTCGCAGCGCGTCGACAGCTACGACCTGCTGAAACAGCGCATCGAAGATCACGGTCTGCCGCTCGAGGCCTTCCAGTGGTACCTCGATCTGCGCCGTTACGGCAGCGTGCCACACAGCGGCTTCGGCATGGGCATTGAGCGCGTGGTGGCGTGGACGTGCGGCCTGGACCATGTACGCGAAACCATTCCTTTCGCCCGCACGCTGAACCGCATTTACCCGTAGCCGCGACACGGCGCACGAGTGATTCCTGGAGACGAGCATGGCCTGCCTCACTCGCACGCGAGGTGGTGGACAGGGTGGCGCGCCTCGTCCGCGCTGCCCGGAGTATCGGAGCGGATACGCCGGTGAGCAGCGGTGCTGCAGAAGCCGTTATCCTCGCGAAGATGTCTGGTCGAGCTTGAGCATAGGGGACGAATGGCGAAGAAGCTGCGTGTCGGTGTTTTGTTTGGGGGCAAGTCAGGGGAGCACGAGGTGTCGTTGCGCTCCGCCGCGTCGATTCTGCAGGCCATCGATCGCAGCCGGTATGACGTGGTGCCGATTGGCATTGCCAAGACGGGTCAATGGATCGATGGTGTGCGGGCACAGGCGCTGCTCGAAGGGACGACGGCGGCACTTGCAAAAACACCCGCACGGAAGAGTCCGCGCGCTCCAGCAGCCGCACTTGCGACAACGCGCGAAGCGGTTGTGGACACCTCTGGCCTGGACGTCGTGTTCCCAGTGCTGCACGGCACCTTTGGCGAGGACGGAACGATCCAGGGCCTGCTGGAGATGGCCGACGTGGCCTACGTGGGATCGGGCGTGCTGGGCAGCGCCGTCAGCATGGACAAAGCCACGATGAAGACGATGTTTGCCGCAGCGGGGCTGCCGCTGGTGAAGCACGTTACCGTGCTGCGGCCAGAGTGGCAGGCGAGCGCGCGCAGGGTGACGGCGCTGGTGGAAGCAGAACTGGCATACCCGGTGTTTGTGAAGCCGGCGAACCTTGGTTCGAGTGTCGGTATCAGCAAGGTGCGTGCGCGGAAAGAGCTTGCAGCAGCAATGGAGGAGGCCGCGCAGTTCGACCGCAAGATCGTGATTGAAGAGGGCGTGGGTGGCGCGGGCCGGCTGCGCACCAGCGGCAAGGCACGCGAACTGGAGGTCGCGGTGCTTGGCAACGATGCGCCGGAGGCTTCCGTCGTCGGCGAGATCGTGCCGGACCGCGAATTTTACGACTATGCGTCGAAGTACGACGCGACCAGTACGAGTGAGCCGCGGATCCCGGCAAGGCTTACCCGCGCCGAGGCAAAAGAGTTGCGCGCCATGGCCGTGCGTGCCTTCCAGTCCTGCGATTGCAGCGGTTTGGCGCGTGTAGATTTCCTGATGGAGGCCGCGGATCCAGACTCTCTGACTCCGCCAAAGATTTATCTCAATGAAGTAAACACCATGCCGGGCTTTACCTCGATCAGTATGTACCCCAAGCTGTGGGAAGCGAGTGGTGTCGGCTACCGCGAGCTGATCGATCGGCTGATCGCGCTCGCGGTAGAACGGCATGCCGAGAAGAAACAGACAAAGTTCAGCAGGTAGGCAGGCACTTTACGGCTTGGCCACGAGCAGGGTAAGCAGGCCTGCCTCGTCCAGCACCGGTACGTTCAGCTCCTGAGCCCTGGTGAGTTTGCTGCCGGCTTCGTCGCCGGCCACAAGATAGCTGGTTTTTTTGCTGACCGTGCCGCTTACTTTGCCACCTTCCGCTTCAATGCGCTGCTTGGCTTCGTCGCGGGTCAGGGTAGGCATTGTGCCTGTGAGCACAAGCGTAAGGCCGGCAAGCGCGCTGCCAACCGTTTTCTTTTCTGCCGTGAACTGCAGGCCTGCGCCACGGAGATCCTCAACCAGGGCGCGGTTCCGTTCGATGGCGAAGAACTCGCGGATGGTGCTGGCAACAACCGGTCCGATCCCCTCCGCCTGGACAAGGTCTTCTTCGCTTGCCGCCATGATGGCATCGAGGGAGCCGAAGGTGTTGGCCAGGTCTTGAGCGGTGCGATCGCCCACGTGCCGAATGCCCAGGCCCAGAAGCACGCGATAGAGTGGCGCCTGTTTGCTGCGCTCGAGTTGCGCCAGCAGCGACTGAGCGGTTTTTACGCCCACGCGGTCCAGCGCGACGAGGTCGGCCTGCGTCAGTCGGTAAAGGTCGCCCACGGTTCGGACGAGTGCCTTGCGCGTCGGCTCGGCAGCCGCGACCTCTTCCAGGGCTTCGACCGTGGCCGCAGCAGGACTGGCGTCGCCTTCGACCGTTGTCGAACGATCTGGCTGTTCTGCCATTTCGGCGAGAGACGTCGGCTCGTTCAGCGGATGCCCCATCAGTTGCGAGACCATCGACTCACCCAGACCCTCGATGTTCATCACGCCACGCGAGGCATAGTGCAGCAGTTCTTCCGAAAGGCGAGCGGGGCAACTTGCGTTGACGCAGCGGAAATCGATTTCACCCTCGGCACGGACGACCAATTCATGACAGCGTGGGCAGCGGGACGGGAAGACGATGTCGCGGGTGCCGCGCGGATGCTGTGCGTCCTCGACGACCTCGGTGATCTTTGGAATCACGTCGCCGCCTCGTTCCACCGCGACAAAGTCCCCGATGCGCACACCCAGTCGCGCAATTTCGTCTGGATTGTGCAGCGTTGCACGCGCCACGGTAATGCCGCCGATGGGCACCGGTGCAAGCGCGGCGACCGGCGTCAGCTTGCCCGTGCGGCCTACCTGGAAAAGAACATCGAGCAGCTGGGTCACAGCACCACGCGCGGCAAATTTATAGGCGATGGCCCAGCGCGGCGCCTTGCCGGTGAAACCCAGTCGCCGCTGCTGCGCGGTCGCATCCACCTTGACGACGATGCCGTCGATCTCATACGTCAGCGCATCGCGCCGCGGCTCGGCGTCCGCGATGAAGGCGAGGACGTCGTCGACCGTGTCGACCGTGCGCGCGTTCGGGTTGGTGCGGAAGCCCGCGGATTGAAGGGCAGCCAGCGCCTGAGATTGCGACGGCAGCAGAAACTCGCTGGTATTCCCGTCGGCCGGGGTCTCGGCGGCAGGGTCGCGCAGGACAAAGTAGGCGTAAAAGTCAAGCCGGCGTTGCGCGACCAGGGAGGGCTCCACCATGCGAATGGTGCCGGCGGCTGCGTTGCGCGGGTTCGCCGCAAGCGACTGGCCGGCGCGCTCGCGCTCCTCGTTCAACTTGAGAAAAGCCGCACGCGGCATGACGCACTCACCGCGCACCTCAAAGCTTTGCGGCAGACCGGCAGCCTTGAGCTTTGCAGCAGAAAGTGTGAGTGGGATCGACCGGATTGTCCGCACGTTGCTGGAGACATCTTCACCGGTGATGCCATCGCCACGGGTAAGGCCGCGCAGCAGGCGCGCTCCACCGTCCGCGGCCGGGCCATAGTGCAGCGCAAGTGAAAGGCCGTCCAGCTTGAATTCGCAGGTGTAGCGGAGGACGTCGGAGGAGTGCAGAGACGCCGTAACGCGGTCGGACCAGGCACGCAGTTCCGCCTCGTTGTACGCGTTGTCAAGCGACAGCATGGGCCGCGAGTGCGCGACTTTCGCAAAGCCTTCCTTCGGTTTGCCGCCAACGCGCTGGGTTGGGCTGTCGGGTGTGACAAGGTCGGGATGCGCTGCCTCCAGCGCCTGCAGCCGGTGCACCAGGTTGTCATACTGCGCGTCGGTCAGCACCGGCGCATCCAGCACGTAATACAGGTGCTCGTGGTGTTCAATCTCGGTGCGAAGGTCATTCACCTGCTGCTGCGCGTCCCTGATCTCTTTGCTCATCGCTTCGAAGTGTAGCGATGCGCGAACGGCAGTGCCAGGCCTCCGCATCGCAAGAGAAGGTGGTGGCCCTGTATGCTGGGCAGCAATGGAACCGGTGACGCATCTGTTGACGGGAGCTTGCCTCTCGCGCGCGCTTGGCTTTCCGCGGCGTGCGCAGCATGCAACTCTCGCCTGCGTTCTGGCAGCGGAATTGCCGGATGCCGACTATGTTTACCGGATCGGCGGACCGATCACGTACTTCCAACATCACCGCGGCTGGACGCACGCACTCTGGTCGCTGCCGCTGCAGGCTGCACTGGTCGTCGGACTGATGTTTGCCTGGCGATACGCGCGATGGTCCTGGAAAAAACGTGGCACCCGCAGCGGGGAGGAGACGCCGTGGCGACCGTGGCTGCTGGGCGGCATGGCGCTGCTCGCGCTGTTGAGCCACCTGCTGCTGGACTGGACAAACAACTATGGCGTACGGCCATTTGCGCCATGGAACCCGCGATGGTACGCGGGCGAACTCGTGTTCATCGTGGAACCGGTTCTGCTCCTGGCCCTGACGCTGGCGCTGGTGTTGCCGCTGCTGTTTTCGCTGACGGATCGAGAGATCGGCGTGCGACGGCCGCGCTTTCGCGGGCAAGGCCTGGCAGCGGCAGGACTGGCGGTCATGGTGGGGCTTTGGGTGTGGCGCAGCAACCTGCATGCCGAGGCGGTCAATATCGCGCGCAACACCGAGTTTTCAGGCGGCGCGCCGCTGCGCATTTCCGCAAGTGCCTACCCGGTAAACCCGTATCGCTGGCACCTTGTGGTAGAAACGCCCAACAATTTCGTTACGGGTACCGTGGATACCCGCGTCAGCATTATGGAGACCGACCAGGTGCCTGCGCCCAAACCACAGGCGACGCTTGCAACCCTGGCTGCCAAGCACAGCCGCCTGGGGCAGGTTTATCTCGACTGGGCAAAGTTTCCGGTTGTGGAAGAGATTGGGTCGGCTGCAGAGATCCACCCCGGCATGGATTTATCACCGGACGAGGCGCAACTGCGGGTGGTGCGCTTTCGCGACCTGCGATTCGGCTACGACGTCTGGGGCTTTCACGGTACCAGTTCGGCGTTGATGGGGGAGGCCTGGGTCAAGGACGGTCATACCGTTGTGCGCCAGAGTTTTGGCGGAGACGTGCAGCATTAACGACAGCACCGGTCCGATTGCTGTGGAAGAATACAGCATGGCTGGATTTCTGGTTCTGATCTTCGCGGTATTGAGCCGGCTGGTACCGCACCTTTTTGGCATCTCTGCCTGGGGTGTGACAGCGATGGGCGGTGGCCTTTTGTTCTTTGGGTCGCGGCTGCCTGCCCGGGAGCGTTGGAAGGCGCTGCTGGTCGTCCCGCTTGTGGCCGCCATGGACTGGTATCTGACAACGCAGATCTACGGCTTTCCCTTCCATGTCGCGGGGTACGTCTTGCCCTGGCTATGGTATGCGGGTGTGGCCTGTTTCGGTTCGGTACTGCTGTCGAAACGGCGAACGCTGCTGCGCGTGGCCGGCGCGGCGCTGGGGTCGGCAACAGGCTTTTTCGTCTTGAGCAACGGCCTGGTGTGGCTGTATGGAAGCATGTACCCACGCACGCCGGGCGGACTGATGGCCTGCTTTGCGGCGGGTCTGCCGTTTTACCGAAACGATCTCCTGGCGACGTTGGCGCTTTGCGGCGTGCTGTTTGGTCTGCCGGTGCTGGCGCGGCGCCTGCTCGAGAGTACAGGCAACGGTGGCATTGCAATTTAGCCTTTTGTGGCACGTTCAAAACGGGACGTTTGTACAAAGGGTTGCGTAAGTTGGGGACGATGACGGCTCCGTCTCGCCTCGCTTGTGGCGATGCTGCAAATTGGTCTTCCCGGCCACACCAGGAACGCTGATCGCAGACACGCCAAGCTAGGCGTTGCGTACCGGTCTAATCGCCAAGGTGGTCACCCTTGGCAGTCGCCGCGTCGTGCACAGCATCTTCTTCAATGGGCAGGCTGACACCACGACGACGATCGAAGACCTTGCGTACGACCCACACCAGCAGCACGACTACCAGCAGGCCCACAATCGCCAGTACCGCACGTGCGTGGGTGCGATACGCAGTTTGGATCATGGTGCTGGCGGCCGTTCCATAACGCAGGGCGAAGATCGCCACAATTAAAAACTGGATGAGTTTGCCTGCAAACAATGCCAGCATAAAGCTGCGGACACGCATTTCAAACACACCGGCACAGAACTCGAAGAGCTTGAGCGGGATAGGCGGCGGACTCATTGCGGGCAGCATGATAGCGAGAAACTCCTGCCGCTCAAAGCGGTCGCGTAGCTTCTCATACCGCTGCCGGTTGATCTTTTTCAGCAGAAACTGTTCCCCACCCACGCGACCGATGTAGTACGGCAGCAAACTGCCAACCGTGGAGGCAAGGGCAGTGACGAACGCGCACAGCAGGAAGTTCAGGTGGTCCGCAGCGACGTAAAACACCACCCACCCGATCAATCCCCCAGGCAGCGGAATGAGCGCCGAATCCAGCAGCGACAAGCCCGCCAGGCCCCAGATGCCGAACGGTTTAAAGGTGTTGCTGATCACCAGGCTGAAGTGCTGCAGCCATGACGTAACTGCCTGCCAGGGGCCGTGCGGTTTTGCGGTCTGCGACAGAAGCGCGGCGATATGGATGACGTGCATCAAGCTTATTTTAACTGCGCCGCTTCTTGTCGGCCCGCCGGGTACCGTGCATGACACGAGCGATGAGAGAATAAGAATCGTCACGGACGCGGTCGCAAGCCCACGAAACTCTTTCACCTTGAAGTGAGTCACACAACCACGCATGCCCAGCTTGGAGACACCACCGGAGCAGCAGACGCCGCAAACGCCACCGGGAGGTGGTGTCCGCCGCCCCGGCAATCGCGAGAGCCGCTACAACTACCTCGACACGCATGAACTCATCATGCTCATTGAAGATGTCGATGATGAGCGAGCGCGAGCGCGGTTTCGCGAGGCGCTGTACCTCGCGGTGATCCTTTGGTTAACCCTTGTCCTGCTCTACATCTTTGTGCCGCGTTGGCTGCCACACCGGCCTGTACTTATTGTGCAGGAGCGCAATCCCAAGGAACTGACGTACCTCGACACGCCGCCGGACTTAAAGAACCTGCTCAAGACACATCCGGCGCCACACATCAGCACACACAGCACCGAGGCGCAGACGCCAAAGCCGGTCAATGTGCCGCACCCGCCGGAGCCAAAGGCGGGAGCGCCGCAGGCACCAGCACCGCGGCCTGCACAGCCCGCGCCAGCGCCATCACGTAACGCAGAACCCGCGCAGCAGCCGCAAACCGCGCAGCAGGCTCCGGCGCAACAGACGGCAAAGGTGCAGCCACCGCCAACGCCGCGGCCATCCAGCACACCACCATTGGTCGATTCCCCTGCGCCCTCTGCGCAGAAGACGCCCGTGTTCAAAAGCGGCGGCAGTGCGGCTTCGCAGATTGCCGAAGCCGCCAAGGGCTCACGCAACACCGCGCAGGACGCCGGCGATTACGGCTCCACTGGCCGTGGCACAGCGGGTGCCGGCGCAGCGGGCGTCAAGGTCCTGTCCGACACGCAGGGCGTGGATTTCTCCCGCTATCTTTCGCGGCTGCTGGCCGACGTGCGGCGCAACTGGATTCCATTGATTCCGGAAGAGGCAAACAGTCCGCTGTACAAGCAGGGAATTACCGGCGTGCGCTTCACCATTCAGTCTAATGGCACCATCAGCGCCATGAACCTGGATTATTCCACGCACGATGACGCCATTAACCGCGCGGCCTGGGGTTCCATCAAGGCTCTTGGCCAGGCGCCGCCCCTGCCGAAAGAGTTCCATGGGCCGAACCTGGAACTGCGCATCGAGTTTCGTGTCAACGAAGACCGCCAGTAGACCTTTCGGCGACGCCGTTGCGGTCGTTGTGCGACCCTGAAGCCCATGGATGCCGTTCGAGAAACCCGGCAGGAACAGCAAACGCGTGAACACGCGGAAACAGCCGCAAGGTTTGCGGCAGAACGTCGCTTGCAGGCCGCAGGTCTTTTGTTACTGGCGCTTGCTGTGCTAGCCGGGACGGTTGTGCATGTTGGTGTGCGCAATGTGTTTTTGCCCGGATGGTGGCGGCTTTGGTAGAGCAGCTGCCGCTGCTGGTCGTGATTGTGGGCGCAACGGGTAGTGGAAAAACGGCGCTGTCGCTGAAACTTGCCGAACATCTTTGTGGCGAGGTCGTCTCCTGCGACTCTATTGCCGTTTATCGCGGGATGGATTTGGGGTCAGCCAAGCCTTCCAGAGCCGAGCGCGCACAGGTGCCGCACCACATGATCGATCTTGTTGCGCCAGACGTGGAGTACAGCGCCGGAGAATACGGCCGGGCCGCGCGTTCTGTGGTCCGGACGATCGCCGCACGCGGTCGCGTGCCCATCGTTGCCGGTGGCACAGGACTGTATCTGCGCGCTCTTCTGGAAGGGCTGAGCACGGTACCGCCGCGGGACCAGGCAGTGCGCAGCCGGCTTGCGGTCGCCGTGGAGCGTCGCGGCAAAGCGGTGTTGCACCGGGCGCTCCGCCGCCTGGACCCTGCAGCAGCGGAGCGCATTCACGCTCATGACACCCCCAAGCTCATTCGCGCAATTGAGGTGAATGTGTTGGCCGGCACATCCATAAGCCAGGCCTGGATGGGGGGACAGGCGGAGCCCCTTGCCGGCTTTCGCGTGGTGCAGGTAGGGTTGGCGCCGGACCGCGCCACCCTGTACGCGCGAATCGACGCACGATGCGCTCGGATGTTCGCCAGTGGTCTGGTGGAAGAAACGCGCAGCTTGCTGGAACGGTATGGCAGCACACGGGCGTTGGGTGCACTTGGCTATGCGCAGGCGCAGGCCGTGCTCTGTGGCGAACTGACCGAAGCCGAGGCGATCACCGCAACCCGGCAGGGCCACCGTCACTATGCAAAACGTCAGGGTACGTGGTTCCGGAAGGACACACGGATCTCGTGGATTCCGGCCTTTGGCGAGGAGGCTGTCACGGCCGTCCTCGACCAGGTGCGCATGCCTACTCTGCCGGTTGCACCGTAAGGTTGTCCTCAAGTTTGAAGTGCACCAACGACTCTGCGGCGATCTCGAT
>CAXUHM010000029.1:0-41353 GCA_964250935.1 uncultured Terriglobus sp.
GTCGTGCTGTCTCCGCCACCAAATCCACCGCCGCCAAAGCCGCCACCGCCCCAACCGCCGCCGCCGTATCGTCCACGCCAGCCGCCAAAGCCGAATCCACCACCGCCGATGCCGTCATAAAACGTGTTGTACTGCTGAATGTCGCGGATGCTGCCAATGGCGGTGACGGCGACATCGCCACCCTGGGGCACCAACTGCCAGCCCTTGCGCTGCAGGGACTGTGTGATATCGTCCCGCAACCGACCCTCTACCAGGCTGTCGGAAGCCTGCACCTTATAGATCGAAAAGGTGTGAAAACGCCCAAAGTCTGCCTTGTGGTCGTAATCGGTGCTTACCTTTTGCGCGACCAGGACAGCGCTGAAGGGCAGCAGTGCGGCTGCGACCACGGCGGCACGGAAATACGTTGAGGTAGCGCTCTTCATAAAGTCTCCTGTGTTCAGCAACGGAAGCGTCGCGCTCACACAGGAGATAAGACGCTAATAGTGAGACATACGGCTAAAGAGGCCCGATGCCGACAGGCCGGCTCGTAGGAAGTGCGGGGTCTCTTGCCGGTCAGGTCCGTATAATCAGTGCAGCATGGCAGAGTTGGAACAGGTAAGGTCCGCGCCCGAGACGAACGAGGCCTGGCGCAAAACAGAAGTAGCTCGTCATCCACAACGTTTGCATCCGATGGATATTCTCGAGGCACTGTTTACTGATCATTACGAGCTGCACGGCGATCGCAGCTTCGGCGATGACCCGGCGATGTACTGTGCAATGGCCTGCTTCAATCAAGCCCCGGTCATGGTGATCTGTAATCGCAAGGGCCGCACCACAAAAGATCGCATGAAGTTCCGTTTCGGTTCGCCGGAACCTGAGGGCTACCGCAAGGCGCTTCGCTGCATGAAGCTCGCCGAAAAGTTCGGTCGCCCGGTGTTCACCTTTCTTGACCTTGCCGGTGCGTACCCCGGCCTGGGCGCAGAGGAGCGTGGCCAGGGCGAGGCAATTGCGCGCAACCTGCTCGAAATGTCGCAGCTGCGCACGCAGACGATCGCGATCATCACCGGTGAGGGTGGCAGTGGTGGAGCGCTGGCTCTGGCCGTGGCAGACCGCGTCCTCATGCTGGAGAATGCGATCTATTCGGTGATCTCGCCGGAGGGTTGCGCCAGCATCATGTGGAAGGACGCGGGCAAGCGGCAGCAGGCGGCAGATGCCCTCAAGTACACCGCTCCCGATGTTAGCCGCCTTGGTTGTGTCGATGCCATCATACCGGAGCCTGCGGGCGGCACCCAGGCCGATCCTGAAGCAGCGCTGGGCCTGCTGCGCTCCGCACTTGAGGCGGAGCTCTCTGCGATCCAGGCAGTTCCGCTCGACCAGCTGCTTGACCGGCGCTATCAGAAGTTTCGAAACATCGCTCAGTTTTTCACGGTCGACGCACCCTTGCTTCCAGCCTGACAGCACGTTCCCAAAGCGTTCGAGGCAGGCCGCCCGACCAGGCCTCTGGATTCTGGGTGCCACCTGCAGGATGCATGCGTTCCAGCATCGCAACTGCGTCCAATGTTTGGCGCCGTACATGTTCGGCAAACCGCCTGGAACCCTTATGCGCCACGGAACCGTCTTAGGAGCATGCAAGTGACGACACCGCAGGATAAGGAAGCCGTCGTGCGCTATCGGGCTGGCTGGACTTTCGTACTGAGCGCCTGCTGGGTGCTGGCGCTGCTCGTGCTTTCCATCGTGATGGTCCATGTGGTGACAGGTCCACGTGCAGCCCTGGTGCAGGCGGCGGCTTTGCTGCTGTTGAGCTTCACCGGCTTCTACTGGATCGCGCATCGGCGCGTGCCGGAGCTGCGCCCGCTCTCCGCCATCGGGTTTACCCGCCGCCCGTCCCAGGGCAGGGAACTGCTGCTCGGAGTTGCGATTGGCTGGGCCATCGCCCTTGCCCTCGTCCTGCCCGCCCTGCTCACCCGCAACCTGCACACGCTGCTTTCATTTGATACCATCCACGCCGGGCAAACGCTGTATGCCCTTCTGCTGCTCGTGGTGGTCTCGACTGTCAGCCAACTCATCAGCAGCGGACTCGTGTTCCGCTCGCTGGTGCGTGCCACATCGGCTGGACGTGCCGTATTGAGCATCGCCCTGATCACGGGGACAAGCCAGTTCTTCCAGCCTGGGCACGATGCGAACGAAGCTTTGTTTTACGCCCTTGCGAGTACCGTGTTTGCCGTCGCCGCCTTGCGGACGCGCGCCATCTGGCTGGGTATTGGTCTGCAGGTAGGCTGGGGTGTCGCGCTCACCCTTGTCTTTGGCGTGGGCTCCTTTTACTGGCCGCCGGCCGGTGGTCTGGTCACCAGCTACGTCACCGGCATGCGCTGGCTCACCGGCAGCAACGACGGCCCGGAGGCGTCCTACTGGGCCATTGCCGTTGTCGCTCTTGCGGTCCTCGCCGTGTGGCGCATCACCCGGGAATATGCCTGGCATTACACCTTCGACCCGATCGAGGGTGCGGCACACGTCATGTCGGTGGCTCCACCCGCGGAACATACCCGCATGGAAGAAGAGGCGGCCAGAAAAGCCGCAGTGCTGGTGCAGATTCAAAGTCCGGCAAATGGAGCGTCACCGGTCTCCGCGCCACCCTCCAATCCCGTGCTGTAGCGGTTTCTTCAGGGCTGCTTAGCCCTGCAAAGATGACGTAACGAACCGCTTGCAAATGCGTACAGAACGGCGTTACCCTTTGCAGCATTAGAGGTCTTGTTATGCCGTTTGTTCGCCTGCTCTCTTTCGCCGCTGCGCTCACGGTTTGCGGCACCGGTGCGGTCGCGCAATCCATTGGCCCAACGCCGCAGCGCGATGTCTTTGTAGTTGGCAGGGATACGGCAATCGGGAACCCTCTGGAGGGATTCCACCCAACCCGGGTAGAAATCCCAACGGAAGCGATGGACATCTCCGGCCGTCGCGACCTGACCCGCATGCTTCTGGCAGAGCTGGGCTGGGCGCACCAGCCCTTGCCGCTGGGCGCTCCCGGACTCATCTTGCATGCCAATGGGCGGCTGACGGTCGACAGCGCGGAATTGCAGAAAAGACTCTATGAGCATGGCATGTGCGCGGACCGCGGAGACCGCATCATGGTCACTGATATCACCGTGCTGAAAGACCGCATCCAGGTGGATGTCAACGGCGGGCCCTATCTGAAGCATCGTTTCCTGCGCCATATCTCGGTAAATGACATGCCGTTGGCCGGGGATGGCCAGATGGGCGAGCGGCCCACCGGCACACGTATCACCCTGCTGTTTGAAGGTCCGACACCGCGCCTGACCGCTGCGGAACTGAAGTCCTTGCTTGAGCCGGTGCTCGATTTCGGCGTCAAAACAAGCGAGCAGGCCTACAGCGACACCCTGCCCGCTCCCATCAAAAAGGCGATTGAGGAGCACGAAGTCCTTGTCGGTATGAATAAGCGCATGGTGCTCGCGGCCCTTGGCCAGCCCGAAAGCAAAATGCGGGAGCGCGCCCAGGACTCGAGCACAGGCGAGGTATTTGAAGAGTGGGTGTACGGGCATACGCCTCAGACGATCCGCTTTGTTCGCTTTCGCGGCGACCGGGTCATCCTGTTGAAGACGGCGGAGCTTGGCAAGTCAATCGCCACCATCGATAAAGATCAGCTTGGGGAGTATCGCGACCCCTCCACCCTGCATACCATCGCGTTAGGGGACGCGCCTGCAGCCGATAGCGGCTCTGCGCCGTCGCTGAAAAGCCCGAAAGAGCGTTTGCCGGACGAGAAGGGCACTCCTCGCCGCTCAGACGGGGTGCTGCTGCCGCCAAGTGCAAATCGTTCGCCCAATCCCGACACCCTGCCACAAACGGACCCGGGTATGCCGCACCTGACCGGGGGTGCCCTGCACCCACCACAAGCAGACATGAAGGACAATCAGGCGTCCCCCCTTCGACAGTAATCCCGGCAAATCCCCTACGATGTCCTGTCATGTAAACTGAAAGGGTTGCGCGATAGACCAGCCGCATCCTCACCGCAGCTGTTCCAGGACTCGCGAATCAAGACAGAACCCGGTGCACAGCCACCGCAGAGAGGACTATCCAGAATGGCAAAGATCGCCAAGACCGGTGACCGCAAGAAGGTCATGGACACCACCCGCAGCACTGACTGCCCAAAATGCGGCAAGCCGACCCGAGTTGCAAAGCGCGTCAAAGATCGCGAGCGCGGAACCCCGGGCGGCATGTATATTTCCTGCTCCGCCTGCGACTTCTTCGAGCGGCTGTAGCAGTACCCATACCGTTGACCAAACTGCCTGGCCCTGTGCCAGGCAGTTTTGCTTGATCCGCAGTGTGGGCATTACCGAGATGGGTTTGTCACCGAATCCCGGCAGCCCGCCTGCAGAACCGACTCGATCCGCCGAAGCAAGTCCTCCGCAGCCTGCTGAGGGTCCTGCGCCCTCGTAATCGGGCGACCAACCACAATTCTGGATGCGCCGTTTCGTATGGCGTCCTCCGCGCTTGCGGCGCGCTGCTGGTCGCCACGTGCTTCCGTTGCGGAACGGATTCCCGGTACGACAAGCATCGGTCCTTGCCCGTGCGCTGTGCGCAGCATTGCGGTTTCGAGCGGCGAACAGATCAGGCCGGCGGCACCCGCCTCCAGCGCCATCTGAGCCAGTCTCTGCACCTGCGTTGCGGGTTCACCTGGAACACCGGTCGCGCGAAGCTCCACAGCGTCCATGCTGGTCAGTACCGTCACGGCCAGAATCGCCAGCGCATTCTTTTCCTGCGCGGCTCCAACTGCCGCCTGGATCATGGCTGGGCCTCCAGCGGCATGGACGGTCAGCAGTTCAGCACCGGTATGTGCGGCCACTCGCACTGCAGAGGCGACGGTGTTCGGGATATCGTGCAGCTTCAGATCGAGAAACACGCGTTTGTCTCGCTCGTTCAAGGCATGAACGACCGCCGCGCCTTCTGCCAAGTAGAGTTCAAGGCCGACTTTGTACCAGACGATCCCGGCCCCCAGATGATCCACCAGATCGAGCGCCACTGCCTTGTTTGGCACGTCGAGCGCAACGATCAGGCGATCCGAAGCAGGCATGTGTCCCAGTGTACCGACAGCGCCTCTCCTGGTGAGGAAACGTGGATGGGACGCTGCAGGATCGGCTGCACTGGACGACGCATCCTCCCGCAGACGGTCTACACGGTCGAATGACAGCACTCCTGGAACTCACGTAGGGGTCATGTCTTTCCACCACCAAACCCTGTACCATTGGACAGGACCGGCACGGGCAGCGGGTCTTTCTGTTCACGCTGCGGTGGGCCAGTTCTCGCAACCATGCATGCACTCCGTGGGCCGGCTCAGCTTTGTCAGTCCGCTTCTTGGAAATTTGGTTCGCTTCTTGGAAATGCAGATGCAGAAGTAGAGCTTCCGGTACGCGGGTTCGGCAAAGCATTCATTGTCGCCTCCCGAAGGTAGGAGGAGACTCGGCGAATCGCAGGCCGCATCCCATATGCAGACTTGGGCCTTCCCGCTTGCCGCCAACTGCGTGACATTGCTGGCCTTTGATCACTTGCACACGCTCTGCCTTGCTCTCTCGATAGCGCATTACCCACTGTCGGAGCAAATCCATGAGCATACGTTCTCTCGTCCCCATCCTTCGGCGTCACTGCGTACCGTTGGCGCTGTTGAGCCTAGCCCCAGTCACCTCCCTGGCACAGGGCACCGGGTACTGGCATACCCATGGCAACCAGATCGTGGACAGCAATGGCCAGTCTGTTCGCATTGCGGGCATCAACTGGTACGGCTTTGAGACCTCCCGAGCCGTGGCAGGCGGCTTGACCTCGCAGGATTACAAGGCCATCTTGCAAACCATCAAAACGCAGGGCTACAACACAGTCCGCGTGCCCATGTCCGACCAGATGGTGGAAACCCCGTCGGTCCCGGGCAGCATCTCGTACTCAAACGGCAGTGGGAGCATCAACACCGATCTTCAGGGATTGAATTCACTCCAGATTCTGGACAAAATTGTGGCCCAGGCCGGAACCCTGGGCCTGAAAATCATCCTCGATAACCACCGGTCAGAGGCAGGAGATTCGGCCGAAGGCAGTGGTTTGTGGTTTACCGGCAGCTACCCTGAGAGCGCGTGGATCAACGATTGGACGTCGCTCGCATCAAGGTACGCGGGCAATTCCACGGTCATCGGGTTTGATCTTCGCAACGAACCGCACAACGCCTTCTCCGGGGGTGCGTGCTGGGATTGCGGTGGGACGAACGACTGGCACTTGGCGGCGCAACGAGCAGGCAACGCCGTGCTTGCCGTCAATCCCAGGCTGTTGATCTTTGTGGAGGGCACGGACGCGTACACCAGCAGCGATTACTACTGGTGGGGCGGAAACCTTGAAGGCGTCAACCATTCTCCTGTCGTGCTTGGAATTGCAAACCAGCTTGTGTATTCGGCGCATGATTATGGGCCAGCGGTGTACGGGCAGTCCTGGTTCAACGGTTCAACCACGGCGGCATCGCTGAATGCGGTTTGGACGCAACACTGGGGCTTCATCGCGAAAAACGGCATTGCTCCCGTGTGGTTGGGCGAATTTGGCACACCCAACGATGCCGCAAGTGTCCAAAGCTCGGTACCGGGGAGCGAGGGACAGTGGTTTCAGAGTCTCGTGGCGTACCTCGCCGGCGATACGACCCTGAACTGGACGTATTGGGCGCTCAACGGGGAAGACTCGCTGGCTCTGCTGGATACGAACTACGATCCGACGCCGGTCAGCGCGGCAAAACAAAGCCTGCTCGCAAGCATTCAGTTTCCGCTGAACGCAGGTTCCGTCGCCGCGCCGGCGGCACCAACCGGACTCAAAGCGGCTTCCGCTTCAGCAAGCCAGGTCAATCTAAGCTGGACGGCGAGTGCTTCCAGCGGGGTCACATACGCGGTCTACTTTGGGACCAGTACCGGGTCGACGACGACCGTTCTGGCAAGTGGAGTCAATGCAACGACGTACGCGGCAACCGGGCTTAACCCTTCAACCACGTATTTCTTCACCGTAAGAGCAGTCTCCAATGCCGGGGCAAGCTCGTCAGCCTCGAATGAGGCGAGCGCCACCACGGCTGCAGCCGCGGCTCCAGGTGCACCCTCAAACCTGACGGCAGCGGCCAGCGGTTCGACGCAGGTGGCGCTGCAATGGGCAGCAAGCCCAACAAGCGGTGTGACCTACAGCGTGTTCTCGGGAACAGGTTCGGGTGGGACGCTCAATCCACTGGCGAGCGGCTTAGGTGGCACAAGCTATACGGCAACAGCATTGACCCCGAATACGACCTACTTCTTTGTGGTGAAAGCGGTAAGTTCAGCCGGTGGGGTGTCCGCCGCGTCCAATCAGGCAAGTGCGACCACAACAGCCAGTTCGGCGGGTGCGTGTCATGTGGCGTATACCGACCAGAATGACTGGGGTTCAGGGTTCACCGGCGGGTTCACCATCACCAACACCGGTTCGACCGCAATTACATCGTGGACAGTGACATGGGCCTATGCCGGTACTCAGCAAATCACACAGAGTTGGAACGGCAATGCCGCCCAGTCTGGAAAGCTGGTGAGCTTTACCAATGCAAGCTGGAATGGTTCGATTGCTGCAGGCGCGACCATTTCGGGCATGGGCTTTAACGCAAACTACTCCGGAGCAAACGCGCCGCCAACGAACTTCTCGCTCAATAACATCGTGTGTCACTAAGATTGGGTCGGCGGGCAGGAGCCTCGCTCCTGCCCGCTCACCAACTCTGACTTCAGTGCCGACGACCCATAACGATCGACTTCGCTGCCAACAGTAGTAGCCTTGCCTTCTTGCTGGGATATGGCTTGAACTACAGTTACCTTCATCAACGTCCAGCTACGCAACCTTGAGAACACAAGGCACCTGGAACTCTTCTCCACAAGAGAGGTAGGAAGGGACACAGAATGACATGCAAACGGTGTCGTGTCGCCATGGTGGAAATGAAGGGCCACATCTATCACGGCAACCGAAAGTTTCGCTGCCCGCTGTGTCGAAGGGCAAAGATGAAAAAGCCGAAAAGTGCGAGGCAGCACTCCTGACAGTGGACTGTCGCTCAGTACTAGTTTGGAGGTATGCGTCATCAGTAATAACTAGTTCGTAAAGAACTGGTCTTTGATGTCCTTCTCTCGCGCTTGGACGTTCGATCCACCTTTCCTGCACGACCACGAAGTTACTGCTCTTCCAGAGCCGTTGGTAAGTGAGCGGAACTGCTCACAGGGTGGGGTATGTTTGCCCCTAAGCTGGTGGAGTGTTTTGGTGGAGAGGTTCGGGATGCCTTGCGCCGCGACGTGGGATCATCACTTGATTCGCCGGTGGGCTCAGGAGCATGGGGCCCGGCCGGCTGAACAGTTGCCGGTGCCCGCGGGCAGCGCAGAGCCGACGCTGAGCTTTCTGTTCGGCGATGGCGGGCTGGAGCAGAGAGGCCTGTTTCCGATTCCCTGGCAGACCTTTTTTGAGCGCTTCGACATGCTCGGTCTCTGCTTTATCGCCGATGAGGGCAGCAACACCCCCGGCACGTTCCGCTTCTTCTGCGACCCCACCGAACTGTTCGGCATGTGACTCCAAGCGCAAGGCACAGGGCCGGTACCTGAAAGCCTGTGCGTTCCGAAATCGGCTGTGGCCATGCCGGCAACCATGGAGCAACGAGCGCGGCTACGGTCATTACTCCCGGCCACGTGACTCGATGCAAGACAGAGAGACTTACTACATTCAAAGTCCGAGATGACCGACCGATAGCGCTCATTAAGCTATTTGTTTCAAGTGCTACGCTACCGCAATGGCTGCCTACGTAATTTGCATTGCTGTCGATCGCATCATGCTCGGCACTGAACCATCCGTGGTAGCGACCCTGAAGCGGTGCGGCTTTACAGAAGCCGTGAGAAGCGCTGAACTCTCAGAAATGCCGCCTGCATGGCTACTTTTTGTTGGCGAGAGCAGTGAGAACGAACGCCGACTTGCAAGCCAGGTTGAAGATATGCTCCGCTTCGAATTGATGTGTCAGATTCGCGTCCTTGTCTTTCGGTCAGACAAACTTCGGCCAAGACCAACTTACGATTCAACCTCTGATCTTCAGCTTGTCCCGAGTTATCTCAACTAGGCTTTTCACGCAAACTCATCTTGCTGAACCTGGTCAGTAGTAGAGGTGCTAAGCAGATACTGGACACAGTACCTCTCCCGCGACATAGCTCTGCATCGATTGACTGAGTTGTGAATCGACTTCATCTGCAATCGTCATCACACCGATCAGCAGGACACTGAAGTCTATGGTTCCCAGGTTCTTCTGTAGCGTCTGAAAGATGGTCACCTGAAGAATACGGCTCTCTTCCACCATCATCGCAGGGCTATATCCCTGTTGTTTCCGGTCCAGTCCATGGCGGCTCGCCGACTCCGACCGAAGTTCCTTGCTGCCCAGGGGCTGTACCGTATGAAGCCGCTTGGCAAGATCAAGAAAAAGCTGCGACAGGTGTTGACACCGGCTCTCGCGACTTAGGGGTATAGACCAGAGCATCTCTTCCTTTTCGACGCCGGCATACCAAAGATCCATACTCTCCTGAGTTGTCCGCTCCAGAATGGTGGCGAGGGTTTCAACCTTCCGCCGGTGCAAGGGGCCCCTTGCCAGCCGCTGTTTAATCGCGTCAACCAGGTCTGGAACGCGCATCGGTTTAATCAGGATTTCGTCGGTCTGCATAAGGATCGCGTTCGCCGCCGCAGACATTTCTGGAAAGGCGCTCAGCAGAAGTGTGACGGTTTCAGGATTCTTATGCCGCATGGCACTGACAACGGTGAGACCGTCACCCGGCCCAGGCATATGCAGGTCACTCAGCAGTACGTCGAACGTTTGCTCACTAATGAATTTCAGTGCTTCTGTAACATCGGCGGCGCAAGTTACATCGAATCCTTGCTTCTCCAAAATCTTGCAAAGCGTAAGGCGAATGGTCTCGTTATCATCAACGACCAGCACTCTTGTCTGTGACATTAGTTCTCCAATGGTCGCAGACGAATGTCCGTAAGTCTCCAACTCTTCCTATGATGCACAGGAATCACCATCCAGACGTTAACTTCATCCTCGGTGTAGGCAGCGGACATCGCCGTTATCTGTCACTTTCAGGCAGCGTGTTGCAGTGAACGCACCCAAATCTACGCATGCAGGATGAGTAAGAGAAAACTACCTCGACACTTTCAGAAAGTATCTTCGACTTTTCGAGTAAGGTTTCAGGACTACGTCACTTACACAGCAGAAGGAAGCTCGACCTTGGCATGTACCGCTGCGGTGCATGTGCTGAACAAGCACATCCTGTGTCTCAACCATCGTCGGCAAGGCACTGGTCGTTCCGATCGAGAATGACCCGCCCGTCGATCCGAGCGGCCAGCTCAATCAGATTGTGAGTGCCTTCAAACTTTAGGCAATGCCGGTTACGTGTCAATCATTCTAGGTTCCCAGCCTTCCGCTCACAGCGTCATCCAGATGCCGTTCCCATTCACCTCCAGAACCCGACCCGCTGAGCGGAGAGACCGCAGCGCAATGCTTCGGCGTACGGAAGCATGCACCGGTCCCCGAACGAAGCCCGCCGCCCACGTTGCTTCTGCCCTGATCCGCTCCCGTGTGTGAAGTTGGTTTACTCAGGTCAACACCTCAGCTATATTCTTGGTATCCCAAGCACGTCCAATTAGCCGTTCAGCGTTGCGCAATCGAGTTTGCACAACATTGCGCTTCCTGCTCTTGCAAGTTGCCGTCGACCCTTGCACCATTTTTTGGAGGAACATGCGTAGATCCCAACCGCTTCTCGCTCTCGCCGCGACTTTTGTGGCGACAACGCTGGCCCACGGTCAGGCCACCGCTACCGGCTCGATCGTTGGTGTCGTTACCGACACTTCAGGTGCCGCGATCTCGGCCGCATCGGTTACGGTCATCGACAAGGGTACCAACGCTCAACGCCGTACCACCACCAACGGCGCGGGCCAGTACCGGTTCGACTTCATCTCCGCGGGCAATTACACCGTGCACGTCACGGCAAGCGGCTTCGCAGGTGCAGACACTTCGGACGTCAATCTGCAGGTGGGCGCAACCGCCACGGCGAACGTTCCGCTTTCTGCTGGTTCGGTCAACACCACGGTTGACGTCGCCACCGTCAACACCCTGCTCGATGCGGAAAAGACGGATAGCTCTTTCAATGTCACGCCCCAGCAGGTTGTCGACCTTCCGCTAAACGGTCGGGACTTCGCCAACCTTGCCATTCTTGCGCCGGGTGTCAAGCTTGTAGACAGTTACGACCCCACCAAGAATCGCTACGCCGTTTACGCCGTCAACGGCTCGTCCGGCCGCAATACCAACACCACCGTCAACGGTGTCGACAATAAGGACAACACGGTCGGCGGTGCTGTTATGCAGCTGCCATTGGAAGCCGTTGAAGAGTTCAAGATCAGCACCGCTCGCTTTTCTGCGGAGAACGGTCGCAGTGAAGGTGCCGCGCTCAACGTCATTACCAAATCCGGCACCAACAACTTCCACGGCGCGCTGTTCGGCTTTTTCCGCAACGACGCCATCCAGACCAAGAACTACTTCGACCAGCAATCCAACAATCCCAAGCCGGCGTACAGCCGCCAGCAGTATGGTGGTGCTGTCGGCGGCCCCATCCGCAAGGACAAGGATTTTGGCTTCTTTGCCTATGAAGGCCTGCGTGAGCGCTCAAGCATCTCCGTCGATGCGGCTTCCTTTCAGGAGCTGACGCTGGCAGTCCCACTTGGCGCCCAGCCGGAAACGACGGTGCCCACACCCTTTGACGAGAAGCGCTACAACGGACGACTCGATCACCGGTTCAACGACAAGGAACGCTTTTATGTCACCTACTCCGCGCAGGACAACAAGGGACAGAATGACCAGTCGACCAACCAGGTAGATGCGACGGAAGGCAACTTCACCATCAACGACCTGATCCTCGCCAATGCGACCCTGTCCAGTGTGGTCTCCAGCAAGGCAGTCAATAACTTTACCGCCGGCTTCCAGTACTGGAATAACCTGATCGACTCCACGATCCGCAAACCGTACTTTACCTTTACCGACGGTACAAGTTTTGGAACCAACCCCAATGTGCCCCAGAAGTCCAGTCAGCACAAGTTCCAGTTCAAAGACGACTTCTCCTACTCGCTTTCCAAGCACACCTTAAAGTTCGGTGTGGACTACCTGTATGAACCCCAGGTCGGCGGCTTTTTCGAAAACAACCCGACGCCGGAGTTCGACTTCTATGAAACGGCCGCACAGATCCTTAGCAATGCGGATGGCCACACCCCGAACGGCTTCGCGAGCGCCGGTGCCATTCAGGCCTCTACCGGAACCTCCGGCGATCCCACGTTCAATCTGTCGCCCCAGATGCTTGGGTTTTATTTCCAGGACGACTGGCGTGTCTCCAACCGGCTGCTCTTGAATCTTGGCATCCGGTACGACAAGGATATCGATACCTACGGCATTGCCAAACAGGCAAACAGCCGTACCCACCAGGAGCTGATTGCCGCCACGGCCGCCGCAGCCGCAGCCGGGATCGCCACCGTGCCGACCGTCCGCAGCAACGAATATGGTGTGGGCTACACGCCCAGTCTCGGTTACATTGGCGGTACCTACACTGGCCTGCCACACAATGACAACAAGGACATCAGCCCTCGTATCGGTTTCTCCTACGACATCAGCGGCACCGGCAAGCTCGTCATCCGCGGAGGGTATGGCCTGTACTTCGGCCAGACGTTTGAAAATATTCCGCTGTTTATGATCCAGCAATCCAATGCGCTGGTTTTTGCCAGCACCTACAGCATCGCCTGCTCGGGTCCGACCGACACCGGTTGCACCCAGACCGTTCCCGGCACCAACATTCCCTTGAGCAGGTATCGTTACGGCATCGATCCCGCGCCGGTCATCCCTGCGGCATCCGCCAACCTCGCTCCCGGCTCGGTCGGCCGGCTGATGGACCCGAACTTCCGTAACCCCTACACGCAGCAAATCAACTTCGGCGTGCAGTACGCGGTCACCAATAACTCCGTCTTCGAGGTGGAGTATGTTCAGGCACGCGGCCTGCATGAAGATAAGACCGTCAACCTGAACCCGACGCAGTACTTCCTGCCCGGTTCACCCCGACCCTTTACTGCTGCTTTCACCGCTGCCAAGGTCCCGGTTCTCGGGCGTATCGGGCTTGAAGCGCCCATCGGTCGCTCCTACTACGACGCTCTTAACCTGAGTTACCGCGCCAACCTGGCGAAGTACGTCAGTGCGACCGTCAACTACACGTACAGCCGCGCCCTGGCCTTTGAAGGAAACCCCGCAGCCTTTCGTAACACCGCGACCAATCCCTTCCTTGGTCAATTCCGCAACCAGGACTTTGGCGTCGTTCCGAATAACGAAACCAACCACATCACCGCTGCCGGTACCTTCCGCACCAAGTACCGCATCGAGATTTCTCCAATCCTGCAGGCTGGTTCTGCCCGTGCGGTCGATGCGTACTACTCCGCCGACGTTTGGGGTGTGGGTTCGGGTCGCGGCAACGCTCACGCCATTCTCAACCCCGGCCAGACAGCCACGCTCGCCAACTTCGTCACGGCCTACCAAGGACTTGTCGCAAACGCAAGGGCCGCAGGAGTAAGCACTGGTGTTGGCTATAAAAACTGCCTCGCCAATGGCAGCTGTGTTGAGACTCGCTACAACACCCTCAAAGGCATTCCTAACATTCAGCTCGACACCCGCATCGGTAAGACCATCACCATCAAGGACCACTACAACGTCAACCTGTTCTTCCAGGGCTTTAACCTGACGAATCGTGCAAATTTTGGCCCGAATTTTGTCAGCAGCATTTCCACCTACGCCGCCGGTTCCACAGCCCTCAAGCCTGCCGGCTTTATTAATCCAAGCAGCACCATTGTTCCTCGTGCCTTTACTGGGGAGTTTGGCGCTCGCTTCTCCTTCTAATGCAAAGTGCAACAGAAGAAAGGGACCGCATATGCGGTCCCTTTCTCTGTTGGTGCCATTCTGATTTTATCCCAAGTTCGTGACAGACAGGAAGGTGTCACGTCACCCCGAGATCTCACGGTAAAAAGATCGCCGAGCGGTGTTCAGTATTCAGCAACTCGGCCATGGATGGTGTCAAAGTGCCAACGTACACCTGTCAGGCATCTGGAAAGCACGCCATAAGGATCGCTCGCTACTTGCCGAACGGCACCACCATGGCACTTCCCATCGCAATGCCGTTCGGGCTAAGAGAACTAGTTCGAGTGCTCGAGAGGCAGAAGGCCGTCGAGAAGTTTGGTTGCATCAAGGGTGCCAAGGCCAATCGCATTGTCGAACCCTGCGACTGCACCGTAGCCCCAGTTGTCGCCTACGGTGATGTCCTTTGTTGCCGCCGAACCCAGTTGATACAGCACGGGGTTGATCTGCCCAACGCGTTGGCCGGTCGCTTCCACAAGCAGCGCGGTCACTCCGTTCAACTGTGGTGCGACGAAGCTCGTGCCTCCTGTAAATGTGGCAACTGCGCCGTCCTGCAGAAACTGATACCCACTTTCAGGGTCGGCATTTGTGGACAGGTCAGGGGTATTGCGCCCCTTAAACTCCGAGGGCAAGACCACATCGATCAAAGGACCAGTGCCAGTGTTCGTGGTAAAGAACTGGCCCGGCACGGTTCTGGTGATCCCCGGAATGTTCTTCTGGTACCAAGGCACGGGAAAGTACGAACTTACCCCGCCGCCGGTTCCAACGGAGAAGACGTTCGCAAGCGAAATGGCCTCGTGTTGCGCAACCGCTTCTGAAGCGATGTAGTCCCACGACCAGGCGCGCTCGCGTTTGACGGACAGCTCGAAGCCATTCTTGAAGACCACATCAAACGGAAGCGTGGTGCCGCCGGCAGCAGTGATCAAAGGGTCATTGGACGGCGAGTCGATGGAATACGGAGCATTACACACCGTGTTGGTTTTGGATGCCGTTCCGAACGGCGAGCATTCGCGAACGGTATCGAACGCTCCGGAGTCGCCAGCCGCGGCATACACCGTTTGCCCCTGCAGCGCCATCTCGAGAAAGACGTCGTGGAAATCATCCAGCAGGTAGGTCTCGGAAGGATAAGCCGGCGCAAAATCCTGGAAGTAATCCAGCTCGGCCTCTCCCCAGCTTGTGGAGATGGTATCGGCCAGGTTCTCCGAAGCTGCGGCTTCAAAACCATTGATAAAGTTTGACGTCGTGATATTCGGGGCAATGTAAACGCGCACGTTTGCTGCGGGTGCGAGTGCACCGGAGTACTCCACATCAAGGGTGGTCTCGCCGGCTCCATCGTCGTTATTGGTAGCCGCTTCAATGCCTCCATCGACATCGACCTGTGTAATCCGGTCGGGCGCTACCTGAAGACCGATGCCGGTCCAGAACAGGAAAGCATCGGCGGGTTTGAAGTTATTCAGCGTCACGATACCGATGGTGCTTCCGCGCCCCTGGTACCCACGCTTGTAAATGCCATTGACACCATAGAAATTGGCAAAGTCAGCGGGAAGATAATGGCCCGGTGTACCACCTACCAGGGCCTCGCCGTCTGCCAGTGCGTGCACCGTGCTTTGGCCAAGAATGGCAGAAGTCACATGCCTCGGAGATGCGTGGTGGCCGGTATTCAAGCCGCCGACACTGCGCACCTTGCCCACAAGTTCTGTTGGAAGGGTAATGGCGCGGTCGGGTGCAGTAATAAGCTTGCCATTCTTGTTGAAGTGTTTCAGCGTCATGCCAAGGGCAGTCTGTGCCGTACTCACGGTCCCGGTTACCTCAATCGCAAGGTGATTCGGAAACACATAGCCAACGGTGAAGCCTAAGTTCGTAAGGCTCCCTTCAATCGCTCGAAGTTCCGCGTCGGACACGGCGTAGTTCTTCACAAATTCGCGGACAGTAAGGAACTGATGATAATCCGGGGAACCGACCGTCTGTATCGAGCGAGCCTTGGCTTCCGCAGCGGCAGGATGCGCTGGAGCAAGATAAAAGGTCAGTGCGACAGGATCGCCAATGTTGACGTTGGTGCCGGCAGATGTCGCAGGCACGGCCTGACTCCACGCCGGAACGGTCCCGATCGTGGCCAGCAGCGCTGCTTGGAATAGAAGACGCATGAATCACCTCAGAGCTGAATTGGTAAAACGAATGAGTTTGCAGAAAATCAACTACGAGTGTTCTAAAGAAGGCGTTATCTCAAAGAAGGTAGCCGCGCCGTAAGAACACCAGCGTTGCGTAGAACGTGGGCCAATAAGTCCGGCACACCCCCGGTAAAGGGAGCGCTTTTCCACGGTGCACGAGCGATCAAGGAGTATGGGTACGCCGCAAGAGTACGACACTTTTACGTTCTAGTCGATGTGTGCCGTCGGCCAAAGCACGCCCTGCGGAAAAGGCAGGGGATCGCCGGAACAAGAGCGCAAGGCAAGACGACGTTTGCCGGGCTAAAGGCGGTGTTCCGGCTCTACCGTGACCCGGGGATAAACATACACAACGGCTTGAAACAGGGCTGGCGATCTCAAGCGTTTGGTGCGCGCAGCCGGTGAGAAGCCCAACTTCCCGGTTTGGCATGGCGACAGTCCGGCTGGATGTCGCGTGTCATGGTGAGGCCGTTTACTCTCGAACAGGCACGCCGGAACGCGGCAAGCCGGCAGTGGCTGAACGTGAGGAGCACGCGGCGATGAGATGGAGCGAGACGACAGGCCGGGTGCTGGTGGTCGGCGCCAGTGGACAGGTGGGCGCCGCCATGTGCCGATACCTTGCAGTGACCGGGCGACAAGCTCTCGTGCTGCCGGCGGGCCGAACACCGAAAGTCGGCTGGGTGACTCTCGATCTCGCGACCCTGAAGACCGCGGGGGATGCGCGCGCGGTACTGAACGGGGAAGCCCTGTCCGCAATCCTGTGCATTGCCGGGTGGACGCACGTCGATGGCTGCGAGAGCGATCCGGTGCGGTCGCTGCGGGTAAACGCGACCGGGCCGGCATGCATGGCGGCGTATGCATGGGAACGCCAGGTGCCGTTCGTGTACTACTCGACCGACTATGTCTTCAACGGGTTCGCGCCCACGCCGGGACCCTACACCGAAGCTGCGCCCACCGACCCCCTGAGCGTGTATGGCCGGGACAAGCTGTCGGGAGAAACACAGGTGCTTGCCGCTCATCCTGAGGCGCTGATCCTGCGTACCTCCGGCGTCTACGGCACAGACGAGCAGGGGAAGAACTTCGTCTACCAGGTGCTCAAGCGGCTCACGCTGGGGCAGGGCGTGCGCGTGCCTGCGGATCAAAGCTCTACGCCGGCCTACAACGCCGATCTTGCGCGGGCGACGTTCGCCCTGCTCGACCGGGGTGCCACGGGCATCTACAACGCATGCGGCCCGGACATCGTGAACCGCTTGCAGTTTGCGGAGCAGATTGCACGGGAGTTCGGCTTCGGCACGGACCAGATCGAGGGTGTGCAGACGGCAAGCCTGCACCAACCCGCACCGCGCCCGCTCATCGCCGGCCTGGATTCCTTCAAACTGGCGAGCCTGTGCCCGGAGGCGCCCATGCGCGGCATCCACGACGCCCTGGCGGATTGCCGGCCGGCGCTGGAGGCGAGCATCGCGCAGTGGCGCTCCGAAGCCGCGCAACCGGCGTAGAATCGACCCATGGCAGAGACCGGCAAGACGTTTTACATCGAGACCTTCGGCTGCCAGATGAACTCGCATGACTCGGAAAAGGTCATCGGCACGCTGGAGCATGAAGGCTATCGCCGCGTCGAGACGGAAGAGGATGCCGGCCTGATTCTGTACAACACCTGCTCCATTCGCGACAAGGCGGAGCAGAAGGTCTTTCATCGCCTGAATGAGTACAAAAAGATGCAGGGCGAAGGCAAGCAATTTGGTGTGCTTGGCTGCGTAGCGCAGCAGGAAGGGAACAGGATCTTCGAGAAGGCACCCTATGTGTCGCTGGTGAGCGGTTCGGCAAGCTACCGCAACTTGCCAGAGATGCTGGTGCGCCTGGAGGCTGGCGAGAAGCGCATCACCGGGCTGGACGACCGGCAGACCGAAGAAACGTTCGACACGGAGTTCACGGCCCGCTCGAATCCACATCGTGGCTACATCACCATTATTGAAGGTTGCGACAAGTTCTGCTCGTATTGCGTGGTGCCGTACACGCGCGGCAAGGAACGGTCACGCTCGAGCGAGAGCGTGCTGGCCGAGGCGGGGCGCATGGCGGCGCAGGGCTTCACGGATATCCAGTTGCTGGGCCAGAACGTCAACAGCTATCGTGACCCGCTGGGGCAACGAACATTTGCAGACGTCCTCCGCGCCATCGCAGACCTGCAGGGAATCCGGCGGGTGCGGTTCACCACCTCTCATCCACGAGACTTCACGCGCGACATCGTGGACGCCATCAGCGATGTCCCTGCAATTTGTGACCACGTGCATCTGCCCGTGCAGAGTGGGTCGACCGCGGTGTTGAAGGCCATGCAGCGCGAGTACAGCCGGGAGTGGTACCTCGAGCGGATTGCCTGGATCAAGGCCGCGAAGCGCGAGATCAGCATGACCACCGACATCATCGTTGGTTTTCCGGGTGAAACAGAGGAGGATTTCGAGCAGACGTTGAGCCTTCTGGACATCGTGGGCTACGACGCCGTGTTTGCGTTCGGGTATTCGCCGCGGCCGAACACACCGGCAATCGGGATGCACGAGACCGTGCCGGAAGAGATCAAATCGGCTCGCCTGCAGCGCTTGCTGGAGGCGCAGCGCGAGCGCCAGCGCATTGGCTATGAACGGCATGTCGGCCAGGTGATGGAAGTGATGGTTGAGGGATACAACCGGCAGCGTGGGCAGATCACCGGCCGCTCGTCGCAGAACAAGACGGTCAACTTCACGACGACGCAACCCATTTTGCCGGCGCTTGGCAGCTATGGCTACGTGCGTGTAACCCAGGCCTACCCCAATAGCCTGGTGGGCGAAGCAGTACAGGCAGGTTGAACATGAGTGACGTGCAGACAAAAGCAGATGAGATGCGAGCGAAACCGGACAGCGGCGAGGTGGAAGTCCGCATCCGCGGCCTCATGATGGATCCCGTCACCAGTATGCCGATGATCGTCCTGAAGGACATTGCCGGCGAGGGTGTTCTGCCGATCTGGGTCGGCATCTTTGAGGCAAATGCCATCGCGCTCGAAATCGAAAAAACGACAACGCCGCGCCCCATGACCCATGACCTTTTGCGCAACGTGCTGCGCGGCTTTGACGCACGTGTCACGCGCGTGGTCGTGTCGGAGTTGCGGGATGACACCTTCTATGCCGTCATCTGGCTGGACCGCAATGGCGAGACAATTACCATCGATGCACGACCGAGCGACGCCCTGGCACTTGCCATGCGCGCGGACTGCCCCATCTACGTGAGTACTGCCGTGATGGAAAATGCGCGGCTGTCCTCCGCCGGCTCTGCCACGGCGAACTCAGGGGAACTACGGCGCTGGCTTGAAGGCCTGAACGACGACGATCTGGGCAAGTACAAGATGTAGACGCTGTGCTGCATGGCTTTCGCCTATAACTTAGTGGGGAGTCCATCCTTCAGCAGCGTAGACGTCCCGCGTGGTCCACAGCGGTATGCTGTGGTGGTGACTCCCTCTTTGTGGCGATGGGCGGAACGGCTGGCGCGCCCGGCCCCAATGCAGCCTACTCAGAACTATCTGCTCCCGCAGTACCAGGCGGCACTTGGCACCGTGGTACATGCCACCCCGCTGGTTGAAGCGTTGAAGCAGGCACAACCGGATGCACGGATCATCGTCGCGGCTAGCACCCTGCCTGCACAGGTGTGGGCAGGCAATCCACATCTCGAGCGAGTCATTCCCACACCCTGTCCACTCCAAGAAGTATGGGGTGCGGTGCGGGCGTTGCGCGGTGCTGCCTTGTTTGACGGCAAGCCCTGGACGACCCTGCTGACGACCGGCAACGAGCACGCTGGCTGCCATGCTTGCTGGGAATTCACGCCGAATCGGCTTCGCCGTGCATGGTGAACTGCTGCACGCGCATCTGCAGTGGAATGCAGCCCTCAGCCAGATCGACAACAACCTTCGCCTGTTGCCGTTGGCAGTACCGGGTGCGGTGCTGCCCACTGGCAAAGAGCCGCGAATCTATCCCGTGCAGGGCGCGGAATATGCAGATGCCGTGATGCAGCCGCTGCAGGCCGGCCCGCGTATTGCGCTGGCAACGCAGACCTCTGTCACGCAGCGCAAGCAATGGCGCGACGACCGCTGGGTCGAACTCGCCGTGACGTTGCACCAACGCTACCGCGCAGCATTGATTTTTGTCGGCACAAGTGGGGAGCATGCCCGCATCCAGACCCTGCGCGAACGCCTGCACTTCCCAACCACCTCGCTTGCAGGGCAAACCACCATTCCGCAACTGGCAGCGGTGCTGGCGCGGTGCGACCTTGGCGTCATGCTCGATACGGGGCCGTTGCACGTGGCGCGGGCCGTCCAGTTGCCGGCGGTGGTCATCGCACCGGCGTGGTCGCCTCCGCAGGAGTGGCTCCCGGTCGGTCATCCGCGCTACCGCATCTTGAAGAACAGGGACTTTCCGCCGCCCGCACCTCTGGACTACGTCATCGACGAGGTAAGCGTGGACGAGGTATTGCAAGCCGTGGAGGAACTGCGAAGGATCTCGTAGGATAGCGGGATGCGTCTTTCCCCACTTGCCCTCGTTGCCATTCTGGCCTGCGCCATTCCCGCGATCGGCCAGCAGGACCCGACGCCCGCCACGCCTCCTCCCGCGGGTACGCCGAAGCAGCCGGTCGAACCAAAGACACTGCCGCCGGCGCTGCCCGCGGACAAGTCCGTGCCGCAGAGCATCACGGTGAACGGCCGGACTCTGGCCTACACCGCCACAGTAGGCACCATCGCGCTCAAGGCGCAGGACGGCAAGGCCACTGGAGAGGTGACCTACGTCGCGTACACAGTCGAGACGCCAAAGGGTGCGCCGGCGCGGCCCGTCACATTTGCGTTAAACGGCGGGCCGGGTGCCAGCTCGGTGTATCTGAACCTGGGCGCCATTGGACCGAGGCACATTGCGTTCGCAAATCAGGGCAACTCCGCCAGCGATCCGGCCGTCATGACGGACAATCCCGCCACGTGGCTGGACGTGACGGACCTGGTGTTTATTGATCCGATCGGCACAGGCTTTTCTCGCTCGCTGGTGGACGAGGCGGAGACGAAAAAGCTGTTCTACGGAGCGACGCCGGACATCGAATACCTGTCGCTGGTGATGTACAAGTGGCTGGTCAAGAACGACCGGCTGCTAAGTAAGAAGTACCTGGTTGGCGAGAGTTATGGCGGGTACCGCGGCCCGCGCATCGCGCACTACCTGCAGTCGCAGATCGGCGTCGCGCTGAACGGCGTGGTGTTGGTGAGCCCATATCTTGCACCTCCCAGCGGCGATGAGACGGTCTCGCCTTTGGAGTGGATGTCGTCGCTGCCATCCATTACGGCAGCGCACCTTGAAAACGAGGGCAAGCTCACGCCGGAGGCGATGAAGTCCGTCATCGACTATACCGAGGGCGAGTATGCGTCCGCGCTGATCGCGGGGCCGGCAAACAAGGAGCGGACCGACGCCATGGTGCAGCGGGTGACGGAGATGACCGGTCTCGACGCGCGCTACGTCCGCGAGCACGGCGGCCGCATCGACCGCGGCAGCTATCTGCGCGAGGTGCACCGCGAGCAGGGAACCATCGGCAGCGTGTACGACTCAAACGTCACGCTGCCCGACCCGTTTCCCTACGCTGCGGACCAGCAGGGCAGTGACCCCATCCTGGAAAGTATCATCGCGCCGACAACCACCGCGATGGTGGACTTTGTGACGCGCACCGTGGGCTGGAAGACGGACGCCCGCTACAACGCGCTCAGCTACGAGGTCAATCGCATGTGGGCGCGCGACACCGGCCAGCGCGGGCCATCGGCGGAGGACCTGCGCAAGGCCGTCGCCGCTGACCCCAAGCTCAAGGTGCTGATCGTGCACGGATGGAACGACCTGAGCTGCCCCTTCATGGAGTCACTGATCGTCACCAACCAGATGCCCGCAACCCTGCAGAAACAGGTCGAGGTGCACGAGTTCCCGGGTGGACACATGTTCTACACGCGGCAGGCAAACGGCGCGGGCCTGCACCAGCTTGTGGACGATATGGTCAAGGCGCACTGAGCATGGACCCAGGTGGAACGCTCACATTGCGTTCGCCTTACCGGTCCGAGTCGCTGCCGTCTACTGCTGTGCCACATGGCGAAGCAGGGTAAAGAATTCGGGAAAGCTGATCGCCGCTGCCTCCGCGCCCTGGATCATGGTGTCGCCCGTGGCACGCAAGGCGGCGATAGAGAATGCCATGGCGATGCGATGATCGTCGCCGGAGTCGATCACGCCGCCATGGAGGGCCTGCCCACCCGGAATGGACATACCGTCTTCGTGTTCCGTCACTTCCGCGCCCATCGCACGCAGGTTCTGCACCACAAGCGCGATGCGGTCAGACTCCTTCACGCGGAGCTCCTTCGCATCGCGAATCACCATGCCGTTGCGGGTGTACGGGGCAACTGCGGCGAGCACAGGCAGTTCGTCGATCAGCGCTGCCGTCAGCGCGCCGCTGATCTCCGCACCCTTCAGGCTCGCCGTGCCGTTGGCCTGCACGGTACCGGTAAGCTCGCCATGCGTTTCTTCCAGGTTCAGCACCTGCAGTTTCAGGCCAAGCGCCACCATCACGTCGAGCAGCGCCGAACGCGAGGGATTCATGCCAAGGCCATCGAAGACGATCTGTGAGTCGGGAAAGAGCAGGGCAGCGCACAGAAAAAAGGCGGCGGAGCTAAGGTCGCCGGGAACCGTCGCATCCACGGCGGTAAGCTGCTGGGGACCGGCAATACGGATGCCGTCGCGGTCGCGCTCAAGTTCCACACCAAAGGCGCGTAAGGCCTGCTCGGTGTGGTCGCGAGTGCGCACGGCTTCCTTGAGCGACGTCATACCCTTCGCCTGCATGCCCGCGAAAAGAATGGCGGTCTTGACCTGGGCGCTGGCAATCGCCGCTTCGAAACCGATGGCCTGCAACGGGTGACCATGCACGGTCATCGGTGCGTGGCCGTCGGTCAGATCGATCTGTGCGCCCATCTGCCGCAGGGGGTCGCGAATGCGCTCCATCGGCCGGCGTGTGAGTGATGCGTCTCCCACAAACGTAAACCGGCCGGCGTGCGGCGCGACAAGTCCAGCGAGCATGCGCATGGTCGATCCGGAGTTGCCACAATCCAGATCGCTCGCCGGCTGGCGAAAGCTTCCAGCTACACCCTCAACGGCAAGGGTTGCGCCGTCCTTTGTCACCGTCGCGCCAAGCTGTGCCATGCACGCAAGCGAGCTGTGTGGGTCGGCACCGGTGGAAAAGTTGGTCAGGCGCGACGTGCCTTTCGCAAGGCCGGCAAGCATGGCATACCGGTGCGAAATGCTCTTGTCGCCAGGAAGCAGAACGCTGCCGCGAACAGTGCGTGCGGGGGAGATGACTTCAGTGTGGGGCATCGTTTCGAGCATAGCGCAGCAGGCATCGGCCCACGCTTCGCCTCCTGCCGTGACGAGCAACGCCCCTGTCGTCCCTCGCCTGGTGCAGCGTTTCAGGCAGCCAGCTCGCTACCGAGATGACCCGGGTACAGAAGCCTGCGAGCAAGATCTCCAGCCAGAACCTTCTCCGTCGCGACAGGAACGTGTGCAATCGCTCCCTCGACGCTCAGTGTGGCAAACCCATGCGCCATCGTCCAGATCGCCAGGGCCAGCTGTTCCGCCGCAGCTTGCACGGCCTCGATCTGCGCCGCCAGGGTCGCCGCGACCTCAAAGGCTCTCGTGCCGGCAGCCTGCGCCTCTGGATACGGAGTCTTATCGATCCCCGACTGAAACATGACCGCGAAAAAATCAGGATGACGCTCCGCAAAGGAGACGTAGGCAAGGTAGACCGCCAGCAGCTTTTCTCTCGGCGCATCAGCGGTGTCCACCGCGGCACGCAGCTCCTTTTCCAGGGTGTGATTACCCAACAGCACGATCTCGATCAGGAGCGCGTCCTTGTCCTTGAAGTGGTTGTAGGGTGCGCTCACGCTTACGCCTGCCGTGCGGGATGCTTCGTTCAGCGTAAAGCCGCGCGGACCTTTCTTCCGAACAAGTTGCAGAGCGGCCTCGATCAGTGCAGCTTTCAGATCGCCATGGTGGTAGGGTCCTTTCTTCTTCGCCAAGGGGTGCATCCTTTCAGCCCGCAGGGCGTCTTACTTAGATATGAACATCGTTCATATTGGAGCCTAGCATGATCAAGATGACCATTCTTCTTCGCCGCAAGCCGGAGTTGACCCATGATGAATTCATCGCCTATCACCGGGACCGACACGCACCATTGTTCAGCGCTTTGGACGAGGTCAAGCAATACGTGCGACGCTACGTCCAGTGCCATGCCACCGGCGATCTGCTCCCGGGGCTTCCGGACAACCACATCGATGGCTCGACCGAGCTCTGGTTCGACGACATCGCCGGCATCGCGGGTGTGTTCCAATCGCCAAACTACCTGGCGACCATACGTCCGGACGAGGAAAAGTTCCTGGACCTGCACGCCTGCGAGTTTCTCCTCGGGTCGGAGAACGAGGTCATTCCTGCCACCCACGCCTGACATCCTGCTGAGTGGAAACACGCGGATTCGCCAACAAAGCTGTACCGTTGATCACGCTTGAAAATTACCGGTGAAAGCGATCATCGTAACGTGCTGTCCGGCGTTACAGGACACGCAGGATCACCAGCGTCTCGTCGTCAAAGTGGGCGGTACCGGCCTGAAATTGTTCCACCGCACTAACAATGGTGGCAACGGCGGCTTCCGCCGTGGGCGTGTCATGCTCTTGAAGCACGCTGCAAAGGCCGTCGGTGCCGAACATGTCGTGCGTCTGGTTTTCCGCATCGGCAATGCCGTCCGAGAAAAAGACCAGGAGGTCGCCGGGTGCGGTCTCAAGGGTGTAGCTCTCGTACGTGGCGCTCGGAAACAGCCCGAGAGGAAAACCCTCGGCCTTGATTTCATGGACCTGGCGCCGGTGCAGGGGGTTGCTGCTCGTGTGCAAGCCAAACGCAGGATTGCCGCTGACGTCACGCGTCGTCACCAGCATCGGCTGGACGCTGCCGGCATTGGCAATCTGCAGCGTACGCGTACTGTCGTCCCACAGGGCGAACAGCATCGTGACGTACTGGCCGTCCAGCTTGCGTTCCTGCAGTTGTGTGTTCAGCTCCGCAAGCATGGCGGCCGGTGCAAGGCGGCGCGCGGCAAGCGACCGCAGGATACCGGTAACAAGGGCGGCGTAGAGCGCGGCCGGCGCGGCCTTCCCACTGACATCGCCAAGAGCGATGGCCATGCGGTTCTCGCCGTAATCGATAAAGTCGTAGACATCGCCGCCAATGGACCGGGCGGGTAAAAAGCGGGTCGCAAACTCCGCGTTTGGCAGGGGTGCGGGTGCCGCCGGCAGCAGGCGAAGCTGCACTTCGCGCGCCATGTCCAGGTCCCGCTCCAGGCGCTGCTCCTCCTCAAAAATCCGTTCGTACAGTCGCGCGTTTGCAATGGCAATGGCAATCTGTCCGGCAAGCGTGGTCAGCGTCCGCTGGTGATCTTCGTTGTAGTAGTTCACCCGCGTGTGCTCCAGGTCCAGCACGCCGGTCACCCGGCCCTTGTACAGCAGCGGCACGGCAAGCTCACTGCGCACATCGGCATTGACCGAGATGTACCGCGGGTCCTTGCGAACATCGGGCGCAAGAATGGGCTGACGAAGCTGTGCGGCCGACCCGATCAGCCCCACACCGTACACGGCGCCACGCTCGCGCCGCACGCGCTCCCCATAACGTGTGCTGAAGCGGTGCTCAAACTGCTGTGTGCGCTCGGACCACAGCAGGATCGTAAACATTTGGAAGTCGACCACGCGGCGAAGCAGGGTGCCGATCCGCTCCAGAAGATCGTCCAGGTCAAGAATGCTTGTGATCTCCCGGCTGATCTCGCTCAGCACGGTAAGGGTCTGCGCCTGCCGCGAGACACGGGTGTACAGCCGCGCGTTTTCAATCGCAACGGCCATGCGCGAAGCCACCAGCTCCAGCAGGCGCTGCTGATCCGGCGTAAATGCCGCGATCTCTTCGCTCTCCAGATCGATAATGCCGATCACGCGATTCTTGATGATGAGTGGAACGGCCAGTTCCGAGCGAACGTCAGGATTTGCACTGATGTAGTTGGAGGCCTGGGTCACGTCGTCGATCAGAACGGCCCGACGGGTCGATGCTGCCTGGCCGACGATGCCCTTGCCCAGCCGAATGCGCGTCCGCTCCACCGCCGGGTCGTGGCCGATCTGAAAGCGCATCCACAGCTCCTGGGTGCGATCGTTCAGCAGAAGAATGGCAAAGATGCGGTAGTGCACAACCGCGCGCACCAGCTCTGCCACGCGCAGCATGAGGGTTTGCAGGTCGAGTGTGTTGTTCAGCGCATCGGCAAGCCGCAGCAGGAAGTCGACGTGGGGCACGCTGTTTGCCACGGTCGGGATAGACACCCGTGGCGCGCGGGCCATCTCGCGCGAGGCAGACGTCGTCGGCCGGTAATCCCCCTCAAACTCCACGGTATTGGGCGCCTGCACGTGCACCTCGCTCACGTGCGAAGGCTGGGCATCGCTGCTGACGATCACTTCACCGGGATGGAGCGGGGTGTCCACTGCGCTGCTCAGTACCCCATTGCGACGTGGTTGGCTGCGGCGTTGCCGGTCAGCTCCTGGACAATGTGCACCGACGCACTCGCACCCACGCGGGTGGCCCCGGCGTTCAGCATGGCAATGGTGTCGGCGAGGGTGCGAATGCCGCCCGAGGCTTTCACCCCGCACCGGTCGCCCGCGATGGCTCGCATCCGCACGACGTCGGCCACGGTTGCGCCGCCGGTAGAAAAGCCGGTGCTGGTCTTGATGAAATCAGCGCCGGCATCCACGGCAAGGTGACAGGCGCGGGACTTCTCCTCATCGGTCAGCAGGGCGGTCTCAAGAATCACCTTCAGCAGGCCTTTGCTGCCGTGCGCAAGCAGCGCAAGCTGGCGAATCTCGCTGGCAATCTCTCCATCCATCCCGGACTTCAGAAAGCCGATGTTGAGCACCATGTCCACATCGTGGGCGCCTGCCGCAAGGACGCCCTCCATTTCGTCGAGCTTCGTTCCGGTCAGGTTCGCACCCAGCGGAAAGCCCAGAACCACACCCGTATGCACGCCGGTGCCGCTCAAGGCGTCGACGACGAGTGGCACCCAGCAGGGGTTCACCATCGCGCAGGCAAAGCCGTACTCCGCAGCTTCCGCGGCAAGCTGCAACACCTGCTTGCGCGTCGCATCCGGCTTCAGCAGGGTGTGATCTAGCACGGCGGCAAGGGCACGCGGGCCGCTCAGCGCCTGCTCGGCGAAGGTGTTTCCGTTGGGAATCGTCTGCGCGTTCATTCCACGTTCTTTCCGTACCGCGGTCGCGGGATGCACCATTCTACGTTGCACTTGGGCGGTTTGTGGGGGCGCTTCTTTGCGTGCACTACAGGGCACCGGGTTAGACTTGTGCATGCCCATCGATCCAGTTGAACTGACCCGTCGCTTGGTCGATATTGAGTCGACGACCTACAACGAAGGCCGCTGCGGCATCTTTTTGGCGGAGTATCTGACCGGCCTTGGCTACGAGGTTGAACGCCAGCCTGTGACACAGACAGATCCCGGTGTTCCAGACGCCGGGGACCGCTTCAATATCTATGCGCGCCTGGCCGGGACGAACCCCACGGTCACACTCTCGACGCACTTTGATACGGTACCGCCGTATTTTCCCTCCAGCGAAGACGACACCTACGTGTATGGGCGGGGCTCGTGCGACGCCAAGGGTATTCTTGCGTCGCAGGTTGCCGCCGCAGAAAAGCTTCATCGCAACGGGACACCGGTCGGCCTGCTGTATGTCGTCGGAGAAGAGCGTGATTCTGCCGGGGCAAAGGTTGCCAACCTGGATGGCCATCGCTCAAAGTTCCTGATCAATGGCGAGCCGACCGAAAACATGCTGGCGCTTGCGACCAAGGGCGCACTTCGCGTGGTGCTTACCGCAAGCGGAAAGATGGCGCATTCGGCCTACCCGGAACTGGGCGACAGCGCGACAGAAAAGCTGATCGCCGTGCTGCACGACCTGCTTGCGGCGGATCTGCCCGTCGACCCGGACATTGGACCCTCCACGTTGAACGTCGGCCTGATGAGTGGCGGTCGTGCGCCGAATGTGATCGCCGACGCGGCCGAGGCGCAGGTGCTTATCCGCACCGTGGGCGACTCCAGCGAGGTCCGGCGCATTGTGGACCGCGTGGTAAACGGCCGTTGCGCAATCACGTACTCACTCGACCTGGCGGCCGTGCGCATGAAGCGGATTGAGGGCTGGGAAACCATGATCGCAAAATACGCGACCGACATCTCCTCCCTGACCAACTGGGGCGAGCCACTGCTGCTCGGACCGGGGACGATTCATGTGGCGCACACCGAGGCGGAAAAGGTCCTGAAAAGCCAGTTGCACGAAGCTGTGGACAAGTATGCGGAGCTGGCGGCTTCGCTCATGTAATTGGTGCGATGAACGCGGAACGGGAGCCTTTTGTCATTGCTCATCTCCTTGCCGTAACGTCAATGCATGGGTTTTCTGGAGAGCATGCGGGCGGCTTGGCCAACGGCGGAGCAGGCGCGCAGCCGGCGTTGGGTGTTTGTGCCGTACGACCGGGTCAACGACCGCATCGGTCCGCTGGCAAAGCTGCAGCCACAGGATGCAGGACTCATCCTGATCGAGTCGCACGCCAAGGGTCGCAACCGGCCGTACCACAAGAAGAAAGTCCTCGTCGTGTTGAGCAACATGCGGCACTTCGCACTGGAGCAGCAGGCGCGCGGCGTCATGGTGGCGTATCGCAACGCCCCGGAAAGCTACGGAGAGCAGCTCCTTGCCATCCAGCAGGAGTTGAATCTCGGCCAGATCCAGACCACCGAGCCCGCCGAGCGCGAGCTGCGCAGGGATCTGGATGCCGCAATGGCAGCCGGCCTGCGTCTGGAGCTCGTCGAAGACGATGCCTGGATCTCCACCGCCGGCGATTGGCAGGCCGTCTTTGGCGCCAAGACACCGGGCCGCAGCGGCCGGCAATACCTCATGGAAACCTTTTACCGGCACATGCGCAAAAAGACCGGCCTGCTGGTCAATGATGCCGGAAAGTTCGTCGGCGGCAAGCTGAGCTTTGACGAGGACAACCGCAATCCCTACCGGGGTGAGGTGCCGGTCCCGCAGCGGCCTTCGTTCCCGCCAGACGCCATCACGCTGGAGATGATCGAGTGGCTGAGTGGGAACGGCATCGAGAGCATCGGCACCTTTAACGGCTTCGACCTGCCCTGCACGGCAGCTGACTGCGCAACCTTCTGGCACTTCGCCCGGACGGAGCTGCTGCCGCACTTTGGTCCCTTTGAAGATGCCATGAGCGCGCAAGAGCCGATGCTCTTCCACTCCGCCATCTCTGCGCTCATGAACGTGAGCCGTCTGCTTCCCCGCGAGGTGGTGGCCGATGTTGCCGCCGCCTACGACGGCATGACGGTACCGCTGGCGAGCGCGGAAGGCTTTATCCGCCAGATCATCGGCTGGCGTGAGTTTATGCGGCACATGCATGCGGCCACCGACGGCTACCGCACCGTGCCACAGTCGCCCGACCCGCCTTCCAATCGCACGGCGAACGAGTACAGCCGGTTGCTCGTCAAGGAACGAAACGCGGCCGCGCCGGATCTGCCGGCAATGCCATCGGCGCTGGATGCGCACCTGCCGCTGCCGCCGGCATACTGGGGCGTGCCCTCGGGCATGTTCTGCCTCGACACTGCGACCGGGCAGGTCATGGAGCAGGGTTGGTCGCACCACATCCTGCGTTTAATGGTCCTGAGTAACCTCGCTACCCTGTGCGGCTTCTCTCCGCGCGAGCTGACCGATTGGTTTTGGGTAGCCTACGTGGATGCCTACGACTGGGTGGTGGAATCGAATGTCCTTGGCATGGCGACCTTTGCCGACGGTGGCCTGACCGCGACCAAGCCCTATGTCAGCGGCGCCGCCTACATCGACCGCATGAGCGACTACTGTGGCAAATGCGCGCTCAACCCAAAGAAGAGTATCGGGCCGGGCTCCTGCCCTTTTACAGCGCTGTACTGGAGCTTTATGGAGCGGCACGCGGACACCCTGGGGACAAACCAGCGCATGCGGATGCCGTACGCCACGCTGCGCAAGAAGACCGCCGAGGACCGCGATGCACTTCGTGAGCGCGCGGCACGTGCCATCGACCAGTTGCAACGTGGAGAGGTCGTGGACTGACGGGATCGCCGAAACCGGTGTAAACTAAGATGTTGGCGTTGCTCCACCTGTAATGCAGACGGGGAGCTTCGGCCCGAAGGAGAGCAGGAGCATGGCGAAGCGTCGCGGAAATCCAAACTGGGGCAAGCCGGAGCCGATTGGCCCGGTAGTGCCGACCATCACATCGTTCGAGCAGGTCGTGAAGGAATACAAGCTCACCCCCGACCAGTACACCCGGTCGACCAGGCTGCGCGAGTGGGCGCGCCGCAACAAGAACTCCAAGTACATTCCAGAGGCCTTGCTTGAGGCATGGGGCTTCGAAATCGAGTCGACCCTTTAATTTGTGATCGGTCGCCGACCAGGCAACTCCGCATGCCGGCGCAGGACCGGGTAAGCCGCTCCAACCGGGGCGGCTTTGCCGTCCCAACACAAAGACGATGAGGTGAGGTGCATGGCAGTTGGCCCGTTTGTAGACGTTCCGGAGGCGTTGCGGCAATTCGCTGCAGGTCGCATGATCGTGGTCGTCGACGATGAGGATCGTGAGAACGAAGGCGATCTGACCATTGCCGCCGAGCATGTCACGCCAGAGGCGATCAACTTCATGGCAAAGTTCGGGCGCGGCCTGGTCTGTCTCACCATGACCGAGGAACGCGCGGATTACCTGCGGCTGCCGCCCATGGCAAGCGAAAATACGTCGCAGTTCGGCACTGCCTTTACGGAATCGATCGAGGCACGCGTCGGCGTGACCACCGGCATCTCCGCCGCGGACCGTGCACACACCATTCTGACGGCAGTGCGTCCCGGCAGTTCGGCCGCGGACCTGGCGCGGCCGGGACACATCTTCCCACTGCGTGCGCGCAAGGGCGGGGTTCTGGTACGGGCCGGGCAGACGGAGGCATCGGTCGACCTCGCACGCATGGCCGGCCTCATCCCCGCGGGTGTCATCTGCGAAATCATGAACGACGACGGATCGATGGCACGCGTGCCGGACCTCGTCGAGTTCTGCAAAGTACACAGCATGTCCATGCTCACCGTCGCAGAGTTGATTCGGTACCGCCTGCAAACCGAGCAGTACCTGCACCGCGTGGCAGAGACGGCGCTGCAGACACCCTGGGGCGAATTCCGCATGATCGCCTACGAGAGCGATGTGGAGGAAGGTGCGAGTCATCTTGCCTTGGTCAAAGGCGACCTGGCGAAAGCCGACGTCGAGCCGGTCCTGGTGCGCGTCCACACCCATTGCCTTGCGGGTGGTGTCTTTCAGCAGGATGGTGGGGAGTGTCGCAACAGTGTTCAGGGCGCCATGCGTGCCATCGCCGCAGCCGGGCGGGGTGCCCTCATCTACCTGCACAACACCAGTGCAGGGTTCACCATCGACCGCGGCGTGCAGCCGCCCCGCATCGTCATGAGCCGGGAGCGTGGGCGTGCCGCCGATGCGCAGCAAACTCTGCGGCATACGGGCGTGGGCTCACAGATTCTGGCGGATCTTGGGATCCGTCGCATCCGGCTGCTGGTTAACCGGCCGACGCACGTCCCAGCGCTGCAGGGCTTCGGCTTGGAGATCGTGGAACAGGTACCGTTGGGCGCGATGACCACGGCGTAGGCAGCGCCTTCGCCATCACGGCATGCCTGGTGCCGCACAAAGCGCCTGGGTCCCGCCGCTAGTCGGCAATGGTGAGATGAAGCGTCACGGATTGAGACACGGTGACGCCGGTCGTGGAACTCGCCGTCACGGTGAACTGGTAGCTACCGGGTGCCGCGTACCGAATGCGCGTGTCACCGACGCCCCCACCGCAGCCGGCCGCCGTCACAAGCACAAGACTGCACAGCACAAGTAAGAGCGAAAGTCGTTGGCCGCGACGGTGCCCCGCAAGCAGAACAAACGGGCAGAGCAGGCACGCTGCGGTCACGGCCATGGCAGCAGCGGAACGTCCTGGCACAGGGGCCGGCCCTCCCAGGCTGGCGGCAGGGCTCGCACCCGTAACGGTCGTAATCGTGGCGATCGACGTTTGCGTGCCGCTGCCGAGCAGCACTGAGGAAGGCGTAATCGAGCACGAAACGTACATGTACACCGCCTGCGGTGTGCACGTCAGGGCAACCGCACCCGTAAAGCCACCTGTCGGTGTAAGGGCCAGGGTGTAGTTGGCGGGAATGGCAACCGCCTCCGTTGCCGAAGCAGCTGCGACGCCGTTTGCCGTAAGCGTAAATGCCCCGGGCTGAACGCCGCCCCCCGTCAGCGGAACCGTCAGTGGCGAGGATGGATCACTGCTCGTAATGCTCAGCGTGCCCGCGCGAACACCGGCAGCCGTCGGTGTAAAGGTAACCGTGACGGAGCAGGACGAACCCGCACGCAGCGTAGTTGGACCGCAGGAACTGGCGACAGTGTAATCGCCGCTGACCGTAAACGTCAGTGCATTCACATCGGTAGTGCCGCCGTTCGCCAGCGTAATGGAAAGCTGGGCCGACTTGCCGACCAGCACGTCGCCAAAGGCAAGACCATTGGGCGTCGCAAGGAGCTGCGGCTGCACCCCGATGCCGGTGAGCGTCGCCGTCAGCGGCAACGCCGTTGAGGAACTCCCAACCGCGAGCAAGCCGTCGCGCGTGCCCGTCTGCGTCGGCCCAAACACAACCCCCACCGTGCAGGCCGTACCCGGTGCAAGGGTCGCGCCGGTCACACAGGCATTGGCCGAACCGGCAGCACCGCCAATCGTATAGTCGCCGGTAACGGTGATGCCACCCAGCGTTACCGGCGTGGCCCCATTGTTGGTGAAGGTCGCGGGCATGCTGCTGGTCCGGCCGAGCAGCAGGCTGCCAAAATCGAGCGTGGTGGGCGCAAGCGTAACGTCAGCCGGCGTCCCGGTACCCAGGAGCGAAACAAACTCCAGCGCCGTTGCTGCGTCCGTCTGCAACTCAAGCGCACCGCTGTGGCTGCCCGCAGACTGCGGTGTGAAGCTTACGCCAAGGCTGCAGCTGTCCCCCGGATTGAGCGTGGCGCAAGCTCCGGAAACGCTGAAGTCCGGCGAGGTGAGCACGCCAAGGACGTGGATTGTGGTGGTTCCCGCGTTGGAGACGACCACCTCCTGGGCAGCCGACGCGGTACCCACGGCGGTGCTCCCGGCAAAGCTCAGCGCCCCCTGGGAGAGTGCAAGTACGGAGAGGGGAGCGACATTGGACGGTGCCACGGTTTGAATGGGACCGGCGGTCCCGGCCAGGTCGATCAAGAACGGCGCATCCTCCGCATCGCTGTCCACGGTCAGCATGCCGAGATTGCTTTGCGCTCCACCGTTCGCGCTGCTTGTTGGGATCTGGTTGGTCGGCGCATAGGTAATAGCAACGGTGCAGCTGCCGTTCAGCGGCAGCGCTGCTCCACACGTCGTGGTCGCGGAATAGGGCGCGTCCACGTGCATGCGGCGCACGGTAAGCCCCGTCGCACCTGCGGCGCGACCACCGTGATTGGTCAGAGTTACCACCTGCGTTCTGCTCTGGCCAGAACCGACCTGGCCGAAGTCGAGCACCCCAAGCGGCGAAAAGTTGCCGCTCGCCACAAGAATGTTGTTGGCCAGGCCGTAGCCTTCCAGGTAGCCAAGGCCGTTCAGCGTGCCGCTGCCGTCCGTCGCGGTAGCCTGCACAAAGACCGTGCCAAGGGTGTCGCCATCCGTCAGCGGCGCATACACCACCGACAAGGTGCAGCTTGCGCCGGGTGCAAGAGCGCCGCACGTCGTTGCCACCAAGGGGAACTGCCGCGGAGCCTGGGTGGTGATCGTCACCGGCTTGCCCGAAAGATTATTCACGCGCAACACCCGCACGCCCGAGACGCTTCCCGTGGCAAGCGCGCCGAAGTGAATCGTCGAAGACTCCCCGGGAACAATCTCGATCCCGGCGTTCTCCTGCGTGTAACTCCCCGTCATGGCAATCTGGGTGGAGGTCGTCTGCGGCGATCCATTCGGCGAAGTCGTCACCGGCAGGGTAAGCAGCCCGGCCGCGAGCGACAGTGTCGGCGTGTACGTCACCGTCAGGGTGCAGGTCGCACCTGCCGCAAGGTTTGCGCAATTGGTCGACGGCACAAAGTGACTGTCGTTCGAAGCCGGTGCCCCCACGGCTACAGGTGCACCACTGCGATTGGTGACCGTAATCGTCTGCGTGGTGCTCTCTGCGCCCGGAGTGTTGCCAAACACGAGCGCACTCGGTTGAAAGCTGACATCGCCGGTCGCGGCACCCGTGCCGGTAAGCATGGAAACGGCTGAACCGCTGCCCGTCGACACACTCACCTGGCCGGTGCGGGTACCCGTCACCGTCGGCGAGAGCTCAATAGCCACAACGCAGCTCTCCCCGTCTGCGAGGGTGCTGCCGCAGGCCGTGCCGCCCGTTGCTGCATCGGCCACGGCAAAATCCCCGGTCACCACAGGTGCGCCAGTCGTGAGTGTCGCACCCGTTGCGTTGGTCAAGACAAAGACCGTTGCCGGTGTGGAGCTGCCAACCGGAACCGTCCCGAAATCGCCAGCCAGTGGGCTGAACAGCACACCGGTCGCGGGGCGGCCAACGCCTGCAAGGGCGATTGCCTGGCCCGCACCGCCGCTCGTCGTGGTCAGGATCACGCCCGCCGGGAGCGGCCCCGTCGTCGTCGGCAAAAACTGGATGCCGACATAGCAGTGAAAGCAGGATCCGCTCACGCTCCGCTTAAAGCTGTTACGGTCGGGCATGCCGTAGCCGTAACCCTGATCTTCCACAAGCAGCACGCCATAACTGGCGTTGGTGCTTGCCGCCGTGAGCGTGGGGAACGGCGTCGTCACCCGGTACCAGCGAACCGTGGGCGCCCCAAGCGGTTCTTCGCCGAAGTCGATCACTTCCGTGGTCGCAGGCAGAGAAGGAACGATGGCCGTACCCTGGCCGCTCAGCGTGACGTACACAGGTGCCGTCGAGCCCGCCGTCACTGCCAGCAGTCCCTCGCGGGTGCCGCTCGCGGACGGCGTAAACGTCAGGGTGACGACGCAGGCATTACCGGCCGTCAGCGTCGCCGGGCAGGTACTGGCGGTAAAGTCGCCGGACACCGCGGTCGTCAGCGCAAAGTCGATCGCACCGGTGTTGCGGATCGTGACTGTCTGCGTCTCCGTCGAAACCGTGGTGACCACCACCGGATTGACGAACACAATCGACGTCGGCGTCACCGAGAGGCTGGGGCTTGCGGACGCGCCAGTGACGCTCGGCGCGGGCAGCGTTTGGCCGTCGATCACGACCGTCAACCCGTTGTCGAGCGTCAGCGTTGTCGAGTCCGACGAGGGAAACACCCCCGAGTTGTACGTCACCAGGATGCGGCAGACACTCTGCGGTGCCAGCGTTGCCGGGCACGTATCGCTCAGCTGAAAGGGAGACGCCGCAGGCAGCGCAACAGCGGTATGGCTTTGCGGCAGGTCGCTGCCATTTGAAAGATAAAGATCGCGCGGGACGCGCAGGCCGCCGTTGTACTGCCGACCGAAACCGATATGCGTGGCCGACACAGAAAGCGCCGCGGCCTGCACGTAGCCCGTAAGTGCAACCTCGCGCGGCCCCAGCGTCCACGTGTTGGCAATGGCCGCATCGTTCGCCGGATCCGTGGTCGCGGCAAGCACCAGCACAAGGTGGCAGGTGGCGTTTGCCGCAATCGTGTCGTGAACCCCGTCCCCGACCGGCGTGCAGTCACCCGCGGCATAATTCTCAGTAACGGTGTAACCGTTCACCATGCCGGTCAGCTGGGAGACGAAGGTCTGCGGCTGCGCGGAAAGGTTGGTAACGGTCAGCGTGCGCGTGCGCGGCGCTGAAACGGCGCTGTCCATGCCAAAGTCCAGCTCCTTCGGTACAATGGCAATCGCTGCCGCCGTTCCTGTGCTCGCCGCCACCGTCGCCATTGCGGGTGCGGCGTTACCGCTGATCGCTGTAACGGTGCCTGGGCCACTGCCGGCAAGCACAAGGTCGCATTCGCCGCCCGCAGCAATCGTCGCTGCGCAGCTGCTACCCAGCACCGTGTACCCGGTGGCCGTAATCTGCACGCCGGTGGCGCTCGTAGCACCCGTGTTCCGCAGCACCAGGTTGGGGACGTTGTCCACAGAAAAGCCGAGTTGCGGCGCGTTGGAATTGGTAAGCCGCGCCAGCAGACCCGCGCCTCCCGCGCACTCACTGCCGCTGCACGTCGCGGCAGGCAACGCATCGCGTACGTTGGAGGGAAGCGCCGTGCTTGGCGCGCCCGCCAGCGTCAAGTCGTAGCGCTGCGTCGCGAGCAGGCCGCTGCTGAGTGTCGGCGCAACTCCGCCGGCGACGGCCGTTGTCCCGGACGTCGCTGCAACAACCCCGGTGGTCAACGCGGGCAGGCTCGCGAATGCGCTGCTGCGCACGGCCAGTCCTCCCATGCGTGCCGCCTGTTGCGGCACCCCGTTGCTGTCAACCTGCAGCACAAACGCATTGCCAACGGTCTGCGATGCCAGCAGCGGCAACAGCGGCAGATTGGTCACGTTCTGGTTTGTCGTCGTGACCGCAAAGCCGCCGCTCGCGGCAGTAATCGCCGAGGCGTTGGAGGGCCCAAGCAGCGTTGAGGACAGGACACTCGATCCATCGGCAGCGATGCGTACGGCAGTTTGGTAGGCGGGCTTGCCCGCGATGGGCACCGGGACCACGGTCAGCGGAAACAGCCCTCGCGCCATGTCGCCAGAGAGCAGGACAGAGTTGGTGGCGCTGTCGAACGCGGCAGACGCGACGCCATTGCCGGGGATGTAGGTCGAGAACAGGATGCCGTCACCGGCTGGCGTAAACTTCGCCAGAAAGCCGGACACTGGGTTCGCCGCGTCGGACAGCAGCACCGGCACCAGCGCGTTGATTGTGGGAAAGCCGGTGGCCGACGTGGTGCCCGCAATATAGGCGTTGCCTGCGCCGTCGACCGCAATGGACGAGGGTTGCGTGTCGCCATTGGCGCCGGTCAGATACGTGGAGTAGTTCAGGTTGCCGGTTGCTGTACCGTACCCCTGCACAAAACCGTCGCCGATGCTGCCCGGAAGCGGTGCCTGCTGAATGCCGTTGTTGGTGACCGGCAGCGTTGCGGAAAAGACGCCACCCGTCACCACAACCTGACTTGCCGTTGTATCGACTGCGGCCACGGCCATCTTGCCGCTGCCCATAAAGGTAAGCCACTGCTCCGCCAGGGCCGGGGTGAACTTGACCAGGAACGAATTGGTGGTGGAGTCGGCACGCGTGGGAAAAGCTGTGCCGGTGGTACCCGTGACCGAGCCGCTGCTGCTGGAGGTACCAACGACGTAAATATTGCCCGCGGTGTCCAGTGCCAGCGCCACACCCTGGTCCCCAACCTGTCCAAGCTGTGCCTGCCCAAGCAGCTGCGTAGCGCTGGGGTCGAACTTCAACAGGCGAACACCATCCTTGGCGTCCAGTAAGGTATACAGGTTGCCGGCGGCGTCGGCCCGCAACCCGTTAAACTGGCCCAGGCCATTCTGGCTACGTAGGCCTTGCAGGCTCAGCTGTTGGGCATGGGCGCCCACAATGCCGGCCAGGGACACGCCGACGAGCAGCACCCACAGAAAAGCTTCGGACCGAAGGCGGTAACGCATTGCATTAGGCATGGGCACACATGCTGCGCGGTTAAAATCACGGCGCAATCTGTCTGTAGTAACCCATGGAGAAGAGTGACTTGAGTGCCCCATTCTGTGACGGGTGCACGAAGGTTTCCTTCATCGTACCGTTTCAGGCATGTTCTGTCGCAGGTCGGTACGGTCGAAAGTGAAAGTTCGTTTAGAGCGGCTGCAATGTGGGGTGCAGCAAGGCACCAAGATGTCGACGTTCCATCTCTCGCTCAAACGCCGGGTGATCGGTGTAACAGATCGCCTGCATGCCGAAGGCAAGTGCGGCGTCAATGTTCTCCTGCTTGTCATCCAAAAACAGGATCTCGGCGGCGGGCAGGCCGAGACCTTTGGCCGCGGCGGCGTAAATCGCGGGCTCCGGCTTACGCAGCAACAACTCGTGGGACCAGACCGCGTGGTGAAACTTGCCAATCCAATCGAACTTGTCACGGATACCTGCGGCCATGGCATCGCCGATATTGGACAGGATGCCCGTGCGTATACCCGCCCGGTGCAGGTCCTGCACCCAGGCGATCATGGGCTCATTCATCTCGGTCCACAGCTCGACATCCAGGGCCGTCAGTTGGGCGCGGGTTGCGCGATCGAACGTCGTCCCCGCCGCCCGCGCAACCTCTTCCCAGTAGCTCTCGCTGTTCAGGGCACCGCGATCGTACTCGTCACGGGGCTGCCAGTAGGCGCCATCGAGTGCCTCCGCAGAAAGACCGCTCGCGGCTTGCATTTCCCCCCAGACAATGGAGTTTGGCGGTCCGCTTAGCACCTTGCCAAAGTCGAACAGCACTGCACAGACGTTGCTCATGCGGCGATTGTAGACCGCTCTACGCGGGCGGGAGAAGATGGGAAGGTGACAACTCCGACTCCGCCAGGCAATGGCCCGCACTGGGCGGCGCGCACCGACTTTGATGAGGAGCCGCACGCGCTTGCGCAGGCCATCGCGGCCGCGCGTGCTTCCGGTCAATCCCTGGTGGATCTCACGGTGACAAACCCGACGCATTGCGGTTTCATGTACGACCACGATGCGATCCTGCAGGCGCTCGCTGCACCGGCTGGGCTGCGCTACGACGCCGACCCGCTTGGCATGGCGGTGGCGCGCGAAAGCGTTACCTCCCGCTACTACGCGGCGCGCGGTTTGACCGTTGATGCGGACCGTTTGCTGCTCACCTCCAGCACAAGCGAGGGGTATGGTTACCTGCTTCGCCTTCTGTGCGACGTCAACGACGAGATTCTTGTGCCGCAGCCGAGTTACCCGTTGTTTGACCTTCTTGCCAGGTTTCACGACGTGCGTCTTGTGCCGTACCCGCTTCTGCTGCATGACGGCTGGCGCATGGACCTCCACGCCCTGCGACGTGCCATCTCCCCGCGCACGCGGGCAATCGTGCTGGTCCACCCAAATAACCCGACAGGGCACACGGTGGTCGATGCGGAACGAGAAATAGTCGAGCGTCTTGCGCAGGAGTTCGGCCTGGCGTTGATTGTGGACGAGGTGTTTTTGGATTTCGCGGTGGAAGGGAAAGATCCGGTGCGCAGCTTCACCTCCGGCCCATCGCCCGTACTGACGTTTGTCTTGAGCGGTCTGAGCAAGGTGCTGGCACTGCCCCAGATGAAGCTCGCCTGGACGGCAGTGGTCGGGCCGGCCGGTCCATGCGCCCAGGCAATGCGTCGGCTGGAGTTGATCGCGGATACCTTTTTATCGCCGAACGCACCGGTGCAACACGCGGTGGGAAGTTGGCTTGCGCTTGCACCACCCCTGCACGCCGACATTCTCAGCAGAGTCCGCGCAAACCTTGCCGTCCTCGATCGGGCCTTGCGCCTGGACGATCGGTGCAGCCGTTTGCCGGTCCATGCGGGTTGGAGTGTGCTGGTACGGGTGCCGGGTACTGTGCACGACGAGGAGACCGCACTTGAGCTGCTTCAGTCTGAGGGCGTCATGGTGCATCCGGGCTCCTTCTACGGATTGCCTGCCCGTGGCTGGCTGGTGCTCAGCCTGATTGTGCCGACGTCTGTCTTTGAAGAGGGGGTGCGACGCGTGATCCGAAATGTGGCCAGGATTTCCCGCTAAGTCCAATCGATGGAACAGATCAAGCTGGAAACCTAAGGATCACTTGAGCATCTGGCTTTAAGTCGGGCCGGTGCGGGACTTGTGCACCGCTTAGATTCCCACAAGGAACGGATTCTTGTCCCGCTCGTAGCCAATGGTTGTCGCGGGGCCGTGACCGGGAATGACCACCTCGCCTTCCGGAAGCTGCAACAAACGCCCAGCAATCGAGCGCAGAATCTGCATTTCGTCGCCACCGGGCAAGTCCGTTCGACCAATTCCACCCCGAAACAGCGTGTCCCCGGCGAGCAGCAGGCTCTGCGTGGGAAGGTGCAGGCAGATGCTGCCCTGGGTATGGCCGGGAGTGTGGAGAACGTGGATCGTGTCCGAACCGAGTGTGATCTGCATGCCATCTTCCGCACTCGCATCAGGCGGAAGAACAAGGGGAACTGGCACGCCCATCCACGCTGCCTGCTCTGGCATAAGCGCAACCAGCGGCAGATCCAGCTGGTGGTACAGCACAGGCACACCCGTCCGCTCCTGCAGCACCTGGGCTGCAGCGATGTGATCGAGATGGGCGTGGGTCACGATGATCTGTTCCAGCCGCAACTGATACCGTGCCAGAGCGGCCTCGATGCGAACCAGGTCTCCGCCGGGGTCGACGACAATTGCCGTTCCCGTTACTTCATCACTCAGGACTGAGCAGTTACAACGCAGTGGTCCGACGGGAAACGTTTCGCGCCGCATGCGGAGATGAACTACTTCTTTGCCGGAACTGTCTGCGTGGACTTGATCCCGGAGAGAACGGAGCGGTCGCCAGTGCGTGACAGCAGGATCGTAAGACCAATAGAGGTAAGCATGAAAAGAATGGCCGACCACGTGGTAAGACGTGTAAAGAGGTTGGCGGTGCCGCGGGGACCGAAGGCGGTCTGTGTGCCTTGACCGCCAAAGGCGCTGGCGAGGTCGGCGCTCTTGCCCTGCTGCAGGAGAACGACGCCGATCAGGAAGAGGCAGACCACGACGTGAAGCAGGACAAGCAGAACGAGCAGAACGGTCATACGACGGTATTCCTTTGCGACACGGCCGTTGCTCGGCGGTGTACAGGACTGTGTCCCGAGAGGTTTTGGTGGATGACCGGCGCAGCAGTGATTTGCCGCACGGCGGAGCATCTCTTTCACAAGGAGTTTAACACTGCCCGGACTGGCCAGCCACGAAAAAGGCCAGCCACGAAGAAGGCCAGCCACGAGGGGCCGGCCTTGAGGAAGTGTTGGTGCGGAGGAGGGGACTTGAACCCCTATGCCTTGCGGCGCTAGCACCTCAAGCTAGTGCGTCTGCCAATTTCGCCACCTCCGC
>CAXUHM010000030.1:0-34434 GCA_964250935.1 uncultured Terriglobus sp.
GTATTGCCCAGCATGGCCCTGACCCCGCCACGAAACGCGGTAGGTGCTGCAGGCTGCCTGGAACAGGATGTTCTGCCCTCCAGACAGGGTGCTGCCGCCGCACACCTGCCCCTGCCAAACATCCCCGAATCCATCAACGTAAACTCCGGCATCTCGCCTGCCCTGTCCTGGGACATCCTCGCAAGCCTGCTCTTGCTCGCGTGCCTCGCGCACACCCTCGGGCTTACGGTCGCAGACCTGTGGTCACCCTTCACGCGGGATCTTGCCATCGACCAGAACGACCTGCCCCACCGTCGAGCGGTGTACCTCAACATCGGTGGATCGGTCCTGGCGACCATGGCGTTCATCACCGCCTATCCGCTGCTGCGCGTTCGCCAGTACTTTTCCATCACGCCCGGTTCGCGGGCGGCCGCCATCGGCTTGCTCTGTTGCGCCGCACTTGTTGTTCTGTCCACGGCAGGCAAAACGTGGCGTTACTTCTACCATCGGCGCTGCCCCACCTATACGTTCTTCCATTGCACCGCGGCCATCTCTCTCGTGGCCGTCACGCTGTTCTGGGCAAAGATCTGTGGCAGCGATGTGCTGCATGGCTACCCGAACTTCGCCGGCCTGTTCCACAGCTTTCGCTGCCTGCGTCCCTTGAGCGGCGTAAGCCCCTTGTGGCCGGTTCTGCTTGTGCTGCTCGCCTGGTATCTGTGGGCGATCTACCAAATGGCGCGGCTCCGGTTCTCGCAGGTGCACCGGCCCCGCCTGCCGCGGCTTGTCCAACGCGAAGGTCCCTTTGACCCACGCCGCAGTGCGTTCCCGCTTTACGTTCCGGACAACGTGCTGGAGGCATGCGCGTTGCAGAGAAGCATCTGCCTCTATGCCGACATCACCTGCCTGATGATCACCCGAGAGATTGCCGCGCGCTTCCTCAGGGGACACGACGGCCATGTGCGTCGACTGGCATTGCGACACCTGGACACCCTCCTTGTGCTCGTCTACGCCTCCCTGTTCTGCTGCTGCGTCTTTCTGTTTCGCATCCACGCCCTGGACACCTTTCTCTTCAAGCCTGCGCTGTTCGCAGGCGGGCCCACGCTGTACGAGTTGCTGCTGAAAGCGCTCTTCTTTCCCCTGCTCATGATCGCGTTTGCCGGCTGGCTACGCGTCCTGTTCATCTGGGCGGCGCTGAACCGGGGCGTTCTGGAACCGCTCGAACGCATGCCGATTCGCTTCGCGTTTGACCGCTACAAAAGCGGCGGCTGGGTAAGCATGCTGCGGCAAAAAGGCCTGCACATCCGTTGGCGCGACATGGCCCGGTCCACCGAGTCCATTCGGCAGATCGTTCACCACCCGGAACTGCAGGCGGAGCCCGCCCTGCTCGACCGGCTTTCGACGGCTTACCAGAACCTCAATCTCCACATCCTCGCGCTGCAGCGCAACATCACCAGCCCGCGCGGGAACGCCAAAGAAATGCCGGCCAGTGCCGGGGCTCCGCAGGCATTGTTTCCACAACAAACGCCGTCGGAAGAAGTTTGGGACCTGCCCCGAAAACGTGCCGATCTCCTGTCGATTCTTCACATCGAAGAAGGCTATGCGTACTTCTGCACGGCCCTGGTCGACGGCTTGCTCGAGGAGTTCTGGGAGCGAAAGCATCTGAGCCTGGTGGACCACAACGCTCCCGCGCCGAAGGACCCACCGGATGCTTCTTCCGCGGGCACACCTTCGCTCCTTGATCTTGCGGAAGAGTTAGTCGTCGTACGGTATGTCTCGCTCATCCGCGCAGTGTTACTCAATCTCCGCTACCAGATGATGCTGGTAACGACCACCTTTGTGCTCGCGCTGGTCGCGTGGAATTCCTACCCCTTTCAGCCACACGCGTTTCTGGACTGGGTCTTCACCTTTCTGCTTATCATGTTGAGCTTCGGTTTTGTGCTCGTCTTTGCCCAGATGCACCGCAGCGCACTGTTGAGCCGCATCACCGATACCCACCCCAACGAACTCGGCGGTGACTTCTATCTGCGCGTGTTTACCTTCGGAGCCGTCCCGGTTCTTACCTGGCTTGCCTACCAGTTCCCGCAGGTCGGCGGCAGCCTTTACAAACTTGTGCAGCCCGGCCTGCAGCTGGTCAAGTGAGGCTCGTGCTTTCCCAACGAGTGCTTGAGAACCGCCGCCAGTTGCGGCGCCGCGCGGCTTAATGCGATAACTTTCAGATGGCCATAACCCTACCGCGATCCTGCTGCACCGCCCCACCTCGCGCCTATGTGACGAACCTCTGCTGCCTTGACGGAACCTGTCGCGCAGCCGCGGGCAGGTAGTGCTCCGCCGCATCGAACAGCGCGCGGATTAGCGGCTTGTGCTCCGGAAGATCCTGCAGCCGGGCATGCTCGGTCAGAGACGACACCTCATGTTGGCCCAGGTGCCGGTAGCTCTCGAACTGCGATTCCGTGAAGAACTGGTTTGCCGTCGTCTCATGCGGAAACGTAGGGTGCGTCCGTGCATACTGCAGCACGTCTGGCGGCTCGCCACCGTTCAGGCCAGCCTTGATGTACAGCAGGCGGCCCGGCCGTGGATCGGCGACGCAGTCGACAATGTCGTACCGAACGTCCGCGAGTGCGCAGTAAAAGTTGTCTCCCTGCACACCTGGCCGCATCCGCAGCGGTGTGTCGCGAAACACGATCGGCACGCCCAGGTCGATCTCCACCTTGCGCATGGCATTGCCCAGATCTTCCAGCCGGCACTCAGCGTCCGCAGATCCGTCGATTACGACAATCCAGTGCACGCGGCGCATCACCATCTCATACAGGCCGAGGTTCTCAAAGTGGCCGCCGTCCGTCAGTTCAATGTGAGCGCCCTCATCGTTGGTGCCGCCCAGCGCCTCCAGCAGCAACGGCCGCAGGGCAAACAGGGGGGATCGCCTGCTCAGAAACGATCGGGACAGCGGCGGCAGCGGAGGCGGCACCTCCACTGCTTCCACGTGCCCTGCTGCATCGTTCGCGCATCGTGCCGCCGGGGTTGGTGCCTCTCCCGGTTCGTCCGTCCCACCATCGCCCGCATCCCCGATCCTCTTCGCGGCGGCAGCCGCTTCCTGGGATGCCTTTCGCGCGGCGCGCCGAATCTCCCGCGAGCGGAACTTTGGGTTGGGCAGCCACCAGCCCAGGCGGACGTTGAACAGCGTCATCAACAGCGTCACCAGTGGCGACGAGTGATAGCCCATATTCGGATTAAAGGCCGCCCCGCTGATTGCCATGGCTGTGGCCAGGGTAAGCCCCCTCGGCCCGCCGTACAGGCTTGTGCGCGCATATCCCAGCCGCCAGCCGCCACTGTGCAGCGGACTCACCGTAAAGCCCTCTGCCTTGCGCTGGCGCCACGAGGAGTTGGTCGTTCCCACAAGGTTCACGGTCGTGTTGATCAGGTGTAGCGGAACGCCCTGGCCCGTGCGTATCGTCGCCGCTTCGATGTTGTCGCGGCCATCGAAGCCGGTAAACCCGTTGGGCAGTCGCTGCAGGTTCGACGCACCCATAAAGGCGCGCATCAGCCGCATGCGATACATCCCATGCAGCGAAAAGATGTTGATGTTGATGAGCAGGTTGATCAACACACTGCACACGGCAAACACCAGCAGCAGCAAGGCATAAATGCCGAGCGGATGGAGGTGGAGATACGTCATGAACGCTGCCAGGGTCGAAGTGTGCGAGTAACTCTGGCTGCGCTCAAGAAAATACTGGCGCAGTCTTTCCACCAGCATCGCTTCCGCCGCGGCAATGGCCAGTGCGGCAGCCAGCAACGCCAGGCAGCATACCAGTGGCAGAAACAGGTCGTGCTTCGCAACGAAACCTCCCAGTCCGCTCAGCTTGGACGTTTTACCCTCACTGCCACCAGTCGCACCCGGCGCGCTGGCATCGCGCGTTCCCGCCGAGCCCGCACTGCTTGATCCGACCAACGCGCCCAATAGTCCGGTGGAAAGTCCGGCAAGGCTGATCCCACGTAACAGGAGCGCGTGGCGATGGTTCGCGATGTCCGGCGCAATCGCAACCAAGCCGATGCCGACGATCCAGAGAAGCAGAACGCTCATCATCAGGCCACCCGCGCGTGCCCACCATTCGCGGTCGATGTCGTCTTCAAAGGCGGCCAGCAGGGCGGAATAAAGCGAGGACGCCAGCATGATCAGCAACCAGACCACTGGAAACGCAAACATGGCTCCCAGGCTGTCGTGGCTGCTGATCCAGTTCCCGGCTGCGGCGCCTGCCATCCCGCCTCGAAGCTCTGGCAGCTTCACCGTTGCCGCGCCCACGGCATAAATGCACAAGCCAAGCAGCGTGCTCACCAGCGCCGAGGCGCCGATCCCTGCAGCCAGGTACAGCCCTGGCCGAAACTGCATCCCTGCCTGCGTACCGCTCCTGCGCCGCATCTGCCGCCACACCCGCACCGCGCAGATGGAGAACAGGCCGCAAAAGCAGATCGCCATCACACGTGTCAGAACAGGGGAGCCGTCCGCGGACCATCGCGACCCCAGATTCAACCAGAGCCGCAGCAGCGCCTGGCTTGCCAGAAACAGCGGCAGCACAAAAAACGCGGCAACACTGAGCTCGCTTCGGGTCTCGGCTTCCCCAACCGGCATGGGTGGCAACGAGGACGGCATACGCCTGCCCGCGGCGACGCCCGCCGCCAGGAACAACACCGCCGCCACGCTCCACCACAGGCCGCTGCTGATCTGCGGACCGACCCATCCCACATTCGCAAACTGGAGTAGCCGCAGCGTCTGCAGCGCGGCTGCCACCGTAAACAGGATCGGCAGGATCATGGTCCAGTTCACAAACAGATTGCGCAGCACAATGGCGGCCAGCGTAAACGTGTCGAGCGTCAGGCCGAGCCTGGGTGCCAGAAAGCTGGTGTATTCGCGCAGATGCCGTACGGGTCGCTGTGCCGGATCGGCGGAGGTGTGCCGCACATCGCCCGCCAGATTTCGGGCAACATGATGAAACGCCATCCTGGGTGGAGCCGCCGGGCCCATGCGGGCTGCGGCTTCGCGTGCGGGCTCGTCCACACGGTAGCTCCACGCCGTCAGCCAGCTGCCAATGTAGCCGCCGCCCGACACTGTTGAAAGATAGTCGAACTCCTCCAGCGCCGAAGCGATGCCGAGGTCGTCGTAGTGGGGACCGGGCGGCGCATTGCGAAACCGTGCAAGCGCCTGCAGCGCACCCAGGCACAGAGCCGCACTGCGGATACCGCCGCCGGAAAGGCACAACGCCGTGCGTTCCAGATCATGCAGAATCTGCAGCAGCGGCGCCTCAAGCCGGTTCAGTGCGCCCTCCGCCTCGGACGAATAACACCGCTGCTCTTTGAGCACCGCCAGCTCACGGTAGGCGCCTTCCACATCCGTGATGCGCTGCAGTACAAGCGCCTCTGCCGCTTCCTGTGTCTCGGCAACAGGCGACGCCTGTCCGGAGGTGGGGTGGAGCCGAAACGCCCTCTGCACCACCTCTTGGAACGTCCGACCGTCCACCGCGCGGCCGTCATGGCCGGTGTTCCAAAGTTCCTCGAAGATAACGCGGTACGGCAGCACGTGTTCTTCAGCCCGCACGTACTCGAAAGGCGTGGACACCATGAAAGCCATCTCCTGGCAACACAGGATGATCTGCGGACGCGAAGACCTCTCCAGCTGCAAGCCGGCTCGTCCCGCGGTAGGCGACAGGAGAACAGGCTGCCGGACAGATGGTTGGCAGTGTAGTGGACAGGGCGCCCACCCGCGCAGGAACTTTTTAGAGATTCGCGCTCGCTCGCCACCGTCGGTCCAGCGATCCCGCGACAAAGCAGCAAAGCAGCAAAGCAGCAAAGCAGCAAAGCAGCAAAGGCCACCATCTCCGGTGGCCTCCAACCTACTCCTGCAATCTTTGTTTGGTAGCGCTATCGGGGCTCGAACCCGAACTCTTCGCCTTGAGAGGGCGACGTGTTAACCAGTTACACCATAGCGCCACATGCCCGCGGCAACCTGTACAGGATACATCAGCACGCAGGCGAAGCAAAGTCGCACAGAGTGCCAGATCCGAGCCACCAGATCCCCAGCCGCTAAATCCCCAGCCGCTAAATCCCCAGCCGCTTCACTTCATCGTTGTAGTACTTGCGATACAGGATGTCCCACTCCTGCGAGCCTTCCACAATGATCCGCTGCTGCGACGAAATCTTGCCGCGCGCCGCCGCATCAATCTTCAACTCGTCCGCAAACAGCACTTCCAGAATCCTGCGCGCTTCCTGTCGCAGGGTGTTCCGGTCTTCCAGAAACTCGGCTTCCGGCACGTCTGCCAGCGTATCCGCTACCGTGTGCGCCAGCTTGTTGATCTTGTCGCGGCTGATCCTCATAGCACCGCCTTGTAGCGCTTCACCAGCTCCATCTTGACCTTCTTGAACATCTCCGGAAAGCTGGCGCCATTCTTCAGCATCTCGTCCTGGTAGCTCTCCAGGATCAGCCGTGCCTCTTCGTTAATGCGGTCTTCGAGCGAAAGCTCCTCGATCAGAGCGGCATGCACGCGCTCCACCAGCAACGCCGGCTTGTCGGTGCGCACCATGTTCGCCTCGGTGAGCCGACGCACCACCTGCTTGGAAAGATAGCCGATATAGTCCCTGGAAAACAGCATAAGCAACCCCGAGGATACCATGGGCTGCCCACACCTCTCACGCGCGAAAACCCTTGCGCCCCGCATCGCCGGTGAGACAATCAGAACTATGCAAACGGAAAGTCTCCACTTGTTGAAGGACGACATGATTGCCTTCGTCGCGGGCAACGGCCTGCGCCGCTTCACCGCCTACGTCGCGGAAGATGTGCCCTCCGTTGTCTTTGAAGAAGAAGGCCCCGATGGCTGGAAAGACTTCGTCGAGCACGCCAAGGCAAGCGGCGCTCAGTTTGTCACCATGAGCGAAGTCCTTCTCGAAAAAGAGGATGTGGAGCTGCTGGTCGAACAGATGCGCGCACAAAACTTCCCCGGCGAAGACAGCCCGGAGATGGAAGACGCTCAGTACCTCGTCAAGTACGTGGGCAAGGTTGGCTACCTGCAACTCGGCTTTGCCCACCAGGGTGTCATGTTTTTGTATGAAACCGCCACCGACTGGTATGACCGCTACCAGCAGTGGATGGAGGCCATGGCCGAGCTCGGCAGCATCCATCTCGATGGCGCAGACGACAGCGACTAACGGCCATATCGTTCAGGCACCACAGCCAGACCGACTCCCGCTGAAAGCATGGGCCACAACGCGTTGCCACCACCGCCGGCCAGACTCGGCCCAGCCTAAGTCAGACTCTTCACCTCAGCGTCAAAAGGTCCAGTGCCCAGCCTCACCGCACACAGTCCGCAAACCGCCGCGAGCCTGGACTGGATCCTACCCGGCGCAGAGCTCGAGCGAACGCAGCACCTTGCCCGGCAGCTGCAGGTGCCAACCTGGTTTGCTACCATCCTCGGGCAGCGCGGCCTCGAAGACGAGCCTTCCGCACGCGCTTTTCTCCAGCCGAGTTTCGCCGCCCTCCACGACCCAGCATCCATGGCCGGCATTGGCACGGCGGTCGAACGCATCCTGCGCGCCATCGCTGACCGCGAGACCATCCTCATCTACGGCGACTACGACGTCGACGGCACCCTCGCGACGGTCCTGCTCAAGACCGCCATCGACCGCCTCACCCCCAAATCCGTTCCTTCGCTCGTCCGCTATCACATCCCCCATCGCATCCGCGAAGGCTACGGGGTGCAGCCTGCCGTGCTTGGCGACGCCGTCGCCGCCGGCGTCCGGCTCGTCATCAGCGTCGACACCGGCATCCGTGCCTTTGCCGCCGCCGATGAGGCCAGGGCTCTCGGCCTCGACCTCATCGTCACCGACCATCACCTTCCCGATGGCCTCGGTGTTCCGGAAGCCGTCGCCGTCATCAACCCCAATCAGGGGGACTGCGCTTACCCGTTCAAGGATCTCTGCGGCGCGGCCGTTGCCTTCAAGGTTGCCGCCGCTCTGCTGCTTCACGCAGCCCGGCTGCCGCCGACACAACAGCTGCAGCCCATCGATGAGCCCACGGTACGGGACCGTTTCCTCCCTTCCCTGCTCAAGCTCGTGGCCATCGCCACCGTTGCCGATGCAGTCCCCCTCCGTGGTGAGAACCGCATCCTTGTCTCGCTCGGCCTGGCTTCCCTTGCCGATGTCCGCCAGCCGGGTCTGCGCAGCCTGCTCGACATTGCGGAAGTCCGCAACGGTGCCGAGCCGCCCACCGCCACCGCGATCGCCTTCCGTGTTGCGCCACGCATCAACGCCGCCGGTCGCATGGACATCGCCGGCGATGTTGTGCGCATGCTGTTGACCCGCGACGCCGACGAAGGCCGCGCCCTCGCGCAGAAGCTGCACGACCTCAACACCGACCGCCGCAGCGTCGAAGCCGCGGTCCTGCTCGACATCGAGAACCGGCTCGCCCTGCTCGACCCTGACGCGCTCCGGCTGGCTGGCTGCCTCGTGCTCGATGGCCACGGCTGGCATCGCGGCGTCATCGGCATCCTTGCCTCGCGTGTTGTCGAACGCACCGGCCGGCCCGCCCTCGTGATCACGCACCAGGATGGCAAGGCCCACGGCTCCGGCCGCTCCATCCACGGCTTTCACCTGCTCGACGCCGTCACCGCGGCGCATCGCGAACACGCCGCGGCCCACAACTCCAGCCTCTTCGATCGGTTCGGCGGCCACGCCCACGCCGTCGGCTTCTCCCTTCCCTCGGCGCATGTCGAGCCGCTGCAGCAGCACCTGTCGCGCTACGCTTCCGCCCACCTCACGTCAGCTCTGCTGCAGCCCACGCTCCGCCTTGACGCCGTTCTTCCCTTCCCCGCCATCAACCTCGACGCGCTGCACCTGTTAAAGCGTCTTGAGCCCTTCGGTCACGGCGCACCGGAGCCGGTCTTTCTTGCCTGCAACGTCACCATCAAAGAGCTGCGCGTCCTCAAGGATCGTCACCTCAAACTCCTTCTGCAGCAGGGCAGCAGCGCAACCCTGCCGTGCCTTGGGTGGAGCCGCTCCGTGTCCTGGCCGCAGCGCCTCGAAGATCTCGGGGTCCAGCCCGGCACGCGCATCGACCTTGCTTTCCACCTCCGTGAAAACAGGCACCCCGACTTTGGCGGCCCCGAGTTACAGCTCTGCGACCTCCGCCGGTCGGATGCCTAGGCGTAATGTCCAGGTCGGATGACTGGGTGCGATGGCTGGGTTGATGAATTGGGTGCGATGCCCAGGTCTGATGGCTAGGTCTGATGACTAGGTGCTATGGCTGGGTGCGATGGCTGATAGACCTCCCCCAGCCACGCACCTCACCGTGCACCCTTGAACATTTCTGCAGCCGAAGTGGGATAGCCGCGTCTTATATACTGTTTTGACGAACCAGCATGATTGAAGCCAGACCGAATAGCGCGATGCGTCGCGTCCTAATTGTGATTGCGGTGCTTGTAGCGGCGGTTTTGCTGGTGCTTGGCATTCGCCGCGCCACGCGTGACGATGTCCTCGTCCGCACTGCCCCGGTCACGGAAGGCGATGTCATCAGCGCTGTCTCCACCAATGGCAAGGTCGAGCCCGTGCAGGACTTCCAGGCGCACGCCGCCAGTCCCACCCAGGTCACCGCCGTGTATGTGCACGCGGGTCAGCAGATCTCCGCGGGTACCGTTCTGCTCCGGCTTGACAACGCCGACGCGATCGCCAAGGTACAGACCGCGCTCTCCTCGGTCGCCGCGGCAAACGCCACCGTGCACGATGTGCGTGGCGGCGGCACGCAGGACGAGACCATCTCCCTGCGCGCGGATGTGGACCGCGCCCGCATCCAGGCAGATCAGGCACAGTTGAGCCTGGTCTCCCTCCAGCAGCTTCAGGCCAGGGGTGCTGCTTCCGCCAATGAGGTTGCCGCCGCGCGCGAGCGTTTGCAGTCGGCGCAGGCCGCACTCGCGTCCGCCACGCAGCGCAGCACCGCACGCTACGCGGCAACAGACGTGCAGCGTGCCTCGGCACAGGCGTCAGACAGCCGTGCGTCCCTTGCCGCCGCCGAGCACGACCTCGGCAACAGCGTGGTGCGTTCACCCTTCAGCGGCACCGTTTACTCGCTGCCCGTGCAGCAGTACGACTTCGTCCAGACCGGCGAAGAGCTGGCGCAGGTCGCGGACCTGAGCCGCATGCAGGTGCACGCCTATTTCGACGAACCTGAAATCGGCAGGCTCCACGTCGGCGACGCGGTCAAAATCACCTGGGACGCCAAGCCTGGCCGCACCTGGCATGGCCGTATCCTGCGCGTGCCCACCACCGTCATCACCTACGGCACGCGCAACGTGGGCGAGTGCCTCATCGGCGTGGACGACGCCACCGGCGATCTCTTGCCGAACACCAATGTCACCGTCAACGTCACCACGCAGCAGGTGCACAACGTTCTCACCCTCCCCCGCGAAGCCCTCCGCACGCTTGGCCCGGCCAACTTCGTCTATGTCCTGAGCGGCAGAAAGCTGCACAAGACTCCCGTCGAAGTCGGCGCACTCAACCTCGTCGCCGTGCAGATCACCGGCGGTCTCTCACGCGGCGATGTTGTCGCCCTCAACGCCACCAGCAACATCGATCTCACGGACGGCCTTCTGGTGAAGGAGGCGCGTTGAGGCTTCAGGTTCGCGCGCGTTGTTTGCAGGCAGTGGTGCTCATGGCAGGTGCAGTGTCCCCGGCGTACCCCCAAAGCCTCGGCGTGGCACACACCTTGGCGCAGCAGGGTAGCGTCGATGCGGCGGTCACGCAGACCCGCGGCGTTCTCGCGGTATCGCCGCGGGATGCCGACGCTCACGAACTGCTTTGCCTCCTGTTTCGCAGCGTGGACCATGAGGACGAGGCCATTCACGAGTGCGAAGCCGCACGCGATCTCATGCCCAGCAGCAGCGCCTTTACGCTGGAGCTTGCGCGCACCTACGGCATCAAGGCCGACCGCTCCGGTGCCCTGACCGGCATGCGCATGGTCGGCCGCATCCGCGACAGCTTTGAGCGAGCGGTTCAGCTTGACCCCAGGAGCGTCGACGCCCTGAGCGACCTTGGCGAGTTCTATGTGGAGGCGCCCGGCCTTGTCGGTGGCGGTCTCGACAGGGCGCGCACCGTCCTCGCCCGGCTTCGTCCCCTTTCCGCCGCGCGCGCCCACCGGCTTGCCGGCATGATTGCCGCAAAGGCGGGCGATGCCTCCACCGCTGACGCGGAATTCGCGTCCGAGCTCGCCACCGCCCCCACCCCAGAGGCCTACATCGACCGCGCCGTCTTCGAACGCAGGCGGAAGAACTTCAACGCTGCCGAGGCCAATGCCCTGCTCGCCCTGCAGCAGGACACGGCGCACGGCGCCGACACCATCGACGCCGCACAGCTCCTGATCGACATCAAGCGCCGGCCACAAGCCGCGGAGCAGGCATTGCGCGAGTACCTTGCCCATCCGCAGGTCTCGGTCGTCATGCCTGCCGCCAGGGTGCACACCATGCTCGGTCGCCTCTTGCAGGCACGGGGAGACGCCGCCGGCGCGCACGACCAGTTCACCCGGGCGCTCGCCCTCGCGGCCAGCTACGAGCCCGCGCGCAAGGCTCTGCGCCCATGACCTGTTTCTCGACACCTCTGCCGACCCGTTTGCCCACACGCCTGCACACCTGCCTGCCCTGCCGCCTCGCCCTTCTGGCCACCCTCTGCGTCCTCTCCGCGCACGTCGCCGCCGCGCAGATCTCGCTGCAGACGGCGGTCGACCTCGCGCTCCGCAACAGTCCCAAGGTGCGCTCGGCGCAGGCAGACCTGGACAAGGCCAGCGCGGCCCGGGACGAAGCACGCGACGCCTATGTTCCGCAGGTCATCACCCAGGCCGGCTACGGGCAGTCGACCGGCGCTCCCCTCGGTGTGCCTATCATCTTCAGCATCTCCGCGCAGAGCCTGGTCTTCAGCTTCTCCCAACGGGACTACATCCGCGCCGCCCGCGAAAGCATGCTCGCGGCCGAGCACGCCCTGCACGCGCGGCAAATTGAAGTTGTGGAGGATGCCACCAACACGTACCTCGCCCTCGACAACGCGGCACAGCGCAAGCAGGTGTCGGACCAGGAAATCGGGTTCGCGCGGCGGCTTGTGCAAATCACGGAGGACCGCGTCAGTGCCGGCGTCGACGCTCGCGTCGAGCTCCCCAAATCGCGCCGCACGGCAACCCAGATTCGCATCGCGGCCCTCGTTCTCGACGACGAAATCGCCGGCAACCGGCAGCACCTCGCCACCCTGACCGGTCTTCCCATCGCGGGCATCACGACAGACAGCAAAACCATCCCCGCCTTCGTGCACGCTGCCCCATCCAACGACAGCGGGGACGCGGCTGCCGATGGCGAGAGCATCCAGGCTGCCTTTGCCACTGCCCGCGCCCGGCAGTACTCTGCCTTCGGCGACCACCGTTACCTCTTGCGTCCCCAGATCTCGCTTCTGACCAACTACAGCCGCGTCGACACAGGCCTGTCCTCCTACGCCTCGTACTACCCGCGTTTCCAGGGCACGGCGACGCAGCCGAACAGCCAGAACTCCCTCAGCTTCGGCCTGCAGATCAGCGTCCCTCTGCTCGATCTGACGCACCGTTCCAGGGCCCGTGAGTCCGCCGCCGACGCCGCGCGCGCACTGTCCGATGCCGAAGGCGAGCGCGGCCTCTTTCGTGAGGGTCGGGCCAAGCTGCAACACGCCACCGCGGAGTTGGAGCTGCGCGCCGAACTCGCGCGCGACGACCAGGAGATTGCGCAGGACCAACTGGAAACGCTCGAGGTGCAGATGCAGGCCTCCGCGGGTGCGCTCGGCGGTCCCCAGGTCACCCCCAGGGAACAGCTGAATGCACAGTTGCTGGAACGCCAGCGCAGGCTCGACATGTTGACCGCTGAGCTCCAGCTACGCCAGACCCAGGTCAACCTCCTGCGGCAAAACGACAGCCTCGGCGTCTGGATCGGGACACCTCCGACCGGTTTGGTGTCACCCATCATCACCCCGGGCACCAACACACCGGCAATCCCCGGTACGGCACCGTCAGGCACCACCTCGACTCCATCGTCCATTCCCATGCCCACCGTGCCGCGGCCATAAACTTCGACCCGTGCATCACAGCGCATCTTCCACGCCGGCAGCGCTTTGGCACAGCTCTCCCCAACGCGTTGGTCCAGCCCGGTTTGGACGCGCCGTACCCCGCTGAATGGTAAACTTATCTACCGATGGTCCTGAAAACGCTTCTCCTCAACCCGCCCTCGTTTGAGAACTTTGACGGCGGCGCCAGCAGTCGCTGGCCCGCTACCCGCGAAATCGAGTCCTACTGGTATCCCGTGTGGCTCGCCTACCCGGCCGGCATGCTTGAGGGTTCCCGCCTGCTTGACGCGCCGCCACACCACGTCAGCGCCGAAGAAACGATCCAGATCGCCCGGGACTACGAGTTCCTCGTTCTGTTCACCTCCACGGTAGGCTGGGCTGGCGATCATGCCATGGCGCAGGCCATCAAAAAGATCAATCCAACCATCAAGATCACCTTTGTCGGTCCGCCCGTAACCACCGACCCGGACCGCGCGCTCAACGAGTGCTCCGCGATCGACTTCGTCTGCCGCCGCGAGTTCGACTTTTCCGTCGTCGAGTTCGCCCAGGGCAAGCCCCTCGCCGACATTCTCGGCATCAGCTACCGCAACCAGGATGGAACGGTTCAGCACAACGCCGACCGCGCCCAGGCTGAAGATCTCGACGCCATGCCGTGGGCGACCAAGATCTACAAGCGGGACATGGACGTCACCCGCTACAACGTCCCCTTTCTGCTGCATCCCTACATCTCGCTCTACAGCACCCGCGGCTGCCCCGCACAGTGCACCTTCTGCCTCTGGCCGCAGACCCTCTCCGGTCACGCCTGGCGCAAGCGCTCCTCCGACGACGTCGCTGCGGAGATGAAGTGGGCTCGCGACAACTTTCCGGAGGTGAAGGAGTTCTTCTTCGACGACGACACCTTCAACATCCAGAAAGCGCGCACCGTTGAGCTCTGCAGCAAGCTCAAGCCCCTCGGCATCACCTGGTCCTGCACCAGCCGCGTCACGACCGACCGCGAAACGCTCAAGGCCATGAAGGAAGCCGGCTGCCGCCTGCTCATCGTCGGCTTCGAGTCCGGCGACCCGCAGATCCTCAAAAACATCAAGAAGGGCGCAACCATCGAGCGCGCCCGTGACTTCGTCAAGGACTGCCACGATCTTGGCCTCGTCATTCACGCGGACTTCATCCTCGGCCTCCCCGGCGAGACTCGGGAGTCGATCCGGAACACCATCAACTTCGCCAAGACACTCGATTGCGAAACCATCCAGGTCTCCGTCGCCCACGCCTACCCCGGTACGGAGTTCTACGATTACGCCGAGAAGAATGGCTTCATCACCAACGAGATCATGAACGATACCGGCGGCCACCAGATGGCGCACATCGAGTATCCCGGCCTGCCAACGGAGTACGTCATGGAAATGGTCCACCGCTTCTACGACGAGTACTACTTCCGCCCCCGGGCAGCGTTCCGCGTGGTCTGGAAGGCCGTCGTCAACCGCGACGTTCCACGCCTCTACGTCGAAGCCAAGGCCTTCATGAAGCTGCGCTCCCAGCGCAACAAGGCTTCCCGCGCCAAGCGTGAAGAAAACGCGCTCAAGCAGCAGGAATCCGTCAGCATGAACGCATAATCCGGCAGGACTGCAAGGCACGTACGCCGTCAGCATCGCAACAGAACAGACCCGGCCCCGGCCGGGTCTGTTATCGTAGGGCCACCATGCGCTTCTACCAGCAGCGTCGAGGTCTCCGCATTTTTCAGACCGCGCTTTGGATCGTGCTCATGCTCATGTGGATTAGCCTGTGGCCCCTCAGGCCGGCCACCACGCACTTGACGCCCTTCATCTGGCTGTTCCTCGGTGTCATCCAGATTGCAACCGCCTGGACCTACTGGGACATCACGCCGGAGGAGCTCGTCGTCCACGCATTCGGGCTTCGCCGCCGCTACGCCCTTGGCAGGATTGACCGCATCGGCCCTGCACACGTCGGCAAGCGCCCTCTCCCCAAAAGCATACAGATTGACTATCGCGACCGGTCCTCCATCTACGTCACTGTCGCGGACCGTTCGGCATTTCAATCTGCCTTGCAGGCCGCCATGGTCAACCGCGCGCGCGAAACCTTCACCACAGGCCCGCTCGGCCTGTAGCGTTCGCAAGGCCGCAACGGCAGTCACGGTTTCAAAGCTCCCTCCGACCCGCCTAAGATAGGACGATGTCCCACAGGCTCGCAGCCTCGCAGTACCTCATCCTGCTCACGGTGATGCTCGGTGCATCGGTTGGCGATGCCTTCCTGAGCCGTGGCATGCGCCAGATCGGTCCCGTCTCGCTCCGGCATCCTGGCCTCCTTTTCCACGCCCTCCTCAATCCCTGGGTCTTCGGCGGCATCGTCGTTCTGCTTGGCTTTATGGGTTCGTACATGACGGCGCTCAGCTGGGCCGACCTCACCTTTGTGCAGCCAGCCACGGCGTTCGGCAACGTCATCACCGCCCTCGTCGGCCGGCTCTGGCTGCATGAGACCATCTCGCCGCTGCGCTGGTTCGGCATCGTGCTCATCGTCGCCGGCGTCGGCTTCGTCGCAAATGGCCCGTCTAAAACGGAGCACACCATCGCCGCGGATCTGGTCGCGTGACAACTCCCATGGCTACCAGCCAGCTGCGCACCGTGGTGACGGTCATCGTCATGGTTCTCGGCGCCACCGTGGGCGAAGTCCTGATCGCCGCTGCCATGACCCGTGTCGGCGACCTCGACACCATCCGCGCGCAACGCGGCCTGCTCGGCGCCATCCGCGCCGTGCTTACGGAGCCTCTGCTGGCGGCTGGCATTCTTTGCATGGCCATCAGTTTTTTCGCGCTTCTCTTCGCCCTCAGCGGCGCGGATCTCTCCCTTGTCGCCCCGGCCACCAACGCGCTCACCTTTGTCACCACCGCCGTTGCGGCGAAATTCTTCCTCCACGAGAATGTGGACCGCCGCCGCTGGCTTGCCGCCCTCTTTGTCTGTGCCGGTGTAGCTCTGCTCGCCCGCTAAGGTCTACGCGCAGCGCGCCCGCGTCCCGCTTCGGGGTGAGCTTCCCATGTCCCTACCGCGCCAGCACTTTCATCAACCCCGCCGGCGGCAGGTCCTCCGGCAGCACGCGCGAACCCGTCACCGCCTCTGCCGCCAGGTACCCACTCCGCACCGCGCCCTCCATGGTCGAAGGCCATCCCGTCCGCGTCCAGTCCCCCGCCAGCACCAGCCCCGGCACCTCCGTCTTCTGTGCGGGCCGCGACCGGTCCAGCCCCGGCACCACGCTAAAGGTCGCCTTGGCCTCTTTCAACACCAGGTGCTTGCGCAGGACCGCCGTGCGCGCCTCCGGAAAAAACTCCTCAAACTCCACCAGCGCCGCCCGAAAAATCTCCTCGGGCGACTGCCTCAGCTGCCGGTGCGATGCTGAAATGGTCAGCTCCACGTAGCTTCCCCGCGAAGCCTCCCACCGCCGGATCCGCGATTTACAAAACATCCACTCAATCGTCGTGTCCAGCAGCGCCGCGTGGTCCAAGCCCGTCACGTCGCGGTCGTACCAAAGGTGAATTGTCGTGATTGGGCTGTGCGCAAAGCTGCCCACCCCCAGCGGCACAGCCCGTGCGGCAAGCTCACGCGAGAGCAGCGGCGCCACCTGGTCGAAGGGCAGGGCAAGCACCACGTGTCGTGCCCGCAGCGACTCCTTGTCTCCCGTAATCTGCCAACCTTCCCCGTCCGCCGTCACCGACCGCACCGCGAACCCCGCCCGCAGCGATGCACCGTGCCGCACCGCGTCCTCCGCCACCACGCCATAGAACTCCGACAACGGCAGCGCCGGAATCCCGAACCGCCCACCTTCCGCGCTCTTCAGAAACGTCTCGTGAAAGACCTGTCCGGCGTACTTCATCGAGCATCGATCCAGCGAGTCGTTCAGCGCCGAGATCACCACCGGCCGCCAGAAGTGGCGGATCGCACCCTCCGGCTGTCCCGTCCGCTCCAGCCAGTGCGCCACGCTTTCCTCGTCCGACGCCGGGTACCCGCGCACAAATGACATCAACCCTCGCGCCACGGCAACCTTGTCCGCAGCGCCCAGCATGCCCGCCTGCAAAAACGACAGCGTATTGTGCCCCGGTGATGGCAGCCCGCTCGGCTGCAGCACCGACCTTCGCCCACCCGGCTCCAGAAAGGTGTACGTGTCGTACCAGCGCATGCGGTCCGACACTCCCGCATCCGTGCACAGCTTGCGCAATGCCGTGCAGCATCCCACCAGCACATGCTGCGAATCCACAACCTCCTCCACCACCGGATGCGGGTAGGAATACGCCCGTCCGCCAACAAACTGCCGCCGGTCCAGCAGCGCGACGGAAGCGCCCGCCCGTGCCAGCGCACTCGCCGCCGCCAGCCCGGCCAGTCCCGCTCCCACCACTGCCACATCGTGCACTTGGCCTTTTGTTTCGTGCATGCTCATCCAATCCGGCCTGCCGCGCTAGCCACCAGGCCGCGCAACAGGATGAAGAGCTTTCGCGCCGTGGACAGCTGAATGCGTTTGCCGAAGACGGCATAGCCACGCCGTCGAATCTTCACCAGCAGCGCGTAGTAAATGCGGATCAGCACCTTCATCGCAGGCCGGCTATCCCGTGCCAGCAGCGGCAACAGCCTGCGCCCCGCGCCGTAATACTCCTCTGCTCGCGCGCCCATCGCCGCCATCGCCGTCTGCAGCCCGGGCGCTACCGCGTGACCCCGCGCAGCGGCAACCACGTCTTCCACGCGCGCTCCATGGGCCTGCAACAACTCCAGCGGCAGGTACACCCGCCCGCGTTCTGCATCTTCCCGCACATCCCGCAAAATATTCGTGTACTGAAAGGCCTTGCCCATCCGCACGGCGTCGTCGTCTGCCGCCGCACCGTCAACCCCGAAAATCCGCACCGTCACCAGGCCAACGACGCTCGCCACCAGGTAGCAGTACCGGTCCAGCGCTTCGACCGTTTCATAACAATCGAACGGTTGGCCGTCCAGCGTCATGCGCGTCACACCCTCCGGCAGCGCCTCCGCAAGATCCATCGCCGTTCCTGCCACCAGGTCTTCCAGGAGCGCATCGTCGATGCCGAACCGCCGCTGCGTGTCGCGCACCGCCGCAAACACAGCCAGGTCGGCGTCCGCCTCAGCCCTGTCCTGCTTGGCGCCGTGCTCCTGCGCAAGCTCCCCTTCAACCGCGCCCCTTTGGAACTGCCCCGACCACTGCGCCATTAATCTGCGGCGCTGCTCGACCGGAATCGCTTCGTCGTCGGAAAGGTCATCCGCCCGCCGCATAAAGGCATACATCGCGCACATCGCATTGCTCTTCACCCACGGCAGCGCCAGGAATGCGTAGTAGAAGTTCTTGGCTTCACGCTTCGCCACCTTGCGGCAGTGCACGTAAGCCTGCAACAGGTCGATCCGCTCTGCCGGGGCTGAAACCACTGGTGTCACCGCAACCCCCGCGACCCGCGCCGCACACCCAGTTTGCCCAGCGCGGCTCCGGCCAGCAGCTGCAACTTCTCTACCTTCGACACCTCGGGCCGGCGTGACAGCGTATCGAACCCGATCCGTTCGATGCCCCGCAGAATCGCCAGGCCTCCGGCGGTAAACAGCCGCAGCGTCGCCGCCAGTTCCCGGTCCACGCGGTCGATCAGCGGCGCACCCTCCATCAGCATGCCGCGCGTCTCCTCCACCATCTCTCGCAGCAGCGCACGGTACGGCTCTGTTGCCACGCCCGACCGCAGCATCTCCTCCGTCACCCCGTGGAAGGCCATGCGATCCGCCGGCAGGTAAATCCTGTCTCGCTGCAAAAGGTCTTCCCGCACATCCTGCCAAAAGTTCGCCAGCTGCAGGCCCGTGCACGTCCGGTCTGCCAGCGCATGCAGCGCCGGGTCACGGTACCCGCACAGCAGCAGCACCAGTTGCCCCACCGGGTTTGCGCTGTCCGCGCTGTACGCCTCCAGCTCGCCCACGTTCGCAAAGCGCGTCTTTACCTGGTCCTGCGCAAACGCCCGCACCAGCGCGCCAAACGGCTCCCGTGGCAGATCGCAGGCCACAATGCTTGGCCAGAGGGCCACAAACACCGGGTGCAACGACTTCTCCGGCGCATCGAAGCACTCGTCCAGCAGCCTGCCCCATGTCGCCAGCAGCCGCGTTGCCACGGCGCGGTCCGCGACCTCGTCGCCCAGGTCGTCCGACACGCGGCAATAGGCGTACACCGCGTAAAAATGCGGTCTCAGCTGCTTCGGCAGCAGCGTCGTTGCCACGTGGAAGTTTTCGTAATGCGACGTCGCCAGCGCCTTGCACCAGGCCTGTGCCTCCACCAGCGAAGGCCGCGTCGACGGCTCCAGAAGCTCCGCCGGCGCGCCCTCCAGCCGCTGCTGCACCGTTGCCATGCTCATCGCACACCCGCCGGCACAATCGCCGTTTTAATGCTGAGTGTTGGCTCGGCACTGCGCACCAGCATGCGCTCGAACACGGCCGGCACCTCGTCCAGGCGGGCCCGCGCGGTAATGAACTCGTCCGCCCGTACCACGCCGCTGCAGATCAACTCGAACGCGCGTCGGCACGTCTGCGGGGTATGGTGAAAGCTCGCCTTCAGCGTGATGTCTCCGTAGTGCAGCCGATTGGTGTCGAAGGAAACCGACGTCCCACTCGGCGGTCCGCCAAACAGGTTCACCACGCCGCCCCTGCGGACCATGCCCACGGCGTCCTCCCAGCTTCGCGGCGTCGCCACGCATTCCACCACCACGTCCGCTCCCACTTCGTCCTCGGTCAACGCACGCACGGCAGCCACCGGGTCCACCCCCGAACCGATGTGCACCACCTCGCTCGCACCGAAGCGGCGTGCACTCGTCACCTGCTCATCCCGCTTCACCACCGCGATCACGCGGCATCCCGTCACCTGCGCCACCCGCAGAAACATCAGCCCGATCGGCCCCGCACCCACCACCGCCACAGTATCGCCGCGGCGCGCACCGGTCTGCTCCATGCCATTCACCACGCAGGCCAGCGGCTCGGTCAGCGCGGCATGCTCAAACGCGAGCTCGTCCGGCAGCCGCAGCGTGTTCTTGCGCACAATGCGCGCGGGGACCCGCAAAAACTCCGCGTACGCCCCGTTATTGAACAGGAGGTCTGTGCAAAGGTTCGGCTGCCCATGCCGGCAGAAATAACAGGCGTCGCATGGCGCGGAGTTCAGCGCCACTACGCGATCGCCCTCGCGATACACGCCCTCATCATCCATCGCTCCAGCACCGGCAGCCACAACCGTTCCTGCAATCTCGTGCCCAAACAGGCAGGGCGGCTGCAGCATCGCCGCGTGGTACCCCCGACGGTAGACCTTCAGGTCCGTTCCGCACGTCAGCGCGGCGCCAACGCGCAGCACCAGCTCCCCCGCGCCAGCCTCCGGGACCGGCACCCGCTCCATCCGCAGGTCTTCTCTTCCGTAGAGCACGGCGGCATTCATCTGGTTCGGCATCCCTCCTATGTTCTCACTTTCAGCCGCTTCCCGCGTTGGGCCGGGTCGCCCCTCACAGGCGCACACACCCGCAGGCAAGTGTGTCACTCTGCAACGTCGTTGCATCAGATACACTGATCGAATCCTGCAGAAGCGCGAGTTCCCTGCTTAACACATGGCCTTTGTCTCTCCCATTAGTCTCGCGAAAAAGCAGATTGGCTCGTTGCAGGAGTATTCGCTGCTGGTCGGCCGGTCGTTCAACAGCCTGCTCACGCCCCCGCACTACTGGGGCGACATCTTTCTCCAGATGGACTCGATCGGCGTCGGCTCGCTGCCCATCGTCATGCTCACCGGCTTCTTTACCGGCTGCGTGCTCGCCCTGCAGTCCGCCGTTTCGCTCAAGCAGTTCGGCGCCATCAGCATGACTGGCACGCTTGTCTCGCTGTCCATGATGAAGGAGCTCGGCCCCGTGCTCACCGGCCTCATGGTCTCCGGCCGCAACGCGTCGGGCATGGCATCAGAACTCGGCTCCATGCAGGTCACCGAGCAGGTGGACGCCATGCGCGCGCTCGGTGTCGACCCGGTACGCAAGCTCGTTACGCCGCGCATCCTCGCCTCCATCACCATGCTGTTCTTCCTCACCATCCTTTCGGATACGGTGGGTGTGCTCGGTGGCGGGCTCGTCTCGGTCGGCCTGCTTGGCCTGAACGCCTCCAGCTACTTCCACAGCACCTACCGCGCGCTGCAGTACGCCGACGTCGTGCAGGGTCTCACCAAGCCGCTCTTCTTCGGCTTCATCATCTCCTCGGTCGGCTCGTACTTCGGCATGTCCACCAAGGGCGGAACCCAGGGCGTCGGCCGCGCCACCACGCAGGCCGTCGTTGTCTCTTCCGTGCTCATCATCGTCGTCGACTTCCTCATCAGTCGCACGATGATCGGCATCTTCGGTCGCTGACCCATGGCGAAACCCAGCCCACCGCCCGAGCCTGACAAGTCCTACGACGGACCCGCCCTCGTCTTCAAAGACGTCAGCATCGCCTTTGACGACCACAAGGTCCTCGAAAACATCTCCTTCAGCATCCGCCAGGGCGAAACCTGCTGCCTGCTCGGCCCCGCCGGCAGCGGCAAATCCGTCCTCATGAAGATCGCGAACGGCCTCATCAGGCCCGACGCCGGCTCTGTCTGCATCTTCGGCCAAGAGATCACCACCATGTCCGAGGTACAGCTCTTCCAGATGCGCCGGCGCGTCGGCATGGTCTTCCAGGAGTCCGCCCTCTTCGACTCCATGGACGTCGAAGACAACATCGCCTACCGCCTCCGGGAAGAAAATGTCCCGGAAGCGGAGGCCCACAAACGAGTCGAAGAGGTCCTCAACTTCGTCCTGCTCGGTCAGGCCATCGACAAGTTCCCGTCCGAGCTCTCCGGAGGCATGCGCCGCCGCGTCTCCATCGCGCGCGCCATCGTCTCCAACCCCGACCTCATCCTCTACGACTCACCCACCGGTGGCCTCGACCCCATCACCTCCACCACCATCGTGGAGCTCGTCGTCAAGCAGCGCGATGTCGCCCACACCACCGCCCTCATGATCACCCACAGCCAGCAGGACGCCTTTACCCTCGCCACGCATCGCTACGACGAAAAGGAAGGCACCATGAAGGTCATTCCCGATGGCAACATCGACGAAAACACGACCTTCCTCGTGCTCAACGAGGGCAAGATCGTCTTTGCCGGCGGAACCCTCGACCTCACCCATTCCCCCGACGAGTGGATCCAGGCCTACCTCGCCTGAGCCCCGGCGTTCATCCCCGGCAAACATCCGACGGCTCCGCAGCAACTCGCTCAGGCAAACGTAGCCACTCGCGGCGCAAACTTCCGCTTGTAGTAGCTGATCGTCAGGGCAATCGCGGGAACGCCGACCACGGTCGGCCATAGCCAAAGGGCAAAACCCGCACGCGGCAGCAGCGTTGGCAGCGTCACGACGGAGAAGGCTGTCCACGCGGCGATGTAGCTTCCAATGAAGTTGCCCAGGTGCGTATACCACCAGAACATCTTCTCCTTCGGTTTCCGCACGAAGCTCGCCATCTGCACGAAAGCAAGTCGCATCCCCAACACTCCAAAGAGGATGGCAACAATCCCCATGTGCTGCACCCAGGCAGGTCGGAACCATCCAAATCCCGCCAGGCACGCGCTCGAACCAAACGTCGCCATTCCCGCAAACCAGTCAATCGGTCGCGCCGTCCCGCCGCTGGCAAGATCTTTCAGCTTCAACACCCGATACCCCGAGAACGCTGCATAAAAGCTGAACACGGCAACCATCGCCAGAAACAGCACCGGCCGGTACAGCGCCATCGGCACTGCCGTCGCTGCCACGGTCCCCATCGACCAGAGATACACCATGCCCCAGCGCCGATGCTGCTTTCCCCCTTTGGCCGTCGCCAGGGCCACCGGTGCCAGCAGAAAGGAACTGAAGCCAGCTGCAACATGGGCAACGAGCAAGCTCTTCATCCACACCGGGTCTCCCGTCATTACAATCCCCCCTCAACCTCAGGTCATAGCCAGACACCCGACCCCAAGGTCACCTTCCGAGCAAACCTTCCGCCGTTGCTCTTCCATGCCCCTCTCGGGGATAGAGCTCGCAGGGACCTCTGTCAAGAGAGAACTTGCCCACGGACGGAAAAGGCTACGCGCAAGATCTCAGACCGAGGTTCACGGCTTGTGCTGCAACTGCTCCAGCTTGTGCAGTCTAGCCGCGTAGCGGTTGGCATAGCGCTGGTTATTGGGAATCGCTAGGCCTCCGAACAATAGGAAAAGCGCTAGCTCAATGGCATCGGTCGCCGCCCCGGCAGGGTTCGCGATCATTCGACCGATCGCAAGCAGGACAAATCCTGGAACGACGACCGCCAGACGCGACCAGAAGGAGACACCGCGGTGGAAGTTCCATTCGCGCCCCAGCTCAGAACCGTATCGAGCGGCTTGAGCGGCCAGGTCTGTCCCCCGATCACCCCTGCGTGGTCTCGCGCTCACAAGCTGACACAGCAGGTACAGCATGCCAACGACGAGCAGAGCGCATCCCATTCGCTGCAGGCTGCTTGGTACACGTAAGACCAGGCGCGCGAACCACAACGCCATGGCGGTGACCACAGCGCCTCCTACCCAGGTTCTCTGCGTCATCCGGCTGGTCAGAGCCTTGGCCTCCGCAGGAATGCCGGACATCGTCAACGCGCAGTCTGTCGGATAGGTCAAAAGAACGTACATGCTGCCGAACGCCCAACGCACCGCCACCCAATCACTTTCAATGGAACCGAGCTCCCCGAGCATGGCCTCCGCCCAGGTGCGTGAGTCGGAGGATGCCAGCCGAACGACCAGCTTCAGAACGCCTCGTGCTGCTTTCCGAACGAAAGTCATCGGACCGTGACCTCCTTCAAAGACGAAATTCTGCTCGGCACACTTTCCGTCAGCTGTTGCTTGGCATATTGAATGCCGGCATCGGTAAGTCTGTACAGATGACGAGGCGGCCGGCCTGTTTCTGCGGTCGCCCATGCCGTTTCCAGTAATCCCAGCCCAGCCAAACGGATGAGGATGGGATAAAGCGTTCCGGATTTCAGCCCGGTACTCCGGCTGATGTCATACCCGTATCGCCAACGAGCGACATCCGCAGCAAAACAGGCAAGGACAGCCACGGATTGTAGGGAGCGACGAAGCTTCACGATGTAACTCTACATATGTAGAGTTAGTCTGTCAAAGAGGCGAGGGCATTCGCCCATTAAGACTCCACAAGGCGACTGTTCCGCTCCTCCACACGAAACACTGCACCGGAGCCGCCAGAGGGTTCTTGGAAAGGCCAACCTTCTACTGGCGCGCATTCCCCGGCACGCGGAACGGTGTGCTTCTGCTACTTCGCCACCACATGGCGACGTTGGTACGCGTCAGCGAAGCTGTGCAGCGTGTCGAAGGCCACTGTTCCAACCGCGAGCACACCCAGCGCATAAAGCAGCACGATCGAGCGAACTGTCCAATGCAGTCGTTTGGAGGATGGTGACTCAGAAGGCTGGCCTGTCCAGAGCAGATCGCGAAAGGCTTCGCGCTGATGCCAAAGGATCAAAAGCAAAGCGGCGAAGAGGAACAGAGCCACGGTCTCCGCACCCGGCGATATCACGTAGAACAGGTTGATCAGAACAATGTTCGCCATCACGGGCGTCATCAGCACCGCCGCAAGCAGGGCAGTTCTACGAAATAAAAGCAGGAGAGCCGCAAAGACCTGAAGGAAGCCCAGAATCATCCTGTAGGCGTGCGAATAGCTGTAGTAGTACCAGGTCAACGTTTGGCCATCCAGCGAGCCGATGGGCTGCTTCGCGACCCATCCGGGAACGGTGAGCTGATGGCCTGTCAGCTTGCTGATCCCATAAAAAAACAGGAACCAGGCGCATAGGTAGCGCAGCCAATCGAGGTATTTTGGGTAAGCTTTCACGCCAACAACCTAGCAGGATAGACCCGACCTTGTCGTCGGCGACACGCAGCTTTGCCCTGGTTTGTAAGTCTTCTCGATCCCAATCGGCACTCACAACACCGCTGGCGGAAGCCTGCCGCGATGTTCGGCCTTGGGCTGGTACTCTCGGGTCAGTTTGGTCCACGCGGAGCGACTTGTCCTTCCAAATCTCTATGCCAGTCAATTTCGGTTCCAATGGATGCACTTGGTAGGTCGACGTCGTGATCGGGAGCTCTGACCTTGCGCGCAGTCGTGAACAGTCGAGAGACATTCGGATGGGCCGAAACGCGTAGGTCCTCTGGCAGTGGCATTCTGCCTGGAGCTGCCAGTTTATGCGCTGGTGTTCGCCTTTTCAGGAAAGTCCGCTTCGTCCGTGCTTCTCGTCGCTGTCCTCCTGCCTGGCTCCAATCTGCACTTCTTCGTACGTGGGGGCCTGTCCATGACCGACGGGCTTTCCCCCAATTGCAGGATCGACTGTGCACTCGCGCTGGATTCCTTCTAATACCGTTGTCATGTACAGCCTGTGTTTTTCTAATCAGGGTGTTCAAAGATGGCAAAGGAAAGTGCAAACATGATCCCGGCACAGGGATGCGCCCAATGTTTCGTGCTCCTGAAGTTGATTCAACGATTCACGCTGAAGAATCGCCCCCCCCCTTGGGACTCCAGGACCCAAGGACAGGCCCTGAAACCGGCGCAGCAGAAGTGATCGCCTCGGCCGCAAACGGATGGGAAGTCAGGATTTGTCAGGATCGTGCGACTTCGCGGGACCATCACGCTGCGGCGATTCGTCGTTGCCACACCAGATAGAACGTGTCCATCAAACCAACGGAGTTCCATGACGCTCACGAAGAAGCAGTCCATTGTTTTAACCAGCATGCTCTCACTCGCCCTCGCCTTCGATACCTTGAAGGCACAGGGTGGGAACACCGGAAATCCCTCCGATATCGAGCAGATCCAGCAGTTACAGAAGCGCTACGTCGCATCCATCGACGGGGCCGATCTCGCTCTAGTCGACCAGGTCTGGTCGCACTCCCCGGAAGTCATCTTTGTGGAACCGCTTGGAACGGAGCGCGGTCTGCTCCAGATAGAAGGATTTGTGCGGGACACCTTTGGCAAAATATTTTCCAGGCGTGACCTGCAGCTTGAACATCCGTCGATTCACGTCTACGGCGACACGGCATGGTCTGAGATGACCTGGACCTTTCACGCGACCGTGCGTGATGGCGAAAAGCCTCTGGTCACGAAGGGCCGTGAAACGCAGATTTTACGTAAAGAAGACGGAGCATGGCACATCATCGCCATCCACTACTCCGGCCTCCCTTTGAACGGCAAACCGCAGGCTTTTTAGGGTCAGGACGAAGGGCTTCGTCTTCAAGGCGAGACACCCCTACCGGTTCCCTTCTCCCAGCGTCCGGTGAAAGAAGTCCAGCATCTCCCGGTACAGGTGCAGCGCCAGCTCCGGGTCGTACCGCGCACCCTCATCCCGCATAAAGGCGTGGGCTCCGTTCACCTCGTGCCAGCTGTACTTCAGGTTCAACGCATCGAACCGCGCCAGCACCTTGCGCCGCGCCTCCAGCGGAATGTGCGGATCCTGCCGTCCCCAGATCATCAGCAGCTCGCCCTTGATCTTCTCCGCCTTCGCCAGCGAATCGTCCCTCTTTCCCCTGCCCAGCGTGCCCTGCGCAATGTCCGTGCCGTAGAAGCACACCGTTCCACGAACCTCGGGTTCCATGGCCGCGCGAAAGCTCAGGTGCCCGCCCAGGCAGATCCCCAGTGCACCGATGGCTCCGGTGCAATCGTCACGGCCCTTCAGGTGTTCGATCATGGCACGCGTGTCGGCATCGTAGCTCGCCAATTCTTTCTCGTACTTCCACCGGTTGCCGCGATCGCTTCCTGCCTGATCGTACGCCAGCACTGTCCCCGCCTCTTCAAACTCGTGGTACACCTCCGGCATCGCCACCAGGTAGCCATGGCCCGCAAGCATCGCCGCCGTGCGTCGAATCGGCGCCGTGATCTGGAAAATTTCCGAATAAAACATCACCGCCGGGTACCTGCCCGCCGCGACCGGCCGAATCACATGGGTGCGCATCGGACCATACGTCGTCTGCAGCGTTTCAAAGCTCGGCTCCGTCACTATCAACACAAACCTCCCGACTCACCTATCGCCAGCTCACGGATAAGTGCCAGCGCAAATTGAGGTCCATGGCTTTGCGCAGCACCGTTGCATATTCCTGCAGTTCTTCGCGAACCAGGCCCGTCTCGCTGCCGAGGTCGGCCGGCTCCTGGCGAAGGTGTTCGAGCAGCGCAAGCACCGTCTCCAGCCCGGTGCGCGCCGGAAACCACTGCGGCGGCGGCAGTTTATGCAGCAACGCGGGGTCGCCCGCACCCTCCTCGATCAGCAGCGCCATCGAGTTCTCATCCGCAGAAAAGAACTCAATCAGTGGCCGGGACCCAAGATTGACCGCAAGGCGCTCCAGGGCGTCTTCATTGCGCGCCAGCGCACGCCCATTCACGAAGGTATCGTAGCCGGGGTCTTCTCCCTCTACGACGATGTACAGCGATGCAGCCATCGAACAGCAGTTTACCGCGTCGCGGGCAGAAGAAAGCCGCGGCATCTGCCGCGGCTTTCTCCCTTGTTGACCACACAGTTACCCGCGCGGCGCACTACCCTGGCCGCCGGTTCCCGGCGTCGCACCGGGACGGCGTCCACCGCGACGACGACGACGGCGACCGGCACCTGCCGGCTTGTCTGCCTGCGCTGCCGCGGTGCCGTTCTCCGTCACCGTGCCATTGCCCTCTACGCCCTCGTCTTCGCCCTCATCCCCATCTCCTTCGAGATCGTCCTCTTCCTCGAAGTCTTCACCGCCTTCCAGCGTGATGGTCTCCTCGGACGGCGCGGGTGCCGTTCTCTCCGGGCGCGGTGCACGCTCGGTACGGGGCTGCTCGACATACTCGCCGCGCACCCGGTCGTTCCCCCGGCTACCGCGGTCCGCACGCGGCATTTCACCGCTTGCACCGGGATCGACTTCCGGCAGGCCCAGCTTCGCACGCTGCTCCCGCAGAACTGCCTTGCGCGAAAGCTTGACCCGATTGCCCTCAATCGTGAGCACCTTGACGAGGATCTGATCGCCCTCACGCAACTCATCCTTCACTTCCTTGACGCGATGCTCTGCAATCTCGGAAACATGGAGGAGACCGTCTGTACCCGGAAAAATTTCGACAAAGGCGCCAAACTCGGCCAGGCGGACAACCTTGCCAAGGTAGGTCTTGCCGACTTCCGGCACCGCCGTGATGTCGTTGATCATCTGCAGCGCGCGTGCGAGCCCGTCCGGATCGGAGGAGGAGACATCCACCTTTCCGGTGTCGTCCACATCGATCTTCACCTGCGTGGCCTCGATAATGCCGCGAATCACCTTACCGCCCGGCCCAATCAGGTCACGAATCTTGTCCGTCGGGATCTGCAGGGTCTTGATCTGCGGCGCGAACTTCGACTTCTCTTCGCTTGCGCCGTTGATCACCGCATCCATCTTGTCGAGCAGAAAAATGCGGCCATGTCGTGCCTGCTCAAGGGCTTCGCGCATGATCTGTGGAGTAATACCCATGATTTTGATGTCCATCTGTAACGCAGTAATGCCTTTACGCGTTCCAGCGACCTTGAAATCCATGTCTCCGTAATGATCTTCCGCACCGGCGATGTCCGTCAAAATAGAGTACTTATCGCCTTCCTTGACAAGACCCATCGCCACACCCGCAACCGCCCCCCGTAATGGAATGCCGGCCTGCATCAGTGCCAGGGAGGCACCGCAAACCGAGGCCATGGAGGACGAACCGTTCGATTCCGTGATGTCGGAGACGATGCGGATTGTGTAGGGACTGTCCTTTTCGTCGGGCAAAACAGCTTCGATGGCGCGCTGCGCAAGAGCGCCGTGGCCGATCTCGCGACGGCCGGTGCCGGTCATACGTCCAACCTCACCAACACTGTAGGGCGGAAAGTTATAGTGCAGCATGAAGCGACGCTTCTGTTCGCCCTCATACGACTCAAGCCGTTGCGCATCATCGCCAGTACCGAGCGTGGCGGTGACAAGCGCCTGGGTTTCGCCGCGGGTAAACAGCGCTGAGCCATGGGTACGCGGCAGTACGCCGATCTCAATGTCGATCTGACGAATCTGGTCGAAGGCGCGGCGGTCCGGACGCACACGATCATTGAGCACCTGTTCTCGGAAGATATTTTCGCGAATCAGGTCAAAGGTTTTGCTGAACCGCTTGGGTGCAGTTGCATCGTCGCCGGGCAGGCTCTTCTTTGCGGCGTCCTTGATTTCCTTGATCTTGGCGTACGAAGCAGCCTTGTCATACTTCTGCGTGTCGACCGCGTCGGTAAGCTGTTCCTTCACCTGGCCGCTCAGTTCGTTGTAATAGGTCGACGTATCCTCGACGGCATGCATGATGCGCTTGGGTTTGCCGGCAACTTTGGCAAACTCGATAATCGCGGAACAGATCTTTTTGATTTGTTCGTGCCCGAACTCAATGGCATCAACGACCTTGTCTTCGGAGATTTCCCTTGCGCCTGACTCGACCATCACGATGCCATCCAGGGTGCCGGCAACGGTAATGTTAATCAGGCTCTCTTTACGCTGCGTGTAGGTGGGGTTGACCACGAACTCATCATTGACGATGCCAACGCGGACGGCTCCGATGGGGCCGGAGAATGGAATATCCGAAAGTGCGAGCGCACACGATGCGCCGTTCATGGCGATGATGTCGGGATCGTTCTCCTTGTCGGCGGAGTATACGAATGCAACGACCTGGCTCTCGTTCCGGTAAGTTTCCGGGAAGAGCGGACGGATCGGTCGATCGATCTGGCGCGAGGTCAGAATTTCCTTCTCGCTGGGGCGGCCTTCACGCTTGATAAAGCCGCCGGGGATGCGACCGCCACCGTAGGCGGTTTCACGATATTCCACGGTCAACGGGAAGAAGTCGATTCCCTCTTTGGGTTCGGGTGCGCCAACGGCGGTGGCAAGGACGACGGTGTCGCCGGCGGTCACAAATGCAGCGCCGGATGCCTGCTTGGCAATGCGGCCGGTTTCGAAGGTGATGTGCTTGCCCCCGGCAAGCTCCACGGTGGTCTGCTGCTTCATAGCGGCTGTTCTCTCTTTTGTGTGATTAGGAAGTGGTGACCGCGCGAGCCCATTGGCGGCAGGACCTGCTCAGAACGCGGACAGACCGCCCCAACGATTAAGCTAGTGGGCTTTGTCGTTGGGGCGGTCTGCGATTTTGTAACAACGGAATGTGCACGTCAATGCGACAGTGGCCCCTCGCGCTTTGGCCGCCGGGAGCGAAAAGCTAACCCGTACGGTCTGGCAGCGTGTAAATCGAGTGGAACCGGACTACTTACGGATGCCGAGCTTGCCGATTACGTCGCGGTAGCGGTCCGAATCGTTCTTTTTCAGGTAATCGAGCAGGCTGCGGCGCTTGCTGACAAGCATAAGCAGGCCACGGCGGGAACCATGGTCCTTTTTGTGGGTTTTGAAGTGCTCGGTGAGTTGCGTAATGCGCTCGGAAAGGATCGCGATCTGGACCTCGGGGCTACCGGTGTCGGAATCGTGTGTCTGAAACTTCGTAATGATCTCGGTCTTTTTCTGGATTGCCAACACGGTCTTGCGGAACTCCTGCTTCTTCTTCAGTCGGTCTTGTCTCCAGCAAGGATATCATTGCGCCCGACCAGCGGCAATGATAGATTGCCCGCTTGACGGGTACGCTGGCTAAGACCGTCTGCCTGTAAGCCTGACCGGCAGCTTTGGAGTCGCAGCTTCGGTATGCACGGCGAATGCTGCAGATACAGCGGCAAATGCGGGCTTCGCGTGGAACTGCGCGTCGAACAACAGAGATCGTTGCGGCTTGCCATCAGACCGTGGTTCCAGTTGATTCAGCCAGGTTTGGGTGTCATCCACGCCCCAGGCCAACACCGCACGCACGTTCGGCTCAGCAAGCACCGTTTGCAGGTAGGAAGCATACGTTTCGGCGACGCCGGTGTCCCGCGGCAAGGGATCGGCCGGCAACTTCCGATCATCCACGTCCATCTCCGTAAGAAAGACCTCAAGGTTCATTTCGCGACAACTCTGGATGAAGCGGCGAAGTCCGGGAGCATTACGGTAGCGCGCGCCAGCGTCCAGGTGTGACTGGATGCCCACCGCATCAATCGGCACGTTGCGTTGACGCAGGCGCCGAAGCAGCAACAGGACGGCTGCTCGCTTCTGCACCTCGGCATCCGTCTCGCCTTCCATGCCGAAGTCGTTGTAGGTCAGCAACGCTGAAGGATCGGCTTCGCGCGCCGTCCTGAAGGCGGTTTCGACGTAGTCCTCGCCCATGAGCCGGAGCCACAGCGAAGAACGCAAGCCGTCCGCACGGCCATCCTTGATCTCAATGGCTTCGTTGACCACGTCCCAGGAGTGCATACGCCCGCGGTATCGGCCGGCAACCGTACGAATGTGCTCCTGAAGCAGAGCACGCGCGTTCTCTGCCATGGCTGACTGCACAAGCCAAGCCGGCAGATACTCATGCCAGCAAAGGTTATGCCCGCGCATCTTGATGTGATTTGCCCCGCAGAACTGCACAAAGACATCGGCGTCATCGAACGAGAACTGGCCAGCAGCGGGCCGTAAAGCTCCCCACTTCATCGCGTTCTCCGCAACCGCGATGCTGCACTGCGCGGCGGCAACGCGCCGGTAGGGATCGGATTGGCGCAAGGAAGCCGTACCTAGCGCAAAACCCGCGAGCAGACCATGGCTGGCTGCCTGTGCTCGCAAGGATGCTTTGCCGGTGACGTCGATTGGGGGTGAAGCATACCGACCAGGCACCGGCCTGCGGGGAGCACAACCGGCGGTCGAGAGCGCCAGGGCCGCAGACCCGCCAAGCAGCAAACGCCTACGGGAAAGCAAGGCCATCTCAGTCCGCACGGGGTGTCCTGCGCGCATCGCGCCGGATCTGCCCAGTCCAACGGAGGAAGCGGAGGAATTGCCGCTTCTCTTTCCAGACAAGGCCCAGCATAAAGCCCGCAGTGATATCTTCCGCATGCCTGCCGGAATAGGTCTCGAGTCGCCAGCGGAGGTAGGGGCTGCGCCACGGCGTGAACCGGTGACCCCGTGTTGCATTCCATACAAACATCGCCGCGGCAAGCATGTCGCTCCCGAGTGTATCGGATGAAGCAGGCAACGCCGGGAAGTGGAGGCTAGAGATAGTCGAAGAGACTGGTCTTGCCAACCTTTGCGAGCGTGCTGAGAAGGGCGGTCTGCTGGGCTTCTGCCGCCTGCAGCTGCGTCGCGAGCGAGACGCTGTCGCTGGCAAGCAAGGTGCTCTGCTGCACCTTGGTGTTGGCCTGTTGGGTACTCACATAGCTGCTTTCCGACTGCAGCCGGCTCAGGCTGCTGTCCAGTGACGACCGCTGCGTGAGGACGACATTGAGGGCACCGCGCACATTCGCGACGGCGTCGGTCCCGACGGCATTGCCCGCCTGCAGGTTAACGATGGCGGTTTGCAGTGCAGCAAAGATCGGCGAAGTGCTGTCGCCGAAGATGGACGAGCCGGCAACCGAGGTGCTGATTGAGCCACCACCGGGTGTACTGACGGACGCGGTCTGGTTGTCGCCGTTGTAGGTCACCGTGCCATCGGAGGCAAGGGTGAACGGGCTGGTGGTGCCCTTGGAGCCGGAGAAGAGATAGGTTCCGCTATAGCTGCTGTTGGCAAGCGTGAGCACGCTGTCGCGGATCCCGGTGAGTTGTGAAGCGAGGGCCTGGCGGTTGGTGGTCGTTTCTGTATCGTTTGAGCCCTGGACGGCGAGGGAGACCGCCGAGGTGAGCTGGGTTACGACTTCGGCGAGCGCTGAGTCCGCGGTGGTGAGCCGACTTTGCAGCGTAGAGGCCGACGCAAGAAACGTGTCCTGCTGCGACAGCGTCGCGTTCAGGATCGCACTCTGGCCGGCAGCCAGCGGATCGTCGGAAAGCGCCGAGAGGCGCGTACCGCTGGAAAGCTGCTGCGAGATCGACGTTTCGCGCGCGGAAAGATCCGTCGCGGACTGGATGAGGTTGCTGGTCGTGGTGGCGTCAATGCGCATGGCTGGTCCTTCCAGATGCCGCCGGGGACGGAATGCTAGGAAACTGCGGTTTCGGTGCCCAGGTTAATGGCCTCGGCGAAGAGGGTGTTCAGAATGGAAAGTACCTTCGACGCAGCCTCGTACGAACGCTGGTACTGGGTGAGGTTGGCCGCTTCTTCATCCAGGGAAATGCCAGAGACGCTGTCTCGCTGCGTGGTGAGCTGCGTGGTGATGGCGTTGTTTGCCGTGCTGTCGGTAGTTGCCGAGGCGACGGTGTTCCCAAGGCCGGAAAGCAGAGTGCCGAACGCGGTGCTGTAGCTCTGGCCGTTGATGGTCGGAGAGGTTTGCAGCGCCAGCAACGCGTTGGCATTGGTATTGCCGCTGCTGCTTTCCGTGCTGGACGCGGCGGCGATGCCGGACGCGCCGGTGAGCGCAACGGCGATGTTGCTGGCAGCACCAGCCGCATAGGTGCCGACGAAGAAGACCGGGCCGCCGGCGGCACCATTCGCGTCGAGACCGGCTTCGTTCTGGTGGTTGACCGTCTGGGCAAAGGTGAATGCGAGCGTGTCGAGCTGTGAGCGGACGGCGGGCAGATCGGTGTCGCGTGCCTGGATGGTCCCGCCGATGGAGCCACCCTGAAGCGTCGCCGTGATATCCCCACCGCCAACGGGGCTGCCGGCAAGCACGCGCGTGGTGCCGGAAATATTGGTGGTGCTGAGGGAGAACGCGTGATTGCCGCCAACCAGGAGGGTGCCGTTGGTGGTGGAAAGCGAGATGCTGCCGTCCTGCGCGGAAGTCTGCTGCAGGCCGATGAGACCGGAAAGCTGGGTAATGAGTGCGGTGCGCTGATCCTCAAGCGAGCTTGTGTCGTCGGTCGCGGAGCTGTTGGAGATGGCACCGTTCGCCGCCGCAATCTGCTGCAGCAGCGTGTTGACCTGGGAGACGCTGCCGGAAACCTGCTGGTTGAGCGTGGAGATCTGATCTGCGATCTGCGACGACGCGCCGTTGAAGGCGGTCACCAGGGTTTGCACGGCGCTAAGCGTGGACTGCCGCGCGGATGTGCTGGTGGGGTCGGCGGAAAGCGAGCTGATGCCGGTAAAGAAGCCGTTGATTGCCGTCTGGATACCGGAGCTGTCAGCGCCCGAGGCACCAACGCTGAAGATGCCTTCCAGCTGGGTAAGCGCAGCAAGCCGGCTGGTGCTGCTGGCGGACGTATCGGTTGCCTGTTGCACGCTTTGGTCGAGCACGCGGTCGCGCTGGGCGGTCACCGTCGCCGTTACGCCGGTGCTGACGGCGGCGCCGGAGATCTCTACCGTGTCGTTCTGGGTGAAGTTGACGG
>CAXUHM010000030.1:34444-37382 GCA_964250935.1 uncultured Terriglobus sp.
TGCTGTTCTGATTGCTGATGTTGGACGCCGTGGTGTTGATCGCGGTCTGATCGGCAAGCAGCGCGGTACGTGTGATATCAAACAGCCCACTCAGCGTTCCCATAGGTTTTCTCCGGCGGCATGGACGGCGAACAGGTGCCGCCGCATGACCAGGTTTGTGCGTGCGGCGAGTACCTGTCGCTGGAAGACGAGCAGCGCCTGGTGAAGGGCGGAGCGCTCGCTGTGCGTCAGGTTTTGAGCTACCAGATCTTTTGCCTGCACCGAAAGCCCTTCGAGGGCGACGGCGTCGCCGCGGCACAGAGCGTCAGAAGCCTGCTGAAGCAGAGTCGTCATGGAGCCGTCCTTACCCCAGCAGATGCTGGATCAGCTTGTCCGCGACGGCATCCGACGGGACAGAGTAGGTGCCTGCAGCGATGGCGGACTGGATGGCCGCAACCTTGGCCGTGCGCACGTCGTCGGTGCTGCTGCCGGCGGCAACCTGCGACAGACTGCTGGCAACGCTGCTGAACTCCGCACTGTCGGAGCTGCGCGTGGCGGCGACGCTCTCCGTCGCGACATCCTTCTTGGCGGCGGCGACGCGGTCCGACTGGCCAAGCAAACTCTGAAGTACCTGCGAGCTTCCGATTCCACTGGTGTGTGCCATTGCTTGTTCTCCTCTCCCCTGTTATCGGCGTGGCTTGAGCAAACTTTAGGAACTTTCGGAAACGTTGGTGCGATTGTTTGGTCCGCCCGTTGGGGCAGCCGTGGCCGCCGACGGTCGATGATTCTGCAGGGCCTGCTCAATCTGCCGGGCAAAGCCGAGTGCGCCGCTGTTGGCCAGTGCGCCGGCCACGGCCTCCACGCCAAAGCTCTGCAGCGGGTTGCTGCCGGAGCTTTCTGCGCCGCTCATGGCTTCGTCTTCGGTTTTGCCGAGGGGCTTCAGCATCTCGCCCAACAGCATGGCCTCAAACTGGTGGGCGGCCTTGGTCAGGCGCTGCGCCTTGTAGGCTTCGGTTGCGCCCTGCGCGATCGACGTCGCGGGTCTGTTCACAGTCGTGGTCACGGGGGCGGTCAGGGGGGCAGTGCTCACAGGACCTCCAGTTCGGCTTCGATGGCGCCGGCAGACTTCATCGCCTGCAGAATTGAGATCACGTCGCGCGCCGTTGCGCCGATGCTTTGCAGCGATCGTACGAGGTCTTCCACGGTAGCGCCAGTCTTGAGCTCGATGCGGTTGACAGGCTTTTCCTTGGCATCGACCTGGGTGTTCTGCACGGTCTGCGTGCTTCCGCCGCTCAATGCACCGGGCTGCGACACACCGAACTCACTCACGATGTTGACGGACAGGCCGCCATGCAGGATCGACACCGGCTGCAGGACCACCGCGCCGCCGATGACCACGGTACCCGTACGCTCGTTCATGACAACTTTCGCCTTGGGATAAAACGGCACCTCGACAGCTTCCACGCGGGAGAGCAGTTCGGGAACGTCTTCCCCGGGCGTCACACTGATCTGGACCATGCGGCTGTTGGTGGCGTGCGCGATGCTGCGGCCAAGGCTTCCGTTGATGCCATCGGCCATGGCGCGGGCCGACTTGAAGTCCGCGTCCTGCAGGAGGACAGAAAAGCTGGTGCGTCCGCTCAGGTCGAGCGGAACTCCGCGCTCTACCGTGCCGCCAAGCGGAATGCGTGCCGTGGTGGGATGGTTGACGGACTTGCTGCTGCCGTTTGCCGCAACAGAATATCCCCCAAGCACGAGCGGACCCTGCGCCTCTGCGTAGATCTTTCCGTCGGTTCCATAGAGCGGCGTGAGCAGCAGCAGGCCTCCCTCCAGGCTGCGCGCATCGCCGGCGCTCGACACGGTCAGGTCGACGCGCGTGCCGGAGCGTGCGAAGGGCGGCAGCGACGCGGACACAAACACCGCCGCAAGGTTCTGCACACGGATCGCGCTTGCCGGCACGCTGACACCAAGCCGCAGGAGCGTGGCGGCCAGCGTCTGCACGGGAAACCCAGTCTGCTGGCTGTCGCCGGAGCCGTTCAGACCGACGACGATCCCGTAGCCGACGAGCTGGTTGTCGCGAATCCCCTCAATCGTGGCGATGTCTTTGACGCGCGCCATGTGCGGCTCGGCGTGCAGCCCCGGTTGCGCGGCAGCCGCCACCAGCAGCGTGGAGCCCAGCAGGACGCGGAGCAGGGTCAGACGTGGTCGCGGAAACACAGGGAAGGACAGCATGGCGAAGATCTCGATTCAAGGGCTGGTTAGAAGATCAAGGCACGTTCCAGCAAGCGCACCAGCACGTTGGGGCGATGCGTGTAGTCAGTTACAACGCCGTTGCCACGCACCTGCAGCTCCAGGCTGCTAATGGCGGTGGAGCGTACCTGATTTTGCTGGGAAATGTCCTCCGGCCGCACCAGGCCACGCAGGACGATGGTCTGCGTCTGCTGGGAAAACTCCACCTGCCGCGCGGCTTCAATGACCAGGATCCCGTTGGGCAGCACCTCCACCACCTCGCCACCCACAATGGTGCTCAGGCTCGAGTTGTTGGCGCTCTGACCCTGCGCGTTCAACGCTGACTGTGCAGTGCGGTTGAGCAGGTTCTGCGCTGCGCTGCTGAGCGACAACTTGGAAAACAGAGCGGTGATGCTTGCGCTTGCGCTGGACTGGCGACTCCCCTTGACCGTCCCGTCCGTCGATGAGGCCAGCTCTTCCGACACGATGACGGAGATCAGATCGTGTGGCTGCATGGCGCGCACGTCGGCGGTAAAGCGGTCCAGCCGGCCATTTTCCGTCCAGATGGCGCCAGGTTCCGGCAGCGAGCCGGCGTTTACGGCGTGCACATTCGCCAGGTACTCGCTCAGCGCACTTGCGGCCGGACCTTTGCCAAGGGTTGTGGGTTTGCGCTGCGCTTTGGTCTTGCCCGTGGCAATGGCGGGGACTGCGGTCGCGGGGGTGGGGAGTGAGG
>CAXUHM010000031.1:0-273 GCA_964250935.1 uncultured Terriglobus sp.
GGGTGGGGGTGGGTTTGGCGGTACACTGGAAGTGCGCTAATCGACACAAACGTACGGTGGTCGCACAGCGGCTGTATCCGGCCAGTCATGTAGCTCGCTCCTGAAGCGCGAGCAGCCGGCAAGGCAATGAACATGTCCATGCTCGCCGAAGCTCCCGTGACGCCTTCCCTTCTGCCTTTTGCAGCCGCCTCCGCCTCTGGGGCGCCAGATGCTCCCGCCCCTGCCTCGGCTTCCAAGGCTGCTGCAGCCAATTCTGATCTGGCATTCTCCAAG
>CAXUHM010000031.1:283-18849 GCA_964250935.1 uncultured Terriglobus sp.
GTCCTCCTCCGCAGTCACCTCTGGGGCGGCGGATGGTTCTGCCTCTGCTGCCCAAGCTTCCAAGGCTGGCTCCTCCTCCGCAGCCGCCGCAGGGTCCACAGCTGCTAGCGGGTCCGTGGCTGGTCCTGCCTCTGGATCGGCGGATGGTTCCATCTCTGCGTCCAGCCCTGCGTCCAAGGCTGGAGCGGCTTCCGCGTCCAAGGGTTCGTCTGGTGCTGGCGGGAAAGTGCCGGCGCCGGCTTCCAGCAAAACCGCCGCCCATCTTGATTCGTACAGCGGCGACCCGAACTTTATGACGTCGCTGGCTCGCGGCCTTACCGTGCTGGAGGCCTTTGCGCAGGAGATGCCGCAGATGACGATCTCCCAGCTCAGCCACAAGACCGGCCTGAGCCGGGCCGCCGTTCGGCGCTGCCTGTACACCCTGTCCAAGCTGGGGTACGCCGGCGCTGAGGACGGTCAGCGGTACAGCCTGCGTCCGAAGATGCTGACGCTCAGCCATACCTACACGTTGAGCAACACACTTGCCTCGGCGGCACAGCCGATCCTGGAACGCATGAGCGAGCAACACCACGAGAGCTTTTCCGTGGCGACGCTGGATGGCGACGAGATCGTCTATATTGCCCGTTCACAGGTGCAGCGTGTGATGAGCGTCGACCTGCATGTGGGTAGCCGCCTGCCCGCGTTTTGTACGTCGATGGGCCGCGTACTCATCGCTTCGCAGCCGCCGGATGTGGTGGAACGGTACCTGGAGCGCGTGGTGCTCAAGCCCTACACCCAGAAGACGGTGAACTCGGTGGATAAGCTGAAGATGATGCTGCGCAATGTACGCCGCAACGGGTACGCGGTGTGCGATCAGGAGTACGAGGTCGGTCTTCGTTCGATTGCCGTCCCCGTCTATGCACCAAGCGGCAAGGTGATCGCCACGGTCAACCTGAGCGGCAACGCACAACGCATGCCCATGCTCGACATGCAGACGCAGTTCCTGCCCACGCTGCGCCAGGCAGCCAACGAACTGAGCGTGTTTCTGCGCTAAGTTCGGCATTTGCGTCAAGCTCAGCAATGCGCCAAGTTCGGCAAATGCGCCACGCTCGGCAACTGCGCCAAGTGCGGCAAATGCGCCGGGTTCGGCAAATGCGCCACGCTCGGCAACTGCGCCAAGTTCGGCAAATGCGCCGGGTTCGGCAAATGCGTCACGCTCGGCACCTGCGCCGGGTTCGGCAAATGCGCCACGCTCGGCAAATGCGCCGGGTTCGGCAAATGCGCCGGGTTCGGCAACTGCGCCGGGTTCGGCTACTGCGCCGGGTTCGGCTACTGCGCCAGGTTCGGCAACGCAAATGGCCCCGATAAGCTCGGGGCCATTTTGTAGTTGAGGAGAGCGTTGCGGTTGGCGGCCTAGCGCGAAACGCCTTCCAGCGGCGAACTCGCGGTGGCGTAGAGCCGACGCGGCATGCGTCCGGCCAGAAATGCCTGCCGGCCGGCAAGCACGGCGTTGCCCATTGCCTCGGCCATCAGGACCGGTTCCCTTGCCTCCGCGATGGCCGTGTTCATGAGGACCGCATCGAAGCCCATTTCCATGGCAACCGCAGCGTCGCTCGCGGTACCCACACCGGCATCCACGATGAGCGGGACCTCGGTGATGAACTCTCGCAGGATGCGCAGGTTGGCCAGGTTCTGCAGACCGAGCCCGGACCCGATGGGTGCACCGAGCGGCATGACCGCAGCCGCGCCGGCGTCGATCAGCCGCTTTGCAAAGACAATGTCATCTGAGATATAGGGCAACACGGTAAAGCCCTCCCTGACCAGGACTGCCGTGGCGTGAAGGGTTCCCGCGACGTCGGGGTACAGCGTTCGTTTGTCGCCGATGACTTCGATCTTTACCCAGTCCGACAGGCCAACCTCGCGCGCAAGGCGCGCCGCCCGAATGGCTTCTTCCCCGGTGTAGCAGCCCGCCGTGTTGGGCAGCAGGAAGTAGCGTTGCGGGTCGATGAAGTCGAGCAGCGACTCCGTGGACCGATCGAGATTGACGCGGCGCACCGCCACGGTGACCATCTCGGCCCCGGAACGTTCGATGGCATCGCGCGTTTCCGCACCATCCCTGTACTTGCCCGTGCCCACGATCAGCCGCGACTGAAACGCCTTTCCCGCAATCACCAGAGGTGTCATGCCTCTTATTTTACGGGGTTGCGCGATCTTTGGTAATCGACGCGCGCGGTCGGTAACCGAACAAAGAAGAAAGAGAGCAGGGGGCAATTTCGGGTGGATCGCGCGCCGGCTCCTGTGAAAAAGCGGAGGCACTTCCTATTGGCTTTATGTCGTTCAAAACAGGCGAGTTTGCGGTTATTTCCGGAAACTTCCTTCAAGTGGCTCAAACGAGGGAACTTGAAGCAAATCAGCGCACAAGGGGCTGATCCAGGGCAGAATCCGCGGGGTCGGCGACCCTGTTTTCTGTGCACGCGCGATTAGCGGACTGTGTGTGCGAACAGCAGAAGGCCCGCTCCGGATGGGCAGCGGGCCTTCAAACTCGGTGAACTGTTGAGATTGACCTGAGGCGTCCACTCTTTTGGAGGGCCTCGGCGGAGAATGCCGATGATCGTGCTTTCGGCGAGCTAGCCAGGTCTAGAGCGGACGCTCTAAGCCTCAGTCACCTCACGTACTGTTGAACCACATAAACTACAATCAGATTTCATAGGCTGGATCATCCTCCTTTCCCGTGTAGTCCAGTTGTACGCCTTTGCCGCGGCGGAATGCAAGCCTGGCGCGGGTGTGGCTGCACCAAAGCAGGAATGCTGGCCGATCAGCGATCAGGGACAGGGAATGGACCGGTGATCGGCACTGGAATGGACCGGTGATCGGCACTGGAATGGACCGGTGATCGGCACCTGGACAGCACCCGATCAACGTACGAACGACGCAAGAATGGCGCAAGAACAGCGCAAGAATGGCGGATGTGCGACGCCCAATCGGCGAAGGTGCGAGCCCCGACCAACGCACCGGCGCCAGCTGTGCAGGCGGACACAGGTAGTCTGAAGGCCATGCGCTGTTCCCGATATGCCTGCTTTTGGTTTGCAGTGGTTTTCTGTTTTGTCTGGTTCGGCAGTTCAGCACCGGTACTGCGGGCGCAGGGGAGCAGCAGCGCACCGGATGCGACCAAGCCGGCGAGTGCGCCGCCGGATGCGGCGTCTGTCGGAGATGCAGCGACGGACGCGCCGGTCACGCTGTTTCCACATGCCAAGACGGCACGCTGGTATGCCGGCGGGCAGGCAAACATCATTTTTCAGGCAAACCCGCCCTTTCACTCCCCGTATGAAGGCACAAACTCGTTTGTCGGCCGGGGCGAGTACAAGACTTCCCTGCTGGGAACGCTGTACCTGGGCGCCCGGCTGAACGACTCCCCGCGCTACCGCACGGAGATGCTGTTGCACCTGGAATCCAGTGGCGGTCGCGGGCTTTCGCAGGCGCTTGGCCTGGCCGGATTCACGAACCTGGACGTTGTCCGCAATCCGTCGCTGGGGTCGAAGCCCTACCTGGCGCGCGTGCAGGTGCACCAGACAATTGCCCTGTCGGAAAAGATGACGGAAGACGTGCGCACACCGTTTCCGCTGCCGACGCATACCCCGGAAAAGCGCCTGGAACTGCGAGTGGGCAAGATGAGCCTGCCGGATTTTCTGGATCAGAATGCCGTCGGCAGTGACAGCCACCTGCAATTTACCAACTGGACGATCGACAACCAGGGTGCCTGGGACTACGCGGCGGACACGCGCGGCTACACGTGGGGCGCACTGGCGGAGCTGGACACGCTGAACTACTCCGCCCGGTACGTGGTGGCGACGATGCCGACGGTGGCGAACGGCATTGATGTGGATTATGCCCTGCGCCGTGCCAGCGGGCAGAATGTGGAGTTGGAGTCGCGCCACCCTGTGTTTGGCAAGTCGCACACCACCGTGCGGCTGCTGGGGTTTGTGAACCACGCGAACATGGGGACGTATCGCGTGGCCAACCGGATAGCGCTGGCGACCGGAACCACGCCAGACGTGGTTGCCACCCGACAGCAGGGCACGGTGAAGTACGGCCTGGAGTGGAACGTGGAGCAGGAGCTGCCGCACCATGTTCGTGCCTACACGCGGCTAGGATGGAACGAGGGCCAGCACGAGTCGTTTGCGTATACCGAGGTGGACCAGAGCCTGAGCGGGGGTGCGGACTACAGCCTGGTGGGGCATGGCCGGCTGAACGACCGGATTGGCCTTGCCTTTGTGAGCAATGCCATCAAGCGGGACCACCAGCGCTACCTGGCGCTGGGCGGGCTCGGGTTTTTGCTGGGCGACGGGCGGTTGAACTATGCGCGCGAGAACATTGTCGAAACGTATTACACGGCCCACACCTACCGCGGACTGTTTCTTTCCGTGGGCGGCTCGGCCATCTTTCATCCGGGCTACAACCAGGACCGGGGGCCGGTGCTGGTCCCAAGTGTCCGCACGCACGTGGAGTTTTGAAGCCGGGTGCAGGTGGGAGTTGGACACGTTGCGCGGGAGTTTGGAAGCTGCGCGCCGGACCTTCGTAAGATGAGAGGATGCCGTTGTTTGTGCTGGTGGTTCTGTTTGCCCTGCTGCTGGGTTTGCTGGTCGGCAGCTTTTTAAACGTGTGCATTGCGCGCCTGCCGCGGGGTGCGTCGATCGTTGCGCCGCGCTCCCGCTGCCCGGCGTGCGGGCACGCGGTGCGGTGGTTCGACAATGTACCGCTGTTGAGCTTTGTTGCGCTGCGGAGGCGTTGCCGGGACTGCGGCGCGCGGATCGGCTGGCAGTACCCGCTGGTGGAGCTGGCGACGGCGGTATGGTTCGGGGTGTGTGCGGCGGTGCCGGCGCGCCTGCTGAGCGTCCCTGCGCTGGATGTGGACGTGGTGATGGGATCGTTCGCCCACGCCGCCGGCCTGTGCGCGCTGGGCTTTCTGCTGATTGGCCTGGCCGTGATGGACTGGCAGACCGGACTGTTGCCGAACGAGTTTACGATTGGCGGGCTGGCGGTGGGTCTGTTTTTTGCCGCGACCGAATCGTTCTTTGTGCCTTCAGTGCGGACCAAGACGCTGTTTACGCCGGAGGAGGTGTTTATTGCGCGCCGCGCCGGCGCTGCGGTGGCGGCGTGGCTGGTGCTGTGGGCCATTGGTGCGCTGTACCGGGCGATTCGTAAACGGCCGGGGATGGGTGCCGGGGACGCGAAGATGATGGCCATGGTGGGCGCGTTTCTGGGGTTTGGCGGCACGCTGCTGACGTTTCTGCTGGGGGTGGCGTTGGCGTCGGGTGCCGGTGTGGTGCTGGTGGCACGGAGGCGGGCAAACGGCGCGACCCGACTGCCTTTTGGCAGTTTTCTGGCGGCAGGTGGGCTGATTGCAGGGCTTGCGGGCCCCGCGATCGTGGCGTGGTACGGCGGGCTGTTTCGCTGAGCGCACATTTGCGGCGACGGAATGTGACAGGCCAGCACCGCCCGGCCTAGAATCGTAAAAGTTTGCACCTGATCAACGCAGCAGCCGGAGATGCCTTGAACGACGCCCATCCTTATATCTGGAATTACATCCCGCTCGCGCTGCAAGTGCTGGTCGCCATTGCGGTGGCGGGCGGCATGGTGGGTGCGTCCTTTTTTATCGGCAAGAAGAAGCAGAGCAAGGTGAAGGCCGGCGCGTACGAGTGCGGGATGCTGCCGATCGGGGATGCGCGGGGCAGGTTCTCGGTACGGTTTTACATGGTGGCGATGCTGTTCATCCTGTTTGATGTGGAGGCCGTGTTTATGCTGCCGTGGGCGGTGATTTTTCGCCAGCTGCCGGCCATCACGGGGTCGCGGTTTTTCGGCTTCTGGGAGATGTTTGTGTACCTGGGCTTTGTGGCCGTTGGCCTGTTTTATGTGTGGAAAAAAGGTATTCTTGACTGGTCGAACGACAAAGCCGACCTGTAACGTTTGGGACCCACCTGGAAGGATCAGATCGTATGTCGCAGGCGCTGTTAGAGATTGCCGCCATTGAGGAAGCGCTTCCCGGGAACGCCGCGATTGCCGCCGTGCGGACGCTGGCGGAACGCATGAAATGGGATCGCAATGAGCTGACCCTGACGTTTACGCCGGCAACCATTGTGGCGGCGGCGCAGGCGGTGAAGGCGGCGGGGTACACCTACCTGATGGATGTGACGGCGGTGGACTGGTACCCGAGCGAGCCACGCTTCCAGGTGACGTATCACGTGCTGTCGTTTGCCATGAAGCAGAAGGTCCGCCTGGCGGTGATGCTGCCGGGGGAGGATCCCGCGGTGGAGACGGTGACCACGGTATGGCCGTCGGCAAACTTTTATGAGCGGGAGGTCTTTGACCTGTTCGGGATTCGCTTTGCCGGCCATCCGAACCTGACGCGCATCATGATGCCGACGGACTGGAAGGGGCATCCCCTGCGCAAGGACTATCCCGTCGAGGGCTACCGCTAGAGTGCTGCCCAGTTCGTGCCGGGCTGTTCCCCGCTCGTTTTCCATCTGTACTTCCCTGCATGTTTGTTCGACCCAAAGAGGATTTCCATGGCCACCATCGCTCCCCCTGATCTGCTCATTCCCGGTATCGACGATGTGGTGCGCGACGCACAGAAGCACTCGCAGGACCCGGGTGGCGAGCAGACGATGATTTTGAACATGGGGCCGCAGCACCCGTCGACCCATGGCGTGCTGCGCCTGGTGCTGGAGATTGACGGCGAGACGGTGGTGTCGCTTGCTCCGGACATCGGCTACCTGCACACCGGCATTGAGAAGACCTGCGAGGCGAAGTTTTACCAGCAGATTGTGCCGATGACCGACCGGATCGACTATCTGTCGCCGATGTCGAACGAGTTGTGCTTTGTGCTTGGCGTGGAGAAGCTGCTGGAGCTCGAGATTCCCGAACGTGCGCAGACCCTGCGCGTGCTGATGAATGAACTTACGCGGATCCAGTCGCACCTGGTGTGGCTGGGCACACACGCCATGGATATTGGCGCGCTGACCGTGTTTCTGTACTGCTTCCGCGAGCGTGAGGAGATTCTGCGGATCTTTGAGATGCTGAGCGGCCAGCGCATGATGGCGAGTTACTTTCGCGTGGGTGGCGTAAGCATGGAGCCGCCGCTCGATTTCTGGCCGAAGGTGCGCAATTTTCTGAAGATCATGCCGAGCAAGATCGATGAGTACAACGCGCTGCTTGCCGGCAATCCGATCTGGGTTTCGCGCCTGAAGGGCGTCGGTCCGATTTCGGCCGCGGACGCGATTGCCCTGGGTGTGAGCGGGCCGCCGCTGCGCGCTTCCGGTGTGGACTGGGACATGCGGCGCGATATGCCCTACTCCGGCTATGAGAAGTACCAGTTCAAGGTGCCGACAAGCACGGACGGGGATACGTGGGCGCGCTTCACGGTTCGCATGGAAGAGATGTACGAATCGGTGAAGATCTGCAAGCAGGCGATGGACCGGATGCCGGAAGGACCCATTGTTGCGGATGCGCCGAAGATTGTTCTGCCGGACCGCGAGCAGATGAAGACACAGATGGAGTCGCTCATCCACCACTTCAAGATTGTGACGGAAGGGTTTGGCGTGCCGGCGGGCGAGGTGTTTCAGACGATTGAGTCGCCGCGCGGGCTGATGGGGTACTACATTGTGAGCGACGGCACCGCCAAGCCGCTGCGTTGCCACATGCGCAACCCGAGCTTTGCAACGCTGCATGCGCTGGAAACCATGTGCAAGGGCAAATTGCTGGGCGATGTGGTGGCGGTCATCGGGTCGATCGATATCGTGCTGGGAGAAATCGACCGATAGCGGGTGCCGTGCATCCAATGCGGGGAGCAAAGGAGCAAGGCATGGCAGACGAGCAAAACCCGAAGACGGAAGAGATGGGCAAGCAACTGGCGGAGCAGATGCAGGGCAAACTGCAGGCCGATGAAGCTCATCGGTTGGCGACCGAGGATGACGCCACCTTCGACAAGCAGGTGCTGACGGTTCTGGAATCGCACATCAAGAGCGCGCTCGAGGGATTCAACGGCGTTGCCAAAGCGGCGGATCAGCTGACCATGGAAAAAGGCAGCAGCATGGTGCAGATGTACAAAGCCAACCTGCCGGTGTTTGCCGCCAAGGTGCATCATCGCGAGCTGCAGATTCTGCCGGCCCTGCAGACGACGCCGGCACAGACTTTGCCGATCGGCGGAGGTCCGGATGAGTTCACCTTTGGTGGACAGACGCAGTCGGAGTTTCTGCAGTCGCTGCTGACCATGGCGACAAGCGGCAGCACCGGTCTGAAGTAAGCATGCCTACCCCCACGAACATTCAGTCGGAACTGGACCGGCACCGCGCCGCAAATATCGTCCGCGTGCAGAAGCTGGTCGAGGAGCAGTACAACACCGAGATTACCCGTGGGTTCGAGCTGGACTTCTCCGCGAGCAACGAGCACGACGCGGTCGGGTTGGGCCGCCTGCTGTTCGCGAAAGGATTGCGCCTGCTGGCGCCCACACCGGAGCAGAACGGCAACGGGGTGTGGACGGTGCGCGTCGGCGTGAAACGGAGCCTTCGGGAGATCACGTCCGAAGACTTTCTGTGCGACCTGATCACGCTGGCCTCCGGCGTGCACAGCTGCTTTGAGACGTGGGAGTTTCTGGCCGACGATGCCGCCGAGCAGACCCAGGTACACCCGGACACGCCGGACGCACAGGGCAGCACGCAGTGACGGACGGGGCGATGGATGACGGGCTGGGCGAAATGCCGGACAGACCGCCGAACGCTCTGAGGGAAAACGCGCGGAGCGGTACGCCGGACAGCGCGCGGAGTGATCTGCACGCACATCCGCTGGACGGGACACAGGACCATACGCAGGACGACACGCAGGACCAAACGCAGAGTAACGGGCCGGACGACATACAGGACAACGCACTTCTCCGACGCGAGTTGTGGACGTCCTGGGCGGCTGTTCTGCGTTCGTACGCGGCGGTGCACTCCCTGGGGCGGAGCTTTCACGCGGTGGTCGAAGTGTCGGACGGGGAGATCCTGGTGCGGTACGGCAGCCGGCAGCTGCGCTTCGACGCGGCAACGATGCGGGTGGATGACGGGCCGACGCTTCCCTTTCGGCTTACGGTAAACGGCCGGGCGGTGGTTGGCGAAACAGAAGACGAAATGGACCTTGCCGCAGAACGGCTTTGTCGAGAGATAATCACAACGTGAACAAGGTGATCGAAAGTATTTTCACGCCCGCAACCGCCGCGCGCTTCGACAAGCTGGTAACGATCTATCCGGTGCCACGGTCCGCGCTGGTGCCAATGCTGTTGTACGCGCAGGACGACCTGGGATATGTGTCGGACGCGGCGGTGACCGAGATTGCGCAGCGGCTGGAGCTGCTGGAGCTCGATGTCCGCAACGTCCTGAGCTACTACTCCATGCTACGCACCAAGCCTGCCGGCAGATTCAACATCCAGGTATGCACGAACATCTCGTGCATGATCGTGGGCGGCTACGACGTTCTGGACCACTGCAAGAAGCGGCTGGGCATTGGCCACAAAGAGACGACGGCCGACGGCGAGTTCTCCCTGGAAGAGGTCGAGTGCATCGGTGCCTGCTGCTGGGCGCCCGCCATCCAGGTGAACTACGACTTCCATGACACGCTCACCATCCCAAAACTCGACGCCATCCTGGACGACTACGCTGCCGGCCGGGGCGAGGACGTGAAGTAGGTCGAGCCTCGCCGCAGACCGGACCACCTATAGAAGATGCGGGCGGTGTCTGCCAGAAGGACGAGATCGAGCGGTGTGCGGAAGCGCGGGTCGGCATTGGTCAGAAGAAACGGCAGCACGTAAAGCAGGGCAAGCAAGCCGACAGCTGTGAACGGCCCTGAGCCACCGCGGAAGCGGTCGGCGACCACGACAACCATCCACAGAACCGTACCCATTCGCACAGATGTTTTGACGAGCAGCCAGGCGCTCGTCCACGGTGCGGGCAGGCCTGGAGCGCCGTCGGGGCGTAAGAATGTGAGCAGTTTAAGCAGAGTCAAGCGCACCATTTGCGCCGGGTGCTGCCGGACGAACTGCACGGCCAGAGCGCGGTAGACGGGCACATAGCGGAGGTCGCGGGAGTCGTCGATACCGGGCTGGTCGGAGGGGCGATGCCAGTCCAGGCCGGGGTGGAAGCCGTGCTGCCGCAGGGCGGGAAGGATGGATTCTTCGGCGTTGTGGTCGTGGAGGAGGAAGTACGCCGTATAGGGATTTGCGCCAGCGAAGACATTGTAGGCGCCGTTCTTTGGCCAGAAAGGCTTGCCGTGCGTGGCGGCCGTCACGGCCAGGTACGTGGCGAGGCTTACGGCGAACGCGACCAGCAGAAGGGCGGCGCGCCGCCTGAACGGCGAAGCTGCAAGTGCCGGAACGGCGAGCGCGAGCATGAGGCAGAGGTTGGGCCGGACAAGGACAGCGGCACCAAGAACCAGGCCGAACGTGGTCGCCGCGGGGATGCCGGCGGAGCGGCGCATGGCCGTGAGCGCGAGCAGCATTGCCACCAGCAGAAGGGTGGTGAGGTTGGTGTCGGAGACCTTGCTGAGATTGCGCAGCGTTTCCGGATACAGGCCGAGGACGAGAGCGACGGCAAGGGCGTAACCGGGCGCGGTGCGGCGCTGCAGCCAGCGGTAAAGGCCAACGACGGTGGCGCAGACGAGGAGGATGTTGAGCGCCGAGAGGGCGACCTGCACGCCACGCGCGCCGGCCCAGTGCCCAACCAGGGAACCAAGCGCAAGGACGAGGGGGTAGCCGACCGGCAGGAACTCCGAGGTGAGGCGAGCGCCATGGCCGAGCTGCTGCGCGCCCAGAAGGAATTGCGGGAGGGCGACCTCATAGGTTTGCCGGGACACCAGAAAGGCAAGGGTGGCCAGGTAGGCGAGAAAGGCCGCAGCCACCACTGCCTGCCAGCGCCGAGCCGCTTGCGGCGGCTTCCCACGTAGCCAAAACCCGGGGGAGGGGTGTGCTTCCATACCCTTGAAGGTAAACGGACCCGGAGGTTGTGCCGGATCCGGCATCGTGATTCGCCGCTAATCGCGCTGGGGTGTGTACGCGCGCGGAAATCGATTTACAGTAGGGCTATATGCCTACCCTCGTCTCGCATCCCGATGAAGTCAAGGTGATCTCTCGCCGATTTGGCCAGGGCGCGGCGGCGCTGGACCGCTACCTGGAACTGGACGGCTACAAAGCCGCACAGATGGCGCTGGACAACGGCCCGCAATGGATCATCGACACCATGAAGGCAAGCGGCCTGCGGGGACGCGGCGGCGCGGGCTTTCCCACGGGGATGAAGTGGTCGTTTGTGCCCAAGGTCAGCGAGAAGCCGAAGTACGTCCTGGTGAACGGGGATGAGTCGGAACCCGGCACCTGCAAGGACCACGTGATCTTTTTGCACGATCCCCACGCCGTGATTGAGGGGACGCTGATTGCCGGTCTTGCCATTGGCGCGAAGATGGGCTTCATTTACCTGCGCGGCGAGTATCGGTACCTGCTCAAGATTGTGGAAAAGGCGGTCGCGGATTGTTACGCGAAGGGCATCCTGGGCAAAAACATTTTCGGTCGTGAGGGCGTGGACTTCGACATCATTACGCAGACCGGCGCGGGTGCGTACGAGGTTGGGGAAGAGTCGGCGTTGATGGAGTCGCTCGAGGGCAAGCGCGGCGTGCCGCGGATCAAGCCCCCTTTTCCGGCAGTGGTCGGCCTGTATGGGGGACCGACCGTAATCAACAACGCAGAGACGATTGCCAGTGCACCGCACATTTTGCTGATGGGCGGCGAGGCATACGCGAAGCTTGGATCGGAGCGGAACGGCGGCACGCGGCTGTTCGGCATTAGCGGCATGGTGGAGCGGCCCGGTGTGTATGAGCTGCCGATGGGGTACAGCCTGAAAAAGGCGATTTACGAGGTTGCCGGCGGGGTGAAGGGCGGCAAGAAGCTGAAGGCCGTTGTGCCCGGCGGGTCGTCGTGCCCGGTGTTGACCGCCGATGAGTTGGAGGTCGGGTTGGACTTCGACCAGATGGCGAAGGCCGGGACGATGCTTGGCTCGGGCGGGATCGTGGTGCTGGACGAAACGGTGTCGATTGTGGAGTTTGCGCTGCGAACCATCAAGTTCTACCAGCACGAGAGCTGCGGCTGGTGCATTCCCTGCCGTGAGGGGACGGACTGGATCAAGAAGAGCATGCAGCGCTTTTACGACGGCGGCGGCAGCACCAAGGATATTGCGAACATGCAGTATCTGGCGGAGAACATGCTGGGGCGGACGTTCTGCCCGCTTGGCGATGCCGCGGCGATGCCGATGATTGGGTTTCTGAAGAAGTTTCGGCCGGAGTTTGAGCAGTACCTTGAAGGCAAGCGGACGGCCAAGCACTTTATTACGACCGAGGAGCTGGTTGGGGCGCATTGACCGCCAAGGATCTGTTGCGACTGCTGGAGGCGGACGGATGGCTGTTCCAACGGCAAAGCGGGAGCCATCGCATCTACAAGCACCCGGTAAAACCGAATCTTGTCGTTGTGCCGATGCACCATGGTGACTTGAAGATTGGGACAGAACGAAAGGTGTTGAAAGAGGCTGGCCTGCGATGAAGCGAACCTATTTGGTGGTGTACGAGAAGGGGCCGAGCAATTACAGCGGCTTTGTACCAGATGTGGGGGGCTGTATCTCCGTCGGCGATACGGTGGAGGAGATGCGTGCCAATCTTTCGGAAGCATTGCAGTTGTATGTTGATGTCGCCAATGACGAAGGCCTCGAAATCCCTCCTGCTCGCGTGAAACAGATCATGATTCCGGTGGAAGGTGAGACCGATCCCCACGCCGAGTACGTGATCGAGTGGCTCACGATTGACCTACCGAACACGGTGCAGCAGCAAGCCGCATAAGGACAACAATGCCAGATGTAACGTTTACCGTCGACGGACAGACCCTTACCGCACCTGCGGGCATGCTGCTGATTGATGCCTGCAAGGCGAACGGTGTGCAGATTCCCGCATTCTGCTACTACCCCGGACTTTCGCTGCAGGCCGCGTGCCGCATGTGCGTGGTCCGCATTGAGAAGATGCCCAAGCTGCAGACGGCGTGCACGACGCCGGTTGCCGAAGGCATGGTCGTCTTCAGCGAGACCCCGGAGATTGCGCAGGCGCGCAAATCCACGCTGGAGCTGCTGCTTGGCAACCATCCGCTGGACTGCCCGGTGTGCGATGCGGGTGGGCAGTGTGAGCTGCAGGACATGACGTTCAAGTATGGCGCGGCATCCAGCTTTTATGCGGAGCCGAAAAATCACCGGGAAGAGCAGAAGTGGTCCCCGACCGTTTACTTCGACCGGCCGCGCTGCATCCTGTGTTACCGCTGCATCCGCATGTGCGGTGAGGGCATGGACGTGTACGCGCTGGGCATTCAGAACCGCGGTTCGTCCGCCGTGATTGCGCCCAACATCCCCGCAACACAGTCCGAAGACGGCCTGGCGCACCTGGACTGCGAAGAGTGCGGCATGTGCATTGATGTGTGCCCCGTGGGTGCGCTTACCAGTGATACCTACCGGTATAAGACACGACCGTGGGAGATGAACCACGTCGCTACCATCTGCACGCACTGCGGCGACGGATGCAAGACCACGCTCGGTGTGCGCGCGACCACGGACGGCTCCGAAATTGTGCGCGGCGACAACCGCGACAAGAGCGGGATGAACGGCGACTTTCTGTGCAACAAGGGGCGCTACGGCTTCGACTTTGCGAACCGCGAAGATCGCATTACCGAGCCGATGCTGAAGCAGGCGGACGGCAGCTTTAAAGCGGTGACGTGGGAGGAGGCGCTTGCCTTTACGGGCAACCGGCTTCGTGATATTCGCGATACGCGGGGCGGCAGGAGCATCGGCGTTCTGGGGGGCAACCGCCTGACGAACGAGGAAGCCTACCTGCTGCAGAAGTTTGCGCGCTCGGTGCTAGGCACGGCCAACATCGACCATCACCGCACCACCGATTTTGTGACCCTGGCGGCGGCGCTCTCCGGGCACCGCGACCGCTTTGCCTCGCAGCGGGACAACGAGACGGCAAAAGCCATCCTGCTGGTGGGCGGGGACCCGACCAACGAAGCGCCGCTCACGGCGTGGAACCTGCGCACCAACGTGCGCCTGAATCGCGCTCGGCTGTATGTTGCCAACCACGCACACATCAAGCTGCATCGGCAGGCAAAGCTTTTCCTGGAAGTTGCGCCGTTTGGCTATGGGGCGATTGCCGCCTACCTTGCCGGTGACGACGCGGCCGCGCAGGCTGCAGCAGGTGATACGGAGAAGCTGGGGCACTTTCGCGATGCCATCAAGGCGGAGACCGAGCTGGTCATTCTGATTGGCTCCGAGATGCGGAGCGGCGATCTGCGACGGCTGATTGAATTTGGTCTGACGCTGCCGCATGCGAAGTTTGCGCTGCTGGGCGACTACGTCAATGCCCATGGGGCGGCCGACATGGGCCTGCTGCCAGACCTGTTGCCGGGCTACGTTCCCGTGGTGGCAGACCACGATTACTCAGCCGAATACGGGGAGCGCTTTCCAACCGAGCCGGGGTGGGACCTGCTGCAGATGTTCGATGCCGCCCAACGTGGCGAGCTGGCGGCGTTGTACCTGGTGAACGCGAACCCGGTGGCACGTTTCTCGATCGATCCCGCATCGCTCCGCAACACCTTTATTGTGGCGCAGGAGATGTTTTTGACGGAGACGGCCAGGCTTGCCGACGTGATTCTGCCGGCGGCAAACCTCTATGAGAAATCCGGTTCTGTCGTGAACAGCTATGGCGACCTGCAGCTGGTGAAAAAGGCGGCAGACCGCGCCGGGGTACGCACCGACCTGGAGCTGATTGTGCGGGTTGCGGACCGCATGGGCGCGGATATTCGCAAGCTGGTGCCGTTTGGCAAGCGTGCCGGAACCGGCCTGCGAGCCGACCTGGGGCAGACCCGCGGTGTGCAGTCCGGGGAAGCCGACCGACATGCAGTATGGCTGACCGCGAACAACCTGGAGCCGAAGCTGAGCCCGTTCGACCCGTTCGCGGTGCTGGACGAGATTCAGCGGCTGGTTCCCGGCTACGACCTGTTGCGCCTGCAGCTGCTCAGCGGGAACGATCAGCATCTGGCTCCCGATGCACCGGCCGACCTGATCCAGATCGACATGGATCGGCGCGACCTGGTGCTGCCGGCGGCGGACACACTGTTCAGCAGTGGGACACTTGGGCGGTACTCTCCGAAGCTGATGGAACTGCAGCACAAGTACGCGCACGAGCCCGTCGGCATTCCGGCAGACTGACGGCAGCGGCAGCCGCGACCTCGCCACACACGCAGGTGGCGAGGTTTGCTGTTGCCTGGAGGTGCCTTGTTGCATGTACCTTGTTGAGTGCGCCGGAGCAGACGGTCGCGGAACCAGTTAGACTACGGCCATACCCCGAGGAAAGAACACCCGATGCACCTGTCCGATACCCAGATTTTCTTTCTGCTCACCCTGCTGAAGATCGTTGTGGTCCTGGTGATTACGCTGACCTCGGTGGCGTATACCGTGCTGCTGGAGCGCAAGCTGCTGGGCCTGATTCAGAACCGCTGGGGACCCAGCCGGACGGGCCCGTTTGGCCTGCTGCAGCCACTGGTGGATGGCATCAAGCTGTTTTTGAAAGAAGACCTGATGCCTCTCGCGGTGGAGCGGCCGCTGTTCGTCCTTGCGCCGGTGATCGCGCTTGCATGCTCCCTGGTGTCCATCGCCGTTGTGCCGTTCGGTTCCCTGACCGTGTACCACGGCGTTGACCTGTTTGAAATTTCCGACGTCAACGTCGGACTGCTGGTGATCCTGGGGATTACGTCGATTGGTGTGTACGGGATCGCGCTGTCCGGCTGGTCGTCAAACAACAAGTATTCGTTGCTTGGATCGCTGCGTGCGTCGGCACAGATCGTCAGCTATGAGCTGGCGCTCGGCCTGTCCCTGGTTGGCGTCGTGCTGCGCTCGCAGTCGCTGCGGCTGCGCGACATTGTGAATAGCCAGGCCGCGCATGGTGCGCTTTCGTGGAACATTTTCGGCGGTCCGGTGCGGGAGCATACGGCGCACGGAACGGTCTGGGCACTCGCGGGCGGCTTCCAGGTGCTTGGCTTTTTTATCTACCTGATGGCGGCATACGCGGAGACGAACCGCGCGCCGTTCGACCTGCCGGAGGCGGAGTCGGAGCTCGTAGCCGGGTACCACACGGAATACTCGTCGATGAAGTTCGCGATGTTTTTTATGGCCGAGTACGCCAACATGATCACCGTTGCATGTGTGGCGACGCTGATGTTTTTTGGCGGTGCGTCCAGCCCGTTCGGCAACCTGTTCCCCTACGTTGGGTCGCACACGATGCAGGTGATCGAGATGGCACTGCTGCCGATCCTTTGGTTTGTGCTGAAGATTTTCGCGTTCATCTTCCTGTACATCTGGGTACGTTCCACGCTGCCGCGCTTCCGCTACGACCAGCTGATGAGCTTTGGCTGGAAGTTTCTTCTGCCGATGGCGATGGTCAATATTCTGATTACCAGCCTGGTGCTTGCCATTCACGGATAGCTCTCGGCTGCCCGCGCTACAATCGGGCGTAGTCCAACCACCTCAGCTTACGGATCGAAGGTCTGCCGGAACGATGCAATCCATCCTCTTTCTCATTTTCGGCTTCATTTGCGTGCTCGGAGCGCTGAACCTGCTGTTTCAGCGGCACCCCATTAATTCCGCGCTGTCTCTTGTGGTCGTCATGATGTCTCTTGCCGTGATCTATTGGACGCTCGGCGCGGAGTTTCTGGCGGCTGCGCAGGTGATCGTGTATTCCGGTGCCATTATGGTGCTGTTTACCTTTGTCATCATGCTGCTGAACGCCGGCGAAGAGGTGCGGACGCATGGATCCAAGGCGGCCTACCTTGCGGGCATTCCCGGGGTGGTGGGTGTGTTTGCGCTACTCAGCTACATCTTTCTTCGCGAGAAGCAGGCGTTGGGGTACGCAAACCTTGGCGGCAATCTTGATAACGGCATCTCGAACATCGCGGCCATCAGCCGTGTTCTATTCACCGACCTGCTACTGCCCTTTGAGGTGACGTCCGTCCTGATCCTGGTTGCAATCCTTGGCGCGGTTGTGCTCGCACGAAAGGAGAACTAAGCGTTGGTCCCTATCAGTTATTACCTTGTTCTGGCGGCGGTCCTGTTTTCGATCGGCATTGGCGCCTTTCTGATCAAGCGCAACATTATCACCGTATTTATGTCGATCGAATTGATGCTCAACGCCGTGAATCTGACCTTTGTGGCGTTTGCGCACATGCGGCACGCGGTGCAGGGACAGATCTTTGTGTTTTTTGTCATGGTCGTCGCCGCCGCCGAGGCCGCCGTCGGTCTCGCCATTATCATCAGTGTCTTCCGCTCGCGGCAAACGCTGGACATCGATCAGATCAACCTGATGAAGAACTAGGCCATCGAGATCATGCCCGAACATCTGCTCTGGTTCATTCCGCTGCTTCCCTTTACCGGCTTTGTGCTGAACGGCCTGATTGGCCGCCGCCTGCCGCGGTCTGGTGTTGCGGCAATTGCGCTGCTGTTTACCGCGCTGCCCGCGGCCCTTGTCGCCTGGCTGTGGGCGTTTATGTCGCGCACCGGCACGCTTGCCCTTACCGCGAATTCGCGCCCATGGATTGTCGTTACCAACTTCGACGTCCGCTTTGCCTTTACCGTCGACCACCTGACGCTGATCATGCTGGGCGTCATCACCGGCGTCGGCTTTCTGATTCACCTCTACTCCATCGGCTACATGGCGCACGAGCAAGGGTACTGGCGGTTTTTCGCCTACCTGAACCTGTTCATGTTTTTTATGCTGGTGCTGGTGCTGGCGCAGAACTTTCTGCTGCTGTTTGTGGGCTGGGAGGGTGTGGGCCTGGCGTCGTACCTGCTGATCGGTTTTTACTGGCAGAAGCCTGCTGCAAACAACGCCGGGCGCAAGGCGTTTGTGGTCAACCGCGTGGGCGACTTCGGCTTTTTGCTGGCGATGTTTCTGCTGATCCGGCACTTCGGCACGCTGGACTTTACCCGCATCTTTGCGCAGATCCAGCTACACCCCGGCCTGCAGGGTGGATTTCTGACGGCGATTGCTTTGCTGCTGGTCGTCGGCGCTGCGGGCAAGTCCGCGCAGATTCCCCTGTATGTGTGGCTGCCGGACGCGATGGAAGGACCGACGCCGGTTTCGGCGCTGATCCATGCCGCGACCATGGTTACGGCGGGCGTATACCTGGTGTGCCGCTCGCACGTCTTGTTCGATCGGTCGCCGTTTACGCTGGGGGTCATCGCGATCATCGGCGCGCTGACGGCGCTGTTTGCCGCGACGATTGGCATGGTGCAGCACGATATCAAGCGCGTCCTTGCGTACTCCACCATCTCGCAGCTGGGCTACATGTTTCTTGGGTGCGGCGTTGCGGCGTACTCGGCCGCAGTCTTCCACCTGATGACGCATGCCTTCTTCAAGGCGCTCTTGTTCCTTGCCGCGGGTTCGGTGATCCACGCACTTTCGGGCGAGCAGGACATGCGCAAGATGGGCGGCCT
>CAXUHM010000031.1:18859-37194 GCA_964250935.1 uncultured Terriglobus sp.
ATGAGTGCCGGCGTGTTTGCCATTGCCGGCATTCCTCCGCTGGCCGGCTTTTTCTCAAAGGATGAGATCCTGTACCGCACCTTTGACGCGGCGAATCCCCTGCACCTGCTGCTGTGGCTTGTGGGCCTGGTCACTGCCGGGCTCACCTCCTTCTACATGTTTCGGCTGTGGTTCAAGACCTTTTTCGGCGCGGAGCGTTTTGAGGAGCGGGACCTGGGCGCAGTGCATGCCGGCGAGAACGAACACGATGAAGGGCAGGCGCACGCGCATGGGGTGCACGAGTCGCCGTGGATCATGCTTGCACCGCTCGTTCTGCTTGCCGTGCTGTCGGTGGTTGGCGGGTGGGTGGGTGTGCCCGCCGCCCTGCACGGCCATAACGAGATCGAACATTTTCTTGCGCCTGTGTTCACTCCCGCGCTGGGCGCCACGACGGAAGCCGTGGTGGCGACAGAGGGCCATGGTGCTGAACTTGCTCTCGCAACTACTTCCGTTCTGGTCGCCTGTCTCGGCCTGTTCCTGGCATACGTGTTCTATTTGAAGCGGGCGGGTACGCTTGGCTCCAAGGCGGCGGGTAATCCGCTGTACCGCCTGGTGGCGCGTAAGTACTACATTGACGAGCTCTATAACGTGTTCTTCGTGCAAAGTCTGCTGTACCTGACGCGCGGCTTGCTGGATTTCGTGGTGGAGACTGGCCTGGTGAATGGCTCCGGCGCACTTGCCGCTTTCATCACACGTGCGTCCAGTTCCGCGACACGCCGCATGCAGTCCGGCAATATCCGCTCCTATGCCGGCTGGCTTGCCGCCGGTGCCGCCGTTGTCATTCTGGTCATGACCTACTCGGTCCTAACTGCCCATGCGGCGACACGTTAAAGCAGGACGCGCATGAATCTCGACCACAGCATTCTTTCACTCATCACGTTTACACCGCTGGTCGGTGCACTTGTGCTTGCACTGTTGCCGGACCGCGGCAAGGTGCAGCAGTGGGCAGCGCTCGCCGTGACGCTGATGACGTTTGGCCTGACGCTCCACCTGCCCTTCTACTTCAGCACGACTGCGGCTGCCACCACCTTTGGGTCGCCGCTCGCGTTCCGTTTTGTTACGGACGTACCGTGGATTGGCCAGCCCACCATCCGCTACCACCTTGGCGTAGACGGCCTGTCGATGTGGCTGATTGTGCTGTCCGGCTTTCTTGCGCCGCTGGGTGTGTTGGCGTCCTGGAATGCCATCGGCTCCCGGCGCAAGTTGTTCTACACCTTGTTCCTGCTCCAGCAGGTTGCGATGCTGGGCGTGTTTGTGTCGCTTGACCTGTTCCTGTACTACGCCTTCTGGGAGCTGTCGCTGGTGCCCATGGCGATCCTGATTGCGACGTTTGGCCGCACCGACAACCGCCGGCGCGCAGCACTCAAGTTCTTCCTTTACACCTTTCTGCCGTCGGCACTGTTGCTGGCCGGCATGTTGTGGCTGTACAGTGCGACCGGCACGTTCCAATTGCCGACGCTTGCGGCGCTTGCCGCAACCCACGCCATTCCGGGATCGCACCACGCGCTGTGGTTGTGCTCCCTTGCGTTTCTGATTGCCTTTGCGGTCAAGGTGCCGGTATTCCCACTGCATGGCTGGCTGATCGATGCCATTGCCGAGGCTCCCACCGCCGCCGTGATGGTGCTTGCCGGCAAGCTTGGCCTGTACTCCATCCTGCGCTTTTCGTTTGCCATCTTCCCCGAGCAGATGCGTTTTGCCGCGCCGCTGCTGATTGCCCTGGGTGCGATCGGCATCGTCTACGGCGCATGCATGGCGCTCATTCAAGATGATCTGAAGCGCCTGGCCGGTTTCTCCACACTTGGCCATCTCTCGTTCTGCGTGCTGGGCATTTTTACCTTTACCGTGAACGGCGTGGACGGGGGCATGTACCAGATTCTGAATCACGGCATCTCTGGCGGCGCCCTGTTTCTGCTGATGGGGATGCTGTACGAGCGGTACGGCACCTATGACATGCGCGACCTGGGCGGTATTGCCGGCAAGCTGCCGTGGATGGTGACCCTGTTTGTTGTCACGGCCCTGTCGAATGTCGGCCTGCCCATGCTGAACAGCTTTGTGGGCGAGTTCCTGATCCTGAGCGGATCGGCGCAGTCCGTGCTTTCGCGCCACCCGATGCTGTGGACGACGGTCGCAACTACCGGCGTCATCTTCTCCGCAGCGTACCTGCTTACCATGATTCAGCGCGTGTTTTACGCGGACCTGGGCAACATGTCCGCAGAACGGCGTGGCTGGGATTTAACCGCGCGCGAGCATCTGGCGATGTGGCCGTTTCTTGCGTTGTTCCTGTTCATGGGCGTTGCCTCCCCGGTGTTTACGCGGACACTGGATCTTTTAGGTGCACCCTACGCCGGCGTTGCCTCCCACCTGGAGGGCCAGGCCGTCCGCACAAGCGAGGCGGAAATCTACAGCCGTGGTCCCGGCGCACCGGTAACGCCGGCCACAAGTGCTCGCCCGGTACATGGGAGTGGTGTCGCGCGTGCGCCCATTGCCGAGGCCCTGCCTTCCTCCCTGCCCACCTACCGAGGAGCCGCCCGCTAATGCTGACCTCTCCCAATCTCCTCGCCCTGCTGCCGGAGTACCTGCTGACGTTTGCTGGCATCACGATCATGATGCTGGAACCTGTGCTGCCCGCCGGCCGCTCGCGCAAGCCCCTTGGCTGGCTGGCGATCGCTGGATCCCTGGCTGCCTGCATCGTGAGTTTCTACCAGGTGTCGCTGGTGCGGACCCTTGGCGGCCCGCTCTTTGCCTTTGCAAATACGATCCAGGTCGATCGCTTTTCCATCTTCTTTCAACTGCTGATCACGGCGATCACGGTTGTGACCCTGCTGAGCTCGCTCGACTACTTTGAGGGCGAAGCCACAAACGCCGGAGAGTTTTACGCGCTCATCTGCTTTGCCGCGGTGGGCATGCTCCTGATGGCGTCGTCGCCGGAACTTCTGGTCATCTTCGTGGGCCTGGAGATCTCGTCGATCTCGACCTACATCATGGCGGGATTCCGCAAGACCCAGGCTGCCGCTGGCGAGAGCTCCATCAAGTACTTTCTGCTTGGCTCGTTCGCAACCGCCTTCTTCCTGTACGGCGTGGCCCTGACCTTTGGCGCAACGGGATCGACGAACCTGCGGGTGGTGGCGGCGGGCCTTGGCACGACGAATACGCCCCTGCTTGCGATCCTGGCCATTGCCATGATCGTGATTGGCATCGGCTTCAAGGTGTCGGCCGCGCCCTTCCACGTGTGGACTCCGGACGTGTACCAGGGGGCGCCCCCACCCGTCGTGGGCCTGATGTCGACCGCACCGAAGGCCGCCGCCTTTGCCGTGCTTCTGCGGATCCTGTTTGGCGGGTACCCGCTCTACGAAGCGAAGTGGTCGATCCTGCTGTGGGGTATTGCCGCGCTTTCCATGACGATCGGCAACCTGGGAGCGCTGTTGCAGCGCGATGTGAAGCGCATGCTTGCCTACTCGTCCATTGCGCACGCGGGCTACCTGCTGGTGGCATTTACCGCGCTGCCGCAGGATGGAATTCCGGCGGCAGCTTTTTACACCGCAGCGTACGCCGCCATGAATGTTGGTGCGTTCGTGGTGATCACGCTTGTGTCCGGCTACCGGGAACGCCTGCGCACGGGTGAGGATTACACCGGTCTGGCGATCCAGCATCCTGCGCTGGCCGCGGCCTTCAGCTTCTTTCTCCTTTCAATGATCGGCATTCCCTTTACTGGTGGGTTCTTTGGGAAGTTCTACGCCTTTTCAGGGGCGATCCACCACGGCTACATCTGGCTCACCGTTATCGGCCTGCTCAACTCCGGCGTTGCCTGCTTTTATTACCTGCGCCTGATTGTGCGGATGTACTCGCAGCCAACGGGGTACTCCGCCGCACCGGCGATTGACTTTGACCCGGCAGGAAACACGAATCCGCTGCTCAACCCAGTGGGCCTTGCTGCCGGTTACGAAGTTCCGGCACGGATGCGTCTTGTGAGTCCTGCGTCGCTTGCGCTTGCATGCTGTGTTGCGGCGACGTTGCTGCTCGGCATTCTGCCGGGTCGCGTTCTTCGGCTGGTGCAGTTTCCTGCCTTTACTCAGGCGACGCTGGACACCACCGAGACCCGGGCCCCCCGGAGCTGCTGTCCGAACCCGCACCTCCCCGCCCTTGCCCAGGTACGCTGATAGCTTAGGTCGATTGGCCTGACGGGAATGCTCAAGTTGCGGCCCCGGCAGCCGATGCTCTGCTTCATGGACAGGTTCGACCCCGCCTCCCTTTTGCAGTCCCGGCGCGTTCTTCGCGGTTGGTTGCTTGTGATCGGGACCATGCTGCTCGCGCTGGGTGGGCATCTTGTCTCGGCCGGGCGGAACTGGCCGCTGGGCGACTGGCTGATCAATTACGAAGGCGGCTTTGTTCGTCGTGGGCTGGTGGGCGAGCTGCTCCTGCTGGTGGGCCGTGCCCTGCACCTGGATCCCGTCGTCGGGGCGGTGCTGCTTTGCGTGGCCTGCTACGCGGTGGTGTTTGCAGGCCTTTGGAGATGGATCGATTTCCCGCTGGTGCCATGGTGGATCGTGTTTGCCCTGTGCTCCCCTGCCATGCTCACATTTCCGTTGCTGTCGACCCGCGCCGGCTTCCATAAAGAGGTGCTGCTGTACGCGGCGATCGTCCTGAGCCTTGGCCTGGTGCAGAGAAGACCTCGGCCCGGCGCAGTGCTGCTGTCGATATGGCTGAGCGTTGTGTGTGGACTTCTGATCCTGTCGCATGAACCGACCATCTTCTATGTACCGTACCTGCTGGTGATCCCGGCACTCGCGGCGCAGGACATCCGAGCCGCCATGCGCGTATGCCTAGCCCCTGCCGCTGTCAGTCTGCTCAGTTTTGGCGTGGTTCTGCGGCTTATCGGGTCGGCGGCGACAGTGGCGGCAATCTGCCGATCGCTACATGCAACGGCGGCACAACCCTGTGCCGATCCGATTGGATTTTTGACGATGACTCGCGCCGGCCAGCTTGCCATGGTGCGGGAGAACGTTGCGGAGTTCCACTATTTCCGGTACTTCCCCGTCCTGCTGGTCCTGACGCTGCTGCCCCTGGCAGTGGGCACGATCGTGCTTTGGCGCACGCCAGCACTGCGGCAATCGCTGCGGCTGGTGATGGGTGCGACTTTGGTCGCCGCAACGGCTTCAGTGGCCCTTTTTCGCTTTGGGCCGGACTGGGGTCGATGGATCGCCATGCATGCGGTCTGCCTGACCCTGCTGCTCCTGTGGCTGGCACGGCGGCAGGCTGTGCAGCAGCCCGAAGATGGCGGCCGGCTCCAGGCGGTGCACCCGTCACGGTATCGCAGCGGCTGGGTATGGTCGGCGGGGCTGCTGGTGTATGCGGGCTGCTGGAGTATGCCGGGGTTCGGGGACATGCCGCTCCACGGCTTTGTTGGTCTTCTGCTGCACTGGCGGTAGGCACGGCAAGGGGGCAGCACAAAGGGCCCCACCGATGTGGAGCCCTTTGTACGGGGGGACTGCTTACGTCAGCTTGATGAAGATGATGACAAAGGTGAATAGCGCCAGCGATTCGATAAAGGCGAGGCCAAGAATCAGGAACGTGAAAATGCCAGGACGTGCGCCAGGGTTCCGCGCGAGCGCTTCGGCGGCAGAGGCGGTCGCCTTGCCCTGTGCCAGACCGCAAAGGCCGGCGGCGATTGCCATGCCGATGCCGGCACCGATGTAGAGCAGGCCCTTGGACGACGCAGCGCCGGCTTCCTGTGCGAATGCGGGTGTTGCAATGAGCAGCACCGCAAGTGTCATCAAAACGTACTTCATCAACTTCATCGGTAAACTCCAGCCTTCAGAATGCCGCGTCAGTGGGTGGTTGAGGATCACCGTGCTGTCCCCCTCACGCTGTTGCGGTTGGTGCCCGGCTGCGATGAAGGCAAACCCTCACGGCCGTCAAAGTCAAACGCCAGACCTAGTGCTCGTGCGAGACGGCCAGGCTCAGGTAGATCGTGGCAAGCAGCATAAAGACATACGCCTGCACCAGCGACACCACCAGGTGCAGGCCCAGAAAGACGAGCGGCACGCCGATGGGAATGAGCGAAAAGAAGGCGAGCGTGACAAGGTCGCCGGCAAACATGTTCGCGTACAGACGAACGGTCAGCGACAGAACGCGCGCGCAGTGGCTGATGACCTCAATGATGAACAGCAGCGGCGAGAGCCACCATACCGGCCCAAGAAACTGCTTGATGTAGCCGGCGCCGTTCTCGCGGATGCCATGGTAGTGGTAGTAGAAGAACGTTACCAATGCCATGCCGAGTGGCACAACGACAACGGAGGTCGGCGATTCCAGCCCTGGAACCAGGCCAAGCAGGTTCATGACCAGGATGAACAGCACCAGCACCGAAAGGTAGCCGGTGAAGCGCTCGTACCCATAACCGATGATGCTTTCGCCCTGATCGGAGACGAACTGGTGGACGAACTCGGCGGTATGCTGCACTGCGCCGGGCTTTTCAACGCTGAGGGAAACCCGTACCGCGACAAAGTACAGCAGCAGCAGGCCGGTTGCCAGCAGTTCCATGGCAAAGGCGTTGGACAGCGGCGCGGCAGCGTCTACGACGTGCACATGCAGCGCGCGCAGAACGGCATCCGCCGGGCCAGCGAAGGCGTGATTCAGAATTCTGGTAAAGACAAGCTGTTCAGGCATCGTTCTTTCTTCAAACCGCGCCGGCTAAATGGTACCGCTTCGCAACAGGCGGACAGCTTCGATGGTAAGCGCTAAGACGCCCATCGCAAGCCCCGCCGCAAGCGCGGCCACACTCCCGTGCAGATAGCTTAGGCTACCATACAGAATTCCCAGAACCACGAGCAAACGCACGGTAAATGCCAGAACAGCGAAGGCAATGGACGGCGTTTTCGGTCGGCTTGCACCGGTGGTGGCCTGCACCGTTTCCGCTGCATCCATGCGCGCGGTCAGTGCGGCCATCAGGCGGCGCCACTCCCAAAGGCCGCTGCCGCTAACAGCCGCGCCGACGAGCAGCGCCAGTGCGGAACGCGAGCCGCCGAAGTACCAGGCGACGGGCAGGCCGACCAGCGTGAGCACAAGCACTGCCCTGCCGGCACGCACCAGGCTTGCCATTGCCTGCGCATCGGTGTAAGTGGCGATGGGTGCCGCGGTGTCGCCGGCCGGCACAGAGGCCGCATCGGAGTTCCACCACTCCGCGTGTGTCATCTCGCCCGGCGGTGTGGGGGTGGGGGCAGAGACTGCCGGCGGCGTTGCCATCTGCCGGACGGAAGGCTCGCTCACTCCGGATCCTTCATGTACTTGCTGGCGGTGTTGTAGATCTGCAGGAAGCCGCCTGCCGCGCCCAGCAGAATGCCGACGATCCCGATCCAGTTCTGGTGGGACTTGCCGTCGAGCCAGTGGCCCAGAAACCAGCCGACAAGGCACCCCAGGGGCAGCGCCACGGCCAGTTGAATCATCGATTCGGCTTTGACAAGGTCGCCGAGCGCGCCTTTGGGCTTGCCGGGGGTGGACTGCTCGCTCATGCCCTCCATTACACCACTGCGAGCGAGCCGTTGCCCACCATGGCCGGGCCGTCACCCGACCAGAACCGGCACCTGCCTAACCAGGAGCGTGCCGCGCAACATCCTGTCGCGTTCGTGTCTGAACCTGCAACTGGAGATGGTGCCCATGGCTTCCCTGCTTTCGCGTCTGGTGTTCGGGTCTGGAGTATGCGCCGTTGTGCTGCTGGTGACCGGGTGTGCCGACCACAACCATCGGGTTGCGCAGACGTTGCCCCCGCCGCCGCCGGTGTGGGCCAGCGGAGCGCAGGTGCAGCAGGCAACCGGGAACGGATTTCGCGATGGGCGGTCGGATGGTGAGCGCGATGTGCTCTCAGGCTACCGCTACAACGCCCAGGCGGACCAGAAGTTCCGCGTGGTGCCCGGCTACGACGAGCGGTCCGGTCCGTTCGACGTGTATCGGGACACGTACCGGGATGCTTACCTGCGAGGCTACGACAACGGGTTTCGGCATGCGAAACGGGACCGCTGAGGTTGCGCCCTGGTGGGCGGCAGGTCAGAACGATGCTTGCCGCAGCCGTACGTTCGGTCGTTGCAAACAAGTTCCCGTGCGATTGCCATCGGCTGAAGGATACCGGCGATGGCGGCCGCTGCTGCTTTTATGATGGGGAGGTATGGCGTTCCCGATCAAGACCTGTGTGGTGTGCGGCGAAGAGTTCGAGCTGAAGCCGGACAAGCCCGGCTTTGCCAATCGTTGCCCCGAGTGCAGCTCGCCTGAGGCGGCGAGCGGCGGCAAGGAGCGGGTTGACGCGGACGAGCGGCGCACGACGGCCGAGGCAAACGCGGCGCGGCGGGAAGCGATGAAGAACCTGCTGTATCGGAAGGACTCCTAAGGCAGCGGGATGGAACGGGTGGTTCCTGTGCTCCCTTCGCCCTTGCCTCCCATCGCGTGACGGCACACATCGCTCCCGGCGCTAGTGTGCCTTTTCCGCGCTGTCGACCGCGCCGGACTCGATCTTCTCATCCTGCTTTTTTTGCGGGCGGAGCAGTGGGAAGAGGATGACGTCGCGGATGCTGCGGGAGCCGGTGAGCAGCATGGTGAGCCGGTCGATGCCGATGCCCTCGCCGCCGGTGGGCGGCAGGCCGTAGCCGAGCGCGCGGACGTAGTCCTCGTCCATGTCGGTGGCTTCTTCGTCGCCTTTGGCTTTGGCGTCGACCTGGGACTGAAAGCGGCGGCGCTGGTCTTCCGGATCGTTGAGCTCGGAAAAGGCGTTGCCGACTTCGAAGCCGCCGATGTAGAACTCGAAGCGCTCGACCCAGTCGGGCTCGTCGGGTTTGACTTTGCTGAGGGGGGAGACAGCGAGGGGGAAGTCGTAGATGATGGTGGGTTGGATGAGGTGCTCTTCCGCGAAGCTTTCGAAAGCGAAAGAGATTTGTTCGCCGTGGGAGCCGTTCTGAGCCATTCGCTTGAAGTTTAGGCTCTGCTTTGCCAAACGTTCAGCTCTAAGCGTGAGATTGAGCGCGCCTACAAGCTTGCTCGTCGTTGCTGAGTCCTGTGGATTGGTTTGAGCTTCTTTGCGAGTTAACTCTACTTGCTTTAAGAGCTGCTCACTCTGCTCAAGAAAACCATCACCTTCTTTTGCGAGTAATTCCACTAGGAGTTGAGGAGAGGAGAAAATCTCATCGCTCGAACGAGCCCACCATCTTTTTATGGCGTCCTTCATGCTGAGGCGGTCCCACTCCGCTAAGTCGATCTCAACCATCTCGCCGGCGCGGGAACCTTTGGGAAGGGGAAAGTTGATGAGGGTGGTGCCGTTGACTTCGTTGGCGACGAATTTGATGAGTTCTTCCGTCAGATCCATCAGGTGCCAGTAGTTGCTGTAGGCCTGGTAGAACTCGAGCATGGTGAACTCGGGGTTGTGCTGGGTGCTGATGCCCTCGTTGCGGAAGTTGCGGTTGATCTCGTAGACGCGGTCGAGGCCGCCGACGACGAGGCGCTTGAGGTAGAGCTCCGGTGCGATGCGGAGGAAGAGCTCCATGTCCATGGAGTTGTGGTGGGTTTTGAATGGTTTGGCGGCGGCACCGCCGGCGACTGGCTGCATCATGGGCGTTTCGACCTCAAGAAAGCCGCGGCTGTCGAAGAAGGTGCGCAGGGCCTTGAGGATGTGGGCGCGCTTGACGAAGACGTCGCGCGCGGGCAGGCGGGTACGGCTGGCGGTGGCGAGCGCGATGGCCTCCGGATTTTCGTTGTCGGTTGCGGATTCGGCAGGGGTGGGGTCAGCGGCCTGCTCACCCTCGTCGGTGAAGAGATCGAGGTAGCGTTGGCGATAGCGCAGCTCGATGTCCTGCAGCCCGTGGAACTTGTCTGGCAGCGCGAGCATGGATTTGGTAAGGAAGGTCAGGGTGTCGACATGCACCGTGAGCTCGTCGGTGCGGGTGCGAAAGAGGTAGCCGGTGACGCCGATGTGGTCGCCAAGGTCGAGCAGCTTGTAGAGCTCAAAGTTGTTCTCGCCGACGGCGTCCTGGCGAACGTAGATCTGCAGGCGCTGGCCGTTGGACAGCAAGGATGCGAACCCGGCCTTGCCCTGGCGGCGGTGGGCAACGACGCGGCCGGCAAGCGACACCTGCACGCGGTCCGAGGCAAGGGTGTCGGCCGGGGTATCGCGGTACTCGGCGACAATGGCGGGGACGCCCTGCGAGGGCTGAATGGAAAAGGTGTTCGGGTAAGTTGCAGCGAGCCGGGTCAGGCCATTTGCCTGGCCGAGGGCAGCGATCTTTTCCAGCTTCTCCAGCCGTTCGGCGTAGAGCTTTTCTTCAAACTCAGAGGTGAACATGTCCTGTCGAGTTTATAGCGAATCGCCTGCAGGCCCTGCCGGCGCCTGGAGTGAGCGGTCGCCAGCACAGGAGGGGGTCGTCGTTTGAGACGGTGGAGGCGGCGCGTGGAGCAGGCTCATTCGCGCAGCTTTCCGGGTGTGGTGGATGAAGTGCGAGCGCGCTGCACCGTTCCCGCCGCCGTTGTGACAGGGCAACACCGCGGGGTCAGCGGCAGGGGCGCACTTGGTACGCTGGGATGTGAATATTTTGTTTGTGGGCGATGTGTTTGGGTCGGCGGGGCGGCGCATTGTGGGCGAGCACCTGGGCCATGTGATGGAGACGCACGCGATCGACCTGTGTGTGATGAATGGCGAGAACGCCGCGGGTGGCTTCGGCATTACGCCGTCGATCGCCGATGAGTTGTTCGACCTGGGTGCCGAAGTGCTGACAACCGGCAATCACTTTTGGGACAAAAAGGAACTGCTGGACTACCTGAAGGTGCCGGCCGACAGCCACGGGCGGCCGCGGCGCATCCTGCGGCCGGCGAATTTTGCACCGGCGACGCCGGGCTTTGGCGTGTACGAAGGCGTGACAGCCGGGGGCGAGGCGTATGCCGTGATGAACCTGCAGGGGCGTGTGTTTATGCAGCAAAACGATGACCCATTTCGCAAGGCAGACGAGATCCTGAAGGGCATTGCCGCAAAGGTTATTCTGCTGGATTTCCACGCCGAGGCAACCAGCGAAAAGGTCGCACTTGGATGGTACCTGGACGGACGGGTCACAGCCCTGCTGGGAACTCACACCCATATTCCAACGGCGGACGAGCGGATTTTACCGCTGGGAACGGCTTATCAGACGGATGTGGGCATGAGCGGGCCGTACGACAGCGTGATTGGCGTGGAGCACGAGGCGGTGGTGCAGAAGTTTCTGACCGGGCAACCGGCGAAGTTCGAGGCGGCCAAGGGGAATCCCAAGATGTGCGCGACCGTGGTGCAGTGCGACGCGGTAAGCGGACGAGCCTACGGCATCAAGCGGGTAATGCTGGGGGAGTGAGCGGGCGTGCGGTTTGGCAACGAATGGTTGCGGAGCTTCTGGACTTCGACGAGCGCCGGCTGCGGTGTCGGCAAACGAGCGGGAAGAGAGTCCTTCAACAGGACTACCCTTCCTCGCTCGTTATGGACGGTTGAGACTAGCACTTAAGACTAGCGGCGGCGAACCGGTGCCTTGCGGGCCGGTGCCGCGGTGGCCTTCTTCGCCTGGATGTCGCCACCGGTCATTTTGACCATGACGGGCTTCTGCGTGTAGCTGTCGACGATGCCCACCACCTTGACCGTGGCACCGACCGTCGGTGGAGTCTTGGGTTCTTCCTTCAGCGTGATGTCGAAGTCCGCCACCTGGGGGTTCGCGGTTTTGGCATCGTCGGACACGGCTAGTTGCAGATCGGTACCGCTGATGGAAACCACGGCACCCGAGATCTCGACTTCCTTACCCTTGATCGGCGTGAACTCCGCGTCCGCCTGGTCGGAGGTGCCGTACTGAATGACAAATTCACGATCCTGGATGTTGGTCTTCGCCAGGGTTGCGTCGTCCGCCTTGTCCGAGGCAAGCAGCGCAGTCGCCTGGTCGGCCGGTGTTGGGGCTGCCTTCACGCTGGTCTTGAAGGAATCCGTCGGGAAGATGGAGGCTGCCGCAGCGGTCTTGACGGCGTCCTGGCCGTCCGCGCCACCGTGGTACTTCTTGTAGCAATAGTCGGCGGTCGGCTGAAACTGCGACTTGAACTGGTCGGGCGCGTAGGTGGCGGCACGCTGCGTGAAGAAGGCACAGTTCAGGTAGTCGGGCGGTGTGGACTGGTAATAGGCCTGGCCCAGGTAAAAGGTGTCCTGCAGGAGCGGACCGGGCTGCTTGGTCGCGTCGTCCGCCGCACCCTTCAGCTCCGTGGTGTACGCGGTAATAGCGCCAGGGTAGTCCTTCTTGCCAAGGTCGTCCGCACCGATGGTGCTGTAGAAGGTGGGATAGATGGACTTGGTGAAGGTATCCCACTGAGCCTGGTCGACGGTGGCCGGCTTGGGCGCGGTCAGGCCACGCTGGGCAAACGAAGCAGCCTTGTCATAAAGGGTCTGGCGACCTGCCGCGTCGGCGGTGGCATCGCCCTGCTGCTTGAGCGCCGTGGTCTCAAAGACAAGGCCGCGGATGTTGTTGGGATCGGCCTGCAGGAGGCGGTCGGAGGCGTCCACGAGCTTGGGCAGGTTGTTCTGCTGGTAATAGGCGAGCGCAAGGTTGGTGAGCACGTCGGTCTTCACAGAACTCTGCGGATACTTGGTCAGGAACGCCTCTGCGGCGGTTGCCTTGGCTGCCGGGTCGGCGGCGGTGGTGACGTTCTGGTACGCGGCGAACTCGTCCGGCTGCAGCTGGACCTGGCCGCTCGCGGGCTGTGCCCCGGCGGGCTGCGCCCCAGCGTCCTGCGCCAGGCAGTAGGGTGCGGACACTGCTGCTGCCGCGAGCACTGAGGCGAACATTGCCTTCTTCATTAAACACTCCCTGTAATTCAGAAAATCGAGACTTGCATTGCGTAGGATTGCGGATGCGCAGAACTTGTTGTGTCGAATGTATCGCAAGTTGCCGAAACTTACGCAAGGGGAGCGGCGAAGCGGTGCCGGCCAAGGACCGCAGCGCAAAGTGCGCGAAGTGAAGAACTGCTGAGGCAAGGCGTGCTTCGGCGTAAATTCGCGCTACCTCTTGGGATTCAGGACGACTTCTCCACAACAGGTTGGGCAACCCTTGCTTGATTTCCAGGGTAGCGAAGCCCTAGCTTACACATGGGGCGTGTGTATGCGCGCGGCCGGGGGTTCGCGTTGCTGAAGCTGAAACGTGTTCAGATTCTAGGATTTAAATCGTTTTGTGATCGCACGGATGTGCAGTTGAGTGGCAGCGGAATTGCAGCGGTGGTTGGGCCTAACGGCTGTGGAAAGAGCAACATTAGCGACGCCATTACCTGGGTTTTGGGGGAGCAGAGCGCCAAGTGCTTACGTGGCATCAAGATGGAGGACGTCATCTTTGCCGGCACGCGCGACCGCAAACCGACCGGCATGGCCGAGGTGTCGCTGACCCTGGTGGACCCGGAGGTATACGACGGCAACGATCTGCACGTGCCGGTGGCAATTGATACGACCCTGGCAGCTGACTGGGACGAGGCGGCGGAGCGCATGAGCCGGCAGGAAGCAACGGAGGCTGCCGTGGCGGATGCGCAGCCTGGTCCGCTGCAGTCGGGCGAAGAGGGGGAGACCGTAGAGGTACTGAGCGACGAGCCCACACCTGCGGAGAGGGATGCGGCAACCGCGGCGGGAACGGCCGGTGGCAACGCCGTTGTGCTCAAGATCCGGCGGCGGAAGTTCAACCGGGCGCCGATTCGGGCAGGCGAGGTGACGGTCACGCGACGCCTGTTTCGGTCGGGCGATTCGGAGTACCTGCTGAACGGCAAGCTGTGCCGGCTGCGGGATATCCAGGACATCTTTTTTGGAACGGGGTTATCGGGCGAGAACTACGCCATTATCGGGCAGGAACGGATCGGGCAGCTGCTGAGCTCGAAGCCGCTGGACCGGCGGGCGATTCTTGAGGAGGCCGCGGGAATTACGCGGTTCAAGACCAAGAAGCGGCTGGCGGAGCTGCGGCTGGAGGCAAGCAAACAGAACCTGGCGCGGGTCGACGATATTTTCGACGAGGTGACCAAGCAGATGGCTTCGCTGAAGCGGCAGGCAGCGAAGGCCGAGCGCTACGGCGAGATGCGGGAGGAGCTGCGGGGCAAGCTGCGCGTGGTATTGAGCAGCAGGTTGACGCAGATGGATGCGGAGCATGCGCAGGCGAGCGGAACTGTTGGCGAGTTGACCGGAAAGATCGATGCGCAGGCAGCTGCCCTGGAGACAAAGGACGCGGAGCACGCGGCGGGTGTGACGCGCGGCTATGCACTGGATGAGGAGCTGCGCGGCGCGAGTGCACAGGTGAACGAGATCCGGGTGGAGCTGGAGCGTGCCGGGTCGCGCATGCAGAGCAACACCGACCGGGTAAGCGACCTGGCGGCGCGCATCGCTGCCGGGACGGATGAACTGGTGCAGGTGCGGCATGGCATTGAGGCACTGGCAGCAGACCGGGATGGCCTGCAACTGTTTTTGCAGACAGCGACGGCAGACACAGCGGAAGCGCGCGAGACGGCGCAGGCCCGGCAGCGGGAGGCCGCCGAGGCACAGGCGCAGGTGAACAACGCGGATCGCGAGGCGGCCAATGGTCGTCAGCAAGCAATGCAGCTGATGCAGCGCGTGTCGCAGGTGCACCGGGAGGAGGCGCAGGCGGCAGAGCAGCTTGCGGGGCTGGATCGCGAGGCACAGCGGCTGGTGGCAGAAAGCGAAACGGCCCGGCACGAGCTGGAGGCGCTGGGCAAGCAGCGCGGGCAGGTATCGCTTTCGTTTGAGACCGTGACCGACCGCCTGAAGCGGCTGGAGGCGGAGATTGCGCAGTTGCGGCTGGACCTGGAAGCACGGCGGCGGGAAGAGATGGAGGCGCGGCGGCGCGGGGATCACCTGCGTGCGGAGGCGGCGTCGCTGACCGGCCGCAAGAACTCGCTGGAGGCGATCATCCGCGACCACAGTTACTCCAACGAGACGGTGCGCAGGATTTTTAAGGCAAATGCGACGGGGGCGAATGCGCCGCTGGGGACGCTGGCCGACTTCCTGGAGGTGGAGGACCAGTACGGCGCCGCCGTGGACGAGTTCTTGCGGGACGAACTGAATACCGTGGTGGTGCGGAGCTGGGAGGCTGCAGAGCACGGTATCGGCTTGCTGAAGAGCGCGGTCGAGGGGCGTGCGACCTTTCTGGTGCATGCGGAAGGTGCGACGCCGTTTGGCGAAGGTATTGCCGCACGGGCGACCCGGCTGCCGGACGGGGTAAAGCCGTTGCGCGACTGCGTGCGCGTGCTGAACGGGTTTGGCAGGTCGCTGGAGGTGGTGCTACCGAAGCTGCGGGACGGCTACCTGGCACCGGACAACGGAACCGCGCGGGCCATGGCGACGGAGCACCCGGAGGCGTACTTTCTGTCGCCCAGCGGTGAGACGTTCAGCAACCTGACCGTGACGGGCGGCAAGGCACGCAGCGAGGGTCCGCTGGCGCTGAAGCGGGAGCTGCGGGAGGTGCAGGCCAAGCTGGAAGCGGTGCAGAAGGATCTGGGTGCGACGGAGCTGGCGGTGGGTGGGCTGACGAAACGGATTGCGGAGGCGCAGCACAGCCTGGAGGCGAAGCAGAACGAGCGGCGCGAAGCAGAGCGGGAAGCCGCAAACAGCGGTGCAGCGCTGCGGCAGATGGAGGGCGAGGCGGCGCGGATTGAGCGTCGGCTGGCCGACTGGCAGATGCATAGCGAGCGCAATCGCGACGCACGCGCGGGCAAGCAGGACCTGATTGAGCGCAAGCAGGAGGAGGAGGCGCGGCTGACGGCGGAGCGCGAAGGGGTTGAAGCGCGGGTGCAGGAGGCGGTGTTGCGCACCGACGACCTGCGGCGACGGCGTGAAGAGGTGCAGGCGGCGACAGCGGCGGCGAGCGCGGCACTTGCCGGGCTGGAAGAACGCCGGCGAAATGCATCGGCCAACTTTGAGCAGAACGGACGGATGACCAACGCGCAGCAGCAGAGGCTGGTGCAGTTGGAAGGACAGCTTGCGGCCAATACGGCGGAGCGCGCGCGGCGGGAAGAAGAAAACGTGGCGCTGGTGGCGCAGCATGCGGACCTGACCGAGACGCGAGCGGGGCGCAGCGACGATGTGACTCGGCTGACGGCCGAGGCGACGGCCCTGCGCGCGGCGATTGCCGAACAGAACACGGCATTGCGGGCGTTGCGTGGCGAGACGGAGCAGCTGCGGGAACAGCGCGGCAAGCTGGAAACCCGGATCGCGAAGTTAACCAGCGACCTGGAGCACCTGGAAGCACAGGCCTTGCAGGACCTGAATATGGAGGCCGGTGTGCTGCGTGCGGATGCATCGGTGGTGCGCATTGCAGAGGCCGAAGCGCTGAGCGCCGCGGAGGGTGAGACGCGCACGCTGAAGGGCAAGCTGGAGGCGATGGGGCCGGTGAACATGATGGCGCTGGAGGAGTTTGCCGAGGCGTCGCAGCGGCATGAGTTTCTGCAGGCACAGCGCAAGGACCTGCTGGACTCCATTGCGAACACCGTGGGGTCGATCAAGGAGATCGACGACATCAGCAATGCGAAGTTCGACGAGGCGTTTGCCAAGATCAATCAGAACTTTTCCGACACGTTTGTGAAGCTGTTCGGCGGCGGGCAGGCAACGATGAAGCTGACCGATGAAGCGAACTCCGCGGAAAGCGGCATTGACCTGATTGCGTCGCCGCCGGGCAAGAAGATGCAGAACGTGCTTTTGCTGAGCGGTGGAGAAAAGGCGCTGACAGCGTTGAGCCTGCTGGTGGGGATCTTTGAGTTCCAGCCGAGTCCGTTCTGCGTGCTGGACGAGGTGGATGCGCCGCTGGACGAGACCAACGTGGGCAGGTTTGCGCGGCTGATCCATGAGATGAGCAAGACCACGCAGTTTGTGGTGATTACGCACCACAAGCGAACGATGAGCGAGGCGGATGTGATTTTTGGCGTGACGATGCAGGAGCCGGGGGTGAGCAAGATTGTGAGTGTGAACATGAATGGGGCCAACGGGCGGAAGGTGGCCTAGGCCAGAAGACCGGAAGGCGCGTGATGCCCGTTCCTGGTGAATGCTGGACGTCACACGATCGGGCTGTGTCGCATCTCGTTGCGGAAGTTCGGCGCGGGTGTTAAGGCGCGCCGTGACCGCCTTTCTTGTGGGTGTGGTGGGCAAGCACAGGGGCCCGTCAGGCTGATCCGCGATCTTTTGGGAAGTGGTGCCGAGTACGCCGGTGTGCGGAAATCATGGGTACCCTTTGGTCGGTATCGTTGCTCTATACTCCGGGCATGCGAAACCTTTTGTGCTGCTTCCTCCTGGCTTTGGGCCTGGTCGTTCCCTGCGTTGCCGTGGCACAGAAGCAGGTGGTGACGGTGAGTTTCCCGGCGGCGCGGTCGGCAAAGGCGCTGGATGGGCGGGTGCTGTTTCTGCTGACGAAGGATGGCTCGTCGGAGCCGCGCATGCAGATCAACGACACGCCCAAGTCAGGCATGGTGTTTGGCGTGACGGTGGACGGTCTGCAGCCGGGTGCGCCGGTGGTGGTGGACGATGCAGCGGCGGGGTACCCGTATGCGAAGCTGGGCGACGTGCCGGCGGGCGAGTACACCGCACAGGCCGTGCTCAACGTGTACGAGACGTTTCACCGGGCGGACGGCAAGACGGTGAAGCTGGCGCCGGATCGCGGCGAGGGACAGCACTGGAACCTGGCGCCGGGCAACCTGTACAGCGCGCCGGTGAAGGTGCAGATCGGTCCGGGCGCGCCGGCGGTGGCGATGCTGCTGGACAGGGTGATTCCGCCGATTGCGCCGGAGGAGGATACCGCGTGGGTGAAGCATGTGCGGGTGCAGAGCGCGCTGCTGACCACGTTCTGGGGACGGCCGATGTTTCTGTCGGCGATTGTGTTGCTGCCGCAGGGGTGGGCGGAGCACCCGGACGCGCATTACCCGGAGATGGTGTTTGAAGGGCATTTTCCGGAGGGCGTGCCGGACTTTCGGACAACCCCGCCGGACGCGGCGCTGAAGCCCGATTACTCGGACCGCTTTCACCTGGCGGGGTACAACCGGATTCAGCAGGCGGAGGCGTACAAGGAATTTCAGGAGTGGACGAGCGCGGGATTTCCGCGGTTCCTGGTGATCCAGATCCAGCATGCGAATCCGTTTTACGACGACAGCTACGCGGTCAATTCGGCGAACCTGGGGCCGTATGGCGACGCGATTGAGACGGAGCTGATGCCGGTGGTGGAGAAGCAGTTCCGCGGGATTGGGCAGGGCTGGGCGCGGTTTCTGTATGGCGGATCGACGGGCGGATGGGAGTCACTGGC
>CAXUHM010000032.1:0-35910 GCA_964250935.1 uncultured Terriglobus sp.
GGGTGTCTGCCAGGCATCACAACGGCATCTCCCCATCCTCCGCGGCCTTCCCGGCCTTCCGCAGAAAGCAGTTCTCGATCAAAGCTGGTCCATGTGTCATCCAGTGGTTCGATTCTTCCAACGCTGGTCGCCTTTTCGTCGCCACGAAGACAGAGCAGTTCGGCGTGTGGGTTTGCAGTTCCATTGCGCGAGGGGCGAAGCTGCCTGCAAGAGACTAAACATGACGTTGTAAGGGCAATCCCATATTGGTTCATCGAGGCTCATCGCCCAGCGGGATTCGGCTGACTATGGCCTTCTTCGCCGTTAACTTCAGCCCTATGCCTCGTTTCAAACCTGTGCCGGCACCGGCGTCTTCCCTCAACTTCGTCGAGCCGATGGAATGCCTGCTGGTCTCCACGCTTCCTGAAGGCCCGGAGTGGGTCTACGAGATCAAGCTGGACGGCTACCGCGCGCAGGCGCTTTGCCACGGCAGGACGGCGCAGCTGCTCTCACGTAACGGCAACGATCTTGGCCACCGCTTCCCGGATCTGGTGTCGGATCTGGCGTCATGCGTGCCAGCCGGGTCCATTCTGGACGGAGAGCTGGTGGCCTTGGATGCATTCGGCAAACCCAGCTTCAGTCTCCTCCAGAACTTCACGACCAGCGGTGCGGCTGTTGTCTTCTTTGCCTTCGATCTCCTTCAGCTCGAAGGCAGGGACCTCGGTTGTCTTCCGCTCGCGGACCGGCGCGAGCTGCTGCAGAAACATCTCGGGACGACCGATACCGTGCAGCTTTCCGAGAGCTTCCAGATTCCCGCGAGGCAGATGCTCGAGCTGGTGCGGACCCATGAACTGGAAGGCGTCGTCGCCAAGCGCCTCACCAGCACTTACGAGCGGGGCAAGCGCACCGGAGCCTGGGCCAAGCTGCGTGTGGAACTCTCCCAGGAACTGATCATCGGCGGCTACACACCCGGTACCCATGGCTTCGATGCCGTGCTGGTCGGCTTCTACCGCGCCGACCGGCTGCACTTCTGCGGCAGTGTTCGGAACGGCTTCGTACCGGCCAGCCGCCGTACCCTCCATGCCAGACTTGCGGCGCAGAAAGCACCGGCATGCCCGTTCGTGAACCTGCCGGAAGCCGGTAGCGGCCGCTGGGGAGAAGGGCTGACCGCAGCCAAAATGGAGCACTGTGTCTGGCTTCGGCCGGAGACCGTGGCGCAGTTCAGGTTCCTGGAGTGGACGCCCAACGATCACCTTCGGCATGCCAGCTTCATCGCTCTTCGCGAAGACAAGGCCGCTCGCGCTGTGGTGAAGGAGGGAGAAGCCAGCGAACAGCGTAGATCTCTAGCCCGGCAGGCACTTGAGCAGAAACGACACCGCGCTTAGTTCTCCTTGTCCCCCGGATCGGGAGCCTTGCTGCCTGGTATAAACCAGTCCTTCGACATCTGAAGGACCTCCTCTTCCCAGAAGAGCTTGCCTCCAACGACGACCGAGGTACGCCCGTTGCGGTCCCTCATCGGAGAACCGACGGCATAACCGCTTCGCCTGAGAGCCTCCAGTGCCAACTGAAGTTCAGGGCTGCCGGCTTCCCTGAAGCGCTTTTTCGACATGCGCCAGTAGACACGCACGGTATCCCAAAACTCTCTGCCGCTCGCACGTGGAAGGGTACAGACGGCACCATCACACGAACTTTAGTCACTGCTGCGCGCCACATCATCATGACCGAATGACGTGCTGGCGATTTCGCGCCTACACCGCAGGCTCGAATCGTGGCTGCTGCGAAAGTACTTTGCGCGACAGAAATCCTTGAAGAGATGCAGACGATTACTTGGGCCATTGCAGACCAACTTTACAATAGGAGTGCTGGCGCTGCTATCAAGTGCGGTACCGTCCTCGCGTTCTGACTACTCCTGGAATGCCCACTGTTGTTCACCGTCCCAATCTGAACCTTCATGAGCTGCATCCTTCCCGGTGCAGATTCGCTTTTCCGCCCCGTGATGCGCTACGCTAGGCATCCAGAAGCGAAGATAAGGCGAACAGAGATGCAGGGGCAAGCAGCGGTTCTAAAACGCGAGATTGAAGCCAAGCTGGCAAACCGCATTCCAGCAGCGCTTTCCCCCATCGCCCAGCAAGCACCACGGCTGCACCCCATCGGCAACGCACAGGTAGACGGGATGCTTGACGGCGGCCTGCCACTCGGGTCGGTATGCGAGCTGACCGGCCCAGAGGGGTCCGGCCAATCGTCGCTCGCGCTTTCGCTGTTGGCTGGCGCATCACGCGAGGGGGCATGCGCCTTTATCGACGTGAGCGATCGGCTCTCTCCCCAAAGCGCAGCGGCAGCGGGCATCGAGATGGTGAACCTGCTCTGGATTCGATTCGATACGGTTCAGCCCACAAAGGCTTCACTTCCGGCAAAGGATTCCACACCGTTCGAAGCGGAAAGTGGTTCGCACCGGCCCATCCATGGCGGTTGCGGCAGCTCGCACCCGCGCGGCGAGACGAAGGGCCTCGCCCCGGCGCTGGAGCAGATGCTGTTCTATAAGGAAGAGCGGCGCAAGCGAAAGATGGAGGGCACACCGGGCCATCCGAACCAGCCACTCGGCTTGCATACCGCGTCGCAGGATCAGGTGGAGTGGGAACGCTGGAACCTGCGAAGGGTGGACGCGACCGACCCGCTGCGCCTGATGAACCAGCAGGCAGCGGAAGCGGCACGGGCACGCGCGGCGTTGAAACCGCCCTCCACTCCCGCACGGGCGCGCGAAGCGAAGCCATGGGATAGGTTGGACCGTGCACTACGCGCGGCAGACCAGGTGATGCAGGCGGGCGGCTTCCGCGTGGTGGTGCTCGACCTTGCATCGGTGGAGCCGAAAGAAGCCCTGCGTATCCCGGCCGCGACGTGGTTCCGCTTCCGCCGGGCGGCACAGGAGGGCGATGCCATCCTGCTGCTGTTGACGAGAGAGCCATGCGCCCGTTCGAGCGCGGCTTGTGTGCTGGAGTGTTCGGCAGGTGAGCCGCCCAAGGTGCAAGGGGTGTTGCTGCCTGCCCCGCATCTCGTCGAAGTAGCGCGGCAGCGTACCGGACCGGCGCTCGCGAGAAAAGCACCCGGGAGAGCGACGCGCTGGGATGCAGCACCGGCGTGGATGCGGGTCGTAGGAGGCTGACATGTCTTTCGCCGCAGTTCACATCCCGGAGTTCCCTATTGCTGCATGGCAGCGCAATACGCCCGCCCTGCATAGGCAAGCCTGCGTTTTGCTGGAGGGCGTCCCGCCACATGAAAGAATCGCTGCGCTCTGTGGAAGAGCAAGGGCTGCTGGACTTGAGCACGGGATGAGCAAGGCGCAGGCCGAAGCAGGTTCGAGCGCCGTGTTTCGTTCGCGCGAAATCGAAGAGGAGAAGTCGGCCTACGCGGACGCTGTGGCGATTGCCGAGGGCTTCTCTCCACACATCGAGGCGATCGCTTCTCCACCGAACCGATACGCGGAAGCCCACCGGCTAGATCTGCTGCTGCTATTGGACAGCACTGGAACCGGTACACTCTTCGGCTCGGCCGAGAGCTACGCACAACAGCTACACCGTGAGTTTCGCCGTGCGGCTTTTCCAGCCGGCATCGGCATGGCACCGAGCGCCGAGGCCGCGCTCCTGCTTGCACGTACCGAGCGGGCAGTCTGTGCCGACCAGGACAGCATGCGAGGCAAGCTCGCACGCCTGCCCGTTTCTCTGCTGCCCTGCGAACTGAAGATGCAGGCCGTCCTCCGTCGCTGGGGGATCTGTACCTTAGGCCAACTGGCGGCACTACCGGAGACAGCCCTCATCAGCCGGTTGGGGCAGCAGGGCAAGCGGTTGCAGCAGCTCGCCCGTGGTGAAGCCGAACATCTGCTGGTACCGGAGGAAGCCGAGTTCACGCTGTCCGAGACGACGGCGCTCGACGCTCCTGTGGAACTTCTCGATTCCCTGCTCTTCGTGCTCTCACCCATGCTGGAGAAGATGTTGCGCAAGGGTATGGAATACGCCTACGCTCTGCGCTCCGTCCGGTTGACGCTGGAGCTGGAGCGGGCTGCACCGCACTCGGTTGAGGTCCGTCCGGCAACGCCGACGCAAAACCGGGAAGTGCTGCTCAAGCTGATCAACCTGGAGTTGCAGGCACATCCGCCCGAAAGCGGCATCGTGCGTGTCACACTCGACGCCGAACCCACCCAGCCGCAGACGGCCCAGCGTGGTTTGTTCCAGGCGCAGTTTCCTGAACCGGACAAGCTGGAGCTGCTCCTGGCCCGGCTTCTTTCCATCGCGGGAGAGGACAACGTAGGCTCGCCACAGTTGCAGAATAGCCACGGCGAGGACAGCTTCACCATGGCACCGTTCCGGCCCAAATTGCAGGCCGACAAAATGGCAGAGCCTCTGCCTTCCCGCAAAGCCGTCCGCGTGTTCCGTCCTCCACAGCCGGCCCGCGTCACCTGCTGGGGCAACCAGCCTCGCGCGATGTTCTGGCAGGGCGTGCGGCTTACGATTACAGCCGCAGCAGGCCCATGGCACTCCTCCGGCTCGTGGTGGGACGGAGAGGCGTGGGACCACGATCTCTGGGATGTGGTGACTACCAATCCCATACAGGCACTGCGCCTGCGGCAGGACCACGCTTCCTCTGCATGGACGGTGGTGGGCCTCTATGACTGAGCGCTATGTCGAGCTGCACAGCCGTTCGGCCTTCTCGTTCCTGGAGGGTGCCTCCCTGCCCGAGGCGATGACACAGCAGGCGGCCAACCTTGAGCTTCCCGGCCTCGCGATCCTCGACCGTGACGGCCTGTACGGCTCGCCAAGGCTGTACACGACGGCGAAGAAGCTGGGCCTGCGGTCGCACATCGGCGCGGAGGTGTCGGTCGATGCCTTCGGTCAGCAGGTGCTGCCGGCGACGTGGCAACCGCACACGATTCCAAGCAGGCCGGTGCGCCTGTCCCTGCTGTGTGAGTCGCAGACCGGCTACCGGAACCTGTCCATGCTGATCTCGAGCTACAAGCTCGCCCAGCGGTCGAAGGGTGACGGCATCGCTGCCTTCCGCAAGGTGGAGCAGTACGCGGAAGGTCTTGTCTGCATGACCGGTGGCGACGAGGGCCCGCTCGCCGCGGCTTTGGAGCACGGCGGTATGGACGAAGGGCACAAGGTTCTCACGCGGTTGGTGCGGACCTTCGGCCCGAAAAACGTCTATGTCGAGCTGCAGCGGCACGGCATCTGCGAGCAGGAGGCACGCAACCAGGCCGCCATCGCCCTTGCCCGCGAGTTCCACTTGCCGCTGCTCGCTACCAACGGTGCTGCCATGGCGATCGAGTTCGAGCGCGAGATCCTCGACGTGCTGACCAGCATCCGGCACGGCTGTTCGCTCGACCAGGCAGGCCTACTTCTGCAGCAGAACGGCAAGCGCCATCTCCGTTCCGCCGAACAGATGTGCGCCCTTTTCGAGGACGTGCCCGAGGCCATCGGCAACACCCGCATGTTGTCTGACCGGCTCAGCTTCCAGATGAACGACATGGGCTATGAGTTCCCCCGCTATCCCATACCGGCTAACGACGATATGGACAGCTTCCTCGAAAAGCGCACGATGGAGGGTGTCGTCCGGCGCTATGGCGCGAAATTCAGCAGGAACCTGCGAGCCAGGGCGGACAAGCAGGTCGAGAAAGAACTGGCGCTCATCCGGAAGCTCGGGCTTGCCGGCTACTTCCTCATCGTGTGGGACATCGTCGAGTTCTGCCGCAAGCAGGGCATCCTCGTGCAGGGACGCGGCTCGGCCGCCAACTCCGCCGTCTGCTACGCACTCGGCATCACGGCGGTCGACCCGGTCGGCATGGAGCTGCTGTTCGAACGTTTCCTGAGTGAAGTGCGTGGCGAGTGGCCCGACATCGATCTCGACCTGCCCTCCGGTGACGACCGCGAGAAGGCGATCCAGTACGTCTACGACCGCTACGGCCAGCTCGGCGCCGCCATGTGCGCCAACGTCATCACCTACCGGGGCCGCTCCGCCGCACGCGAAGTCGGCAAGTCGCTCGGCTTCGACGCCGATATGCAGACCCGGCTCACGCGACTGGTGGGTTCCTTCGAGTGGAAAGGTCCGACCGACACCATGGAGCACCACTTCCGGCAGGCCGGCTTCGACCTTCACCACCCCCGCATCGCCAAATACCTCGAGCTCTCGATCCGCATGCTCGACCTGCCCCGGCATCTCGGCCAGCACTCGGGCGGCATGATCGTCGCACAGGGCCAGCTTGCCTCCGTCGTTCCCATCGAACCGGCATCCATGCCGGGCCGCAACGTCGTGCAGTGGGACAAGGAGGACTGCTCCGACATGGGCCTCATCAAGGTGGACCTGCTCGGTCTGGGCATGATGGCGGTCCTCAAGGATTGTGTGGAGCTGATTCCCAGGTATTACGGCAAAGAGGTCGACATCGCGCAGATTCCACACGACGACCCGGAGGTGTATGAATCCTTGCGCCGGGCCGACACCATCGGCCTGTTCCAGGTGGAGAGCCGGGCGCAGATGGCGTCGCTGCCCCGCAATGACCCGGACAAGTTCTACGACCTCGTGGTGCAGGTTGCCATTATCCGGCCAGGGCCGATCGTCGGGCAGATGATGAACCCCTACATGGAGCGGCGGCAGGGGCGGCAGGAGGTCGAGTATCCTCACCCGCTGCTCGAGCCGGTGCTGAAGCGCACCCTGGGCGTGCCGCTCTTCCAGGAGCAGTTGCTACGTATGGCCATGACCATCGCTGACTTCACCGGTGGCGAGGCGGAGGAGCTCCGCCGCGCTCTTGGGAGCCGCCGCTCCCAGGACAAGATGAAGGTGCTCGAAGGCAAGCTGCGTGCCGGCATGGATGCGAATGAGGTTAGCCCCAAGGCGCAGGAGGAGATCATCCTCGCCATCAGCTCGTTCGCACTTTACGGGTTTCCGGAGTCCCACGCCGCGAGCTTTGCCCTGATTGCGTATGCCTCGGCGTGGCTGAAGTTTCACTACCTGCCCGTGTTCACGGCTGCAATTCTAAATAACCAGCCAATGGGTTTCTACTCGGCCGCCGTCTTGGTCAAGGACGCACAGCGGCATGGCCTGCGCATCAAGCCGGTGGACATCCTACGTTCCGAGTGGAACTGCACCCTGGAGCGGGAGCCGGACGACTCTCTGTCGCTCCGGCTGGGGCTGCGCTACGTGCGCGGACTGAGTGCCAAGGTCGCCGCGGAGATCGAGCGCGTCCATGCGTTGCGGCCGTTCGGCTCCATCGAGGAGCTTGCCCGGCGAGTGCCATCGCTGTCGCAAAGCGATCTCTCCATACTTGCGGAAACGGGTGCCTTGAATTCGTTGGGCGACAGGACACACCGGCGCGATGCGCTCTGGCAGGTTGAGCGCGCCGGCAGGCAGGCCGGGCCATTGCTCTCGGAGCTGGACAGCGATGAGGACGAGGACTCGCCGCTTGAAGCCATGAACCCGGAAGAACGCATGGTGGCCGACTACGCCGGAACCGGCGTCACGGTGGGGCGGCACCCCATGGCGCATTGCCGTCCCCGCATGCGCGCTCTGCAGGTGTTCCGTGCAGGGGACCTGAAGCTGGTACGCCACGGCGTAAAGCTCCGCATTGCCGGCCAGGTCATCGCCCGGCAGCGGCCCGGCACCGCCCACGGCTTCATCTTCCTGTCACTCGAGGATGAGACCGGCATCGCCAACGCGATCGTCGACCCCGACCTGTACGAGGCCAACCGTTCGCTCGTCACCTACGCCAAGTTCCTGATGATCGAGGGCTCGCTCCAGAATATCGACAAGGTCATCCATCTCCGCGCCAGGCACATCGAGGAGTTGGACATCACCGCCGCACCCATGGAGTCCCATGACTTCCACTAGGAGCCTGCCATGAGTGAATCGATGAATGAGTCCCTGACCTCACCCGGCGAGAAGCAGCCGCCCCGAGACTGGTGGCTGGAGAACGCCTGTCGCATCGCCGCGTTCCGCCTGCGCCAGCAGCGCTACCTCAGCGTCAACACCGTGCCCGTACGCGATCAGGTCCGGGACTCCGTCGCGTTCGTCCGCATCGTGTGGGAAGAAATTGAACGACAGCTCCAGGAGGAAGACCCATGCTGAAATCCAACCGCGGCAACCGGCTCCGCTGCACTTGGCGCTGCCCGCACTGCAGGGCCGAGGTCGATGCACGCACCTTCCGGCTCGACCCGCAGGATGCCGCGAAGCTGCTCTGCCCCAATTCCAGCTGTGCCCGCAGCTTCGCCTGGAAACGGCAGAACAAGGGCAGGCTCTGGACTGAACAACGGGCCTATAGCGTCCTGCGATAGTCAGTCATCCCTAAGCAAAGAGGCATGAATTTCTGCCGCGTGTACGCATTATGCTGAACTGGAAGGTTTCCCGATCCCTGGCAGGACGGGGAAGCCGGTTGATGGTGGCCTCCAGCGTGAGAACGCCTAGTGCTGGAGGAGCTTTACGAGCAAAAATAGGAGGATTTCTCCTGGAATCTGTACGTTGAGGCCCTTGAATGCAAACTGTACGGTTTGCATGGCGGGACGCCTCCTTCTACGAGATCGCTCCAGGCTTTGGGTCCTGGAGCGTTTCGCTTTCTGGGCGAAACTTTGTTGCTCTGGTAGTGGCCCATAGCTGCCAGCCTCGTAGAAGGTCGCGGGTTCGTGGCACCGGCTGGCGCCGGTGCGTGAGATTCGGTGAAGTGAACGACAGAGACCGTGGAGACAGGTCTTCGTCGCCGAATAGACGGCGGTTGCGTACCGGGGAGCGGTGGATGAGAGAGGAGACAGGGAACGGCTGAGGACAGGAAGCGCCCTTCAGTAAGGAACCTCTTTGCGGCAGCTCTTTGGCGGCCGGCAGTCCACGGAAAGCCACCATGTGAGGTGGCCACAGCCTAGAAAGCTTCACCTGCGGGTGAAATAAGGTGCGCGGTATCTCTGGTGCTGCATGCGCTATGTTTGCCTATGCTTCGCCTTCTGACAAGTGGGAATAGACGGCTTTTCTGTGGAAGGAAATCACGCGAGTTGGCGGCCTGCAAGACGTATACTCAACTGAGGCCCTCCCGTCGAGGGAAGTACCTTGCTTGCCCAGCACCTCCCCTCTGAGTCGAGGTGCTGGGCAAACTTTTAGTGGAATTTACCTGACTGCGTCGATGCTATGCAGGAACGCATAGAAGAAGCCGTCCGTTGGATATCCAAGTAGCGTCCGATATGGACCTGGCGCTGCGTCGTTTTTCGGTCCCAGGGAGCGAAGAAGCGTAACCTCTCCAAGGCCATTGAAGAGGTTGTGCAAGCGCGCACTTCCAACTCACCATGCAGGACGCCAATGCGTGAAATGTTGAGACCAGCCCCCAAAAGCTGCAGGCGCCGATTGATGAAGCTGTACTGGACGTGCGTACGACCGGCATAACGCGGCACCGGTAAGCATGCGCGTTGTTCTCGGTACTAACATCCTGATCTCCGTGAAAGATGCAACGCCCGCTCCACCGCGATGCGGACGAGAGAAGATCCGTGCCAACGGCCACGGTGATACCTGCTATGCCCTTCGCCGGCATGACGCGGTGCACTTCGGTGGACTCCGGGAGCGCGTTCTGGAGCGGGACGGCTATTGCTGCCGGGTGTGTGGCGCCTCCGGCCGGAGCAAGCAATCGATCGCAGTCCTTCTTCGAAGGGCCACGACTCCTTGCACTCGCGCAAACCTACAGCTTCCGATTTCCATGGATAGCTTCTTCGACTATCGTCAATACTTTTCCGCTCAAGAAAGTGCAGGCTGACGCAAAAAAGATAATCACAAAACCCAGAACAAGACAAAACAGGCAGTGTGCTATCGGCCCGACAGGTGAAACTAGCCATCTCTTTACCATCGAGACGAGAACGACACCCAATGCTATAAACACAAAGAATGATCCTTGGTGCAAGATCATAACCGTGAAAGTGGGTTTATTCATTAGAATTGCATCTCTCTTGTTATTTTGTTAAGAGATCGACGTGTGAGTTCGTTGCGCCTTGAGCTCTAACATAAACTTTTAGCACAAAAGTTCCAAGATGTTTATTCTGAACAGAATGCAAGCCTAAAGAGCGCACGTTACCGTCTGGACTCCGGTGCGTCGTTGCATGGTGAAGTGTTACGTGGATTCCATTTCAAGCAAGTTCGTCAACCGGCAGGCACTTCGTGGTTGTCAGGCGCAGACTCAAACGAGCACAAGTCTGAATCGGGGTGGGTACTAGGTCATGCGATGACACTAGTTTCACACCGAAGGTGGTACCTCAGTTAGACGAGGCTGGTCTGCCATCAACGGGACAGAATTTGCTATGCTAAATGGGAGCTCATTTCTACTCTGATCCGAACGCCTAAGTATGCTTAGGTCTGCTACTAAGGGTCGGAAACAGACCTAAGAGTAACAGTGACATTTCCCGGTGATATGGGACCATTCATCCATACTTGATCAGATACCTACTCACACAGCAATGCCGCTATGGTGCTAATTGGGTCTACTCGTCAGCGGAACGGCTACGGTGTCAGGAGTTCTAGCTGAGTAGTAGTACCACTGTCACTGCCTACTTTGCAGGCCCTGCAGAATAGAATTATAAGCAGCTTTGCGCCCATAACTTTTATCAAACGGTAAGGCTGCTCCATAGCCTGGATATTTTTTCGGGATCCAAGACCAAGCATCCGAGAAACCCCACGTCTGAATCACAGTGCATCGAGGATTATCGAGGCAGGTATCGACTACAAAGCGGTAAGTCGCAGCTTGTGCTTCAAGATCTTTGGCTTCTGGGAAGCCGTTGATGTCCAAGGCAAGTCTTACATCCAACTCGGTAATGTGAACCTCTAATCCCATGTCTGTGTATGATTTGAGAGCTTGGGCGAATGTGGCTGGGAAATGTGCCGTCGTGTCCACGTGCATCTCAAGACCGATTCCGTCCAGAGGAACACCCCGTAATTGGAAGTCGCGCAGCATTGTGAGTAGCGCTTGCTGCTTGTCGCTCACTATTTCAATATCGTGATCGTTATAAAAGAGTTTTGCTGAAGGGTCGGCCTGCCTCGCCCAGCGAAACGCCTGTTCTATGTAGCCGGTTCCGCTGAGCCCGATTCCGGGCGCTTTGTACCACACTCCATAATTAAGCGTGAGATTGCTCGGAGAAGCATCATTGGCAATTGCCTCGTTTACAACGTCCCAGGCAACAACCTGGCCCTTGTAATGACCCATCACCGAAAAGATATAGTCGTGTAGTGTGTTGTAGAGTTCTGCGCTGCTTTTCGTCGAGAGCCACCCCGGATTCTGCTGCCACCAGCACAGGTTGTGCCCTCTCACTGCCATTGAGTTCTTTCGTGCAAACGCCACCAAATTATCAGCAGGCTCAAAGTTATAGCTACCGCTCGTCGCCCCGATCACCGCCCACTTCATTGCATTCTCTGGTTCTAACAAGTTATATTCCGTCGCTAGTGTATTCGCGTAGGAAGGATTACCGATTAAAGGGCTCTGCTGACCGAACTCGTTTGCGTCAGCCGCGGCACCGATAAGGAGGCCGCGTGCGCTTCCCACACTACGTAGCGTCGATTTAGTACTCTGCAGTTCTACAGTGGCAGTTCCAGTGGAGCCACTACTCGCTTCCATTGCGGTCACAACTATGGTTTGGGGTCTCTCTACCTTTAGGGGTGCCGTATAGACTCCTGATTTGGAGATTGTGCCTACCGCGGGCGTAAGACTCCACTTCAGGTTTGCAGCGGTTGTGCCATTCGCGGTTGCACTCAGCGGTATGATGTCTGAGGGGCCAAGCAGCAATAGCTTAGGAGATACGTTGATTGTGGGCAGAATAGTTACTGTGACTGAGGACGGTTGACTGACGATACCATTCAATGTGGCCACGGCGATCATGGTTGAAGTGGTTCGAATTGGGACGGGCCCGGTATATGGAGTGGATAACCTCGTTGGAGTCTCTCCATCCAGCGTGTAATAGATGCTCGCACCACCAGCGATATCTGATACAGACACTGTTTGGGTCGTCGTATACGTTCGGCTGGTTGTCGAGAACGTTGGCGGGGGCATCGAGGACAAAACATTTAGGAAGAAGTCGGCCGGTTGACTGGTGACAGGATTCGAAGGATTCCCCGCTAGCAGTTGATAAATCGACGACACGTTCTGTTCTGGGTGCAGAGCAATCGCAACAGCTGCCTGAAACGTGTTTGTGGGGGTTGCGGAACCGGGGTACCTCGTAGCGGCAAACAGCCTGCCACACTGGGAATCATCTCCTGCTACTCCGCCTGCAGAAATAGCACAGGCAGAAATAAGTGCACCCAGCATTCTAAGTTTGTCTGTGGGCGCCACTGCACCAGGCGCAAGCTTCGGTCCTGGTATCGCACCGGTACTTGCCTGAAACAATTCCTGCGCGAGATTGCCCGCGTCGTTTAATGAAGTGACATGTGCAGGGTCCGTCCCAATCGCCGAAGCGGAAGAGATAAAGCTGACCAACGGCCAGATGGAGCCGACGGTCGTTAACTCATTGATCTGAACTGTGTGTTGTGCAAGAACGTCTTCACAGGCGCCGGTATAGGTCATTAAGACCGCAGCCTTGTTCTCCTGCCCCACAGACGAAACGCTTCGACCGCCGCTGGCGATTAGGTAGGTTTGGGACGACAGCAATGGGCAAGTCAGGGTGCCAGTAAGGGTGAAGCTCCCATCATTTGCTGTTTGCACGGGGCTAGCTAACACTGCTTGTGATGCTGCCCCGCTGCCTGCGTCCGCCATTACGAACATTTGCACCGAAGCGCCTTCAATTGCCGTCTTTCCTCCAGAGACCGTGCCGGAGAGGGAGAACTGATACCGATTAGCACTCTGAGTAATCGTGAAAGGCCTACCGCTGCAACCCATCGTCGAAGCAATTATGGCCATGCAACTGAAAACCGCCCACCGAGCAAATCGCTCGGTTAAGACAGATTTGTTAAGCCCTTTGGACAGGGAAAAGGGTAGCACCAGATCTGAATAACTAGGCATTGTTATCGTGGCTTTCAGGCTGCCAAGCAGGTGCATCTACGCTATCCTTGCCGCTGACTCGGCTCTCGCCTTTCGTTCACGGCTATCTTGGTCAACTCGTGTCTGTATCGGCACGAAAGCTAAAAGCTATAACGCAGCTCCTTACAGCCCGTTCTGTTAGCCTTGTTGACCTCGCATGTCCAGCATGCTCATCTGAGACCACCTCTATGATCATCGAATGAATACGCCAGCGAATATGCATCACCGGCCGCACGGGGTGTACGACCCTCCTCAGGCACAATGCGATCGATGGCGAGATTAAATAATCGTCAGCGCAAGGCCTGATTGCACGTGCAGTTCTTCAGCATTGCGACATGATATCTATAGGAGTTGATCTAAGCAGACGTGTTCAGCCGATGGTATTTATTGCATGATCGGCGGTAAGCGCTGGAACAACCCCGTCATGCGGCGCAATCGCTAGCCCCTGCAGCGAATGTGGCGACTGTCGGGCAAGCTCCTGACACTACGCATGAACCTGCAACGGCACAGGCCTTGGCCGTCACACCTCCACCATTCCTCCCCTGGACTCAAGTCGTGTCAATGGCCTATCGAGTTGACACCGCCTCCAGACCGTCAATTTACTGATTCAATTCTGTCTTGCCCACCGCGGATAGCGGTATCCCATAATGGGAAGCCCGACACCGACCATGACACCTTTGTTTCGACGACTTTTCCGCCAAGCAAAGACATCGGTCGGATACACTGACCTCGCGATGTAATAGCACCTCAGCTTCTGACTATGAGCGCTTCTATTAGGACGGCATCTCCGGTGTTGCTCGAGCAGAGGCTTCCTTGGGTCGACACCCTCAAGGGATTGGGTATTTTGCTAGTCGTCTTTGGGCATGAGACTGGCGCCGGTCTCGCACAAGCGTTTGTCTATCTATTTCATATGCCGTTATTCTTTGCGCTCAGTGGCTTATTGCATAAGCCACATCCTGACAGAGCAGGCTTCCTTCGGAAGCGAGCGATCCACCTTCTCGTGCCATATGCAGCATTTACCACGATCGCCGCTTGCGTGAAATTGTTACTAAGCACTCGCCATGGTCTGACGACTACTCAAGTGAAGCACGGCCTATTCATCGTGCTGTGGGGAGGCGCTGCAATGAAAGGCATATTCGGAGCTCTCTGGTTCCTGACCTGCTTATTTTTAACTCAGCAGGTTATGAACTATTTGCTTGTTCGTGCAGGCCTTCAGACTACCTGCGCGTTAACTGCGGTTGCCTGGGTCTTGAGTTATCTCAATAGCATCTGGATGCCAGGATTGTCTTTGCCTTGGGATGCTCAGGTTGTTCTTGCAGCGATGCCTTACTTCTTAGCCGGCTATCTCGCAAGAGGCCGAGACATTCTAGGTTGGCAGACGTCGTTGATAGGAATCATTGCAGTGGCAGTCTCTCTTTATTATCTAAGGTCATCCCCAGAAACGGCCTATGACATGCGGGCGGGATACTATGGGCTCCCTGTCATTACCGCTGTGCTGGCGTTCGGTTGCATTTTGGCCTGCGTGCGCTTAAGTGTGTGGCTTACTCCGATTCTTTTCCTCGGCAAGTGGTTACAGCAGTTAGGAGCTTTTTCACTCGGCATCATGTTGATTCATAAAGCTCTTCCTGTCCTTCCAGTCTTTCGACCCGTGCTAGCGCACGGTACGCTCCTGACCTTTGTCACGGTCGTTATTCTATCTTGGTGCATCTCAGGTTGTTTGTGGACCTGCTCATTCACGCGAGCAGTCCTGTTGGGATCAGAGCGGGACTTCCAGCACATATTCGTGCGGAACGCTAAGCCTGACGTAAACGCTGTAATATAGCCAGCGACAAATAATGCAAATAGATGGGAAAAGCTGTCCTGTCACAACACTCTAAACGGGTCGTGAGCACCTCAGTAGGAAAGTTAACCAAGCAGAGAGGCGATCTAAGTGGCACGTCGCGAAGCACCACTTTTGCGATGCTGGATGATCTCCCATCGCTTTTCAATCGTGAAAGCAAGCTGACGCGTCCGTGATGAATCATAATAATTACCATCGACTGGTACGATCTGTCAGTACGAAGTACGAACTTCCATTTACGTTGTTATTGCACTTCAATGCGATTATCCCTCCAAACATGTAAATTAACCGTCGATAGCTGCACCATCGGTTTCTTCTAACATTGACGCTCACATTCTAGAGTCCTTGGTGCTATATTCGTCGTTTCGGAAAGCAGCGTCCCCTGATCACCTCAGATGCATCGAGGCAACACACAGAATTCGTGTCAATACAGTACCTGCGAGCGCTCTCCGCTTTAGGCGTCGTGCTTTGGCACGGATCAACATCTCTTCTTGATCATGACAAATCGCTAATTCAGCTTCGCTCCTGCACCGCAGGCGTGGACATATTCTTCATCATCAGCGGTTTTCTTATGTACTACACGACGGCCGGCCGACTCGTGTCTCCTTGGCAGTTCTGCGTTCGCCGGCTGATTCGAGTGATGCCGACATACTTTGCCTACTCGACAATAGCTTTCGCTCTTGCCAGGCTCGCACCTAGTATGACTAGAACATTCAGTGGCAATGTGTGGGATTATCTAAGATCCATTCTCTTTATCCCGTACTTCACCGCCAGCGATGGCGGTGGGCCCCTCTCCATATCTCTGATAAGACCCGAGATCGGACAAGGTTGGACCCTGAATTACGAGGTCTTGTTCTATGCTGTGTTCAGTCTATGTTTGTTCTTCCCAGAGCGGATTCGCGTGACAAGTCTGACTTCCCTCTGTGTCATGGCGAGTATGTGTGGCTTAGCTGTTCGGCCACAAAGTGCCATCCTAAGAACCTATACAGACCCTCTTATCTGCGAATTTGTCTTTGGAGTCCTGCTTGGTGTCATTGTCGTAAAATATCTCCCCCGACAATCTGGAGCTTCAAAGACCGGTTCTGAGGTGTTTTACGGTTTCATACTTCTCGTTTCGGGCATCGCAGCATTGTTTGTACAGAACCAACACCCCTGGAATCTCGCACGAACGATAGCGTTCGGCTTGCCGGCGTTGTCAATCGTGTGTGGATCGCTTTTGATTGACCGGTCTGGACTGGTTCCGACTTGGACCTGGCCGTTACTTCTTGGCAATGCATCCTACAGTCTGTATCTCAGCCATATCTTCATTTTAGGTGCGCTGCGAAGGCTGTGGCAAAGCTTTCTGAATGTCCACCTGATTAAGGATCAGGTCCTGTTTCTGTTGGTAAGCTCTGTGACCGCGGAGTTCTGTGCAGTCTTCATATTCATCCACGCAGAAAGGCCTGTAACCCTTGGTCTGGTTAATGCTCTGAAGCGGCGTAGGATGTAAAGCCGCAAATCTTTGGATAACAGGCAGACACGTGAGGTTGAGGGTTCGTTAGAGGATTGGTCAAGTATGCATCTAGATCGGCTGCCAGCTAGACCTGTCCCATGATCTTTGCACAAAACGAGAACATCAAAGGAAATACACGCAGTTGCACCAGCAACTCGAGGGCAGGTGTTAATGAGAGTTACCCTCTTCCATTTTGGGTTTCCAGAGTACACGATAGGACTCGCAAACGCATTAGCTCAAAAAGGTGAAATCACGCTGATTCATCCTCATGGATTGGCAGACATATGTAACCGACTCGCAGCGCCAGAAGTGCATCTGGTGCCTTTTGAAAAGCCGGCATTGCGGCGAGATCCAAGAAACCTGTTAGCGATGCAAAAGGCCTTTCGACTGATTAACCGGTCCCGCCCTGATGTGCTGCACGTCCAGGAAATGTTCGATTATGCGTATGATCTGTGCAGCGCCTGGACGCACTTCCCAGCGCTTGTGACGACGATTCACGACGTCGTTCCGCACCCTGGAGACGGTCACCAAGCACCTGGACTCGCGTACTCTAAAGCTATAGGCTGCTGGCGATCGCGACGCATAATCGTGCACACGGAACGGATGAAGAAACAACTCGCAGCAAGGTTCCGTTTGCGAGCGCAGAAAATATGTGTCGTCCCACACGCCGAACTGGGATCGCTGTACCAGAAGCTGGCGAGCTTAGCGGGTATTGCCGCGAATGCCCGTGAACCTGAAACAATCCTTTTCTTCGGACGTATCTGGAAGTATAAAGGCCTTCGCTACCTTCTTGACGCCTTTGAACTTCTGCAACATTCGATGCCGACGGCAAAACTGATCATCGCTGGTACAGGCGGAGACCTGGCTGTCAACGAGCGTCGTATTGCTTCTTTAAGTGGAATCGAGGTCATAAGGAGCTTCGTTCCAGCGGAGAAAGTTGCAGGACTATTTGAGCGAAGTAGTGTAGTGGTGCTCCCGTATATCGAGGCATCACAGAGTGGAGTATCCGCCATCGGGTTCACAACCGGACCGGTTGTCGTAGCCTCCCGGGTTGGTGGACTGGCTGACCTTATTGAAGACGGTTACACCGGCTTGCTTGTGCCTCCCAAAAACCCAGGTGAACTCGCCAGAGTTCTCGTCGAGATCCTGCAAGATCACACGCGGCAGACGTATGTTCGCAATAACGCAGAAGCGCTTGGCGAGGGACCCTTAAGCTGGAAAACGATTGCGGACAGAACATTTGAGGTGTATGCGCAGGCGATCGCACCCACTAGGTAAGAGAGCATCGCCGCGCATTCCGTATTTGCGCCAAAAGTGTGAGTCGGGCAGGCTGTGTTGATCGACAGCTAGGAGGAAACGTGAATCCAATTTTAGTTTTTCGCGAGACGATTCTGCCGCTTTCAGAAACATTTATAAAGGAACAGGCGGACGCATTGATTCGATATGCACCTGTATATTGCGGCTTTCAGGCAGCAGTCTCCTCGTTAATCCCGGCAAGGGAGGCTGTACTGCTGAGATCTGATCAAACTTCTGTTTCGAAGCTGAGGCTGATAGCCTATCAAAAGCTTCATTACGCTGGTTTCCTTCGTTCCTTGTTGGAGCACAGGCGCCCGCGTCTGCTGCACGCTCATTTCGCGCCAGATGGATTATCAGCGTTGCCGCTTGTACGGTCGTTGAAAATACCGTTGATTGTGACGCTACACGGCTATGACGTAACAAAAGATACTGGCATGCAACCTGACTACACTGCACTTTGGAAAGAAGCGAGTCTTTTTCTCTGTGTTTCTCAATTCATACGGACCTGCGCGCTCAACCGAGGGTTTCCTGCAGACAAATTGCGAGTTCACTATGTCGGTGTCGACGAGCAACGTTTCAGTGCGCCAGAACCGCTACTCCCGTCCGAACTGGAACGCAACGTCTTGTTTATCGGTCGGCTTGTCCAGAAGAAAGGCTGCGCGTATCTGATTGACGCGATGCAGCAGGTGCAAGCCAAGTTGCCGGACGTCAAATTGACCATTATCGGCGATGGTCCGTTGCGTCCATCACTTGAGCAGAGGGCCCGAGAGGCCAAGGTTAGTGCAAGCTTTCTCGGAGCGCAAACTGCACAACAGATCCGACAATCACTGACGACCGCGACGGTTTTTTGCACGCCCAGTGTTGCAGGAGAAGATGGGGACAGCGAAGGCTTCGGTATGGTGTTTATCGAAGCACAATCCATGAGAGTGCCAGTAGTGAGCTTTCGACATGGTGGCATACCGGAAGCTGTAAAAGACGGATCTACTGGTCTACTGGCGGAAGAAGGAGACACGGACGGCCTGGTGAAGCGCCTGATGATGTTTCTTGAGAATAGCAACGAAAGGAAGTTATTCGGAGAGGCAGCACGCAAACGCGTGCAGGACGAATTCTCGCTCGTTGAACGAACTAGAGAGTTGGAAGTGATTTATGACGCCGTGATTGCTAATGCTACTACCTGCGTCTGAACTTAGTTTCTGTTATTTGCGCCCATCTTACGTCCGATCACAGCAGTTACAGCCCGCTGCCGGATGATCTGCAGCATCGTTAAGTTCGCGATGGCAAGAACGCCATCGGTTGCGAGGCTAGTCCATGCGGCACCACGCCATCCGTAATGAGGAATGGCCCAAAGGTTAGCAAGCATGTTGAACACTGCCACGAAAATCTGATTAGCCGTGCGATATTTCTGATATCCGGCCACGAGCAACACGGACCCTGTCATTTGGTGAATGCTTCGGAATACGGGAATAAAAGCGAGCCAACGTATCGCGGCAATGCTTTCGGCAAAGTCTCTGCCCACGACAATCGGTAGAAGTGGGGCGCTCAACACGAGAGCTAAAAAGGCAAAGCTACTAAGAATTACGCTCCGTTTAAGAAGGCAATAGCCAAGAGCAATTGGGGGCTCGATGCCTTCGCGAGCTGAACGAAATAATCGGGGGATGCTGGCCTCGCGTAGAGCATAGGTTGGCATTGTCGCAAAATCTATGATGCGATATGCAGTTGTATAGATCCCGTTCGCGTGGTTCAGACCGTAGTGGCTGAGCATAGTCTTATCAATGTCGTTAGAGATAGAACTCGAGGAGGAAGCGAAGGAAAAGCCAAACCCTTCCAAAGCTCGGATGCGTAGCAGGTGAAGGTCAAATTGCGGAGCGCCAAAGCAGCAATAAACAGCTATCATCACAACTCCGAGAGAAACAATGGAGATTGCTGTGGAGGCAATCGTCCATTGCCATGAAGTGGCACGGTGGAGCAAGTACAGCATGGCTAGAGCTGCTAGCACGCGACTAGCACTCGTGATTAGACTGAGTGTCGCTGCAAGGTGCATCTTCTCGGCCGACTGGAACATGCGGGCACATTCCGTCACCACCTGTGCGCAAAGGCAGTTGGCGATAGCTGCGAGAAAGACAAGGTGGGCGCTGGAGGGGCTGAGGACTAGATGACCTAAGAGGACCAGGATAGGAATAAAGAACGCACTAAGACTGATACTAGACAGCAGGATGTTTCCCCAGTACTTCGCGACGAGCTCTGGATGGTCGCTGGCATAGCGTAAGAAGAGGGTTCCTGTGCCCAAGCTGCTATACGGAGCGAAAAGGCTTGTGTAGGCGAAAGCCCCGACAAAAATGCCGTACTCCACCGGCCCAAGTAGCCGAGTGAGAATGACGAAATATACAGCTTGGAAACAATAGCCAAGTCCTTGGCCCACTAACATCCAAGCAAAACTGCGCATCGATCGTTTCTTAATGACTATGGTCATTCGTTGTAGCCGATCAGTGATCGACGCTGAGACCATTCTGAAGACCCTCGAGGCGTTTTCATTTGTGAGAGTACGATTGGCGACTGCCGGCGTTGCTACGGAGGCACTACTCAGGACGCAATAAGCTGTGTGAATGCGGCATCATAGTGTGAGTGAAATGGCGTCTCAGTGAAATAAGCATCGTAGCGCTGGCGAGCATGGCGACTCTGAGTCTCGCGTAATTCGGGCGAAACGGCGAGTGTTTCGATCGCTGCGGCGATCTGGTCTATGGAATGTATGTCGACGAGGAAGCCGGAATCACCAGAGACACCGACAAGATCGGGGATGCCTCGCCAACGGGAGGCGATGATCGGCAACCCAAACGATAGCGCTTCCAGCAAGACAAGAGGAAAGGTTTCGGTGTACCAGAAAGAAGGCATGCAGAAGACGTCCGCCCACCGAAGCACGTCGTGTTTAGCAGTGCCCGCCAGAGCACCGACAAAGATAACGCTGTTTAGAGGTAGGGCCGCAGCGGTCTGTCGCAGTATGTTCTCTTCTTCTGGTGTAGCAAAAGAGCCGACGATGCGCAATTCAAATGGAGTGCCTCGATCAACCAGGAGGCTGCAAGCCTTGAGGAGATCAAGGATGCCTTTACCAATAGTTACGACGCCGATATAAAGGAGGCGAATCATATCGTGCGGCTTACGAGAAAACCAACCCTCTGCATAGTCGGGAACAGCATTGGGGATTATCAAAACCTCTTGGGCGTTGAGAGCTATGCCGTCCGGAGGAACATTCTCGCTGAGCTGCACCGCCACCTCCACCCCCGAGAAGGCGTAACGGACAAGCGGCCGGACAATCATAGGCATAGTACATATAAATTCCGCGACCCCGCTCGAGTGGTAAACAAGCAAAGCACCACGCATAATGGGTCTAACCGTAAGCAGGTAAAGTGCATCGCGTACGACTGCTGACAAGGATGGGCCACCTGGTGAAAAGTATAGGTAACAGATTCGTTGCACAAATCGGGCGCGATAGGTTTGAACGATTAAACGACAAAGCGCCAACACTTTAGAAAGGCTGATCTTGCCCTGATCCGCAGAACTCCGGGAAAATCTCATCGGAAGGCGGACGAGACGAACGTTTGAATATTCCCACTGTAAAAGCATGCTGTGGATCACCCCTTGACCTGTCCAAGGCGGTGGGATATGACCGACAAAGAGCACGTCTGTTCGTAGGCCGTCTTTCACCTTGTCTCCTTGTGCCTAAACAACCACCGGTTACTCGACATGACAATTGCTTGACCTATTTATAGGTGCCTTGAAGCACTTCAGCAACGCTCCAAAACGCTGACTTCGGTTTCATATGAGCATCAAAAAGGCCGGGCCGATGTTTCTGGCCATCACCGCGTCTGAACACGGGTACGTTGTCGTACCAGTTTCCGTAATCCGACAAGGACCAGAAAATGATTCGTTTAGGGGAAGCAACAGCAAGAAGTTCTTTGAGGTACTCTGCGTAATAATTGGCCACTTGGGTGTCGCGGTTGGCGATCGACGAGCTGGGATCACTGTCAAGCACATCCAACTCGGTAATCATGACCTGTAGGCCCATTCGTTTAATTTCTAAGACGAACTGATGAAGAGCCGGAAGGTCAAGAGGTCGACAGATATCCAAGTGAGATTCAAGCGCTACGGCGTCAATCGGAACTCTGCGAGAAAGCATACCTGCAATCAATTCGAGAGCTTTCTTGCGACTAACGTTAATGCTTTTCTCTGGTTGCTCGACGTGATTAAGATTGAGCACACGGATGGCCTTGGGGTCCGCCTCAGCTGCCGCATGGAAAGCTATGTCGATATAGGCCGGGCCAAGCATAGCCAGCCAAGGCCCTTCCCGCAGGCCGTCAGAGCGGTTATACCAAGTTGCTACAGGCTCGTTAACCACATCCCAGGATTCGATTTTTCCCGCATACCGTCGGCAGACGGTCTCGATGTGCTTCCGGAGAATCGCTTCCGCCCTTCCCTTGTTGGAGACTTGGTCCAACCAAGCAGGATTCTCCGTGTTCCAGCAGAGATTATGCCCGTGGACCGCGATGCCTCTTGCAGTGCAGAAATCGACGACCCAGTCAGCATCGGCGAAATGGAAAGTGTCCTCCGTGGGTCGCAGCGCTGTCCATTTCATGTCATTGCCGGGGGTTATGATGCTGACGTTGTTTTGGATCAGGCTAGAAAGTAGGCTGCCCTGCTGAAGAACTGCACGACCTGCTTGCGTTCCGACCAACATGTCTGTTCTAGCAGCGAGGGATTTCAGCGGTGGTGGGATGGATGTTTCTTCCCGGCGGAAAGCGGTCCCAGCCGGCTGCATACTACAAAGTGTTGCATAGGCAGCGAGATTAGAAAGAAAGAAGCGTCTGTTCATTGGGCTCCTCGCCCGCTTGGAATGGTGGGTTGGGCAGCTTCGACTCGTGATCGCCCAAAAGACATTCGGAACAACGCCCGTCGACCGCGATACTGTATGTCTTTGCTTCTTTTGTACGTCTGTTCAAGGCGGCTGATGTAAAAGACTGTAAGAAGAAGCGCGGCTGACGGATAATACATCGTGATTGGAGCGGCAAAGCCGAGAAGAAACACTGCAGTCAGAATCAAGACGGCAGGGGTCGTCTCAGGTGCTTTACTGTTGCTTAGTAGTGCATGCAGGCAGTAGAAAGCAGAAAGAAATAAAGAAGCGAGATATAAAGCAAGACCGAGCAGGCCGAAATACAGCAGGATCTCGATGTAGTTGTTATGCGAACTCGTTACATTCCACCCAGCACGGACGACAACCTGCCAAGCGGTCGTCGTGTGCCAAACTCCATAGACTCCATATCCAAACCAAGGGCGACGATGCACGAGTAGAGCCGCGCCTTCCCAGATGGAGGCGCGACCGCTTGCTGTGCGCGAGCGCCCCATCAGGGTGAGCAGGGTGTCAAGGTTGCAGTACACCAGCGCGCTTACAAGCACGGCACTGGTGGACGCAACAAGTAGAAGCGCGTAGCGATCCCGACGTCGAAATCGGCAAAGAATCGAGCAGCAGGTAAATAGAATAAGTTGAAAGCAGACCGCTATCCATGCCTCACGGCTACGTGAACCAGCGGCTACAATCAGTGTCGTGATAAAGGTGAGCCCACGCCAGATGCGCTCTGAAGCTCCGCGAGGTCGAAGTCCTAGTGTCACGGCTAAAGCAAGAGCCGCGCTCATACCCAACATATTCTTTTGAGCGAAGATTCCTTGCCAAGCGCCGGCATTGTTTGGGTCGTCTCCTCCGTTGTCGACACCGAGAGATGGCAGCAGTGTGGCCAATCCAAGGCTCGCGAACATCTGAATCGCGAAGATAAACATCATGATGCGTGTAAAGGTCTGCGTCGAGAAGCGGTCGAGCAGATAGTTCGCGTAAAAGAATACGAGAACAGCAATAGCCGCCGGATAGATCAGCTTCACAGTCGGCTGAATGCTCCAGCTTAGGCTCAGGATCGTTTCTAGCGTTAACAAGGCAACTATCCGACAGGTCCACAATTCCCAATGTATGTGAAAGCGATTTCGGATTGCCAAGAGCGTAATTCCCACTCCGAAACATAGAGAACATGCTGGCCCGAGGGGATTCTTTGCCGACACGCTTAGTATTCCATTGAAAGGTAGGTAGAAAAGAAGGGGCAGGTTAAACAGTTCTTCAGGTGTTAAAGCTAACACTAGCAATTCACTCGACCGAGGCCTTAAATGTCGTCTAGCTAAAGGTGTCATAATATCCATGTCCCGGCGTCCAAACGATCATCGGATTGGTTGCACCTTTGACTTAAATAATTGTGCACAGCTCCATCTTGATCATCGCGTATAAACAAAGCCTGTTGCGGTGGCACTGCTCACTGCGGCAACGATGCTCGCGCCATTCACCAAAAGATTTTTACCAAAACTAAACGGAACCCAAACAACATCCTGGGCTGATAATGAAATGTCCGGCAGTTTGCCGTCGACAATCTTCCCGACATTTACGTGGATCTCTGCATATGTCGCGTCTTGTCTGCGGAAGATACGGACGTTGTGCAGTTGCGCTGTGGGCAAGGGGCTACCACTCTGGCTCAGGGCCTGCAATAAAGAAAGTGCGCCGTCTTCACTCATGTAAACGCCCATCGGGCGTCCTACATTGCCAAGTACGTAAACAATACCGGCGCGCGGCACGGTAATCGTGTCGCCAGGGTAGATTAGAACGTTTTGCTTGAACTCTCCCACCGGATCATTTGGTACACACACTTTCAGAGGCGGCACAGCAGAATCATGCCGCTGAATCGTTACCGTTCGAGACGCAGTCTCGGCAAATCCACCCGCCATGGCTAGAACTGCGAGAAGGGGCCTAGGTGTTACAAGCGGAATACTGATGCCGCGGACCTGGGAGGTAATCGACTGGCCTACGATATGACCGAATACCGTGACATTCGCCGCTGCATAGCTATCAACCGTAATCTGTATATTGGGCAAGCGAAGTACATTGCGAGCTACGTAGGCCGATGCAACTTCGGCTGCTGCTTTCCCTGGCGTTAGCCCCTGAACCTTAATTGACCCGATGAAAAGAAGCGGAACTTCACCTAGATCAGTCACTCTCAAATGCGCCTGGTCGAGGTCCGGCACGTCAAGAACATGGACAGTGATTTGGTCGCCGGGACTCAGCAGCAGGCTATCAACAGCCTCAACGTTTACGGCCTTTTTAGCCTTTTGGGTGTCGATCGTAGAAGGAATGCTACCGTCGACTGAACCAGCCTGCGCTGCTGCGGTCGAGAACGTCAAAAGACAAAGCACGAGCCAAGCGCTCAGATTGTTGGTCATAGCCGTTCCTCCCCAGCAAATCCTATCTCCCGAGTGCTAATTATCTGGTCTCCGAAACACTCTCGCGCAGTGGCTGACTTCTTCGGAACGTCAGTGATGAGGACTCGAATCTGAGCAGCTAGATGCTGGATTAAAGGCCTGCACGCGAGTTCCAAGGATTCAGTCGTCGTTACACCGTATCGAACAAGAATCAGGATTAGGTCCGAATGTTTGGCCAGTAAAAGCGTGTTCGACGTGAAGTTTAAGGGCGGTGTATTCAGGATGATGATTTCATATTGCTCTCGCCAGCATGCCACCAGGGACGTCATTGCGCGTAAGTCAAATAGCTCATTTGAACTCACCAGCTTCGGACCAGTTGGAATATACATGAGGTTCGGGACAGCTGACACTGGGATAGCCCAGCTCGCGGGTAGTTGTCCGCTTAGCATTAGAGAGAAGCCTTTCTGGGTGTCATCTATTGCTAAGCTGGATGCCAGTCCAGGAGTACGCACACCAGCATCAACGAAGAGCACCTTAGCACCGGCCAGCGCGTAGACCGCTGCTAAATTAAACGGTGTCGCTTCCTTCGAATCCTTCAAAGCACAACTCGTCACCAACATCACACGCGGCGAAATGCAGTTAGAAGAGAGCACAAGCGCTGCGCGTAGCAATCGTATTCCTCTGCTATAGGCAGAACGCGGGTCAGTCAAGACGTCAAAGCTCCATCGTGTGACGGACGATCCGGAACGAACAGGCGATGTCGGATCTCCGTACTCATCCCGCAGCAGAACTGAGACTGGAAACCCCGACTCTAGTTCCAGCCGGCGGGGTGATGTGATGGTCCTGTCGAGTAGGTCTACTAGCGTCGCCATGGGAATGCCAAAACCTAGGCCCACACTAAACGCGGCAAACAAGGACAACAATACTCGAGGCGAACTGGATTTGGCTGCGACATGCCCGGGTGAGAAAAGGCTCGTATCAACGGCCTGAATACCATTCGTAACGCCAACTTGATCAAGCTTCCGTACAAGATCTGCATACAGTTGTCGCGCATCCTGCGCCTCCTGTTGCACAATTTGATATCTCAGGTATTTATCATTCAGCACCTGAGCTTTTTCCAGCAGTTTGTCGTGTTCCTCTTGAGTTCGTTTGGCTTGTTCTCGCGCGATTTCGTAGTCGTTCCGCGCGCGGGCCGACAGCCGGTCTACCTCAGCTTGCAAAGAGGATTTGAGAGCTTGCAATGTCGCCTTCTCTTGTCCGAGACGCGGAAACGCATCGCCCAGAACGACACGGTCGTGATCCACTATGGCCTGTTGACTCGCAATCTGACCCTCAAGAGTATTGATAAGTTCCAACGAGTTCAAGGCTTGAGGATCGCCAGAGCCGAGCATTCCACTACCTGCCAAGCCGGAAATCAGCTCAGGGCTTTGGCTATGCACGATCTGATCTACCGCGGCGCGTAGAATCCGATTGGATTCCGCTTGGTTCAGGGCAGACGTCGCCTGTTGAAGTTGATCCAGCACGGGGTTGTACTGTGTTTCCTGACCGGCTGCATTGCTTCCCGTGTTGTAGCTTCTTGTCTCGCGACGGAGTTGAATTTCTTGTTCCTGCATACGGTTCATGTTGTCGCGAACCTTACCCAACTGATCATCTAACACCTTTGACAGCTTCTCCGTCGAGCGAAACCTGAGCCCGAAGGTATATTGTGCAAGAACTTCGGCAAGCTCATTCACGACACGGGCTGCCATTTCCGGATCCGGATTGGAGAATTTGATTGAAATGAGGCGGGTTCCAGGTACGACCTTAACCTGAAGACGTTTCTGAAACCTGGTCATCGCGCGGAAACGACGGGTTGGGGAGTTCCTTAAGGTCGTACCGGGTGCTTCAGGTTTTAACTGGTCTGAAGCGAGACTGAGCATGCCGCCAGAGGAATCACCGTTGCTCCTAAAATCAGGAGTATTCTCTAAATTGAGTCGCTCTATCACCTGGAGGTCAAGTGCTTCGGAGGTTAGTTCCGCAACTTTAGTCTCTAGATCTACATTTTCTTCAAGGGGGTTTGTCGCTTCTATAACGCGAGCCCCATTCTGCCCGATACCGCTAAGATCCCCATCGTTGCTGGCGGCGTGCACTTCAAGCAGAGCTTCAGATTGATATCGTCTCTGTGCAAAGGAGCAATAAAGTATAGCGACGAGTAAGGTAGCGCCAACAGAGGTTCCAATGATGGCTTTTCTTCGTCTCAGGAAATCAACAACCTCCTTCACGGTGAGCAGTTTGTCGCCTTGGCAGTTCGGCTGTTCCGACAGATAAGTAGAATCCATGATTCCCCGATTCCGTTCTTATGACTAAGGCAGGTGACCGAAGCTGCCGTAACGCAACTCCTGGCGTTTGGTCCTCGATCGAATTGCAATCTCTGGTATTCAGGGCGATCTTGACTTAGGCGTCCGTCACTTTTATATGTCGAACATGCGAATTTATGAGATTCTGCAATTTGCTTCGTAACCCGAATCGACCGTAAGGAAAGACGAACCATCCTGCGAAGAACAGCCAGGCGCTCTTAAACGTGAATCTGCTCCCAGACTCCTTTAAGGCTCGGCGCAGATCCCAGAACACTGACACCGGTTCGCCACTCAACCGAGCGCCAGGAATGCAGACGGTTGCAACAAAAAAGGCGAGTGCCTTCGGTGTGAAATGCCCTCCACCAATCGCCCAGCCTAGAGTGTTTTGCCAATCCGTGGTGCTTGTAATGCGACCCGTGCTAGATTCATTGTGGAACACCACCAGCGTCTTCCACACGATACCGACCTCAAGGGAAAGCTGAGGTATGGCACGGATCAACCAGTCAGTCTCTTGGTTTCGTGGCAGTCCCTTGGTGAAGGGAACCTCGAGCATCACCTCCCGCGGGACCAACCACGTCGAGGTCTGCATAAAGCCGTTCCGGAAACCCAGCATCGAAGTCTCTGCAAACAGGTATTCACTAATCGCTTGATTTGGCTTTCGCTGAGAGCCAGGTTGAACGATAGCCGCATTAGGTCGACTATCGATAAATCGCGTTGTAACAAAGCATCGCGACGACAGTGTACCTGCCACATGTAGTTGCTCTTCGAGTTTTGTTGGTAGCCATTCGTCGTCGTCATCTAACAAGGCAATCCATTTGCCCGTAGCCTCCCGGATCCCAATGTTTCGCGCTTCGGCTCCTCCGACGCTTTCCTCGAGCTCTCTCCATTGGATGCGACAGTCAGGCACCGCTTTTACGGCATCGATTGTCGCCTTGTCGGGGCCGTCGATTATGACCATGACGTCAAAGTCTCTCATCGTTTGTGCGAGCACTGTCTTAATCGCCCGAACCACTTCGTGAGGGCGGCCGCGTGTTGGAATGACTACAGACACCAATGCCATAAAGAGGATCTCCAAATGCCTTACTCAGATCAGTGGGCGATGGTACTCAGACCAGTATGATCGTGGTCCCACGGTATCAACCTAAATGCCCCTCATCGCAAAGATCGCCGTGTGAAGCAAAATAGCCAGATCCAGAAACATACTCCGATGTTCGATGTAGTAACGATCGTATTCAATGTTGTCGTGAATGACGTGGCGACGGTCTGCGCTGAGCTGCCACATCCCAGTTATGCCCTGAGGTACCGAAAGTCGCTCTCGGCAAATCGCATCATAACTAGACACTACAAACGGCATTTCGGGACGGGGCCCGACGAGAGACATGTCTCCTCGAAGTACATTCAAGAGTTGAGGCAACTCGTCTAAACTCGTGCGCCGGAGGTATCGGCCTACCAGCGTGATGCGGGAGTCGTTTGGTGCTTCTGGTGATCGTTCATATCGAGCTGCACTAGCGTACATGGTCCTAAATTTCAACATGGAGAATAACTGGCCCTGCGAGCCGACCCGCTGCTGCGCAAAAAGTATGGGGCCAGGCGAGGTAAAGGCAATCGCTACAGCAATGACGAACGACACGGGCAGGGTCATGATTAGGGCGAGCAGGGCGACGCTAATGTCAAGAGCGCGCTTACTTAACACATAGGTCAAGCGCGTTGGCGCTATAGACCCGGTGGACCCGATGAGGACACCATCTAATAAACAATACTTCATTCGGTTTCCCAAAACGCTCGGTGTTGAACTAAGCATGAAGAAGAGTTCAATTCCAGCGTCGACTGCAATTTGCGTGATTTCCTGCCGCCGAGTAACAGACACGGCCTCGTCTGTCACAAACAAATCCGTTACTTTCAGGTTCACAAGTAGTTCCTGCGTAATCGGTCCTTCAATGATTGGCGTATGCTCCCGAAAGTCATACCCATAGCTATAGAGGACAGGGGTAGATGAAAGAGCATCTTCAGTAACGCATCCCAATGGCATCACATTCAGGGATGGGGAATGAAGCAGCAATGAAAAGACGCGCCTTGCGTGGCTTCCAGCTCCGACTATTAGGGCTGAGCGCAAAGGTGCCTTCTGAATCCAGAGTTGTGAAAACTGCACTCGGAAGATGTGCTTCTCCGCAATGAGTAGGCTCGTAGCTATCAACCAACCGACACACAATCCCCAGGTCGACACAGGTAAGCTAAGCAAGGAACGGCCGGCAACAATGGTGGCGAGACTGTACGCCGATACTTGCAAAATGCGTGCAGTCAGTTGAACCCCCAGTAGATAATATTGAAGGGTAAAAAGGTGATGTGTTTTACCAAACAACGTGTACGTAATCACATATAGCAAGACCCACCGCATCGATACAGAGAAGAGATGCCAACGTTGATGATGAACAAGCTCACAGATGACAAGTTCTGACACGCCAAATGTCAGCCAAATCAGAGCCAAATCAGTGATCAAGGCCGGCACAGAGATCAATCCAATTAATCGAGACTGACTTCGCGATGGCATACTCGATCCTGACCTCATCAATAACATGTATCGATACTGCAGTAAGAAGCGCCTTATGACGCTTCAGCCCATGCAACTTGGTGCTCGTTTATACGTGAAACATTCCCCTGCTACGGATTTTGAATAAGAGAGTAGGCCCCTCGCGAACCGCATGCTTGGTTCCGGCCGTGTTCACACCTAGGTCGTCTTCTGTACCCCTGCATCTCTAGGTTGTTAGGGCCTCAGGCTCTCCACGATGTCCTCATGCCCACGATCTAAGGTTGGCGTGTCTGCCTCTGTGCGTCCCACGACGAGTGTCTGAGCAATGACGAACGGGCTTTGTCGCTGCAGCGAGGAGGCCTGCGGCTTAGCGAGCCGCAAACGATGGATGGCGACTTCTTTCATCGCTGGAATCAACAGACTCCAAGGTTCGAGTAGGTAGCGAGCTCCAAGACGTCTCGGCTCCTGTGAGAAGCGGAGTAGCCATTCCAATCCCCAGGAAGCGATTCTGCGGTTAGGCGTCGCTTTGTGCATTACTAAGTAATCCATGATGCCACCGCCTGTAAGCGCAACACCGAACCTGAGACGGGGTCGCGCATGATGAAGCCACAATTCCTGATTGGGCATACCCATACCTATCAAGAGTAGGTCGGGATTTAGATCGGTAATCGAGCGTTCGAGATCATGGGTGTCTGTTCCATCTAAAAAGCCGTGGTGTGCTGCGAAAGTGATATCGGGATAGTGTTGATTCATAAACTGCTTGGAACGTTCAGCGACTGCAGCAGTTCCACCTAAGAAGAACATCTTCATGCGACTACTGTTGACGTGTTCTAGAAGTGAGTTCAACCAATCAAGCTGCGTGTTTCGATGCTCCGGCCCGACTGTGAAGCCGCACAGCTTGGCCAGCCAGATAATTGGCATTCCATCTACATAGCATAGGTGGCAGGAATTGTAGAAGGTACGCAACTCCTGGGAACGCCGTAGTAAAAAGAGGCCATGTAGATTCTGATGAGATACGACAATGCTGCGCTGAACCATACCCTTAAGAATGATGCCGATTAGTTCGTCCCGACTTGCAAAATGAATAGGGCAGGAAAGTAGTTCAACTCTTGGCGGTACACGCATAAAGTCTCAAGACTCCTTCGCAGAATGTCGTCTACTCACGACAAGCTTTGCACAGGAGGCATGGAGAAATGTAAGTAGCTGTGAAACGAATTAAAGTTTTCTTATCAAGAGTGTCCCATTCTGGCACACGGACAGGAACTCCCAATCCTAAAATCTGAAGCGAGAGCACACGTTTGTGGGAGACAATGACGAGGAAAGACCTGCCCCTAATCTTGGTGCGTCCTTGCAAATATGTTATTTCCGGGTTCGTCGCTTGATGAGCAAGGATGTCTTACCTTATCAAGCAGAATCAATATCGCGACAAGGCCTGCGCAGCCTTTCTCATAGGCGAGACACCTTGGACTGTTGACGCGATGCATCTCTATGTCTTTACACGTCGGGATAACGTGTTTTCTAGTGTCACGACTGCTGTGCATGCGCTGTGCCGTCGAGTAAGTTCAATGCGGGCTCCAGAAATCGGTCAAGAGGGTGCACAATCCAGCAAGATGCAATGCGATCTACGAGTGCTCCAGTGTTATAGTCTGACCGCTTGACGTGTCGGCTTGACCAGCCAAGAATCTGCGGTACTTCCTAGGAAAAACAGTAAGAACCGAGAGCAGATAGTGTGTTACTCGGAAGCCTGTTCTATTGAGGGTTTTGATGTTTGCCTTGGAAGCTGCAACCGCCGGCTGTATGCCGGCTATTAGTCCCGTATTGCAATTTGTCCGAAAAATGAACGGTTCTGCCCAAAGTATCTTGGTGGAAGATCACGATCGGAAGCTCTGGGTGGTCAAATTTAAGAATGATTTGCAAGGACCAAACGCGCTAGCCAATGACCTGATCGGCTCTAAATTGTGTCGTGCGCTCGGTCTTCCTGTCCCAGAGCACAAAATAATCTTCGTAGATAGTGCTTTTTGCAAGGACGGCCGGGTCTGGTTTAAAACGCCCCTAGGCGGCTGCCCCGGTGAGCCAGGATTCCACTTTGCTTCGAGATACGTTCCTGAAGCGACGGGAAAGGAAGCATTCGAAATGATCCCATCAGCTTTAAGGTCATCTGTCAGAAATGTACCGGAGTGCTTAGGAATGTTCTTGTTCGACGTATGGGCGCTTCACACGGATAGTCGGCAAGCTCTTTTCACGTCTAGGGATGATGGTTTTTACCCAACGTTCTTCGACCACAGTCACCTGTTCGGAGGACCGCACGGTAATGTCTCTACGTTTGCCGTCGACGGACGGATGCTTCAGCGCCTAGCCCTGCGTAGCTACCAACAAAGTTCTCTTCATGAAGCGTGGATCGTCAAAATGGAGAAAATACTGCCGACGGCTTTGAAGCAGGCCGTGGTCGAGACTCCAGATGACTGGTATCCTGGCGACGTCAAGTTGCTGTCGGCCATGCTGTTGGATCGGTTAGAAAACCTCTCATCTCTCGTCACCGTCGCCTTCGCAGAGGTTCGAGCCCACATCGAGAAAATGCAAACGAATCGGCAGGAGGTTGAACCTGCGGGTTTTCGGATTGTCTCGCATAGAGGTGAAGTCCGATGCTGATGTCACCCAGAGCCGCACGGTACACCTGCTTAAGCTTTTGGGGGCGATTCACGTTTCGAGCTCTTAGATAGTCTGCGACTTTTTCAGCACGGCGGCTGTATACGTGCCTTGTCCTGAGGATCATGGATCGGTTCGCCGCGACTGATGCAGGCACCGCAAAGTAGGGCTGCGGGAGTCGATAGAGCAGCCCAAAATGCTGCGAAATATAGGAGACCCGTCATACGGACTATGATCGGCTGAGCAGAGTGGATCGATAGTCCGCCTACGATCTTAATTGTCGTATCATTATTTTGGCTTCTTCGAAGCTTACGGATTGCCGCCACCGGCGTGTTGCAACTCAGGGTCCGCGTGGAAGGCTCGCAATCCCATGGCTGTACACGACAGGCGCCCCGGTGAAAACCGGACTCAACCGACGACTTCGGAGCTTATAGCACTTCTGTCTGGTTGGACAAGCTGATTTGGTCTGACGAAAGTGATTTTTCAAGGAGAGCGCGAAGGACAGGGAACGTCGGCTATAAGCGACGTATCGTCCTGGTATTTTCTCTTACAGTTCGACAATGGTAAAGACCGCAACTTTGAGCTTTGCTGAGAGCCCTAGCGGTGCAAAGACAACGTTCAACTTCGGGGATGTTTGCTGGACGGCTGACTACAGTTCCCTAGAGGACGCAATAACAGTCGTCTTCTTGAACAACATTGTGAATACGGAAGAAGCTTGTGATGCACTCGCCGTTGAGCGTCAAATGATTCCTTGGCGCAAGTCGCTCGAGATAACGCCACTCTTCTTACAAACGCTGGGCTTTAGACAAGATGATTGTTTGCACTAGTATGCGTGTGCACGACAGGCCAGGCGAGCTTTCCTTCAGCTAAGCACGGTAGCTACCGGTCAGTCAGCCGGCCTTGCGAATAGCAACAGGAACGAAGGGGCTTCTGCACTGAGCGCCGCCCACTCACAGGGCTGCTCATTATCACGCTCATAACTATGAAATGAGCTGCAGATCTGAATTAACTGCGGCCAATGCTCCGCCGTTTTGGATCGCTGCTGGTCGCTAAGCACGCTGGGCTCTAAGGATGTAAGTCAAGCTCGTCTATCTGCTCCGTCGTATTCGTAAAGTGAACGTGAGATGCACTTTGCCAGCTGTACCGCCTTGAACTAAAGCGGTATCAAGTTCGCCATTGGTACGATCCCGATCATCTAGTAGCCCGGCTCAGAATGAACGAGCATGCCTTGGCAGCCTTCATCGGAGAAGTCGCTGCCGCTCACGACAGACAAGATCAATCGAGCACTTTTGACCTTAGCTTATTGAAAATCACGACTAGAAAGTTGGTTGCGGCGGGCGATACCGCGTCGCCTACGCGCGGTCGCTCGACCGGAACCTAACTTCATCCCATTCTGTTTTTTCCGATGTAGCCATCGTGGTAGGACATGAGCTGGCACGAAAAGTATGATGGCGATGGATGCCATTGCAGCTAGACAAACAGCATCAATGAAGGACATACGGCAATGTAGATCTTGTTTGTGCAGATTGGTACACCCCATTTGGGTGATTGTGTTGGTCCTCAGCGGGGAAGACTCTGATGAGTCTCAATGGTTGGACATAGCCTAGTACTATCTTCGAGCTCTCGATCGAAACGTCGCTTTGGTACCCAAGCTCACGAGAGCAGTGAAAGCATTTCTCAGGACACTGAGCAAGTCTATAAGGAGTGTTCAGGATGAAGCAGATCAACGGCTTTGGTTCTTCAGCAATGGCCAAGCACAGTGGGCCTCGCACAGCACGAGATAACGGCTACCTCCCGAACCGTCAACGGCGGTGGATTGGGCTAAGCTTGGCACCACATCGCTTTTGGCATAAGCAACTTGGGAGCTGCGGATACGCGCTTCAAACGAATGGCTCCGATGAAAGCCGTGGAGGTCGGTGGCACAAACTGTTTGCCGCGTCTGCTTTGATCAACATTGCGACTGGTTGAATGTGGGCATGGATCATGAGTGCTGATTGGGGTTTGCCAGACTAGGGTCAGGTTTCAGGCGATGTCTTCCCCCGTCGATGGGCTGGCACCTTGCACCGTACGTTTCGGTTCTGGCCTAGTCTCGGGCCGAATCGTGTAACCGCGGCCGCGGACCGTCTCGATGAGGGGCGGTGATTCCGGCTTCACCTTCAGCTTAGACCGAAGACAAGAGATGTAGACATCAACGACATTCGTCTGGGTCTCAGCCGATAAGTGAAAGACCTCGGCGAGCAATTCAGTACGATCAAGAATACGTCCTCGATGCTCAAGAAGATAGTCCAGCATGGCATGCTGCGTAAGCGTGAGTTCGACGGAGACACCTGCCCGTTCTACCGTGCGGTTTAACCGGTGTAGCTTCACGTCCCCGTAAACGATTACAGTCTCATGCAAAAGCCATTTTCGGCGTTCGATCGCTCGGCAACACGCCAGCAGTTCCCGCATGTAGAACGGCCGTTGGAGGTAGTCCGCCGCTCCGAGATCTAGACACGAGATACGGTGTTGCAATGAAGTCCGCTGATTGAGCATTAACGTGCGAAGAGGACGATCAATGTGCTGCAATGCCCTGAGAACCTCTGTACCGTCCGAGTCAGAAGGATGCAAGTCTAGAATCAGCAGCTCGGGCGGGCTGGCCGAGGCTGACGCAAGTGCCGTTTCACCATCCGCAGCGAACTGGACGCTGTAGCCCTCCACCTCCAGTCCCCTTTTCAGAAACATGGAAAGTGCTGCATCGTGTTCCGCAACTAATACACGCATTGTTTTCCCCGAAAACGACATTAAGCGCACAGCCAGCGAAGCCCAGCAGGGCAGGCGACCTGAGCGATGGAACCAGGCAAGATGAAACGAAAACGTACCGGAAAGCAATTACAGCAAGAATACGTAGGTACTGGAAGGAGTGGATTTCGCAGCTCAAATCCAGCAGCTTTTCTAAGTGCCAGTTCTGCACTTGGGTGAAATCTCTCCTTCGTTCGCATGTTCTTGCCAATACGGTGCTGAATTATAGGCAATCAGAGGGCAGAGGATTCAAGCTGGGCTTGAATTTCCAACCGGACACGATGGTGAGAGCGAATTGAGGACCAGAGTCCTAATTCCGATGGTCCTGTTCGACTCTGTAGCAGAACACCTCAATGTCTCGTGTCACTACACCGCTCATGCACACCCTGGAGCGACGGCTCAGAAAGCCGATCGAGGCGTAGCCTTGAAGGCTGCAGCGTTCCGCCTGATGCGGAATCTCATAACAGGCGAAAGCACTCCCTAATGCACCCAGGCGTTTTCAATGATCGTTCGTGCCTCAACAAGCGCTCCTCGATGACGAGGCAGTTCCACGGTTCGGTATGGACGCCAACGCACCCGAGCGCGATCAGTGGTGCGCCGTGTCGGATCGCGATAAACGGGCGCGGAAGCCGGCCGTATACTTCCACCTATTCCGATGCTTTCTTAACAGCAGGCCAGCATGCATCAGCTTGCCCTTCGCACTGCTGGAAGACACAACAGTAGTATGTCATC